>JBDRPX010000001.1:0-29099 GCA_043826565.1 Candidatus Omnitrophota bacterium
TTTGAAGCAAGGTGAACGCCGACCAACGGGAGGATAAGCGAGCAGGATTGTGAGCGGCAGTGAACCGGGGTGAGCCTACGCAAGGAGAAACAGGAAGTTTCGACTGTAGTGGGCAAATCCCGCCGCCCCGACCATATAAAACAGAAGGTCATCATGAAAGTGGTGGCCTTTGTTTTTTAATGCTATATGCTAATGAAATTGACTAAATTTATTAGGTGTAGTATCATATTTTAATGAAGAATATTTATGTTAAATCAAACTATTAGGCAATTCTTTCTTTTTGAAAGAGTTGCTTTTTTTGTTTTGAAAGGAGTATGATGAAGCTTATTAAAATAGCAATTCTCTTATCCATAATCATGGTATTGTCCATGCAGGTATATGCTCAGCAAGCGGAAAGTGAACAGATAATAAATAGTACAGAAGATCAGAAATCTCCGGAATGGCCGACAACTATTAAGGCTGTTGTTAAGGATATTCTCTCTAAAATGAGCAGTGAAGATAAGAAAAAAATTAAAAATACTCAAAAGCAAGACTTAATTAAGTTTCATTTTGGCTGGGGAACCGGTATCCGGAATGAATATGGTTTGTGGAAGGGAAACAAAGCTTTATTAAAAGAAACAGGAAAAAGTCATCCGGATGATGCTTCGATGGTTATTATTGAGGCTGTTTGGAAAGAATTGCAAAATGTCAAAGGAGATTAAAATGTTTTATCCTTCTATAAGAATCCATGACGGAATAGCGCGCGCGGACGCGGCATCAGCACGAAGTAAACTTAGCCGAACGGAAATAGAAATAAAAGAAACAAAACTTGATATTGAAAGGCTATTATTGATAACCGAAGCCTTGTGGAATATTCTAAAAGAAGAGCACGGCTATGCTGATGAGGATTTGGTAAAACGTGTTAATGAAATAGACTCCCGGGACGGAAAATTAGACGGTAAAGTAAAACCCCAGGGGCCATTGCCGTGCCCCAATTGCGGTCATAATTTAATGAAAAAAAGGCCGGTTTGCATTTATTGCGGTGAATGTATTAATATTGATTTATTTGAAAGATAAGAACGAAGAAACGATTATTTGTAAAAAAGGAGAACCATGACGCTTAGAATAGGACACCGCGGTGCTCGTGGATATGCACCGGAAAATACATTGGCTTCCTTCCGCAAGGCATTAGAATTAAATGTCGATATGGTAGAGTTGGATGTATATGCTTGCCGAACAGGTCAAATAGTGGCAATCCATGATGCAAAAATAGATCGTACGACAAGTATTAAGGGGTTTGTTTGTGAAAAGACCTTTGATGAATTAAGAGAGCTTGATGTCGGCAATGGCCAGAGAATTCCAACCCTGGAAGAAGTTCTTCAGCTGGTTAATAAGCAGGTCAGTGTTAATGTGGAACTTAAAGGTGAAAACGCGGCAAAATCAGTTGCAGATATTATAAACAAATATGTAAATATATATGATTGGAATTATGATGATTTTCTCGTGTCATCGTTCAATCATTATGAATTACTTGAGTTTAATAAAGCATGCCCAAATGTAAGGATTGGGGCTGTAATCGCCGGTATCCCAATAGGTTACGCAGAGTGCGCTCAAAAGGTAAAGGCCTTTTCCTTGCATCCTTCCAAAGAATTCATTAATCAGGCTTTAATAGACGATGCCCATCAAAGGGGTATGAAGGTTTTTGTTTATACTGTGAATGAGCCTGATGATATCCAGCGTATGAAAAACATGGGAGTCGATGGAATATTCTCTGATTTTCCGGACAGAATATAACCCCTAGAAATAAATACCATATTTTCTCCTAAATATTGATAATAAAACATTTAACAATTTTATCAATTTTCCGAAATAAAATTTGTAATTTATTTGTATTTATGATATACTTAATTAATTTTAGAAAGGGCTTGTCATATAGTGCTACTTTTTACAAACATTTTAAATAAGTTTAATAAATAATGCGGAAAATTTCGAGAGTATTGCTTATAATTTTAATAGCGGTTTTTTGTTCTGCTGGGGGAGGCTTTGCTGAAGAGGTCCACAAGATTTCTGATGTAACTAGTCAGGGGAATCTTGCGCCTTCTTTGCAGATCGGAAAAGACGACTTTAAGGCTGATGTAAACCAGTTGTTTCGTAAGACTATATTCAGGTTTAGATCAGGCGTGGTATTACCCAGTATCCCCATGTCTTATTTTAATCCGGTTCCGCGAATTTCTGCAGCAGAATCTTTAGCGCCCCAATATTATAATATACTTACGAGTACAGCCAGAGATGCTGTTGATGTAACTTTAAAAACAGCTTTTTTGCTTGAGGATAGAAATGTGCTAATTGTTGTTTCCGACAATATTGAAGAAATAGGAAGAGTTTCTTATCATGATAATAAGCTTACCCAAATTGTGATAAATGAGCGATTGTTTGACGATGAGACGCTCTTATTAAGAGGTTTGGAATGGATTTGTATGCATCGTTATGCTAAATTTTTCCCTAAGTTTTCCTATTTCCAGGAGTTGATTTTAGGCGGGGGAGTTGATGCTGCCGTAGATTTACTGGATCTTGAAAAAGGTAATGGAAATATTTCCGGAGAAGAATACCGCCAATTATTATGGCAAACTTATGAGATGCGGATTAGCCGGGAATATTGTTTGAATGAATTTAGATTTGGGAAAGCAATTAATATTCTGCAATTAATGATGGAAGCAACCCGCAAGGCAGTTGCGGAGTATGATGCTGAATTCTGTTTACAGCCCAGCGGATATATAGCCCGAAGTGATATATCCGGAGCTTCCCGGTTTTCTTTTACAGACGATTTTGATTTTAGAATCTGGCTGCAGGATGATGCATTTGAAAAAATGCCGAAAATGAATGTTTGCGCTAATATCCATAAAAATATTCAAAGCTTGCTGGGCAGCCTGGGATTAGAATTTGTATATTTAGATAAACGGGACGATTTAGCTTTATCCAAAACAGTAGTTGAGGTGCCCCAAGGGCCGCATCCTTTAACTGGTATTAAGGATAAGCAGGGAGAAATACATTATTTTGATCTTAGTATGGAGCAATTGCGTGCAGTGTCCACGCTCAAAGAGGGAATAGATATTCGATATTCTCCGCCTTTATATATGACCTATGATCCTCGATATTGCTACTTGTTTTCCAATAGTGAGTTTGAGCATGTTTTTTTTGAAAATATACCCGAAGCTTCTGAATTAGTGACTCATGCGAAAACAATATATCTGAATAATTATAGGGCAGTTATGGGATTGTATGAAACGATTTCTCCTGATGATCCTGCGTTATCTCAAAAACTGGGAAAAATTTATGAAAAACTGCTCGTTTTTGTGGTTTCCGCTTTTGGCCGGCAGGAGTATCTTGCCGTGATGGATGATTATGAGAAGTTAAGATCCGGCGCTAAAGATCCGCGTCAATTATTAAGAGAGCTGCCGGCATATTTAGCGATGTTTGATCCGGCAAGGATTATCGAGCATCAGATCTATCAAAATCTTTTTGGCGGTTATTTTGTTTTTAGAATGAAAGGTATTACCGAAGCCGGTGCTTCTTATTTAAAAATATGGAGATTCCTTAGAACGCGATATATCCATCCTTGGCAAATGGGAGAAGCGAAGGATATTACTAGAGATGTGGCCTTAATCAAAAATTATATAGAAAAACAGGAAAATTCTATTATTACTATAGACGGGCTTACTGCTTCAGGAAAAAATACTGTAGGCAAGGCGCTGGCAGCAGCTATTGGTTGTAAGCATTATGATGCGGGAATGACTTACCGGGCCATAACCTGGCTGGCAATGAAGAAAGATATTAGTTTTGATGATGAAGATCGCTTACTGGAATTAATCGAAAATTCAGATCTGGCTATGGATAATACTGATTCCGGAGAAGTAATTATCTTTGCTAATGGCGAAAATATAACGAATAATCTTCTGGGTCGTGAAGTTTCCGTAAATGTTCCTCTTGTGGCAAGAAATATAAGAGTTACCAAAGCATTATTTGATTTACAGAAAAAAATGGCTAAAGGCAAGAACGTGGTATTTAGCGGGCGTAATATGGGGACTGATGTTTTCCCGGAAGCGCAGTTTAAGTTTCACTTGCATGCTTCATTGGATGTGCGGGTTATGAGAAGATTCCGCCAATTGTCACAATCTTTGTCTTTTAGTTCACAACAGCAAAGAAAAGAAGTAGTAATGCATGTACAATCTGACATCAGAACCCGGGACAGGAGGGATATGGAAAGACCTTATGCTCCGTTTCATCCGGCAGAAGATGCCGTGCTGATTGATGCGACTGATTGGAGTATTGATCAGATTGTCATGGTCATGATTGAGCATATCGCTGAGAAAATCAGAAAAGCTAATGGCCTGGATATGAGCGATAGTATTCAAGCCGAAGCTTTTAATCTTGTGGAAAGTTCTATTTAGCTTACCTGTTAATTACCCTTCTTTTCTTATATTCAAGACTACATTTTTTGTCTAAAGTGTGTTATAATCTGCCTATGCAAGCATTAAAAACTGATCCTACAACAGATATAATGTTCCGGATGGACGGAGATTTGCCGGCTAAGGCGGTATTATTATTAGTACACGGGTTGGGTGCGCATAGCGAACGCTGGCAATTTTTAACTGATTTTTTCCAGCGCCGGGATATCGCGTGTTACTCTATTGAATTAAAAGGATTTGGTGAAACGAAAACCCGCCTGGGACATATCAATTCATTCAAGACTTATTTTAATGATATCCGCAGTCTTTATCAAATCATAAAAAAGGAAAATCCTCAAAAAAAAGTTTTTATCGCCGGCGAAAGCATGGGAGGATTACTGGCGTTTTTAATGGGAGCATTAGAACCGCGCATGTTTGACGGGATTATTTGTTTGGCTCCGGCTTTTGCGAGCCGGCTGCCGGTATCCTTTTTGAAATATGTGGATATTGTTGTCGCTAGATTTTTATTCCCCTTAAAACGTTTTACCGTAAGAATAACTCCGCAAATGTGTACTCGTGATGCAGAATATCAAAAAATTATGGAAAAAGATCCCCGGGAACACCGGTTTGCCTCGGCAAAACTATTATGGGAAATTGCCCGTGCAGAAGTTCATGCAGTAGCTTTAGCGGGTAAGATTATTCGTCCGGTTTTATTCTTATTACCGGGGCAGGATAGTGTAGTTAATATGCAGGCCAGCGAGCATGTGTTTAATTTTTTACCTTTAAAAGATAAATCGATGATCCATTATGAGGATATGCATCATGCCATGTCTGTGGAATTAGGGCGGGAACGTGTCTTTGATGATATGTACGCTTGGTTGATAAAAAGATTAAAATAAGATTAAATTAAATCAAAACTCAAAGGTCAAAAGTCAAAATTACAAGTAAAAACTAAAAATTAAGAAATATTTTAATAAAACAATAAAAACTTTTGATTTTTAGATTGAATTTTTGAGTTTTGCATTTTGAATTTTTACTTATATAAAAGTAAAACAAAGGATATATCATGAAGTTTATCTTAGCTATTGATCATGGGACTACCGGGAGCCGGGCAGTGATTTACAACCAAAAGGGAAGGATAGTCTCAAGTTCTTATCGCGAATTTCCGCAGTATTTCCCGAAGCCGGGGTGGGTAGAGCATGACCCTGAACAAATATGGAGCAGTGTATATGAAACCATTCAGGACGCTTTAGGTAAAGTCCCTAAAGACAAAATTGTTGCTGTGGGAATAACGAATCAGCGTGAAACAACAGTGCTCTGGGATAGGAATACAGGCAAGCCTTTATATAATGCGATTGTCTGGCAGTGCCGGAGAACTGCCGATAGGTGCGACCGGCTTAAAATGAAAAAGGGGGAAATTGATTTTTTTCGCCAAAGAACCGGGCTGCCGATAGACGCTTACTTTTCGGCGACAAAGATAGAGTGGATATTAAAAAATGTAAAAGGCGTGCGGGAAAAAGCAAAAAAATCAGAAGTATGTTTTGGCACTACAGATTCATGGATACTTTGGAAATTGACCGGCGGTAAAGTTCATGCCACCGATTATACGAATGCATCGCGCACAATGCTTTTTAATATAGAAACTAAAAAGTGGGATAAGGATATACTCCGTAAATTTAATATCCCGGAAGAAATACTTCCCCAAGTTAAAAAATCGTCTACGATATTCGGAAATACTCTCAAAATAGGAAAACTTCCCGCAGGTATCCCGATTGCCGGGATTGCCGGTGATCAGCAGGCCGCCTTATTTGGGCAGGCTTGCTTTTCTCCGGGAACAATGAAAAATACTTATGGTACAGGGTGTTTTGTTTTACTTAATACCGGAAAGAAAAGGCTGGTCTCTAAATATGGGTTAATTACCACCTTGGGGTGCGGAACTAAGGGAGAGCCTATATATGTGCTTGAGGGAGCAGTTTTTATTGCGGGAGCGGCAATTCAATGGCTGCGTGACGGTTTAGGTATTATAAATAATGCGGCAGATTCAGAAAAAATCGCGATGTCTGTAAAAGATAATGCCGGAGTATATCTTGTGCCGGCATTTGTTGGGTTAGGAACTCCTTACTGGAATCAAAATGCCCGCGGTGGGATTTTTGGCCTAACGCGGGGAAGTACTAAGGCGCATCTTGTGCGTGCTGCTTTGGAGGCAATTTGCTATCAGACTAAAGATGTCCTGGAAGTTATGCGCAAAGAGTCTCATTTAAAGATAAATGATTTAAAGGTAGATGGCGGTGCGGTTAAAAATGATTTTTTATGCGGCTTTCAGGCGGACATACTTGGTATTAATGTGGTTAGACCGAAGGTGACGGAAACCACATCGTTAGGCGCGGCTTATCTTGCCGGACTAGCTGTCGGGTATTGGAAAAATACCGGGGAAATTAAAAAATTATGGAAAAAGGAAAAATTATTTAAACCAGTGATGACAAAGGTAAAAAGGATTAATCTATACAAGGGGTGGTTGGGTGCGGTAAAACGGACTCTTCCTTTATGAGCGGCTTTTAAGTGTAGATATATTGTTTTATGAAATCATACGATATTATAATAATCGGGGGAGGAGTAGTCGGCACGGCAATTGCCCGCGAATTTTCTCGTTATAAATTTTCGATTGCGCTCCTGGAAAAGGAAGCAGAGCTTGCCTTTGGCGTTTCAAAATCCAATAGCGGTATTATTCATCCCGGCACGCAAATTAACGCTAATTTACTCAAAGGTAAATTGTGTGTACAGGGGAATATTCTTATTCGTGAACTTGCTCGTGACTTAGGCGTAGATTTTAAAGAAGTGGGTGAGCTCATTGTTGCTTTTGATGAGCCGGAAAGATCCCGGCTTTACGAGCTTAAAAGCGAAGCGGAAATATTAGGTGTTCCCGGATTGGAAATTGTTCGTCAAGATTGGCTGAGGATTAAGGAGCCGAATCTAAGTAAAGATGTTATTGCCGCTTTATATGCGCCTACCGCGGGAATTATTAGCCCTTATAGACTTGTCTATGATTTAAGCGAGAATGCCAAAAAAAACGGTGTTGATTTTTTTACCAATTCAAAAGTTATAAATATTGAAAAAGAAAATAATGGGTTTATTGTCAATATCGGAACTGGATCTTTTAAATCTAAATATGTCATTAATGCCGCGGGACTTTATGCCGATGATATTGCCATAATGGTGGGGATTGACGATATTAATATCCGGCCGCGTAAGGGTGAGGAATTCCTGCTTGATAAGAAGCTTCACAATATAACAAATCACCTGATTTTCCCCCTGCCGACCAAAACATCCAAAGGCATTATTGTTATTAAAACTAGCGATGGTAATCCGATGATCGGACCGACCGCTGAAGATGTCGAAGATAAAGAAGATGTGGGAACAACTGAGGCCGGCTTTAATAATGTTCTTAACGGGGTCAAGAAAATGGTTCCTACGATCAAGGAAAATGATGTTATCGCATATTTTGCCGGATTACGCCCGGTTGCCGGCGATGACTTTATTATTCGATATGAAAAAACTGTTCCGGGATTTGTAAATGTCGCGGGGATTCAGTCTCCCGGATTAACTGCAGCTCCGGCAATCGCGGTTATGGTAATCAATATTTTAAAAGAAAACGGGATGGTATTGCAAAAAAAGCAAAAGTTTATAAATGAGCGAAAAAAAACGCTTCATCTTTTTTCTCTGCCGATGCCGGAAGCAAAACAAATTATTGAGAATGATGAAGCTTATGGAGATATTGTGTGCCGTTGTGAAATGGTTTCGGCTAAGGAAATCAGAGAAGCAATAAATCGCGGAGCAACCACTTTGGACGGCATAAAGTTTAGAACCCGGGCACAGGCAGGCCGATGTCACGGCGGATTCTGCACGACCCGGCTGATGAAAATTCTCGCCGAAGAAACAAGTCAGCTGTTTACGGAAGTGAATAAACGCGGTAAGGGGTCAGAAATTATAAAGGAAGACAGAGCTGATGAGAGAACGTGAACTGGTTATAGTTGGCGCTGGCCCGGCGGGTATGGCTGCGGCAATTAGCGCTTATGAAAATGGAGCCCGGGATATACTTTTATTAGAACGAGATCAATTTTTAGGGGGTATTCTTAATCAGTGCATACATACTGGTTTTGGAATTGATTATTTCAATGAGATACTTACCGGCCCTGAGTACGCCGATCGTTTTATTCAGAAAGTTAAAGCTATTCCGGGAATAGAAGTCAGCCTAAGATCGTTTGTTGTGGATTTAAAAGAGGACAAGACAATCACATTTATTAAACCGGGAACAATGGAACAGGTCAGAGCCAAAGCTTTGATTATGGCTACCGGATGCCGGGAGAGAACTAGGGAGATGGTCCATGTGCCCGGAACTCGTCCGGCAGGGGTATATACAGCAGGTCTTGCGCAAAAACTTGTAAACTGTGAAGGGTTTTTGCCGGGAAGGCAAGTGGTTATTATCGGCTCCGGAGATATTGGGTTAATAATGGCGCGCCGTTTTGTGCTTGAGGGGGCCGATGTTAAGGCGGTCATAGAAATTCAAAGTCAATGCAGCGGCCTTCTTCGAAATGTCGTGCAATGCCTTGATGATTTTGATATTCCTTTATGTTTAGATTGTAAAATTGTTGAGATTTATGGGAGGAACAGAGTTGAAAAAGTCAGGGTGGCGAAAGTTGATGAAAAACTTAAACAAATACCCGGATCGGATTTTTTTATTGATTGCGATACGGTTCTGTTTTCCGTGGGATTAATTCCGGAAAATGAACTTATTGAAAAAGCAGGTGTTCCTTTGGATGTGCAAACAAATACACCGGTTAGTAAAAAACTTAACACAACGACTGTTGCGGGCTTATTTGTTTGCGGTAATGCGTTTAAAGTGTATGATATCGTTGATGGGGTGACCAAAGACAGTGAACTTGCCGGGAAACAGGCCGCGGAGTATTTGCGATGATTAAAAACATAATTTGCATTGAATGTCCAAAAGGTTGTAAGTTGAATGTGGAGTTTCAGGGCAATAAAGTGATTGCTGTTGAAGGAAATGATTGTTCTACGGGTGAAAAATATGCGTGTTCTGAGATCGGAAACCCTTTACGCTTTTTTACCTCTACGGTTTTTAGCCGCGGTCTACATTTGAAGATGGTACCCGTGCGCACAAATAAAGCGATCCCCAGAGGCATGATTAGGGAAGCTTCAAAAGCGGTCAGAAAAATCACAATTAGAATTCCCGTTAAAATCGGCGATATTATAAAAGAGAATTTTCTGGGATTAAATATTAATTTGATTGCAACCCGTAATGTCGGATCTAATGATGAAAGGAGTTAATAAAATGAGACTTATGCTGGTTTTTTTTAGCACTGTTATCGCAATTTGCTTGTTTAGTTTTAATGTAGTGGCCGGTGATATTATGGAAATTGATTTGATTGACGGCAGTGTGATTGTCGGCGAAATTGATAGCCTAGTAAATGGTATTTA
Source organism: Candidatus Omnitrophota bacterium (assembly GCA_043826565.1). Lineage (GTDB taxonomy): Bacteria > Omnitrophota > Gorgyraeia > B26-G9 > B26-G9 > JBDRPX01. The sequence continues at coordinate 9,918 of JBDRPX010000001.1, forward strand.
CACTATAAACTCTTCAAGTATCGGTGAAGTAAATATTGATGAGTCTCGCGTAAAAACTGTTCGTTCATCGTCCTGGGTAAATACACAGTCTCACATTACCTCTTCCTCAGATTCAGATGCGATCAAATCGGAGCCTACCCCCTTAGGCGCAGTCAATGCCGGGGTAGAAGCGCTTAAAAGCACAATGGCTAATAATAAAAGTATTATGGGGCAGATTACAGAGCTGCAAAATGATCCTGAGTTTATGGCCATCCTTAACGATCCTAAGATTATGAGTGCGGTACAATCCGGGGATATTGAAGCGCTTAAAGCAAGTCCAAAATTCATGCGATTGTTAGACAATTCCGCGGTGCAGGAAATTGATGGAGAGTTAAATAATTAGCTGTTAATCAATCGGAAATTGAGTTGTTTACAAAATTTGCGATTATTGGTAATATAACTATTACTTAAGACACTTAAGTTTAACGTCTAATATTAGGGAGTTTATGAGAATAATTAAGTTTGGGATTAGTGTATGGCTGATTTGTGTTTTGGTATGTACGATTAAAGCTATTGCTGGTCCTGATGGACAAATTAAACTGGGTGTATTAATTGACCGTTCCGGCAAAACAAAAGATGTCGGACAGCAAGCCTGGCTTGGTGTTGAAGACTACTTTAAATATTTAAACGAAAACGGGGGGATAAACGGAAAAAAAATTAAAATTTTAATGCGCGATACCGGCTATTATTTGCTTAAGGCAAAAAAATACTATCGGGATTTAAAAAAAGAGGGTGTTGTCGGCATTATCGGTTGGGGCACCGGAACTTCCAAAACATTAATATCTGATGTTAATAAAGATGGTATTCCCTGGCTTCCGGGTTCGATGGCGGAAAGTTTAGTCGATCCGATTAAACCATATAATTTTATTTTAGGCCCTTCGTATAAGGATCAGTATTTAGCTCTTATTAAATATGCTCATGATAACCCTAAAGTAGAGGGACGGCCAGTTAGGGTTGCTTTCCTTTATAATTCCTCAGAGTTTGGCCTGGCGCCGATCGAACCAGCAGAAAAAATGGTTGAAGAGCTGGGCATGGATTTAGTCGGTAAAGAAATTGTGGAATTGGATGCCCAAGAAGCGGATCAGCAAATCCAAAGGCTTGCCCGCTTAAGTCCGGATTATCTTATTATTCAGGAAACCGGTAATGCTACGGTAGCAATACTAAACAGCTGTCATAAGGCGGGCCTTAAGACAGCAGTGCTAGGTACTTTTTATTCCGGAGATGCGCAGGTTTTAATGGCTGCCGCAGATGCTTTAGAAATAGTTGATTTGTATTTTGTAAGTCCGATTTGTCGGAAGTGTGATCGGAATGAGCTGATTATGCAGCGAATAAATGAGTTTCTCATAACGCATCGTCCCGGAGCAAACTTCGACGCGAATATATATTATGTGCAGGGTTGGATTATGGGAACAATCTTTACTGAAGCAATCAGAAGATGTGGTAATGATGTTACCGCTTTAAGAGTAAGAGATGCGCTTGAATCTTTAACAGATTTTGATTCAGGCGGAGTAATGGGAAACATAACTTTTTCTCCCTCGGACCACAAAGGTTCGGATAAAATTAAGGTATACAAAGCAAATCCTGAGAGTTTGACTTTTGAAGAAGTCACTGATTGGATGAAATTTTAGATTCTATGCCCAGAGAGAGAATAACCCGCAGAAAAAAAGATATATCACGCCTTCTCCGCGAAAAAAAGAAGATTCAAAAAGATAAACTTAAATCAAATAAAAATTATTGACCTGATTATTTCCCCAAAAAAATTAATTCTTCGTGCCGATTATTGCAATGTATTTGTTTTCAATTGGTTGTGACTTTGACAAATTCTCCGTCGTATGGTATACTTTAATGTAAGATAAATTGGAGAAGTAGGCTTTTTAAAGCATAAATGGTAAAGGCTGGAAAAGGAGGGGTGATAGTTAGGGAAGATAGCATTACAGTTTCAAATTATTATATTATAATTTTATATTTTAAATATTTAAAGCATTTATTGAAAATTAGAAAGTAATATCTTCCCAAAGACCTATCAAGTTAAATCTCTCAAAAAAGTTTCTATTATTTAAAGATGCATCATAATAACAAATAAAGCATTTAATTAAGTTATCTTATTAAAGAAGTTGAAAAAGTTTATTTTTATTAGTTAGTGTATTTATTATACTTTATTGTGAAAGTGGGTTTGCAATGAAAAAAGAGAAATTTTTAACAAGCCTTACCCCCCTACTCTTAATTTCTTTAATTTTCTATTCTGTTCCAGTTGGTGTTTGTCAGATTGCCGTGGTGGATGAACTTATTAGCATTCAGAATGAAAGTGGAACTGATCAAGACTTTAGTGATTCCGACCAAACCGATACTTTGGCCATTCCAACCGATTCCGGAGATATTTATCTTAATACTTTAAATAGTGAACCGTTAACTGCAGAATTTGCAAATAATACCGCAGAGGCGGTTGTTGAGCCTGTTGCGCAGGAATCGGAAATAGAAGTGGCAATGTCTGAACAGCAGACAATAGCGCAGTCTGTAAATTTTACTTTGGATATGCTGACTACCCAATCTGTTCAAGAGGTTACCGAAGCATTTCTGGAAAATGGATACTCTTTGGATCAAATTGCGGAAATATTTAAGGAAGCGGGCCTTTCGGTTGAAGAAATTTTTAGCGCAATGATTGATTCTTCCGGTGGACATCAAATAAAGGATGTTGTGGGCGCATTATTAGCTGGCGGATACAGTGGGAATGAAGTGTTTGGGGTGGCTATTCGTTATGTTAAAGAACTAAACCCTGGGATTAGCGATGTTGATATCGTCAATCAAATCCTGGGCGAATCATATAATGCAGATACTTTACACAATTTAATGAGTGAAATATTCATGGATAAAATATCTGGGGTTACTACTGAACAACGGGCTCAGATAGTGCAGGCAATGCTCAGTGCCGGGTTTACTTTAGATGAAATTGCCAGTGCTTTTATAAATAGTGGATTTAGTCTTAATGATGTAGTGAAGATTTTCGCGGCAGCTGATGGGTTTGATGATCTTTCGTTAAGTGTTGCTGATGTATACGATGTTTTAAGAGTAACTCTCGGGCTTGGTTTTGAGGAAGTATTTAATGCTTTAGTTGGTTCGGGTTACGATACTTCGGAGGTTTACTCAACGGTAGTAAACAAACTTGCCGGAGAAGGCTATGCAATTAATGAAATTTTAGTTCAGATAATCGGGGTCCTTGATGTAGAAGAGGGTGCTACAGATATTCAGCTTGTTCAGGTGAAAAACCTAAGCAAGGCATTGTATGAATATGGTTTTGATTTAGAACCGATCAGTACGGAATTAATGAATATAGGATTTACTCTAAGCCAAACCGCAGAGATTTTTAAAGACATTGCGGATTCTTTGAATACTGAAGAAAGCACGGTAATAACCATAGGCCAGATATGGGAAGCTTTAAAAGATTCCAGCGGCAGTACGGGGACAGAAGTTGTTTCGGTGTTAATTACTCTTGGCTATGATGTCGCGGATATTTATAATTCGGTAATTGAACAGCTCGATTATAATATTACCGAAATTTTTACGCAGTTAATTGGCTCGATTAATCCGGAAAGCGGGCCAACAGATAAACAGATGAGCCTTGCTAATGTTTTGGTTGAGATGCTTGTGAATGTAATGGATACTGACCAGCCGGAAGTGAATAAATTTACGATTACTCAAATCGTCGAAGCTGTTGCGGGCGCAGGATTTGATTTGGAGTCAAGCGCAGGTTTTCTTAAGGAGGCGGGTGTAAGCGTCGCGGAGGCGTATACTGCTTTTATTAATAACAGTCAAAATGTGAGTGCTGTTGTTTCCGGGATGATTGGACAGGGGTATGCGGCAATTGATGTGTTTAGTTCAGCAGTAGCGGACTTAAAAAATCAGGGGTATGGGGCTGAACAAATTGTTTCTGTGATATTGGGGCCCATATCTGATGATAACCCTTTAAGTGGTGAGGCTTCTAAATTGGTTGCGGTTTTGAGTTTGGAAGGATTTGTTTCTGAAGAAGTTTGTACTGTATTTATTGAACAAGGATACAGTCTTCAGACAGTAGCAAACGGATTTAACTCTGCGGGGATTAGCCTTGAAGACGTGTATTCAAGCATGATTACTGCCGGCCAAAGTCTCGATGCTGTTGTTCAAGGAATCGCGGAAAGTCTATATGGCAATGCCGCAGGCTTAACTTTTATTGTCTCTAAATTAGAAGATAATGGATACGGACTAGATCAAATTCTTGATTTATTGGTCGGAGTAATTAGTAGTGGGACGCCGACCTCCGCTCAAATTAATAAGGCGATATCTTTAACACAGATATTGAGCGGCAGCCATGCGCTTATGGATATTTGTATTTCTTTTATGGAGGAGGGTTTTACTCTTGAAAATGTCGGGGGAATTTTTAAACGTAGCGGAATTGGGGTTGAAGATGCCTATACCGCGATGACAGACGCGGGTCTTACTGCTGCGGATGTTATTACTTCTTTATTAGCCGGTAACTATAATTCTAGGGATGTTTATACTATCGCGGTTACGGATCTTATGGCAAAAGGTTTTACGGTACAGGAAATTATTTCTGTGACAATCGGTGAGATGTCTTTAGATAATATTAGAAGTGACCAGGCCTCTTTACTGGTAAAAATTATGACAGCATCCGGATATGCGTTGGATGGTATTTGCGCGGCGATGGTCGATAGCGGATATGGTTTAGATGCTGTTGCGAAGGGGTTTAAGCAGGCGGGCATTAGCGTTACAGACGCGTATAATGGGATGGTTGTTTCCGGGCAGAGCATAACAAATATTGTCAGCGCATTAATTAACGGCGCTAAATATTCCGCGGCAGATGTTATGGCAGCCGCAGTAAGCGCGCTTAAAGCAGAAGGAAATACAGCAGCCCAGATCGTTACTTTGATATTAGGGGCGAATTCTGAAGATAATAATTTAGCTTCTCAGGTCACACTGCTTGTTTCTACACTATGTAATGAGGGGTATGCGTTGGATGGTATTTGCGCGGCGATGGTTGATAACGGATATGGTTTAGATGCTGTTGCGAAAGGGTTTAAGCAGGCGGGCATTAGCGTTACAGACGCGTATAATGGGATGGTTGTTTCCGGACAGGATATCAGCAGTATTGTCGGCGGCATGATTGCCGGCGGTTATGATGTATCCTTAGTATTTCAAAATGCTGTCTCTAATTTATTATCACAGGGATTAACTGCAGAGCAGATTGTCGGGACAATTATCGGCGCGATGTCTGATGAGAATACGCTTAGTGGATATGCTGTTGAATTAGTAAAACAGATGCATTCACAGGGGATAGGTTTAACTGATATTAGTACGGGGATGTTAGCGCAAGGATATTCTTATAGTACTCTGGCGAAGGGGTTTTTTGGGGCGGGAGTAACACTCTCTGATACATACGCAGCTCTGATTGAGGTTGGCGGAGTTGAAAATATAAGGGATATAACTCTGGGATTAATGAATGGCAGTTTTGACGTAAATACAATTTTTGCCATAGTAGTTACGGATCTTTCCCATAACTATGGGTATACAGCGACACAATTAGTAAATGAAATTCTGGGCTCTATGGATAGTGAAGATTCGATGACGAATGAACAGGCGATTGTTGCCCGGTTGTTCGCGCAAGCATTAAAAGTTCATTTTTCAACTGAGCAAATAGCCGGGGCCTTTTTAAGCAATGGATTTAATCTGGAGGATACCGCCGGAGTGCTTAGAGAAGTAGGAATTAGTATATCCGATGCCTATAATGCGCTAATTGCATCAACAGATAATACTATCGCGGAAGTTGCGGCTGCTTTAATAGACGGCGGGTTTGATCTCGCCAGTGTTTATTTGAATATTGTCGAGATCCTTGAAGCTGACCCGGAATATACGCTGGCGGACATAATTACTGAGTTAGTCGGAATAATTGATGCGGAAACCGGAATAACAGCAGACCAGAAGGAAAAAGCTGAGTTGGTTGCGGTTTCACTGTTCTCTCGGGATTATTCAAAACAGGATGCTTGTGAAGCTTTTCTTAACTCGGGAATGAGTTTGGATATTGTTGTAGAAGTATTCAGAGGGCTTGGGGAAAGTTTGAGTGATGTGTATACAGCGGTTATTAATGCAAATGGCGGGCAGAATATCAAAGATGTTGTTACGGCTCTAGTGAATGGAGGCTATGACAGTGTTGATGCGATGACCATTGCTTATAATCAGCTTCGATCTGAAGGTAAAACAAACGAAGAAATAATTCAAATTTTAGTTGGTACTGTGGATCCTGCTGATGATTTGCAGGTAGATCGGGGGCAGGCTTTAACTCAGGTAATTCAGAATGACCTTTATGTGGAGCAAGCAACAAATACGGCAGCTTCTTTTGTTGATCTTCTGACTGCCGGTTTTACATTTTCTGAAATTATCGATATCCTGACTGCTAAAGGTTTTTCCGAAGCAGATGTCCTGGCGACATTTGAGTCTGAAATGGGAACGATTGTCCAAGAGTTAGCTAAAGCAGGATTAGATGAAAGAAATATTGTTTATCTTATGATGAAAGGTTCAACGGATGCTTTTCGCAAGGAATATATCCAGGAACTTACTACTCAATTGGTATTAAATAATTTTGCCAGGTATTATGTAGAAATAGCTTATTATTTTGTGATATCCATAGACAATCTTGATTATGCGCATATTCGGGCAGGGTTAAATGATGAACGTTCAAGAAATTATGACCTGGCGACAACTCAAGAAGCAATGACTGTTCAGCAAATGCTTGGCGAGGGGTATAGTTTAGAAGACATTTCCGCTTACTTTGCGCAAGAGGGTTATCAGCTGGAATATGTTGCCAAACTTTTAAATAAGATGGAAGCTTTTTCTTTGCAGGATATTTATGTTGCGCTTAGTAATACGCAGGGTGCTTATCAGGATGGTTTATCCTGGAGTGATAATCAGGTTATTTCGATTCTAATTAAAATTGGATGTGGCGAAGATGTTGTTCTGGGAGTGGCTGCTGATTATATGAAGAACTACCTGGGGATGAGCGCCGATGATATCGTGGTGCAATTATCAACCGCCCGGGCAAAAGTTGATGACGTAAATTTATTGGCCAATACCCTGATTGCTGAATTTTATAAATCGATAACTATTCCTCTGCCTCAAGCATACATTACAATTATTTCCGCAGGGTACACAATAACCTGGATAAAAGATATCTTAGCGGAAAAAGGTTACACGGACCTGGAAATTGAAGATTCTATCCAGAATAATTTCGCGGCAATATTTGACGGTTTACTTGAAGCGGATTTAGCGTTATCCGTGATAGTTTCTAAGTTTGATATTAGTAATAATCCTGTAGAATATACGGAATTATTAGCAGAGCATATGATCCTTAATGATTTTGCGGAAGATCTTGTCCGGGCAACATTAATAGCGTATGACGGAGATACAGGAGCTATTACTAGAGGTATCCAGCGAGGTCTGGATCAAATAATCTAAAAGATTATTTCGGCGTTCAAAACGGCTTCTTATGAAAAGAAGCCGTTTTTTTATGCTGCGTAGAATCTTTCTTGACCTAGTTAGTGCTCGCGGGGTAAAATAGAGATGTGAAAGGGGACTAAATAAGTATGAGAGAACGTAGAACCAGGGTAGAGCTGCCGGTCTCTGGAGAAGTCAATTATCGAATTAAAGACTCTTTTAAACCTCCGGTATGTGTTTTAATAAATGAAATCAGCGAAACAGGACTAAAGTTTATTTCAACAGACATTATTGTTAAAGATACAATTTTGGAATTAACGATAAAGTTAGCTGATACTCTTGAACCAATTCCGGCAATAGGTAAGGTTATCTGGCAGCGCAGCGGAGCCTCAAAGTTTTTATATGATACATGTATAAAATTTGTCAGCATAGATTCAGATAAAGAACGAGAATTGTTGCGATATATAAGTCAGGTTGCTAAGACCATGATGATGAATAGGTCGCATGTACGGTGTACTTTAGTTACTGATGTTATTTTTAAGATATTGGGTAGGCCGGAAAATCTTAATTGTATTAGCGGTGATATCGGAATTTTGGGAATGAAATTACTAACTAAGGAAGAAATCAACGTAAATTCCACACTAAAGCTTTCGTTTGTATTTCCGGACGATGGGGAAAGGCTTTATTTTAACGGGAGGGTTATGTGGAAAGGCCGGCCGCGTGATCAAGTTTATGCCGTGGGAGTAAAGTTTGTTGAACTTGACGAACATTGTAAAGAAAAAATATTGAAATATATTAAAAGCAAGTTATTGTTTGAGGATAAAGCATCGGAGTAATCATATTAAAGGGAGTTTAAGTCTGATGAGTGTAAAAATATTATTTCAAGTAATCCTTTGTTTTTTGCTGCTGGTTTTAGCGTTTACAGTTAGGCTTGCCGGTGATGAAGATTTTCAAACAATAAATAAAAAGACGCTCCTACTGGAGCGCTGTACAAAATGTCACAATATCGGACGGATTGATAAATCTGTGGGAAAGTTTAGTGCCGAGAAATGGGACACTATCGTCAATAGAATGGTTAGAAAAGGTGCAAAACTTACTCCGATAGAAGCTCAAACAATTGTCGAATATTTGTCAGCTAAAAAAGAAGATTAGAAGTAATTTTTTACTGCTAATAATTCATGACCGCCACGCAGAAATTCGTTATAATTACCCAAATTTAATTATTTATGAAGGAATTGACTTTTTATTAATTAAATAGTATCATTAAATATCGCAATACATTAGGTATAAATTAATAGAAGATGTTTTAAAAACAAAAAGGAGATATCGGAAAATGCATGCACAAACAAGTGAAATAACCGAAATTATATTAAAAGCTAAAGCACAGGCAATCAAGGAAACTAGTCATGAGCCAGAGCCGGAGTTTTCTAAACCACTAAGCTGGCCAGTTAACTGTGTAGTGGGCCCAGGTCTTGAAGGTGCAATTGCCTGTGAAACAAAAATTGGTTACGTTAATGGAGCAAAAGGATGGCTGATTTATAGAGGTTATAATATATTTGACCTTTGTGCTTATTCTACTTTTGAAGAAGTAAGTTACTTATTAATGTATGGCTACTTACCCAGCGAATCTCAATTATCAGCATTTAAGAAAAAACTTATTCAATATCGTAATCTGCATCATACAAAAAGATTGTTAATGAGCTTTCCAATTGAAAAAATGCATCCCATGGCTGGTTTGAGATTAGGAACTAATCTAATGCGCCAAGAATTCACAGATGCTGATCGGCAAGATTATACATCAAATCTAGTCAAAATTATTAGTGCAGATGAAGATTCTATACCTATGGAAACAAAACCTATGGGAGAAGAACACGCTATTTATGAGTTTAAGCAATCTCAAAGAGAAAAAATAATTACTGATGACCTTAAGCATGCTACTGGTTTAGAATCTTGTTTTCATCTTTTATCTGGCGTAGCAACCTTAACCGGAGCAATAAGCCGTTTAAGTCAGGGAGCTCTACCAATTGAAAGTGATCCAAGTCTTAGTTTTGCTGCTAATCTTGTTTATATAATGACTGGGAAAAGGCCTACGCTTATCGAAGAGAGAATAATGGATGTATCGCTTATTTTACATGCAGATCATGGGATGAATGCCAGTACATTTGCCTCCATGGTAGTTGCTTCAACTCTTTCTGATGTTTATATATCAGTTGGAGCAGGGATTGCTGCTTTGCAAGGTCCTTTGCATGGCGGAGCTAATGAGCGAGTAATTGAAATGCTTAATGAGATTGGCTCAGTTGAAAATGTTAAACCTTGGTTTGAAAAAAAACGCGCTAAAAAAGAAAAAGTTATGGGTTTTGGACATCGTGTATATAAAGCATATGATCCTCGGGCGCTGGTCCTTGGGCCTTTAGCTAAATTTATGACTAAAAAGAGTAATAATGGCAAAAAATTATTTAAAATTGCTCAAGCATTGGAAAAAGAAGTAATATCTACGCTGGGTAAAGATAAAAAGATATTTCCTAATGTTGATTTTTATTCAGGAATTGTTTATGCGTCAATGGGCATACCAGCTGAGTTTTATACTCCTATTTTTGCAGTTAGCCGTGTAGCTGGCTGGACTGCGCGAGTTCAGGAATATATGCAGAATAATAGAATATTTAGGCCAAGATCTATGTATACAGGATCGTTTGATAATGAATATGTGCCGATTGAATTAAGAAGTAATCGCAAAATTTAGGGGGAATAAATTTGAAGGTTCTCACAGAGGAGCTCTGGTTTAATACGAAAATCAGACAGGAGTATATAAACATAACTCCGGATATTGAAAAACTAGTAAAAAAAAGCGGAGTTAATGATGGTTTGTGTTTGGTTAATGCTATGCATATAACTGCCAGCGTATTTATAAATGATAATGAGGCCGGCTTGCATAAAGATTTTGCTAAATGGCTGGAAAAACTTGCACCATATGATCCGCCAGCTCAATATCATCATAATGTTGGTGAAGATAATGCCGATGCACATTTAAAGCGCAGTATCATGGGGCGGGAAGTTGTCGTGGCAATTACTGACGGAAAACTTCATTTTGGGCCTTGGGAACAAATTTTTTATGGAGAATTTGACGGATGCCGGCGTAAGCGAATTTTAGTAAAAATTATCGGGGAATAAGGTAGATATCTTATCCGCCACAAAAATCGGCGGATCAAACTTGCACAATAAACTTATTTCACTTTGTTCTATAAGTTATGTGCTCATTCGAGAAAGGAGTAGGCCGTGATGAAAAAAGCAGTTAGTTTTATTTGTGTATTTTCTGTTGCTATGTTTTTATCCGGATGTACCGCATTACTTGTTGGGTCTGGGGCAATCGCCGGAGCGACTATTTCTATGGACACTGTCCGCTTAGAGCGCAAGGTTGATTTCCCCAAGGCTGTAGAAGCTTGCCGGCAGGTTTTAGAAAAACGCGGTAAAATTCTCCAGGAATCGAAAGATGTTCAGGGAATAAGCCTGAAAGCGCTTGTTGATGAAGCGGAGATTCTTGTGGAAGTTACACAGGTTGAGAATAAACCGGTCTGGATAGACGTTAAAGCCAGAAAAAAGGGTTTGCCGGCTTTAGATTTATCTGAAAAACTTGTAGACGAAATAAATGATGCAATTCGCAGATAGTAGAATTTTAGATTTGATAAAATGTGTTATATGTGAAAAAGGAGGGGGTATGAATAAAAGAATTATTGCTTTAATCGCTATTTTTGCTGTTGTTAGTATCTTATCCGGGTGCGGCGGACGAACAGTTAAACGTACGGAAGTCGATAAAACCATTGACTTAAGCGGCCGGTGGAATGATACTGATTCCCGATTTGTTGCCGAAGAAATGATTAGAGATTGTGTGGACAGGCCGTGGATAAATCAATTTAATGAAAAATCAGGGAGGATGCCTCTGGTAATTATCGGTACTGTCAAAAACAGAAGCCATGAGCATATCAATTCTCAGGTATTCACTAAAGATTTAGAAAAAAGTCTCATTAATTCCGGGCTGGTAGGTTTTGTTGCTTCTAAAGAAGAACGTGAGGAGATAAGAGCGGAAAGAGATGATCAAACAGCCGAAGGATATACCGAAGCTGAATCAATTAAAGCTAAAGGCCATGAAACCGGAGCGGACTTTATGCTGCAAGGAACAATTAATTCAGTTAAAGATGAAGTAAAAGGTAAATATGTTATTATGTATCAGGTAAATCTGGAACTGATTGATATTTTAAATAATCGGAAAGTTTGGATCGGCGAAAAAGAAGTGAAAAAGTATGTTAAAAAGAGTGCTTTTTCCCTTTAAGTTTCTGAGGTTTTATCGATAAAAATGTATAAAAAATCTTTAAAAACTATTATTGTTCTTATGCAAAGAGCGATAGTTATTATATCGCTCTTTGTGTTGCTTTCATCCTGCGCATCGTTCCCGAAGGGACAACCGGCGGTGGATGCGATGTTAGTTTCGAGTAATTACTCAGGAGCGTTAGGTGCTTTAGGAGATAAGCCTAATATTTACGGCAAAAACAACGAATTGCTCTATCTTTTAGATAGAGGATACATAGAGCATCTTGGCAAACAGTATAAAGATAGTATTGATACTTTTAAGGAAGCACAACAGAAGTCTGACGATCTTTATACTAAGTCGGTAAGTAAGATTGCGGCGACATGGATAATTAATGATTATTCGGCTCCGTACCATGGTGAAGATTTTGAACATGTATTGATCAATATCTTTCAGGCGATTAATTACGCTTTAAACGGTAACTATGAAGATGCATTGGTTGAAGCCCGTGATGTTGATTCAAAACTAAATGTTATTAATAGTCAATATGATGATGATGATAAAAAAAATGTTTATAAGGAAGATGCTTTTGCCCGGCTGCTCATGGGGATTTTTTATGAGTGTAGCGGAACAAATGAAGATCTTAATGATGCTTTTATCTCTTACCGCAACTCTGCTAAAATATATGAAAATGATTACACGCAAAACTATGGGGGTAAAGTCCCGCGTGTTTTAAAAGAGAATTTGCTGACCACAGCCAGATTTATGGGGTTGGCTGAGTTTGGTAAATATAAACTCAAGTATCGAGGTGTCGAGTCATCTAATTTAGATGATAAAAAAACAAAAGGAGAAATTTATTTAATCCAATATGTCGGGCTTTCTCCGGTGAAGGTGGAAGAGAGTCTTACTGTGCCGTTGCCGGATGGCGCGATGGTTAAGGTTGCTTTCCCCAAGTATCAGCAGAGGCCTTACGGAATCACCTCATCAAGATTATTAGCTGCGCATACTGATGGCAATGTATTTTTTTCTGATTCAGATCTTGTCGAAAATATCGGAGCAATTGCTGTAAAGAATCTAGAAAGTAGAAAATTGAGATTTATGGCAAAATCAGCTTTGCGGGCGGCCGGAAGATATATGGTCGAGAAAAAGCAGGAAAAAAATGTAAAAGAAAAATTCGGTGATATGACCGCCGGATGTTTTAGGTTTTTAGCGAATATCTACAATATCGTTGCGGAGCAAGCTGATTTACGTTGCTGGCAAACATTGCCGGATCAAATCAGGATGGCAAGATTGATCTTATCACCGGGAGAATATGAATTATCAGTTGAATCTTTTGGTATTAGCGGAGATAATTTGGGAGCTTATTCGTTAGGAAAAATTCCTGTTCGGGCCGGTGAAAAGAAGTTTTTTATTTTACATACTCCAAGATAGTTTGTATAATGTGCAGTATTCAAGAAAGGGGGGAGCGATGAAATATCGGAAGTTTTTCGCGGTGGCGCTGATTCTTACTGGGATATGTATAGTGCCGTCAGCTGCTTATGCCGGCCGGGGGACCAAATTTAAAAAGGTCGATAAGAATAAGGACGGAGTAATTGACCGTAAAGAAGTGAAAATTGAAAAAAAACAACAAGAAAAAAGAGCCGCGTGGAGGTATACTGATTCTAAAGTAAATACTGTCTTAGAGAAAAAGTATGATACAGACGGTAATGGCTTTTTACAGCCTGCGGAAGCTCAGGAGTTATTGAAAGCTAAGTATGCTTTAATCAAAACCCATGGAAAAGCAAAAGTGGATACTGAATTGGAAAAGCAATATGATACAGATAATGACGGAATTTTGAGTCTCCAGGAATCGAAGGAGCTTTACGAAGATATTCAATGATGCTGATTAAGAAATTACGCAAAGATCTCAAGAAACACGCTAATAAAGAAAAAGCAAAAATACTACAGAGTTTTTTTAAAACCGGGCCGGGAGAATATGGCCATGGGGATAAGTTTATCGGTGTTGTTGTCCCGTCCGTAAGAAAAATTGCCCAACAATATATTGATGCTGACTTAAAAAGCGTGTTGGAATTATTAAAATCTGCTATTCATGAAGAAAGACTACTGGCTTTAATTATCCTGATTTTGCAGTATGAAAAGGGAGATAATTTTAAAAAAAAAGTTATATTTACTATTTATTTAAAGTATACTCGGTATATAAACAATTGGGATCTTGTGGATTTAACAGCGGGCCGGATAATTGGAGATTATCTGCTGAAGAAGGATAAAACAATATTATTTAAATTGGCTAGATCCATTGATCTTTGGGAACGAAGGATCTCAATTATTGCAAGTTTTGCATTTATCCGGAATGGGCAATTTACTCAGACCTTAAAGATTTCCCGGATTTTATTGAAGGATAAGGAGGACCTTATCCATAAGGCAGTTGGTTGGATGCTGCGAGAAATAGGAAAACGTGATATTGAAAGTGAAGAATTTTTTCTGCGGAAAGAATATAAAAAAATGCCCAGAACTATGCTTCGCTATGCAATTGAACGTTTTTCCGAACAAAAAAGACAGGCTTATTTAAAAGGAACTGTTTAAAAAAGGAGGGAGAATTAATTATGCCGTATGATGCAAACTTAGATAAATGTTTATTCACTAAAGAAAGAGAGACAGAACTTGATCGGCTGACAGTTAGCGTGTATTCCTACAATAATGGACCTAAAAAGCTTCAGCTTTCCCGCGCTATTAGAGATAGCCATGGGGAATTTAAGTTCTCTAAGCTGGGACGCATGACTAAAGAAGAAATTGAGAGCATATTACCTTTGATCCAGGAAGCTATGCCGTCAATGGATTAAGTACGGTAACCATCGCCCGGAATTATACAGGGGGCCAAGAAAGGAGAAAAAAATGGTAACACGAGGTACACGAAAGGTTGTAAGAAGGAAAATAACTGTAACGAAGAAGACAGCAACTACTTCAAGTAAAAAGAAAACAGTGATTTGTCCAAATACCTATAATGAATATGTCCAGACCAGGGCATATCATTTATGGGAAGAGTCAGGTTATCAGAATGGTACTGATGTTGACCACTGGGTTAAAGCAGAGCGGGATATTAGTACAAAGTTTTCCATAAAGTAATTATAAAATAGTCACTAAAAAACCCCGGGTTTAATGATCCGGGGTTTTTTGATAACCAAGAAAGTATCAAAGATACCGATGGACAGTTCCTTTTACCTCTTCAAATTCCACTTCGGGAACCTCCGGAGTTCTTCCGAAACAGATACCCATTGCTTCGTAAAGCATCACCCGGTCAAGATTGACGTGGCGTTGCTTAATAGCTTGGGGAGTATTTAAATATTTAACTTTTTTCCCGTCTACCCCAACTACTGTAACTCCGATAATTCCCTTTTCTAATAAAAGTACAGCAGCGGCACCGGCTTCTTTCCCAAAATTAACATCATAAGCAGAGGAGTTTCCGCAACGAACAAGATGTCCGGGGCGAACTTCACGGACTTCCGGCACTTCATAGAGTCCGGGTACGTACATTTTTGCTTTTTTCATGAACTCCTTTATTGAAGGATCCTTCTTAAAACGCTTTGTAAGCTCCTGACAGGCATATTTTCCTGCGCCGGCTAGTTTTTTATGTCCAAAAGTATCAATGCCGGCAGATTCATCAACAAGATCATTACCTTGGACGTCTTTAATCCCTTCAGCGACGACAATGAGATAGGTGCCGGCTTTTACATCACTTTGCTCGATTCTTCGGGTAAAGCGTTTTTTTACATGTTCATATATTACATCAAAATTAGTAGGTATTTCCGGAATAAGAATAGCATCGGCATCGGCCGCGACACCGCCTCTAAATGCTGTATGTCCGGCGTATCTTCCGAAAACCTCAATAACAATAATACGGTTATGTGTTTTTCCGGTTGTTTTTAAATCCTGTCCAAAGTTTGCAATTCGATTTATTGTTGAATCAGCTCCCACAGAATATGTCTGCAAATCCATATCCATTGTTTTGGGTGCATGCACACAGGGAATACCGTTTTCGGATAAATCAACAATAACGCTTCCGGTGTCATCGCCGCCGCTTATGACTAATCCGTCGATGTTGAATTTTTTCAATCCTTCCTTTATGCGGTCATATTTTTTGGGATCATTAATTTTTTTGATTTTTACCCGGGAATGACCGGCTTCAGATCCGGCAGGATTTGCCTGCACCAGATCGATTCTCTCTGGGCTTAATTCTACGAGTTTATCAAATTCTACAAGGTTATATAATCCGGCATAACCGTTAGGGATTACATAACAACAAAGACCTCTTTTATGCGCCATGCGTGCGGCACCTTTAACTACTGCATTTAGCCCCCCGCAATCTCCGCCGCTAGTAATAATTCCAATATTTTTCATATTTCCTCCTTAAGATTTAGTTTGGTTTCAGACGGAATGAAATGTTTCGAAACTTACTATACCAAAACAAGGGTTTTTTTTCAAGGAATTAAATAAAATCAGCAAATCTTAAAAAGGTTAAATGGCCATTTGACGCGGTGTTATTTAAAGGATACAATAGTATGATTGTAAAATAGTAAAAGTTTAATTTTTTTAAAGGGGAAATAGTGAAGGTAAGGCAGATTTTACAACGATTTATTTTAATATTATTCATGTATTATTTTATTGTGTGCCCACGGCTTTGCATTGCGCAGATGGATTGGAGTGGATTAGACGCTGCCAGAAAGACAGCGCAGAAGGAAAATAAACTGCTTTTTGTGCTTTGCGGAGCTCAGAGCGGCCTTTTTTTCAACGAACTGGTTAATAATACGCTTAAATCTAAGCGGGTTTTAAATGAACTGCCGGCAGATTTTATTTTTACTGCCGTCTCTCCGCAAAATGAAGAATTTTTTAAAAAGTATACGATAAAACGCTCACCAACAATACTTTTTCTCGCTTATGAAAACGAATGGGTTGAAATCGACAGGTTAGTCGGTTATGTTGATGTTAAGGCTTTTTTACTAATGATTAAGCAAATTAAAAGCAGTCGGGGAACTTACCGGTATCTTAAAGGAAATTTACATATATCAAATAATAAAGTCGAATACATGAAACAACTTGCTCAGAAATGTTTATTACAGGAAAAAACGGACGAAGCAGAAAAGCTGTATCAGCGCTTACTTAAAGAAGATGCCGTTAATACACAGGATTACCTTAAACAGCTTAATTATATTCTGGCGGTAAGAAAAAATGAAAGTGCTGATTTTGATAGCGCTTTGAAATTATTGAAAAATGATAATAGTGCCCAAGGACTTTTGCTAAAGGCTGAATGCTATATCGGTATGAAGGATTTTGAGAATACCGCTAAGGAAATAAATGATTTTCTAAAAAAATTTCCGAGACATCCGCAGGCCTCGGCTTTTGCCTATAAATTAGCCGGAATTCATCTTTTTTTTAATCATATTAAAGCCGGCATGGCGGCTTATATTCGGATAATAGAAAATGACCCGGATTCGTATTATGGCAGACAGGCTAAAACTATGTTAGAAAAAATGCAAAATCGGCATCAATATCGGGAGGATATCCTGATTAAGAGAAAGATAGTCAAAAAAGTTTATTTAGTTCCGGACTTAAGTACTTTTTTATATTATATCAGCCAGTGGACAGATAAAGAAATTTTCCCAATTTTTATCGGAAAAGAAGATTTTTTAGTAAGAAAATTTATTACTGCTTTCGAGCCTGAAGAAATTGTTCGGAGTGAAGCAGTAGATATTGGAGTCATAAATACAAAAAAAATAAATTTGGCTTTATTCGCTTCCTGGACTGACCAAAATGTTTTAGAGGTCGATGATGTTGATCGGGATATAATAAAATCAATTTTAAAACAGCGGAAGGTTGTCCCTCGGGGATTTGTTTTCATCAATGATGAAGATGATGATGGCGTTGCCGCAGGAATAGCGCTGGCGTCTGCGCATGACCAAATTTTGGAAATTCTGCCGCTTAACCCCCTATATTCGCTTGTTATGAGTTATCCTGAAAAAGAGCATTTTAGACGAACCATAATAGAATTAATCAAGAAGTGGGGGTATGATTTTGAAGCTTTAAACAAGGGGGTCGATTTTATAACGATTGCCAGTGATATTGCCTATCGGTATTACTCAGAGTTTGGGGGAGTTTTAGCTTTAGACGATGCGATCAATCGAGATGATTATGGGGACCGTTTTGCTTGGTCCGGAAGGCTGATCGGGGATCAGTCCCAGATGATTTATCAAGCAATGTGCGGAGTTTTCCTCTATAATAAACAAAGTCTGTTTTTCAATAGTTATAGCACTCAAGAGACCCCTTGGAAAGAATATGCAATGGCTGCTGCCGCGAAGTTGCTCAGGCATTATATAAAAACTGAACTTAAGGAAGATACCCAAGGCAAACTTGAAGAATGGAGGAAAATCATGCGGGAGGGGAACAAGTTTGATTTGGCCTTTGTTAATTCTTCAGGAAGTAAAAGTGAATGGCAGGTTGCAAAACAAAAAGGCGGGATTGAGGACATCCCTGATTCTGTTCCCTCGGTAGTTCATTTTACACATAGTGCCTCAGCAGTTGATCCTAAAGACAAAAAAACTATTGCCGGTGCCTGGTTGTCAAAAGGGGCATATATATACTTTGGAGCTATGGATGAGCCGTTTGTACAGTCATTCAACCCGCCATTTGAAATAGTGGAGCGTTTACTTGCCGGTGAGAGTTTTGGGCAGGGGTTCCGGAAAATTAGCCGGGAATTCTCTTGTCCCTGGAAGTTGCTGTATATTGGGGATCCCTTGGCAACTCTTAAAGTATCTTTGACGAAAAGAGATTTTGTGAGTAAAGAATAACCCGAATCGGAGGATAGAATGAAAAAATGTCCGTTTTGTGCTGAAGAAATTCAGGAGGAAGCTATTAAATGTAAACATTGCGGAGAGTTTTTAGCTCTAAAGCCAAAGCAGAAATGGTATTTTAAACCTATGGGAATTGTCATTGCTTTTTTTTGTGTAGGACCATTAGCCTTGCCATTGGTATGGATGAATCCGGAATTAAATAAAAAGAAAAAACTGATCATAAGCATAGTAATAGTTATTATAAGCGGGATTTTGATTTCTATGGGAATTAGTGCCTTAGAAAAGATCAATGAATATTATAAGCAGGTATCTGAGTTTCTTTTATAGTGGTGGGGGAGGAGTCGGCGATATTGATCAATTAGATACTCTTTAAAGAAAAAATATGTAGATTGTAATTACAAGTGCGACAAGAAAAAGCTCCACAGATCGTAAGAAACCTGTTATTTTGTAAGTGACAAACAAAACAAAAAACAGGAGATCATATGGAGCAAGAAAATTGTAGCATTAAAAGGCAAAAATATA
>JBDRPX010000002.1:0-5359 GCA_043826565.1 Candidatus Omnitrophota bacterium
CTGTCCGGACATTTCAGGATGATCGTTCTCAATATGCTCCTGTCTTTCGTCAGTTAATCGGATTTTTCTATTGTGAATATCTACGAACCACTTCACTTATGTTCACCTAATCAATATTGATTGGATTTTTACCTAACGATAGAGCTAAGCTGCGGCGTACTCGCCGTCAGCTTCAGCGACTGGTTAGGCTTTTAATGGTAACTGTCCCCTATTTCCCACTATTTCCCCTATTATGTGTTTTTATAATCTTATTCAATTTCAAAATTCTCTGATTTAAAGTCACTGTAATATCTGCCGTTTTGCGCAGTAAATTTTAGCACGCAATAATCAGGATCTGTTACGCCTTTTGGATAATACATTTCATCGCCATCTTTCCAGATCATTTGTTTTGATTTATTATCCTGTAAAACTTCCATTGTTCCTTTAAGCATAACTCCCCTAAAAAATCTCTTATCAAAGAAATACACACATGCTTTTGAATTATCAGTATATTGCTTTACTCTCATAGAAGATGTGTTGGTTGTAAAGTATAGGTACTTTATCCCTTCTCTTTTTCTTGGAGGAAGCATTGCTTTTGTATTAGGAAACCCAGCTTCGTCAACAGAACTTATTATTGAAACGGTTGTTTTGTCAATCATGTTGCCAACAGTTTGCACAGTATCTCTCATTTGGTTTTCTCCTTTATTTTTTCACATAACGATGAAGCTCAGTTGCGGCGTACTCGCCGTCAACTGCAGCGCCTGGTTAGGGTATCTGTCCCTATTTCTCCACTTTTCAACTCCTTACCTTACCTGCCATCGTGCCTCAATAGTATCAACTGACAAATCAGCACCACAATCCCATTCGACGAAGTATCCACCGTTCCTGACCTTCAGAAATTCGTTGTGATCTCGAAGGGCTTCAAACGCCTCGTATTCCAGATAGGGACTAACATCAAAATAGCCAATGCGACCATCATCTGCAATAATGGACAACACCCAGTTGGATTTTGGAGAGAGTTTTGCTATTTTCATTGATCGATCCCTTTGATTGGAAATGGTTTTTTGCCGTTTACAGCCAGGTTCCAGTCGGCAAGTAAATCTTCTTGATGAATCTCAATCCACGCGACGACCAGTTTGTGCTTGTTCGGTGGTATTTCACCAGCCAGAATCATTCCATCAGAAATTGAGTACACTGCTACTTGCCCTTGGTAGTCAGCATGTATGTGTGGTACATGATGTTTCTCGGCATCTCGAAAAAACATCCGAATTAGAATTCCATAAAACATAGAAATTGTTGGCATTTTTACATCTCCTATGTCTAACGCTAAAAATAACCTGCTCCTGGTCAGGTTCATTTTTCTGGTTAGATTTCCTTCTCGTATGTTTCGCTTATTCGCCTGATCTCTCGCTTCTCATCCGATCTCTCGCTTCCCATCTGAGCTTTTGATTACCATCCGACTTCTCGTTTTCCATCCGATCTCTCGATTAACGACTAACTTTTCGCTTGTAAGTCTGCTCTCTTGTAAGTCTAACGACAAAAATCACCTGCTCCTGGTCAGGTTCATTTTTCTGGTTAGATTTCCTTCTCGTATGTTTCGCTTATTCGCCTGAGCTCTCGATTCTCATCCGATCTCTCGCTTCCCATCTGAGCTTTTGATTACCATCCGACTTCTCGTTTTCCATCCGATCTCTCGCTTAACGGCTAACTTTTCGCTTGTAAATCTGCTCTCTTGTAAGTCTAACGATAGAGCTAAGCTGCGGCGTACTCGCCGTCAACTGCAGCGCCTGGTTAGGCTAATATGTCTCTAAAAGAAAACATTTTACTTGTTATCCCTTGATATTAAAGGACTTGCGTAAACTGTTTACTTTCTTCTCTTTCTTCTTCTTCGTAAACTGTTTACTTTCTTCTTCTTTCTTCTTTTACTTTCTTCTTACTTTACTGTTCGGCAAGAGGCGCCAGCGTGATTTCAGCTTGCACCACAGCCGATGTGACCAGCACAAACTGACCAGCCCTGACTTGTTCAAAGAAAGTCAGGCTTGGCTGCTTGAACTCCTCGTCGTATACTCCGCCAAAGATGGAGGTATCAGCATAGACGCGTATAATTCCCATATTCTACCTTCTGTCTATATAGAGATGGTCCAGCTACACGTGTCGGCCTAACGACAAAATAAGCGGTGAGCGAAGCGAGTCAGTTCCAGCGACTGGTTAGGCTAATATGTCTCTAAAAGAAAACATTTTACTTGTTATCCCTTGATATTAAAGGACTTGCGTAAACTGTTTACTTTCTTCTCTTTCTTCTGCGTAAACTGTTTACTTTCTTCCCTTTCCCCTTTCCGTAAACTGTTTACTTTCTTCCCTTTCTTCCACGAATATATATCTTTCTCTGTCTAACGCCAGGCATAACCGGCGCGGCGCAGCCGCGTCCGTGTTGATGCCATTGTTAGGCGATGCCCTTTTTGTTTGAAACATAGTAATCAAGTCTGGCCATCCAACGGCATACCTATTCAGGATACAGAAGATTTATTTTTATCCCACCAATTTTGCCATTTGGACAAATCTTGACCTAAGTCTTCGCCAGTTATCATTTTCAGCGCGTCTGAAGCAGCAAGTTGCAAAAAAATGTCTTTACTTTCCAAAAGGTGAATAAGCGCAGGGACTGCGGAGACCGCTTTTGAACCAATATGTCCTAACGCTTCTGCAGCACAACTTGGGACAGTGCCAGTATCTGACAGGGCTTCGATAAGTACGGGAACAATTATGACCACTTCCTTGTCATCTAATAACGAATTGTCACCAAATGCCGAAAGGTTTCTGAGTTCTGATGCCCAACGTGAAATTGCTTTTGCAGCATCTGATCTTGCAATTACGTAATCATCATTTCTTAAAACTGATGCCATCATTTTAACTCTAATTTCACTGGGCACTACATGACTTCTCGGAGGTATGGCAAGACTATAAACTGTCTCCGTACGTATGTTGCCATCAGGGTCTTTGAGCTTTTTCTGAATTTCCTCAATTATAACTTTCAAATTATTGTTGATGCTTTTCTCCGTTTTTCCATGGTTGCCTAATGTCTGAGTTTCTAAATCCTGGGCGGCTGCAACATTCTGCTTCTTCTTGAATGGCCACATGTTTCTCTCTCCTTTTGCCTAACGCCCGAGATCAGCCGCCGCCTTTGGCGGTCGGCTGCAGCGAGTTATTAGACATATGGATAAGTTTCGAATTCATTGCATAGTCTCTATAACTTTATGTATACCGTGAGTTACATCTACCCAGGCTTCATCTTCCTGTGCCCATGACTTTACTGGTTTGCCATCTGTAGGAATCGCTAGCAAATGTCCTATTGGTGAATCTTTCCATTCAACCGCACGAACTATAATCGGTACTACTCGAGCTTCTCCCTTTTTGTGACGTTCAAGTGCACGTGCCATTTCTTCTTGATAGCAATAATCTGAAGCCATAAAGCTGGAACTAATCAGTAAAAGTATGATGTCTGCCCTGTCAATTTCAGTCCGAATTTTGTGGGCCAATGGTTCTCCAGCAATTATACACCTATCGTGCCACTCAACTATTAGGTTGCGTCGTTTCATCATTACCAAGTGTTTTTCCAGTTCCTTCCTAAGATCCTCGTCATCGTGAGAGTAACTATAGAAAATACGAAGTGGCTGTTTATTATTATATGTTACTTCGATATTGGTCAATTCAACTCCGTTATAGTTGTCAAGATTGATTCCTTGGTAGTTTTGTGTTTTGTGGCCCTTTTCTATCCACTGCTCAAATTCACGATTAGTAATACCATTTACAAGGAGTAGGGAAATAACAAGTTTGCCAGGTGCTCCGCCCTCGAATGTATTCAAGGAAAAATCTCCATTTTTATCAGGATTGACTTTGGGTTCTTTCGGCCAAATTAGTCCGCCTTTAGCTCGTCGATGAGCTATCCAAAGATAGGAATCCGAGGGAATATTTTGAGTACACCCACGGATTGTGACTCTTGAGCCTACCTGATCTCCATCAAGTGGTTGAAAAAAAGTTGCTGAAGGTTTATGCATATAGCACCTCATTTGAGTAGAGTTGCATTACCTATTTCAGTGTAATTCAAAAAATGTCTAACGATAAAGCTCAGCCGCCGAGCGATAGCGAGGTCGGCTGCAGCGAGTTGTTAGGATCACTCCTTCACTCTGAATGTGTATATCTCCTGTCCAAATGTCAATTGAATCGTATCACCACGAGGCAAGTATGAAGAAATTGGGACATAGATGTACATCCCATCCACTTTCCCCATGGAATCTCTCAAGACTATGGCGAGATTGTTGTTGTGCCAGTAAACTTTTAGTGGTTCCATATTTTTGATTTCCGGTGCCCAGAACTCATTCGGGATTTCAGCGGACGGAGCTGTTCTCGTCATTACTGATTTATTGAACCTAATGACTGTTTCCATTGCAGCACGGGTAAGTCCTTCATCCAAGAGGTGCTTACTGGACCCTTCCGTCGAAGGTTGTTTACCAGAGCAGCCGCATACCAGCAGGCTTGTTACTAACAACATAGTGGCTATTTTGATCTTCATCCGCTTATCCTCTGTGAGTCCAACGACAAAGCTCAGTTGCGGCGTACTCGCCGTCAACTGCAGCGATGGGTTAGGCTTTTAATGGTAACTGTCCCCTATTTCCCCCTATTTCCCTAATTCTGTATCTTTAGAGTGAATTTCTGACTTGGAATTTTTAAAAATGCCAACTACTTTGGTAAATATTTTACTTGGATGATCATTATTTTGATCAAAAGCTAAACGTTCATTTTTAGGATCTAAAAATAATTGTGTTTTATCTTTACTCTTTCTGCTTCCAGCTAAAACCATCAACTGTAATTCACCTTTCTTATTTCTAGACATCTTTACATCAATCCAATAGTCTTCATCTTTTTGCTCTTTTCGTTGCACCTTAATAAGTTCACCATCAATATTAATTATTTCGGCATCTTTGTACTGTAGTGAATCCTTTACACATAAAAAATCTTTTCCTTTATCCTCTATAGATTTATCCAATGTAATTTTAAAATCACAATTTATACATCGATATTTATATTCTCCAATAGAATATTTTTCTTTAGATTTAGTTAATCTACAATGACATTTTGGACAAAGTGCAAAAGGTTCAGGCTCTCCATTTATATCGTAATTAACATCCCACTTAAGACCTTCCCAAAAAAATATTGCTTTTTCATTACTCATAATTTTATCTGTCTAACGATAGAGATAAGCTGCCCCGACTTGAAGCCGAGGACTGTGAAACTAAAGACAACCCTTCCGAAGCCTCAGACCTGATTGCGCCCGCGAATTAAGGGGTCAGCTTCATTGACTTGTTAGGCCATTGGCGCTGTGGAT
>JBDRPX010000003.1:0-206323 GCA_043826565.1 Candidatus Omnitrophota bacterium
TGTATTGATTCCGCAGCAGGGCGGGATATTAAGTAAGCAAGCCGGAGAATCTTATGCGCGTGTATCTGTAGTTGGAACAGCAGATCAAGCTGAAGAAATGAAGATATCGTTAATAACTGTAGTTGACAGAACCAATAATCAAACAATCAGCATGACGGATAAAGTTCCCGGAGAATATATTATTGATGAAGTTGTCAGCGTCGGCTTCTATCAGGGGGAAAAAGACGGAGCTAAGTCTATGCTGGTGCGGGCAAAAGTTAATGTAACGATTAAACCGGAAGCTGGAGAAACTGCACCATCGATTTCTTCAACCGGTATGGGGAACGAAATCCAGGCTAATGAAAATATTGCCAGGGGCATACTGGATATTGGTTTGCGTCAGGGAGTTATTAAACAGAATGAATATAATATCCGTCGGGAAATGTCCGGGGAGGATATGTCTAATGATATCGAATTAGCTGTAGATAATGTAAATGTTTTTGAAATAAATGGTCAAAAAGTAATCGTAATCGATGCTCCGTATTTATCAGTTACAGAAGAAGGTGAGCAGTATGCCTCCGCGGGCTTACGGCGCGGAGTTGTTTATATGACAAGAGAAAAATTTGAAGAATGGCAAAAAACAGGTGTTTTAGAACAGAAAATACTGCATGAACAGGATGAGGTTTCTTATTTAAGAGATTTGGCCCAAGTTGAATTTCCGGATGTTGATGCCCAAACCGCAATTGAGAAAATGAGCCAGTTGCTGAAAGATCCGGAAAATAGTGTGCAGGCAAAGGGATTTATCAGCCAGGCACATAGTTTTGCAAGTAACCGGGAATTAATTAATGGAAGTATTTTGTTTGGTAAAGGGTTAATAACAGATGCTTTTAAAATTAATGCGGAATTTAAAGGTGTGAAAATGGTGGATTTTACCGGATCTTCCGGCGTACGCTATGTAGTGGAATTGAAAGAGGGAGATGTTAGTAAAATTACAAGCAGTGTTTATGATAACGGTGTTTTAAAAGTTACCAAGTGTGAAGAGTATGAGCAGGGTGTTTTAAAAAGTATTATAACTGAGCCGCAGGAATTAGTCTATGAGCAGTCACGCATAGATTCATTCCTGGACATGAAATCAGATAAGTCTATTGTTGTTTATGCTGTTGATGCGCAGAGACAGTTTATCCCCATGGATAATGTTAAATCTCTTTATTTCGCAGAAGTTGCTCAGGTAAAACTGCCGCTGCTGGTTAACGCGATTGACGGATTTGAAAGGGTCAATGTGGATGGACTGGGATATATGCAGATGATGTTTAATGCTTTTGGAATATCCCAATAAAATATCAAATGCTATTTTTATAGAACTTTTTAAATAAAAAGCGACGGATATGTGTTAACTCCTGCCGACGGAGTATCTTATTTTTTCTTGCAAATTTTAATGATTATGCGTATATTGACATTAAAGCAGTCATATGATACACTTTACTGCTTTTTAAAACTTATTGATAAGGGGTTATGGCTGGTATAATAGATTAGGGAGGATTAGTTTATGAAAAAAGGGATTGTCCGGGGAATTGCAGTTATAATTGCGGCCACATGTTTTTGCATGGTAAATGGGATCACAAGTTACGCGCAGGAAACATCAGGAACAAAAAATACTGATGTCCAGGAGCCGAAAGATATTTTTAAATTTACTATTCCGGCGGAATGGGGCCGGATTAAGGAAATATATAAAGGAAGCAAGGGAGCGCAGAAGGTTATTATCCATATCCAGGATGCGCATTGTAATTACGAAGCGCAGAACAATATTGCGAATATTTTAGAACGGCTTGTTGATGATTATGGAGTAGGTGCGGCTGGTATCGAAGGTTCTTCCGGGAGATTGGATATGGAGATGTTTTCTGCTTTTCCCGACGAGGATATCCGGGCTCAAGCCGCGGAATATTTTGTCCGGCAGGGGAAATTAAGCGGGCCGGAAGCTCTCGTAGTTAAGCAGGGTTTTGAATATCCGCTGGAACTTTATGGTATCGAGGACCCGGCTTTATACGCGGATAACTTCAATGCTTATAAAACATCTTTACCTTTTCAGAATGAGGCTAAGATATTTTTCGTATCTTTAAAAAATCAACTAACAGCTCTTAAGTCATACCTTTATAATAAAGATCTTCTCGCCTTTGATGTGCAGCAGACCGCGTTTATAAATAAATCATTAAGTTTAAATGAATACACTGATCTCCTGGAACAGGAGATGAAAAAACACAAGATCAGTATTGCGAATTATGAGAATCTGTCTAAGCTTTTGAAAGTGAATAATGCCGAAGGCGGAATTGATTTCATTAAAGCCGAAGAAGAGCGGACAAAATTATTAACCGAACTGACGAATATCTTATCCGAGGAAGATATCAAGACTTTGCTGGATGAAGGGCTCTCCTATAAGAACGGTTATACAAGTGCGGCCAAATACTTGTCATTTGTGCGTAAATTGGCAAAAAACAATAAGGTCAACCTAGATGAATATAAAAATCTGGATGCTTATATCGATTATGCGGAAAATTATGACAAAATAAATAGTGCGGCTTTATTTGATGAAATGTGGCAGATAGAAGATGCGGTAAAAGAAAAGCTTTATACTAATAAAGAGCAAAAGCAGCTGGATATTCTGGTCAGGGGTTTGGAAGCAATGCAGCGTTTAGTTGATATTAAAATGGTCAACCGGGATCTTTTATTTTACCGTGAGCATGGGGATAATCTTAAAACAGATTCTTATTATGATTTCATAAAGACGCAATCCGAAAAAGTAAACTTAACTACTAATTTACCCACAGAGTTAGGGTATCTGGATGTGTATATTCCGGCTTGGGTTAATTTTTATGAAGTTGCCGGCAAAAGAGACCAGGCGATGATTGATAATACTTTGAAGATAATGCGTGATAAAAAGTCAAATATTGTGGTTATGGTTACCGGAGGCTTCCATACCCGGGAGCTTACCCGGATCCTGGCTTCTCAGAATATTTCCTATTTAGTTATTACTCCGCGCATTACGGATAATGAAGGAAACCGTTATTTTGATATATTAAAAGGAAAAAAAACAGCTCTGGATAGCTTAACAGAACAGATGAATAGATAACCGAAAAAATCATCTGATTAGCAAAATCTAAATATGGCAAAAATCATGATTTTACCGCCGCTGGTCAGAAGGTGGCAATAAAAATTAAGCCCATAAATGTAACTATTTGTAGATAAATAAGTTATGCCTTTAAAAAAAACTTTAACTGCTCTTGAAAAAAATAAATTTGTATGGTATACTTTATCAACTTGTTTGTTTCACAAGAAAGATTTCTTTAGTAATTTCAATGGGTTTTGACAGTTTTTTAATTTTAAAAAGAGGCAAAAATGGTTTTGCAAAAAGGGAGGAAAAATATGGTTGCCAGAATTATGTCTTTATTGGTGGTATGTGTATTTACTTTAACTAATGTTTGTTTTGCTGCACCAGCAGCGCTGCAATCATCCATTGTGGATAATATGGCTTTAGAAAGCACGCTCAAAAGTGCTGAGGGTAAAGCTCAGATCGGCGCATTGCTGGGTGCTTTAGCTGCTCAGCAGCATGATGCTGCCGCAGTTAATGAAATTATCGCTATGTGGAAAAATAACATGAAAGATAAGGGTGTTCAGGACGAGAAGGCTTTAGATGCCTTTGCCCAAGCACTGCGAAATGCGACTGTTACTGGTGACCAGATTACTATGCAGATTGGCGCAGCTCAGATAGTTGCTTCTGTCCAGGATGGAAAAGTTGCGGTAGTTCCTAGTCAGGGAGAACTTGCCAAAGAATTGGCCAAGATTACCGGGACTAGTGCTGTTGGACGTTATAATAAGGAAGGAAATACTTCCGCGCAGAACCAGGCAGGTTTTGATAATCTGATGAGTAAAGCCTTTGCGACATTTCAGACCCGTGATATGAGCGGATTACTGGATGCGATGGAAGCAAGAATTAATAAGAATACTGATCTTGACGCAGCGGGTAAGACAGCTGCTTTGGAAACTCTGGCTAAATTAAGAGCAATGAACGCAGCCGGAAACCTGGGAATGATCGAGTCTCAGGTTGAAGGACAAGAGCAGTATGTTATTGCCGGAAGCAAAGATGGTAAAATTGGTTTAAGCACTGCTTTCTTTGACGGCAATGAATTATCCGCGTTTGGTGAGCAGATACTTTTCCATGAAGCTCAGCCGGAAGGAAGTTATGCTGATCATCGAGCGGCATATACTACCGGGTTACAGAGCAAAGTTTATGCTGAACAGATCAGGGATGCGGGAAATGCCATGCGTCAACATATTGATGCCCAGGCTCCTCAGGCAGCAGCTGTTGATGTGGACATGAATGTAGCGCTGGGAATTACCAAAATGACCGAAACTCAGGCAGATGCAATTTTAGAAAAAGCTGATATTGATGCGTCTGCTTTAGATGCTCAGCAGAAAATTGATATAACTACACAGATTTTAAGCACTCAGGTTAAGGACGCAATTACTAATCCGGCATCAGTTGCCGCACGTAATACAAGTGCTGGTTTTGCAAAGTTAACATTGACCAGTACTGATGGGGCTAATGCCGCGGTGAGTGTGGCTGCTTTGAGTGGTGAAGAAGTCAGAGATATGATCGTGAATAAAAGAACTATCGCATTAAGTTCTGAAGCAGGGTTGATTAATAAAGACGGGAAATTAGTACCGAATACAATTCTTGCTCAGGCAATTTCTATTGCGGTTGATGTAAAAGATGTAACTGTTGCCGAAGGACAGCCGAAACCATTTAATATTATCAATGTTCCTCAGGCTAATGTAGAGCAGTTAAGCAGAATGTTCATGGCTTTAGGTATTGCGCATTTGTTTGATGTTCGGACTGCTAATGAACAGGTTTTAGCGGATGCGGGTGTGCCGGCGGCTAATATATCTGTTGTGTATACACAGGGTGAATCAATTGCTAACATAACCGGAGCATTTTACCTGCAGTTAGATAGTGAAGTATTGAGAACTATGGCATCAGGCACGGTTGTTAATGGTACTGTGGTATATGATAGTTTGGGAGTATTCATGGCGGCTGTCTCTCAGGATATTCAGCGCTTAGGATTAAGTGCCGAAGCACAGCAGGCATATACTTTAGCACGTGCTAAAGGTGAAGTTTTTAATGCAGTACCTCAGCTGACAGTTGCTAATGAAGCCCAGTATCAGGCAGCTTCTAGTGAGTACAATAAACTCGTAAGTCTTTGTGAACAGGCATAATATATGCCGGGTATACGCCCATTGCTGATGTTCTTGGAAAAATAATAAATACAGCATATAAGATTTAGAATAGGATGGGAGGGTGGGCGAAACACAATAATAATGTTTCGCCCACCCTTTTACCTTTAATGGGTAAAAGGAAAATACTGAAACTAAATATAAATATAGAGAAGGAGAAATTGATGAAAGCAACACTAGTGTTACGTAAGTATCTGTTTCTCATCAGAATTCTTCTTCCTTGCCTAATACTGGTTTCCGGTATAGTTGTAAAAACTTGCTGCGCGGATTCTTTTTTGAAAACACGCGTGGAAAAGATTGACACTCCGCAGCTTAAAGAAGTTAATCGCATAAAGCAGGTTTTGCGCCACTTTGATATTCCCAGAGATATCGGGTTTATTAAAGAACTGCATGTTTCCAATCAGCCCAGCGAGAAATTAGTAATTACTATTCAGGATTTGCATTGCCATTATCAGGCCCAAAAAAATATTGCGGCTTTATTAGATTATCTCATCAATACTTACGGGCTAAAAGTTGTCAGTGTCGAAGGCGGTTCCGGAAAGATTGATACTACTTTTTATAAAGAATTACCGGATGCGAATGTTAAGGAGCAGGTCGCTGATTATTTTTTAAGAGAAGCCCGGATTAATGGTACGGAATATTTTGCGATTACGACAAAAAAAGACATTGCTCTTTACGGAGCCGAAGACGCGAAATATTATGATAAGAATCTGGAAGCATTTTTAAAAGCGCTGCCCAAAAGAGAGACTATTTTAGAGGGGATCGCGGTTTTAGAAAATGATTTAAATATATTAAAAGACCGTATCTATAATAAACATTTAAGAGAACTTGATGATCTTGTGGTTGCTTATGATAACGGAACATTGCCGTTTGAGGATTATGTTTTATATATCGCTGATCATT
Source organism: Candidatus Omnitrophota bacterium (assembly GCA_043826565.1). Taxonomy (GTDB): domain Bacteria; phylum Omnitrophota; class Gorgyraeia; order B26-G9; family B26-G9; genus JBDRPX01. Next base: position 6,169 of record JBDRPX010000003.1, read on the forward strand.
ATTCGCAGGATAAGATAAAAAGTGAATTTACTCAGCTGCCGAATTTAGTCGATAGTATCAGGATAAAAAAAGATATGGACCTTGAAGAAGCGGAAAAACAGCGCGGGGAGATGATTGATTATTTGACCAACAAGCTTACCCGTTTGGAACTTGAAGATTTCTTAAAGGTAACCTTGGAATTTAAGTCTAAGAGCATCGATAGTCTCCAGTACCATAACCGGCTTAAGGATTTGTATGCTCAAATGGAGGTTAAGTCTAAAACTCTTGACCGGGCCTGGCCGGAACTTAGTAAGTATATGGAATATCTGAATAAATATGAAACGTTAGATAAATTTGTTATGTTTCATGAGATAAATGAAGTTCTTGATCGGATAAAGGATTCAATGTATACAAGTTATACGCAAAAGGATCTGGATTATTGCTTGAGTACTGTCCGCCTGGCGAGAAATTTATTTTCCACCAAGCTGCTTACCCGGGATCTTCCGGTTATGGAGAAGCACAAGAGTGATTTTAGCGCTCGTAAGCTTACGAAATTTATTAAAACTCAAAGCAAAAGATTGAAGTTAAATCTGCCGATTCCGGCAGGAATTAATGAAATGCAGGAAAATCTTCCTATTTTAGAAGATTTTTATGACTATGCTTCCCGGAGAAATGATGTTTTAGCCGAGAATACTTTGCAGGGGATGAATAATGAGGGAGAATGCATTGGTGTTTTGATAACCGGCGGTTTTCACACGGACGGAATATCCGAGTATTTTAAAGAAAGACGGATCAGCTATGTTGTGATTGCTCCGGTTGTGGATAAATTAGATGAAGATGATACCCGGTATATTCGGGCATTACAGGGGAAAAAGACTCCGTTTGAATTGCAGCTGGAACAGGAAGAAAAATTGGCGAAACAGGAATAATAAATAAAAATAAAGGAAGATTATGTTTAAGCAAAAAGAAGGTTTATTGAGAAAAGCATTTATAGTATTCCTTATTAATATATTTATTTTTGCGAATACGCAAGGATCATTTGCGGCACAGGTATATGTTGAACATAAGAATATGGAGACTTCTACACTGGCTCCGAATCTGCGCATGACCATGGATACGCTGAGAATGGTATTCAATAGTTTTATGAATCCGTCTAAGGAAATTAAAATTCGCAATTTAAATATTTCCTGCGGAGTATTATCCGATCTGGTTAAAGAAATACAAGCAACTGAAACCGGTTGTATAATCACTAATAAAAATGGTGATACTTTAAATGTAGATGCTATTCAATACGGTGATTTCGATCTATTACAGGTCGGTGACATAAGGTATGTTGTCCGGGATACATCCCAAACAGTTGATCTCGCTCAGATAAATCCATTGGCAAATACGGCTTATCAGCAGTTTTTCGGAATTGATATTAATGCTATTTCTCCGGAACAGTTGGGATTTGCTCTGCCGGTTGCCGAAGCAAAAGAAAAAAATAGTGTGGATATGTTCCCGGTACGGGGACAGACTGCGGATACGGTTTTAGCATCCGCGCGTGAGTTTGTTCTAAAAGCACAGGGAATGGTAGATGCCGGATCTTCACTGAACCGCCGTTTGATAAACGAATTGCTGAATAATATTTTAATTATCGGTTTAAACGGCAGCTGGGAAGATTATTATTTAGCTAAGGATGTGCTGGAAAAATATAGGGAAGTGAAGCATTTTTCTGATTATAAGAATATCATGGTCAATATGATGAACGGATTGTTTTTTTCCTATGTCAGCTGTGACTGGAGAAAAGTAGAGGAGTACAGCAGGATAATTCTGCAGGGAGAAAAAAGCGTTTCCGGACGCACAAAAACAATGTTTGAATTACCCATAGAAAATGCTCGTCTTCCAGTAAATAATACCGTAGATTATGAAGTGGAAAGCATAAAAATACTGGGTGAAGAAGAATTGGAGCATATGGCTACTGATGATTCCCGGGAAGAATTTCGTTTAGGACAATCCGCGGTTGAGCAGGGCCGGATTGTTTCTATTCCCTTTTGCGGCGGTTCCGCGACAACAGTAAAAAACCTTATTGGAGAACATAAATTAGTGCATCAGGCGATTAAAGTGAGGGTGAAAAAAGCCGATGGAACTGAAGAAATAAGATATATAAGTGTTACGGACGCGCGGTTAGGTTTATTACGCGCGCAGAATCCCAACGCGCAAATTGCTATGGTTACCAGTGTCTCCGAGCCTGGTGGTGTGGATAGTGATAAAAGTATCAGACAGGCCATATCCAAGCGTTACCCCGGAGCCTTAGCCGACGGTAGAATCAGTATTTCTATGCAGAGAGCGCAAACAGTACTGAATAATAAAACCGGTTATCCTATGCGTTTTGACAGCGGTTATACCGCGGCTTGCGCGGAAAACCATATGTGGGCTTTATTAGCGGTATTGATGAATAAAGAGGCGATGATTAATTATTTAAAAAACAGTGACGGTATTTTTTCTATCGGTAACGGTGATAATATATTGAATATTGTAAAAGAAGGCATGGTCGGCGCTATTTTAAAAGCCAGAGAACAAGGCCGGGCTTTGGCCACAGTTCCTCTGGCAGCATTATCTGCCGGAGACAGAAAAGGCGGAGTAATGGTGGAAGTTACTTATCGTCATAAAGACAGGCATTCGGAAAAAATAGTGCAAAAAGAGATCCGTGAGATCAGTGAATTCCCGACACGTCCGGGCAGCGGTTTTTCCGGAGTTACCATTGACGCGGAAAAAGAATTAGAGGCTTTTCAGTATTTTGAGCAAAAGGGCTGGTTTATTGAAGATTTGTTCGGAAATACCGCGAAAGCGTTTAATGTCGCGTTTTACGCGATTGACGGACGTTTAATAATTTCCCGAATATTTGGTTTTGATGAAAATAGCGCTGGTTTTATCGAACAGTTGGAAAAGATCAGTGCGGATGAATGGATAAATAGAATACTTGATATTGTTTATGAGGTGCAAACTACGGTAAAGCCGTCCAAAGGAGTTCCTAATGAAAATGGAACAGATACGGTAAAAGGACGAATAATTGAAAATGCCGTACAGGATTTTATTGTTAATGGCTTGGCATTATTAGCAAAAGAGGGAAAGCCTAATCTGGAAGCAGAGATGCTTATTGCCGACAGAAAGGATATTTTTTTACCTTACAAAGGAACGGCCCAGCAGAGATTGGATAAAAAAGGAGAACCGATCCTGGGAACTAATGTTTATGATTTGATCGCCAATCAGGACCGCATTGCCGGAGTTATTGAGGAAATGGCTGCTCAGGGGCAATTAGCTGATTTAGGTAATGGAGAACAGGTGCTGGAAGCAATCCCGATTTATAATCTTGATGAAATTATGATCGCCAGCAGTGATGAGGGTTTAACACCGAGTGATATTAGTGAAGATATGGTCATCCGTCATTCTTTGGCACGTTTGGCAAAACACACTCAATCAACCAGTGCTAAAATATTAAAATCTTTTGGTTTGATCCCGGATAATAAGGAAAACGCAAAAAAGAACTTATTGAGTATTCGTGATGCGGCGAAGAGCCTGAAAGAAGAAATCGAAACTATGGCCTATCACCGGGTAATTTATGATACGATTGATAATGTTTTAAGACCGAAATATAAATTAGATGGTATTCTTATTAATATTGAAACAACAAGCCAGTTAATTGTCGAGAGGATGGATAGTGAAGGTTTTAATTATGCCGAAGCAATGTTAAGATTATCTGAGGCCTTGGGCGAACTTAGTGTTTTTGCTCATGATTTTTTAGAAGCATCTTCGCAGGAATTGATTTTAGGGGAAGTTGCTCCGAATAAAACAGCGATCGATATTACCAGGATGGTTTTAAATGGAAGAGCTCCGGTTGATCAGCAGGAACCGGGTAAAGCAAATGTAGAAGCCCTAGATTCCGTAAATATGGTTTTGCAGGCTATATAGTAATAAAGTTGAGTGAAGATGTTCTTCACTCAAATACTCATTGGTAGTGCTGGGAAATTTTATGGCCGGTAAATAAATGAGTTTAAAAAGGATGTGTTATGGCTGAAGAAAAACGCAAATTTATTCGTGTTAAGACCCGCAAGTCTGTAGCTAACTGCCGATTACTCGCAAATGAGAGATCCGGGGAAAGTAAATTCGCGGTTTGGCCGGTTAAAGATCTTGGAATCGGCGGAGCTGCAGTTTATTGCGAAGATGATATTCCTTTGGAAACCCTGGCCTATTTGAATATGGACCTTGATGTGATCAGAAGAACTATTGGGGTTATTGCTAAAGTAATCTGGCGTCAGGCCAAGGATGCCGGATATGAATTAGGTTTGCGGTTTTGCTGGTGGCCGTTGACAGATGACCGGGATGTCATGGCTGATTATATTGAAAATAAAATAACTTATAACGATACTTCCGAGGAAGTATTACTAGGATAGAGAACCATTCTCTCACCCCCGGGGTGAGGGAATGGTTGGTAAATCAGGAGGAAATCAGGTTAATGCGTGCTCTGAATTTGAAAAACAGGATGTGTTTCAAAATTACAGCTTTTATTATTTTACAGGTGTTTCTATTGTCCAGTACAGTAGGCGCAGCTGGGTTGGATCATTTTGCAGTTAATGATCGCGCGGAGTGTCTTGCGCCGTCTGTGCGTTTGGATAACTCTCTGCTTATGGATGTGTTTAAAAGAGCGTCGGAGCAAGGTACTGGGCTAGGGGTATTCTCTATTGAGTCAGAAGATATCAACACGGAAGTTGCTGAAGGACTAGTAAATTCTTCAAAACAGGCAGCTGACGAGGGAACTTCCGGGCCGAATAATAGCGGGCAATCAGTTAATGGGACAAACAGTGCTCCCGGGCAGATGTTTTTTGGCAGCGGTAATCCGGAACAAATTGAAGAGCCGATCTGGCCGCCGCCGCAAGCAGAAGCGATCGTTGTCGGCAATGGAAATAATTTCGGCTTACCTTATTTGTGGAAAAAAGATGAAATGATCAAAGCTTTAAGAGCCTATGGCTTGGCTTGTAATTGGGATGAGTTTTCCCGGATGGAACTGCGCAGCCTTTTAAAAACATTAGGAGAATTAATTGAAAAAGACGGTACTTTTGCCGCGAACTTAGCCGCGGTAAAGCCTTTGGCAGTAACCAGAGGTTCTTATTATGTTAATAAGGGAAGAAAAGACAGTAATCAGCTGGCAAAAATAGTGCAGAGTAAAGGCGAAACCCGGTTGGTATTGTATAAGCCTTTCTTTTATCAATTGATGTTCATGCCGCAAAACCGGCAGATGAAAAGAGAAGCTTTACAGCAGATCATTGGTGATTATGCGGAATCAAATTTATTTTTTGATAAGCCGCAAGCTAAAGGTAAAGAGGAACAGCCAGTGATGGTTTCTTTTAATGATTTGGAACTTATGTCTGCTGCGGATGGTGACGCGAAATTAATAAAGATCGGAGTTCCGGAACATATGATCCCGATCACAAAATATATTGTCTACAGATTAAAGCAGTATCGTGACCCGGCACCAGAACATCAATGGCAAAAGGGATTTTCCAATGTACGGATAGTTCGGGCGCCGGTTTTTTCCCTTAATGTTTTTGAAGCAGCTTTAAAAGAAGCTAATGTGCCTGCAGAGCATATCGATAGAAATCATATAGAAGAATTGTGTGAACTGATCAATAAAGAGATGAAGGACCGGAAAGAAACGAGACTTGAGGTAATGTTTTTTAATAGCGCATTGCGAGTTGTTCCGGCGATCAGTCCTTTAAATGATAAACAAAAAGAAATAATTGTTAATTATTTAAACAGGGCAATTAGTGAGTTAAAAGAATATGAAAAACGTTTTTGGGTTGTTTGGGAAAAGCCGCGGGAAGACGGTGACGGCACAGAAACTGTTTTAGATATTTATGTGGATAAAATCCCTTATCTTTATACTCTTTCGCAGGATTGCCTGAAATATCCCGGAGCTCCGGATGGAGCCCGGATCTGGCGCATTGATCCGGCAAACACCGCAGAGCCGGCTAAGACATTATTAGATTTGGTGCTTGACGCATCTCTGGCTCCGCATGAAGGCGGTAAACACGGGCACGCGATGAGAGTTCCGGTTGCGCAGGGAAGCGGTGATGCTTTAGCTATTCCCTGGGATGAGATCGAAGACGCGCAGGATCGGGAAAAAATGCTTATGGATTTCTTAGTAAGGATCGCGAAAAGAGATTGGCCGCAAATAATTCTGGATGTTTTTAAAGGCCCGCATAAATGGGTACCGGCATTAAATGCTATTGGCAATGCTTTAAAACAAAAAGGCCAGGGCCCTTATTTGCCGGGGCCAAGGCCTATTACCCAGTCAATAATCAGAGAAGTTCAGGCTAATGCCGGAGTATTTCATGAATCCGGGATCATGGGCCTTGCGGTCGGGCAATGGTTTTTCCATGTTTATTGCGCGGATGATATCGGCCGGATACACGCGAACAATAATATTGATTATTATTTGGCTACGCGCTGCACATTTTTAGATGCCAAACAGCGTGATGAGGTAAAACGCTGGGTAGTTAAAATTAATAATGCCCACCGCAGTTTACTGGGGCAGAAACCGCAGGAATTAAACATTGTATTTGATACTGATGACGGTTATCTGTTTGGGACGAAAGTTCCCACAAATAGCGGCGGGCTGTTTGCGAATTTAACAAGTAGAAAAATCGGAACAGGAATGTTTTCTTTACTGGCAAGTATTTTTACGCTCAAGAGTATTTTTGGGGTTCCGGCTGCGGAAGCGGCAGTGCCCGGAATTGTTAAGGCAGGATTTGCCGGTTCCGGAGGCTCATTACTTTTCGCTGTTGGAATTACTCTGGCGATTGGCGTTCCTCTGGTGATTATTGTTTTTTCCAGAAGATATCTAAACAGCAGAAGAGTTTCCCTGGCTTTGCGTGCCGGTATTGGCGGGCCGGTAGAATATACTGCTGGTAATAAATATCCTCTGGGAACAGGATGGGGGGATATTATACCGGCTAATAAAGATATTATTAGCGCAACAGCAGCAGCAGCCAGCGCTTTTGTCCGAAAAAGAGGATCAATGGTAACTCCTCCGGTTGATAATGGTAGTGGAGTCGGCAGCCGTAATACAGGTGTTTTGATAGAGTCATCAATTTAGATTTTAAAAGAGAATTAAAATGTCAGATAAAGAAAGAAGACAATACAAAAGAATTAAAGTTGAAAAGATTGGGGCGGATTACCGTCTTGTTGACCCTAATTTTTGGGCCCAGTCCAGAGCGCAGGGGAAAAACAGTTTGCAGGATATTAGCCTTAGCGGAGCATCGTTTAATACCGGAGATATTTTGCCGGAAGATTCTGTTTTGGATTTAAATCTAAAATTGGGAAGTCTGATAAATATTGATGGGATTTGCGGCCGCATTGTCCGCGTACGAAAACTCACTAGCGAGAATTTTGAAATTGGGGTTGTTTTTTCCTGGTGGGAAAGAGAAGAAGATAAGCAAAATCTCGTAAAATTTATGGAACAAACCGGAACTAAACAATAGAGCATCCTGAGAGGTTCCGCGAGCGAAGCGAAGCGCAAAAGCGGAACAGGTTGCCCGCAATCCGATGGTGCGATTTCAACACATCCCCTTCCTTTAATTAGTCTATTATAGAAACAAATTTTTTAGTTATTTGTGATGAATTTGTGTTTTATTTTAAAAATTTCTTTTAAATATAATTTTTTAAAGTAAAATATTTAGTTAAGAAAATAACGCATTTTTGGGCAAGTCAAGAAATGACTGGTTTTAGCTGATGGGATATTTTCGTAACTCCTCTATTTTTAGTTAGTTACATTCCGAAGAAAACTCAGATTTTTTTTGACACCCCCCACTTTTTATGATATACTATAAATGTGTTAAAAAAGTAGGAAAAAAATAATATAACTTGTTCAAAAATAAGGTAATTACAAAAAACATATATAGATTTTTAGTTGACTGATTAAAGAGCTGGTAATTCAAATGTTTATTGATTAAATTGAGTGTTATGAAAATCAGGTGATTTGATGTATTACTCAAACAAAAAATTCAGTCTCGGTTTTAAAATAATCGCTGCGGTGATTATCCAGGCTTTTTTGGTGACTGATATTGTTTGGGCTGCCGGTGGAGATCTCCGCTGGATAAATGATCAGGAGAATACATCACGCTCGGCTTCTAAAACTTCCTATCTTGCGCCTACCGCAAATATTAACAAAGGCATATTCCGCACAAAATTTGATTTAGTAGTTTCGCTTATTAATGCTATGGAGAATCGGGATAATACGGAACTATTGGCTAAACATGGAATTAATGTGTTTAGTGAAAATGTCCTCTCTATTCAGGGTGAAAAAGAAACACTTTATATTTATGATCGGAATGCTGAGGGTATTCCTTTGTTCATAACCGGGGCAGAGCAAAAGATTATATTTAATGGGTATGTGATTTCTGCTGTGCCCAATGAAAATGCTGATGCGCAAAGTCTGAATGTTCCGGAGGGTCAGGCAAGTGTTCTGAGCCGGCGTGAATTTAGTGATAAGCTTAAAGTTTTGGAAACGCAGGGAAAGGACTTTAATCAGGAGGAGGCTCTGGAATTAGTAAAGCAATCAATACTTTTAAGCGGGCTTACCGGTGGGCAGTGGAAGGATGAAAAGTGGGTTATTCAGAAAGATGCGATTGTCTTGATGCAGAGCGGTATGGTTGTTCGGATGCCGACTTCTGCGGGTAAGACATTTGTATTTAACGGTACCGGGATATTAAGAAGCCTGGCCAATAAACTAAATCCGGATGCGCAAAGGGAAGTATCTATTGTTCATACTGAAGAAGGCTTGATTGAAAGAGACGCGAGAAATGCCGGAAAAGTAAATGGCCGTTTCGGGCTGAAAACAGGATATGTTGTTTCACGTGATGGTAAAAGAACAGCTTATTTTGTTGATGCTAATGGACAGGAGCAGGAAACCACCGAGCAGGAGCTTTATAAAGAAGCAAATATCGTTTATGTGAATATTTATAATTTCATCCATCGTTTTTTGGATGACCGGTTTACCGCCAGAAAAGCCGGGGATCAGGCTTTACGCTGGGGAGAGCAGACTTATTTTGTTGCCTTTGACGAAGGTGATGTTCCATTAAAGCACCATGTTTCTACGCCTTGTATAATTTCCGGAGGAGAAACCCTGAATGCGGATGATCTCGTGAAGCGGGCGGAACAGCTGCTTAAGATGCAGGAAATCATTGATCAGCTTATTCATGAAGGACTCTTGAATGAAGACGGAACCAGGGCCGAAAATGAATTAGCGGAAGTTAAAACTGGTTCTCAGACCGCGACTCTTACGAGAAAAGGAAAAGCCTGGCTTAAAGATAAACTTCAGCAGGTAGAGCAATACAAAAATAATCAAGGTAAACAATCTATTTTTGCGGATGATGCTTTATGGGAAGAGCATGTCGAGCAAGCGCTTTCCGCTTATTTATTTTACCGTAAAGGTGAAGCCTATAATATCTCCGAGAATAATGAAATCGTGATCATTGATAAAGATACCAGCGGTATGCAGTTAGCCGGAAGGCGCTGGAGCCATGGACTTGATATTGCGGTAAGGTTAAAAGAAAACAGAACCAGAGATGAAAACAGTAAGCTGGAAATTAAACCTGACCAGATGACGATTGCTTCCATGATGCTTCCGGAAATCCTCAGCGATACGTTGGGACTTGTTTCCGGAATATGCGCGGCTTCGGCGACGATCAATAAAGATACCGCGGATATGTATGGTTTGGATTTTAAATCTCTTAGCGGTGAAGCTTCCAAAAGAACAGAGCGGGTAATTATGAGTTCTGATCAGGCTGAATCAGCGCGGAATGCGCTTAAGGCAATTGATGTTCTAAAAGCGGGAGTTGCGGCTGATGAATCAATGCAGGATTGGGGCCTTCCGGAAAAATCAGGATCGGTATTAATCCGCTGTGATGGAGAAGTGCAGGTTCGTGAGTTTGCCGATTTGCTTATAGCAAATACTCAGATGAAGGGCCGGAATATCCGGCGGATTACTCAGGATGGGAAAATACTTGATGCCAGCGGCAAAGAAGTTCCGGGAATAACTATTGATGATCTTGATTCTTTGGTTAGTGATGAAACAATTGATAATGTAATAATTGAATTTACTTCCCAGAATCGCGAAGTGCCGGCGGATGGGAAAATGCTTAAAGATCGGATAGAAGATCTTTCTCAGCATCCTAAAGTTATAATTGTATCCACACACTTAGCCGGACGCGGAGTTGATTTTAAGGGCGATGATATGGTGGTCATGTCTTTAAGCGCTGACCCGGCTGAAGAAACTGATGTGCAGTTGAGAGGCCGCGGCGGCCGTGACGGCAGAGTGGGTTACTTTTTCGGATTTTGGTCAGTCCAGGATGCGGTATTTACAAAATATACAAGTCTGGTTAATGAAGAACTGAAATATTTCACCGCTAAGGTTAAACCCGGACAAACGCATACTTTTGAGATCACCAATGATAGTAAGACCGCGGGTGATAGTGAAAAAACTGTAATGGCAATGCGCGAAATAATAAACGCGCATAATCAGAATATGCGGCGCGCGCAAAAAGCTTTTGGTGAATTATCATGGAATGAGGGGGATGAAAACGGTTTTGGCGAAGGTTTTGCCAGAACGCACTCCAGAGCCAGAGAGCGGATCATTTCTAAAGGAATAGAAGGATTAAATATTCCGGAGGATGTTTTAGCCGCGATCAAGACTAAAATCAGCAAGGTTGTTAAACAGAAGCGCAAAACTCTTACCGGGATACCCAGCTCGGCAACGGTTATTTCGATATTAGAAGATGAGTTTGGGTTAAAGAATGTTGATGCTGATATTGCACAGCAAGCATTAGTTTCGGCACAATATAACCTGGAAATGGCTTTATTTACGGTTATTGCTGATGTGCTTCAGGCTAGAGCATTACAAATCGTTGATCAGCAATGGATGCGTTTTGTTACCGATTCAGAATACCAGAAACATCGGCTGGAAAAAGCACTGGCGAGATCGGGATATCGGAGACAGTTTATTCCCCAACAGCAGTTTGATTCGGAAATAAGGCTGGTCATTACGGAAATTTTTGAACGGATAAATAAGGATACCAAACGGCGGCTGGGTGAAGGGGTTATCGGTCTGGCTCATCAACTTGCGGATAAAACTCCTACGGATACGGAAATGTCCGAAGCTAGCGCTGCCGCTCAACCAGACCGTGTCCCGTTTACGGCGCGCATGAAATTATTGGCATTAAAAATAATTCCTTCGGCAGTTATGATTGCGGCTAATGTCGGTCTGGCTTATGGACTGGGCTTAGTATTTAAAGGACTTACTTTAGGCGGGGTTGAAGCTGCTTCCGGATTACCCATAATCGGAAATTTGATTACATTACTTCTCGGTTTGGGGCCGGTGGCACTTGTGGCGATTACTATTGGTACGATAATTATTGCCTGGTCACTTAATTCTCAAATAAAAAGATTATCACAGGTTGATTCTACTATTGCGAAGATGGCTGAAGCTATTTCCTTGGGGCATAGGAAAAAAGCTAAAGAATTAGGAGCAACGGTTGTTACTTCTTCATGGCGTAAAACTCTTACGGTTACTGCTACTTTCGCGCCGCTGGTCGCGGCCATGACTCTTTTTTCACTTTTAGGTTCTGCTCCTTTTACCGCGGGAAGTGTGGGAGTTATTGTCCTGCTGGCTTCAGCGGTATTAGGTATAATAAGTGTTGTTTCTTCCGGATTGCTCTTGGCGACTTCACGTAAAGATATGAAAAATGCCCCGAAACTTCCCATGACGGCAACAAAAAGATTTTTCCGCGGAATGATCGGAGGAGCTTTAACTATTTTAGGTATGGGAGCATTTTTGTTCGCTTCCGGCGGCACTATGGGGCTGCCGATTCTTGCTGGTATCGCGGCGATTATTGCCAGCGGGTTTATTGCCCGTAAAATATTCTCTATAAGCAGTGATGATGTGGCCGCGAAAAAATGGGTTACTCCGATGGGTTTTGTCGCGGGTATCGCGGTCGGACTGGGAATTATTTTAGGGGTGGTCCCGTTCTTTGGCGCTCAGGTTTTTGAATCGATGACTACAGCAATGCAGACCGGAGCTATGCCCGGAGGCGGAGTGCTTAAGGTTGTGGGATATCTGGTAATGGGATTGTTTGCTTTTCAGGGAATAATGTTTGTTGGAGCTCAGCGCTATGCCGCAAAAAGAATTGCCGGGCAGGAAGGCGGGCTTACCGGAGAAACAGGACAGATAAAGCGTAAACAGCTGGGCTACATGATCAGAGCCTCAGCACTTAATGCCCGCATGGTCATGATCGCTGTCGGTGCAGTTGTCGGAATAGCTTTGCTGCTTACCGGAGCATGGGTTGCTCCGGTTGCCGGATGGGGAATCCCGATGTGGGGCGCACGATTACTCGCTGCTTTGCCGGTGATGGCTTTATTTAGTGCCTTGGGATTTGTTTTGCAGCGTTTTATTACTCGGGCATTAGATAAACCGGTAAATTATTCCTCTCTTGCCAAACGAAAAAGAAAAGATTTTCTCAGTATCCAATCGCAGTTAGAAAAGGTTGGCCTTAGAGATTTTTCAAATAATATCGGCGATGTAGTTAATGAATTTAAGAAGGATGTTGCTAAAACAAATAGTCCTTTGGAATTGGCTTATCAAAAGCTTGGCGGTATTTCTTCGGAAGATAAGCTTTTTCAGGCATTTCTTAATGAACTGCAGAACTCAACGCCTAATGACGGAAGATATTTTTCTCAGGCAGAGATTGATCATCTGGTTGCCAAAATACCGGAGGCATTATTAACTGCTCAACAGCGCCCGGTTTTCCGAAAAGCCGTTACCGCGGTTTTAGTTGAACTTAATCTGGCTAAAATCGGATTCGATAGATTATTCTACACTGCTTCCAATCCGGAAAAAATCACCAAAGGAATGAATTCTTTTCTTATGCCGCTTATGGGCACTTCTATGCTTGTGGCTGCTCCGACTGCTGCGGCAGTTGCCCAAAGCCAATATGCCGGAGTTCCCTATACTAATGTTGAGGTCAATGTCGCGGAAGCTCCGCAGAAGGTTCGGGATTACTATAGCACTTTAGCGGGGAAGATGTTTGAGACTGTTCCGGCAGAAGAAGATGCTGATGCCCAGGTTCTTCCACAGCAGGGAACGATTGATTGGGGGACACAGGTTGAATCATTTACAGCTAAGCAGATAATCAGCCGGATAGAAAAAGACGCGGCGGAAAAATTTAATGCGGATATTGAGCAAGCGCGGCAAGAAGCAGAACAAGCGCAGACCGAACGTGAGAAAATAGCGGCTAATCTGAAATTAATGGAGCTTGTTATTAACCGCAAGAAATTTATTTTAGACCAGATTGATAAACATGCGGAGGTTACCGCGGAAGATAAACAAAAAGCAAAAGATATTTTAACCGATGTCAGCCGGCTGGAGGCACTTATCCAGTATCAGCAGATGATTGATATGCGGGAAGAGATCCTGAATAACCAAAAAGAAAGACTGGATAAACTTCAGAAACAATTAGCTGCCGCAGCGGATCAGGTGCAAAAAGATATTCTAACGAAAACAATAGAAGATCTTAAAAAACAAATCCAGGAAGCAGAATTGACGGTTACCAGACATCGGGAAGCCTATGCAGCACAGGCACAGGAAAAAGGAATCGATCCGCTGCTTTCTACTAAAGAGCTTACCGATCAAAAAGACCGGATGATTGCTTCGGTAATTGGTATTCCTGCCTACATTATTAAATTGTCACAGGAAGTTGAAAGAATATTAAGTTCACAGCAGATGCTTAAACAGCAGGAAGAATTGTTGAATCTAAGGGAACAAGCCGAAGCTGAGCGTAAGAAGCAGGAAGCTGCTGAGCAAGCCAGAAGAGAAGTTGCGGAAAGAGCAGCAGCGGTAACCAGAGTAGATACGGTAACCGATGGTTCCGGACCTCCGCCGGAAGATAAAGAGCCGGCAGTTACACGGACAGATCCTGTTGCCGGGCCGGCTCAAAGAAGAGATTTTTCCGTGGCAGAAGTAAGCAGTGCTTATTTGAATAACGGCTACAGTCCGCAGGATGTTTCCGCTATCCTTAATACAGCAGATGCTCCGGCAACCGAAGCATTCCAGGGAATAATTCAAGCAAAAGGTGTGGCCTATTCTAAGCAGGCAATCCAGGATTTAATAAACGGCGGTTATAAAGAAGCGGATGTCTATGCCGGGGCAGTTACCGAACTTCAAATCAGAGGCTATAATGCCGAACAGATCGTAATATTACTGCTTGATCCTGTAACCGCGGGCACAGAACCTACTGCCGAGCAGATGGAAAGAGCAAAGCTCTTAGCCGGTATATTACTTAAAGGAGTAACCGAACAGAATAAATTGCGCGCGGCATTGGATTCTCTAATATTAATTCCGGAAAGATTAGGCGTTGATAGTCCTCCGGTTCAACTGGGAGCAATGCTTACCGGCCGGCCGTCGCTTAGTGATGTTTCTCTAAAAGCAAAACTTGACGCGCTGCAGCAGAAACTTGATAACAAAGAAAAAATCACACAAGGTGATATTGACAGTGCTTATGATTTAGTCGAGAGAGTTCTTAAATGGCGGGTTGCTGAAACCGCATTAAAAGACATGGCTAGACAGCGGCAGCAGCAAAGGGAGCAATCAGCATCAACATTAGTTGCTCCGGTTGATGCTACAAATATTCCTCGGGCCATAATCGTAGATGAAGACGCGGATACGGTTACTATTCCCCGGGCAATAATTGTCAGCGAGGATTCAGATAATATTACTATTTCGCGAAAGAGCATTACCGAGGCTTCTCTTCCGGAGTTACCGGCATGGGGGCCTCAGAATGAAGGGATTTCAGATGTAGGAGTTTTACCGCCAAAAGACGCTATTGGTTCGGATAATATTATTATTCCCCGGGCAATAATTGTCAGTGAAGATGCGGATACGGTTACTATTCCTCGGGCAATAATAGTTGAAGAGAATGCCGTGGCTAGCACTCCTCAACCGGATGCAGAACATATTGTCCGAAGCGGAGATCGTGTCGGTGAAGTCATGGTTGACCTGGCTTCGAATCCTACGCAGTGGCAGGCGATTGTAAATATTTACAATAAATTTGCGCATGATAATCCGCAATTGGGATTAAAATTAATCAGAGTTTCCGATGGTACTTCCGGAGTTAATATTTCCTGGGTCAATCCTGTGGATGCGGTAAATACTGCCGCGGGCTTGACCGTGACTTCTTTAGCCGATCAGCTTGCCGGTAAAAAAGCAGTTACTGCGGCAGATTTTGGTATTAGCCTGGATATTGACCTGGTGATTCGCATTGAAAGCAATGCCGACCCGCGGGCGGAAAACGCTAAGAGTAAAGCCAGAGGGCTGATGCAGATAATGAAAGAAGGAGCATTAGCCGATTGGAATAAATATCATCCGCGGGAACAGTATTCTTTTGACGATATGTGGGACGCGGATAAAAATCGGAGAGTAGGCAGTTGGTATCTAAATCTAAGAATACCCCAGATGCTCCAGGCTAGTAATAAAGAGATCACTTTGGAAAATATTTTATGGGCTTACAATGGCGGGATTAAAAAGGTGGTTGACGGTGTCCTTCCTAATGAAACCAGAGATTATATTAGAAAATATAGAGTCGGCCTAATAACAACCGCGGATAATCTTACGGACCGGATTACCGATCTTCTGGTCAGCAATGATATTAGAGGATTGATCCAGGTTGCCAGCGGTGCTAAGCCCGGGGAAGTCCTCGCAACTACAGCGGCGGCGCCAAAAGAGGGAACAGCAATAACTCAGGCTAAACAGCGGCTTTTAGAAGCTGTGGGGCGTTATCAGGAAATGGAACAAAGGTATCAGGAACTTGAACTGGAATATTCGCGTTACTTTGATGTTATTCAAAGCGGCGCGTATTTTCTGGATCTTAAAAAAGGTGTTATTGATGTTAATGCTGTAGCCAAGCTGAAACTGCAGTTGGAAAAGCTAAAGAAAGTTGATCTGGAATTTAGAAGAACCCAGTTGGAATTTATTCAGGATTCTCTGGAGGCCTTAGAAGCGGAGATCAAAAAGCTGGAAGAGTCCGCGGAAACTTTACAGAGCAATGATGATATTCTGAATTCTTCCTTAGCCAGACTCCAGGAACAGATAGAAGAAACCGCAGCTAATATTACTTCTGCCGGAGTACAGATAGAAAAACTAAAGAGTTCATTGAAATTGTGGCAGCAGGCGCTTGCGGATGTTAAAGCCGGGAAAAAGGTAAACATACCGCAATTACTGGGAATGGTCAGAGAAGAAGATAAAATATATGCCCAGCAGGTTGCCGCGGCGAAAAAAGGAGATGTTACACAATTAACCGCGGAGCAGACGAGATTGGGAATTGATCCTGATCGCGCTTTGATTATTACTAATGTACAAATTGATGCTAATGCCGTAATCCTGAATCAGGCAGGGATAGATATTAAAACGCTTAATTTGATGATCGCGAATAATCAGTGGCTAGTTCATCGTTTAGGTGATCGTGTCGAACTTGCTCCGTTTGCCGGAAGTTCTCCGGTCAAGATTGAATATTTTATTTTAGGACACAATTTAACACCTCTGGCCCGGGAAAGTGCTTTTAACACGGCGATCACCTATTGGGAAAAACAGCTCGAATGGGCAATTGCCGATATTCAATATCTGCAAAATATACGGCTTATTTCTCCGGAAGTTTCCGATGAAGAAAAGAAAATCATTCAAGGTCAGGTAAGTAATCTTCGGGATAAAGTGCAATTTGCTGAAGCTACGATCGCTGATCTTAGGGGTGATCTTGATTATTGGAAATTATCCCCCACCCAAAGAACTAATGCCCGGGCTCAGCTTGCGGTAAGGAAGTTGAAAGTAGTTAAAGGGAAAGTTTCCTTTTTTACCGACGTGTTAGCTTTGTTGAAGGATATGGAAGCTTTTGGCCGGAAGCAGGCCCAGGAAGGAGTAGATTACTGGCAGGTTGAAATAGATAAAGCGATAAACGAGCTTAATTTCTTAAATACAAAGATGTCATCTTTACAAGCACAGCTGGCGGCGGATCCTACTAATGAAATGCTCAAGAAACTCATACCTATAGTTGAGCATCAGATCTCCAATAAAAAATTATATAAGACTTTTGCCGAACATTCAAAACGGGATACGGAAAAAAATCTGGCTTATATTACTTCCGGCGGTATTGGTGAATCGCGTGCCGCGATCATTTCCCGGTTTAAAGCTCTGGCTGCCGAAGGGGCTGTTTATTATGAAGATACGACATCTTTAATCACCACCATGCTGCAATACCAGACCCTGGAGATTGATACAGGTATTGCTTACTGGACAAAAATGAGATCTGATTCAGCTACCCGGTTAGAGCAGGTAGAAGCATATTTACAGGATTTTAATATTGATAATTTACCACTTGATCATCCGGATAATATTTTCGGCGAAGAAGGCATCCCGGTTTCAGTTGACCGGAGAATGGCTTTGCAGCAGGCTATTCTTGATCCTAATAATGAGGCCAAAGATGCTCAGGGTAATTTTGTTTCCGCGGTCAAAGCTAAAAAATGGGCCCAGGAACAGCTGGCGGTTTTTGAACAGAGAATTACCGATGAGATGGCGAAGCCGGAAGCAGAAAGAAATCAAAGCAATTTGACTTTATGGCGCGCGGAAGTCCAAAAAAGGAAATTATATATTGCGAATGCCGATACGCAGATCAAGAAAGCAACCATATATGTAAATACTCTGGGAATGCTTAAAGCTGCCTATATCGCGGAAAGGACATCCTTAGAATCATTAATTCCTTTATCTCGTTTAGAGCTTGATTCATTGGCAAAAAATAAGGCCTATGTATTAGGATCATCTTCGGAAACCGACGCGCAGTTTATTCAGAGAAATATTGATCTTATTAATGAAGAATTAAAATTTTATCCTTTAGCCAGACAAGCCGCGGCTTTGAAATTGGAATGGCTGGATAAAATTAAGCAGGATGCCGCGGTTATCCTTGGTGAAATATCTCCTGATACTCATTCTACAATTGCCGCACTTGTGGCTGAGCATGAAAAAACAAAAACCGAACTTGAAAAACAGCTTGCTGAGGCGCAGGAAGGATTGCGTCTGGTCCAGGCTGAGATTAGTCAGGGCATGGCTTGGCTGGATAAACTGAATAACCGTGATCATGATGTCTTAACCCGTTTGCGGGAAAGACAGGAAAGCCGCCTGGGTCAGCTTGAGCAAATGATTCGCGCTAAGGGCAGAAAAATATATCAGGCTAATCTGATTAAAGAAGCGCAGCGTCAGATCGGCCAGGAAATTGAACGCTTAAAATCTTTAGGGGTCAGTGAGATCGCGATCGCGAACATAACCCGTAATCAGCGAAATGATAATTTCCCCATGGTTTTAGATAGAGCTTCGTTAGAAAAGTTTGTCCGTGGCCTTACCAGCAGTCCGGATGCTCCGCAGGATTTATTAAAGATAGCTCAGGAAGGTTTTACTCCGTCTAATGCCCGGGATATCTTAGCGCAGTTGGGATTGTCTTTAGAACGTATGGATCTAGGTGAAGATTATTATATTGTTACTCATCTTGGTTTTGGCGGGGAGTGGCAGGAAATGTACTTACGCTTAGGTAACTTCTTCGGTTCCCATAAAAATATTCAGGTCAGCCCGTTCATTTACACAGTGGAAGCTACGGAACCGCGGCGCGGTGCTGAGGGTATGGGATTGGTCATGGATATTACCCCGGAAAATAAACCGATTTATTACGGTTTGGTAGTTGATATTTATAAACCAAAATATCAGCAGCTGGGCTGGGATTATTCCATGACCGAAGAAAAGGTCCGGTTAATGATCACCCAGGATTATACCATGCTGATGATGCCGGAAAAAGATGAAACCGGTAAACCGACCGGTGAGTATCGCGCGTTTGTCGGCGCGACCATGTTCGCGGATATGCCGGCTAATTTGCAAATGGGAGAAGACCTTACAACGATTGGCGGTACTTTGCGCGCTGATCTAAAACTTACCGAAGCATTTAAGCTTAAAGGAATTATTTCCGGAGCAAGGATTATTGATCCGTATAATAAGAGATTTGAATGGGAGTTTGGGGATCAGCAATTATTCCCGGATGAAGTAAGACGTTACGCGGCAACTGTTGAAGGACAGGAAATGAGTATGCTTTATGAACGCCTGGCCTTAGAAGTGGATATGTGGAAGCTTTTGAAAAAGAGCGGTAAACAGGTAGATACTGATCCGGCAAATAAAGAAAAGCAAGAGCGTCTGGATGCACTGGAACATCAGATCGGTAATATTAATCTGTTCTTAGAATTAGCAAAAGCATTGCAGGATCCCCAGCAGGCAGCAACAGATCAGACTCAACAAAGAGCGAGAGAATATTATGCGGATACCACTGCTTTACTGGCTGTTTTGCAAAAGAGCAAAGATAAAGAATTACAGCCGTATATTGCTTTCTGGAAGAAACAGCAGGAGATCGCTTATATTATTAGTGAAGGTGGAAAACTGCCGCAGGAATGGACTGTTTATATGCAGGATGCGCAGACTCAGCTGAAAGCTCTTAAGAAAGTTCAGGAAACACTTGATGCCGACTTAAACTTCCAGAGAGAATTTACCATGCAGTTCTTTGTCCAGAATGAAAATAATACTGAAGGATATGATCAGGCTTCCGTGGGTATTGGGGTGGCTCATTCATTCCGCTGGAATCTGGTCGCTCCGATAGAGACAAGAATTGCCGCAGAAGGCGCGGTTGGACAGCAGATGAATCAGGCGAGTATTGAAGTAAATAACCGTATCGGCGGTACTGACGGGGTTGATGTCGGTGTCCGGGCCAGCAGAAGAGGCGAAAGAAATACTTATATGTTTAGAGTGGCTAAGAAGGTTCTGGGTGTGGACTTAGCCGCTACTTACGGAGATCAATACGGAAACGGCCAGCCGAAACTTGGTATTGAAGCCCGTCAGAGAGTTGAAAAAGATGATGTGTTCCGGCAGGCCATAGGTGTTGCCGAAGATATCGACAGAGTAACCAGCGGTGTGGATAAATTAAGAGAAAGCGAAGATGCTTTAAGCCGCGCGCTTGTCTATACACTGCGGAACAATTCACAGTTTTATGACACGATGATCGAAGCCCGGAAGAATGTTGTCGAAGGGTTTAGCCGCTGGGTAGCTGCGGTGGAAGCCCGTTACGGCGGTTCTATAGACACCGCTCAGGTGGAAGCGGAAATTAAAAAGCGCTTTTCTATTGATCTGGGCATTGATTTTACTTTGGAGCGCCGGGGAAGCCGCGAAGGGGATGAGCTGGCTTTGATCAGATTAAAAAGAGGTATGGATCAGAGCAAAATCGTGATGCGCGATGCCATGAACGCGGTGACAAAAGCATATATTGATCTAGTTCAGGCAAAAATGGCTTATGAAGCTATGGATAGTTCCCGGGTGCGGGAATTGATCGCCGGGTCGGATAGTGAACAGGCTGTGCGCAGTTTGCAGGCGGAGACCACCAGATTAAGGACCGAATTTGAATTGCGCCGGGGCGCGTTTATCCGGTTGACTGGTATGTCGGAAAAAGAAGTGGATACGATCGTCGCCGCGGTTCCGAAAGTAGAAGTTCCGGAACGCGATGTTCCCAAAGTTATGGAAGTAGTCAATAAACAGATCCAGATCATGACGGCTCAGTGGGTACCCTTAATGCAGAGCGTGGAAGTAAAAGCGGAATTAAAGAAAGATTCTTTCCTGCGCAAATTATTCTTCTGGATTCCGGTCAAGAAAATCACGGTAGGATTTAATCCTTCGGATACAGCGTTCCAGATCGGTGATTTTGGTGTGCGTATGAGCATACCGCTTACAGTTTATGAAGACGGAGCGGCAAAGAAGGAACGAGAACTTCCAGTTACCGTAGAAGGAAGAGCTTTGACCAGAGAGCAAAGAGATTATATTCGGCAGTCCCAGTTTACTATGGGGGTTCTTCCGGAAAAAATGAGACTTACGGATATTACCTTAGGACAATTACGGCAGAGTGAACCTGTGGTTTTAGGAAGCTTGGAGAGCGCGGTAACCGCATATAATAATGTTCTTGCTTCCAGTGAAACAAATATATGGAGTCAGTTTGAACAGGCATCACGTGCTCTTTTTGAGAATATTAATCTCACCTTAGATCAGGCAGCTTACAGATCACATTTAGAAAATGAAAGAAAATATTATGAAACACTCCTGCCGGATAAAGACCGGGAAAAATTAGCTGCTGCGGTAACTCAAGTTACTTCTTCGCCGGCAACCGGTACAAATTTAGAAGAGATATTCAGAACTCACGTTGCTCCGACAAATATTAGTTTGGCTAATGCCCAGGATAAACTGGATATGGCTCGTCAGATACAGGGGGCAGGGTCTTCCAGTTGGTTTAAGGAATTAGTTGTTGATATCGGCCCGGGAATTAGTGTGGGTAAGCCGACGGTATTACCGAGCGTGAATTTGGTTTTTGACCGGGCTCCTCAGGAACGTACTGCTCAGCGCGGATTAAGATCTCTCAGCCGGGAGCAGGAGACAGCTGTTGTTGCGGCGGAATTAAAAGGACGTTTCTTAGTGGCTTATTTAGATTATAAACGCGCGGAACAGTATCTGGCGTATTTAAGAAGCCAAAAATCTGATCAACCGACGGTGATTGCTGAGATCGGACAGGTGGAAAGAAATCTGGTGGAACGTAAAGCCGCTTTAAATTATATGCTCGGCCAGCCGTTTGACGCGGAAATTAAAATCAATCTTTCCTATGCCGAGGTAGAAGGGCAGATGGAAGCGTTATTCGGAACTTCTTTTGATAAGACAGTCTTAGAAGAAGAAGTTGCCCGGATTAAGATCAGAATTTTAGAAAAGCAATTAGAGATATTGGAAAAAGGCGGTACGGTTCGTCTGGATCTGCCGATTTCGGAAATCATTGCTTCGGTTTCTTCGGCAAACCCCGGGCCTTTAGTCTGGTGGGCCGGAGTTAAAGTAGTTAACTGGTTTGTCTGGACATTCAGCGGAGCTAAAGAAAGAAACGAATCTGAGCAGAGGCAGTTAGTCAATAATGAAATTGCCAAAGCCCGTACGCAATTACAGCAGAGTATTACATTCGCTCAGGTATATAAAGCTCAGGCGATATCTGATACCGTATATGCCGACGATGATTATGAACAGGCAAAAGCCAGAGTGAGCACACAATTGTACGGTGTTTCCGATGCCGCTGCTGATCCGAATCGAACACGCGGTTCTCCGGGACAGGTGCGTATGAGTATTGCTGGTTTTATCGGTAAAGTTGTAGAAAATGATATTCAGGTTACGATTGCCTTTAACAACTTAGAATCGGCAAAGCGTGGTACCGGAGTAGATATTATCCCTTCAGTCCGGCCGCGCGGTTTTGAAGAAACCGGGATGAGATTTGGTTCTGATACGACTCTTTATACCGGCGTATTAGAACTCTTTCCGAATATCGAATACACTTACTTAAGCGATCAGCAGCGATCAGTATTAGAAATTAAAGCAACCGAACGTTTATTCAGAGCGGCTGTTGATAAAGCCCGTGCGGAAGCCACTTCACTTTTATACCAGCTTGCCTTGATCAATGATATTAGACAATCAATTCCGGGAAGTCAGGATATGGAAGCATTGATTAAACAGCAAAAAACCCTGGAAAAACGTTTAAAAGAATTAGCCCGGGTTGCTCCGGAAGCAGATTTGCAGATCGTGGATATGAATACCTTGTCTTTGCAGACACTTGATTATTCACAGGCACAGATCGATGCGATGTCTGTTCCTATTCAGACCGCGCCGGAAATAGAGGCCTTGCAAGCCAGAGTTGATCAGCAGGTCATTATTGTTAATAATTTATTGAGAAGATTGGGCACTGTAACTCCGCGAACCTTGATCGCTCATATCGGCGGCGGGGATATCAGTGATTTTGCCATGGGGCAGTATTTTGAAATACCGCGGGCCGCGGATATTGCCGATCAGATCCGGCCGCATGTTTACCGGATGATGGAAGATAAACTCCAGCAGGAAAAATTAACAAATAATCTTACCGCGGAAATACGGACCGCGATCAGTGACCTGAATGCCTATATGCAGCGCATGATCACCAGTAAAGCGGCGATGATGAGTTTCTACCGGGAATATTTAGCAAGTTTACAGCAGGTCAAGGATAAGCGGCTTACACAGCAAGAGCTTCAGGCTGCGGTTGATCAGTTTACCCGGCATCTAAAAGCTTATCTGGATAATGTCAATGCTTATCAGACCCGGTTCCATCATCTAAGCGCGGCTTTGAACATGGCGGGTATTGATACAGATACGCTTAGTTCGGGAACCCCGGCTGTATCCATGACGTCAAAACCGCGTTTCTTTGAATCATTACAGAGACTGGGAGTTAAAGCGGAAGATCAGCAGCGTTTGCTTTCTCCGGAAGAAGTCAGCACCAGTTTAAAAGCCGCGGAAAGTGATATTATTGTGCAGTTGAGACAGCTTAAAAACCAGATGCATGGAGATAGACAGCAGGTCATGGAGCTTATTATCGCCAGATATGAAGATATGCTCTCGGCATATCCTGTGGTGGTTAATTCTGTTTTAACTAAAGATGATTATTTTGAAGTAACCGATGAATTTGTCCGGGTTCAGATTATTCCTTTATATGAACAGCTGGTAGATATTGCTTATGATCAGGCAACGCCTTATGCGGTGCGGCAGAAGCTGGTTAAACTTATCGGCGAGGATGTTATTAAATACAAAGTGTTATTACGCGAATACCCGCGTGAAGTTGCCCAGGCGGTAATGGTTGAAGATACAATAAAGAAAATATTTGCCAGCTATAGTTCTCTCATGGGCCAGCTTGTCAGGGGCAGGGCTTTGACTGCCGGACAGCAGGCGGAATTGCAGGATGAGCTTGATGCTTTAAAACAATGGCAGTTAATTAGTCCGGTGTATAAAAAGCATAATATTGATAAGCAGGATTTACAGAATAAGATTGATGCGGAGCGTATTCTTTGGAATGCCGGTATCCGCCAGACCACGATGAGTAATGAAGCTAATCTTCCTGACGCGGAAATCCCGCCGCATTTAGACGCGACTTTGCAGCCGGTTTATGAAACTCCTTTACAGATGATCCAGGCGGGAGTTCGTAAGGATGAATTAAGTGACCAGTTAAGAACTCAGAATTTTGACCTTGCGGTTGTGGATTGGGCCAGAGGAAACCGCTACAGCGTACTTAATTACTTCAGATCGGTCGAAGAATTTGAAGCTTATCTCGCGAAGCATAAATTAAAAATGGAATTTTACGCGGAACTTTCTCCGCTTGAAGCGGCGGAAAATCCCCTGGGCCGGGGCGCCAGACTATCCCGTTTTGAACTTGCTCCGCTGGAACGAAATAATATTTCTTATCAGGTATTTATTGTCAGAGAAGACGGAACAACTCTGGGCAAGGTTGAATTCAGCAGTGAAATGCTTAAAGATAAGATCGAAAAAAAGCAGGCCTATATCCGGGCTCAGCATGCTCAGGCAGACCAGATGCTTAATGCCGGTTATGCGGTGCAGATGAGTACAAATCCGAATTATCCGGGATTCTGGGAAACTAAAGTTAGAGATTGGCAGGCCGCGGAGATCATGCCGGAAGTTGATCTAAAGGATAAATTACCTAAACTTAATGAGCAGGGTTTCCCGATTTTATATCTGGTTACTACAGATGCCCAGGGAGTACAGGTCAAGATCGAAATCGGTGCGTACCGTTATATCCAGGGTAAATTGGTGGAAGTTAATCCGGATGAAGAAGATGTTAAATTTATCATTAAATCAACCATAAAGAATAATGACCCGGAAACCGGAGATCTGATACTTTTCGGAGTTAAGGCTATAGAAAGAAGAATCGCTCTGGTTACTTATGGTGAATATCTTACCCGGCTAAAAGCGATGAATATGGCGGATTCAATTAAAGCCGGGGAACTGTGGAAAAAATTTGAAACTCTAACTCCCTTATTCGGGGCGATTACCGAAAGCTATCAGGCGGTCGGTGTTTCCCGGGTTGGGTTTAATCTGTGGATGGCTTTAAGCGGCTTAGGTTTGCCGAATACTCCAAAAGAAGAAGATATCCTGAATTTCTTTAAACAGAAATGGGGCGAAGACGATTACGAAAAATTCGTAAAGTTTATCATGGAAGCGCCGAATCCTTCGGATCCGGAACACGAGAAAAAATTATACGAGCATATTAACAGAACCCTAGGTTTAAAAACCAAGCAGGAGATCGCTTACGCGAAATGGGTTCTTTACATGGTTGATAGTATCGCGGAGAGCACCGGTAAGACCAGAAATGATGACGGCTTATTAAAAGGAGTCTTCTCTTATTTCCGCGGCACAGAAATAAACTTAATGACAATTGCCGGAGATGTATTTAAAGTAACCGATGCTCAAGGGGTAAAATTCTTAGGTAGAGGGATTACTGCCAGTACCGAAGGATGGCAGCGTTTAGCTACAGCTTATGGAATAACTTTTGATGTTTCCAGTTTATTTGATGTAATCCTTACGGATAAAGAATTCCGGGATGTTAATTATGAGGATCTAATCCGTACCTATGCTTTTGGTTATCCGAAATTCGGCAATCCTGCGGATCAGCGTAAATATCTCGGTCAATTAATGAATTCTTATGCTTTTGGTATGACCGTAAAACGTGACGGCGGATTCTTAGGCATTGGCGCTAAGACCGAACATTTATTCGGCCGGGTTTATCAGGATAAAGATGAGTTTAATAGGGCGAATCTGCAAAGAGTCGGCATGATCAGGCTGGCTAAACTGGGAATTGGATGGCCGGTTTATATTAGCCGTACGCCCGCAACTAATCCTAATACCGGAGCAGTGGAAGTAAGAGAAGAGATCATAATATTCGGCTTAAGAGGATACCATGATAGGCAGACAGAGTTAGCTGAAGAAAGCCTTAATAATGCGCATACTTATATCAGCGGACAACAAGGAGAGGGTTTAGTTATCGCCAATACCTATGGCCGAAGCGCGCCGATTGTCCGCGAGCAAACAGGATCTTTAGATCAGCCGGCACAGCGTCAGCAGATATATGATTTCTTATCATCGAATATAAACGGCCAAAGCGGAACAATTGCCGAGCAGCATCGTTTTAGCGGTGATAAAGGATTTACTCAGGATGAAGGCCAGGGAACTTTATACGGCAATTCTTTAACCGGATTTGTCTTTGATCTGGTGGACGCAAGATTAGAACAGCAGGCAATTACGGATTATGTCGTGGATACTCCGAGCTTAATGGTCTATCGTCATGATCCGACTTCTAAGCAGAGAAGCAGAACGAGGTTGATCGGCATATCTGATTCTTTTGATACCGCTTCTTATACCGGCCGTCCGGAGGAATTGTACGCGACAACCGGTCCGCAGGCATATTATGGCAAGAGATTACTCGCGGAATATCAGAGAACCGGAGATAAGAAATATTTAGACCAGGCTTTGGTGATTTACGGATTGCTTAGGGAACGCCAGGTTGCTAACGGCGGTTTTATAAAGGCTCCGCAGCGCGGGGATCTCCGGGATAGAGAAGAGGATCAGGATAAGATCATCTCTGGTGAAGAAAATATTGCGGCGCTCAGCTTCTTAAGAGATCTTGCGGAAATTATCAAAGGTGATAAACAGTACCGAAAAATTAATAAAGATCTGAGCACAAGATTACATAATGCGGTTAATTTTGTGTATTCATCATTATATGACAAACAGACAAATACTTTTACCCGCGGGTTAAACTTTGAGGATAATCAATGGCGCAGGGACGGTGTTATGGCCATAGATGTGCTTAATTTATTGATCTTAGAAGAGGGCGCGGATAATCTCGCGCAGCGCATCGGCGCGGATAATCTTATCGTGTTATGGGACCAGAAAGAACGTACAACGCTTGCTGCGGTAACAACACAGCGTGCTGACGGAACCAGTGTTACGGTTACCGGTCATGACTGGACAGATAGTACCGGCCGGGGAGATCGTGCTGCCGCGGTGTTTGTCGAACAGACTTTTATTGATTCTTTAGCGCATTTGGAAATGGCGGCATTATTTAAAAACGCGGGTAATGCGGCTCGTGCGCAGCAGGAATTAAATACCTATAAAACTCATTTAAGTGAATGTGATAAACTGGCGGTTCATGTCGAAGGCAGAGGAGTTGTTTATCCGTATGCGTCTATGAGCGGGATTAAGCCGTTTAGCGATTCAAATCGGATAATCCCGGAGCATTTTGGTAATACTTCCGCTACAGCCTGGGGATTCTTTGCTAAATCCCGGTATAATCTTTTTGGTAATAGAACCCTGGATGCGGATACTGTTATTGATCGAGTTACTCCGAGTTTTACGAATACTTTGGCCGGCCGGATCCGGGAAGAAGCCGCCAGGCAGATAGAATTATTACCGAATAGAATGCAGAACGCGGTGAATGGTTCCTATGAGAAAAAATTAACTTCCGGCCGTCAGTCAATTGATCAGGCCGTAGAAAAATTAGAAGCTTTAATGCTCCGCGCGGCGGATGATATTACTCCGAGTGTTGATGAAGATTACTTGATCGCTTTTGATAATGAAGCAAGTATATATTGGTTCTGGAGCGCGGAACAGCAGAAAGTTGTGGAAGTGACCATGATTGCTGATAGCGAGAGTATTAAACGTGACCTGGCGAATCTGCAATTATCTTATGAATACGCCAAATTGCGGCAGTCCATGCGGCAGGACAATCTAAGTGGTTTGGAAATTACAAGTATTGACGGTGCTCCCATACGTTTACCCAGCGAATTGAACACGCAAACATTAGACGGCCAGCCGTTCCATATTCCGGCAGGTTCCGCCGGTGTTGTCATCGGTCATGATCTGCTTTTAAGAAAACTCAATGAAATTGACGCATTGCCTTTAGCGCAGCAGCGTCAAATCGAACGCCGCGGCTGGATGCTGGTCGATACTCTCGGCAATATCCTGGGTACGGATGATAAAACACCGGTTCGGGTTCGTTTATTATTCCCTTCAGGCAGTTGGCAGAGAACCAGAAATAATCCGGATACCGGAGTAGAGGAGACATTACATTTTAGAGGCGGATATGGTTTAGAAAAAGTGGTTACGGATAATTATACTTCTATAACAAGTTATAATGAGGTCGGCCTTGCAAACCGGGTAATTACTTTTAAACGAGATGCCGGAGAAGAACCAAAAGTAAGAGAGCTTACCGGAAATGCGCTTGATGAATTCATCATGACCGGTAACTTTAAAGAAATTGCCGGAGTAATTGAAATAAGAAATATTACCGCCCAGGATTTTAAAGGCAGTATTGTTTTAGCTGATTTAGAGCCGGTAGTCGAAGAGTTTGTCAGAACGCATAGACAATATCTAATTGCCAGAGGTACTCTAAAGCGTGATAGTACCGCGGAAGAAAGAAAAGCGCTGGTGAAGACAATGTCCGCGGATTTACAGCAGCAGCTTATAGCTAACGGTTATTTAAATGAAAACGGAGATATTTTAGATAAATTTAAAATATTGCCTGATTCTACCGCGCTTAATATTTCTGATGAATTTACCAGGATGCGGGAAGCTGTTTATAACCGCGTTCTTCGTGCTCTTGATTGGCACAGGATCGGATATAGCGTGGATAACCCGGTATTAAACGCGCAGCAGTTGGAAGTATTTACTCCGGCTTCCCGCCAGGCGACCTGGACAATTACCGATACGAAAGTTAAACTGGCTTTTCCCAATGAATTCGGACATGTTCAGAGAGCGGATATCTGGCATCAGGATGGAACGATGGATCAGCCGAAGCGCGGTATTTTAGGCTGGCAGGAAACAACCCTAAACCGGGATAAAACAAATCATGAATTGACAATCCACAGTATTAATCTGCTGAATGACCGGGAAAAAGATACGGTTTTTGATTTATCCTATGCCGGCCGGGAATTGCGCAATAGCATTGCCGGTGCCAATAGAAGACACACCATGCATTATGAGGATGATCATTATTTAGGCCTGGTTCCGAGACTGATCGATATCGACGGATTTAATACCGGCAACAGATTAGGATATATTGATATTCGTCCCGGCGGTTATGATCGGGATCAGCGTATGACAACCGGTTATCATTATGATGTCAGCAAGATCAATGGTATCGGAACAACCATAACTGATTTTGATAAGGTCAGGCGCGGTGTTCCGACGATGATGATCTGGGATTATCATTATGAATCTCCGGTTCAGATCCACAGTGCCTTGAGGTCCACTTTTATCGAACATAATCGATATGAAACAGCCTATGATACTCAAAAGAGAGTCCGCGTGCTTAACCTTGGCAATACCGGAGAGATTATTGAAACCGGTAATGCTTCCTATAATAAGGGAGCAAAACAATGGACAGAAAATACTACTGTATTCCATACTCAAGCTCAGGGTATTGTAAGCCGCACTCAGCGCAGCCAAAGTAATATCTATGGTAAGCAGAACGCGGTATGGACAGGCAGTGAATTAATGCGTGTTCCGGCATATAACCCTGACGATATCGAGATCAGGACCGATACCTTCCGGGTAAATCCGGCTAATGGTGAATATGATCTTCTCTACCGTGTGGATGATACTTATGCCTGGAGCAATATGCGGCGTACCGCACGTTCGCGTGTTTTTGTTGATGGAAAGCAGTATTCGACAACTTCCATACAGCAGGATATAGAAGGAAGAGATGAATTTTTGACCGTTACGTTTGATGATCTGATATTCGGCGATTTGATCATTGCCAGAACGACCAATACTTATGACGGAGCGACGGAGCGCAGAAAACAATCAGTTACGGATGTTAACGGAACGACCAGGACAACAAATGATACAACTGGAGTTACTAAACTTCCGGATGGAAGCTTTATTGAACAAGTTCGGATAACTCCGGCATATGGAATGTCCCGTGAAGCATTATTTCCGATAACCAATAATTATTACGGCCGGCATTTACGCGAAACCTTGGCCAATGGATATTTTGCTCTGCCGGAATGGATCGAAGGTACCGGTCTTGCCAGAAATGTGGTCTTAAGTAAGCCGGACGGAACAGTAGTCAATATTTTTGGTAAGAGACTGCATACAGAATTACCGAATAGCGATTATGATGAATCCTATATCTACCGCAATGCCGTATTTGATCCGCAGAATAGAATGTCGGAAGATAATATGCTTATGAGCACAAAGGCGATGTATCCGGGCACAGAATTGGGATTATATAGTATTGCCGGAAAAGAACAGACTTATTTTAATCTGCTGGTTCCTTTTGAATATCCGCTGGTAACCCGCTACGCCGAACAGGGCGGATTCAGAGCTCAATTGCACAGAATGTATGATCCTAATGTAACAGCACAGATTAATCGGGTTACCCGGGTATATCAACAGCCGGAAACTCCGGAAGGAGCTATCCCGGCCGGCGGAGAAATGCTGGATTTAAGAGATATTGATCTGAGAGGTTTTAAACCGCGGAAGGTCACGGAAAAATCTCAGGATATTCTGGGCGGATTAACCGGTTTACAATGGGGAATCACCGAGATCGCTCCCCGGGCGGTCTATGACGGAGCGGATATATTATCCCGTACGGTTACTGAAGAAATAGAAAAAGTAGGATTTACCTATGCTGCCGGTTTTCTTGTCGATAGAAACAACGGAGAGTATGGATTTGCCGCTTCCAGACAGACAGCGCAGGATATCCCGATTAATCAGGGTGCCTCAACAGCACAGGATAAAGAGCGGGAAATTCCTACGGCAATGACGATTAAAAAGCTTGACGGAGGAGCATTCCGTACAATTAACCTTACCTTAGATAGAGTTTCCCGTAATAATCCTTATTTTCCTTATGTAAAAGGTATGGAATGGAGAGTATATCGAGTAGAGCGGGAAATGGTCAGCGGTAAAAAAGGATATACCTCGGAGTATTGGTTTGATGTCCGCGGTAATATGTGGTGCATGATCGATTCTGATTTTGAAGAAGCTGAAGATTACAGTTTGTTTGGTTTTATGAAAGGGAAAAAAGAAAAAGTAGACCGAAAGAGAATTGTCTATCGTTTACCGGCATCGGAAGAGTATCTTGAGAATTTCCGGCGGGATGCTTTATCTGATCCGAATAAATATGTGTTTAGCCGGCCGGATAATTTTGAACTTGCGCAATCTTATTTTCTGGGTTTTTATGTTGGCGATATTGATGTGCAGGAACTTGTGATCAAAGATGCCAGCGGTAAGGAAGTCCGGGTTGTGCACGGTAAGCCGGATTATAAAAACGGCGTTGCTCCGTTCTATAACCCGCTGATCAGCAGAGAATATGTGCCCAAGAGTGAAGAGCCGACACGCATTGTTATGGCGGAAGTCGATTCTGATGACTGGGCGAATAATAATGTCTGCATGGTTTCCAGTACTCAGCTGGCTAAAGCCGGCCTGGATATTTCCCGTATTGTTTCGGTAACGGTAAATTATCAAAGACAAACCGATACCAGCGGCCGTGAAAAACAAGGATGGATTTCCGAAATGATTCTCATGGATAATCATGCTTCCGGGAATCGTCAGGTCAAGATGGAAGAGTTTGCCAACCGGACAATGGTTAACCGTAAGGGTATTAATAATGAGCTGATAGTTGTCGAACGGCAGAAACCGGAAACGCTTATTGAGCAGGACCCGCTTTTCGGCCGGGATACAACTTATCAGATCTTTTTTAAAGATAAGAATTTGAAACTGGTTATTTATAACCGCGCGGAAAAGGTCCAGAAATATCCGTTTATGCTGGTCATTGATACGACTCAGCCGGATATGCCTAAACCATTATACGCTTTATCTCCGCAGGACGGTGAATTCTACCGCATCAGCGGAGTGCAGGTTGACGGAGACAGGTTGAAGCTGGAAGCTATGCCGATCGGATTCCTGGCTCCGGAATGGTATAATTATAATCCGAATGTTATTACTTTTGAGGTTCCGGAAGAAGTTATTTACGGAGTGGAAAACGCGGTGGAAGTAAAAGCCGGCCGCAGTGATTCTCTGAACCGGATCTCTTCTAATTTCTTCAGCTGGGCGTATAATAAAGTCGCGCATGGCGATAATTCCTTTAGTGACAGTATTCGTGACGCGGTACAGCTGGCCGAAGAAATGGATAAATTATATTTATTAGCGGAATCTTTTGTCGATACTGACCTGCCGCTTCCTTCGGCAGCGGCTAAGCCGATCACAATTACTCCCAGTGATGTTTTGCGGGAAAAGATCACGCCTCATGAAAACGGTCTGATCCTGCACGGAGAAGGAAATCATTATGTAAATACAGGAAAAGAAGCGCAGATGATCCTGGAGCTTTTACGTATCGGTTACGTCGGACAGGCAAAGAGCGCGCTGGATTTTTATTGGCTTCGTTTTTATGAGGGCGGTTTGGATATGGTTTCCGGAACTTATGATGTTGAGTCCGGGGAACCGATCGAGGATGATGTGCGTTTTATCAGAAAGCCGTTCGCGGAAATGACCAGTGATGACCAAATGGCGATTGCCCGGGCCGCGCTGGCTTATTATGAAAGAACCGGCGATCAGAAATATTACGATCTGGCCAGAGATATCACGATGAGTGTACTGCGTTTATTCTATGTCGGAAAGATCACTCCGGAAGAAGCCGGCCCATCGCAATTAACGGGATTTGGCGAAGGAGTAAAAGGCCTGGCGAATGCGTACTTTAATCTGGATGAATCAGAAACCCCAAAATTTAGACAGACTGATGATCCGCTGGCTTATGGGATTACCAAATACAGATATCGTCCGGACACATCTTTTGTTGACGGTTTTGCGAAATGGGCCCGTCCGGAAAAATATGAGATAGGTACTCAGCGCACTGCGTATCAGCTGTTAAGACGTTTGAGTACTCATGAGCGGGGAACTGATTTTGGCCGGGAGATCGCTACTCACTTAGGAGAATTAGAATCCTGGTTTGAAGAGTTTAAAAAACGATATGCCCAAAACGGAGTTGTCCCTAAAGGGATAACGGAAATTATTGAAGTTAATACCAATACTTCGGCATTGTCCAAAGAGGTTTGGACATCTTCCGCCGACTGGCTGGCCTATATAGAGCAGATGTATGATATTTACACAAAGGATGGCATTTTTACTGATGAGGAAAAAGAATATTTAAATACTTGTCTGGACAATTTAAGAAAAGCGCATGGTTTTGAGATTAACGGGTATTGGGGGCTGGATTTTGGTATACCTTTGAGCCGTTCGCCGGCAATATCACCGGCTTTAACCTACCGGTTTATGAAAATAGCCGAATCTGTGGGCCATGAAAATACTAAGGCAATGGCCGCGATGGCCTCGGATTCTTTATTCCGCATCAAGCGGGATCTTGGATTTATCCCGGAAGTTTATACTGCTTCCGGAGCCGAACATGTATTAACTTTCCAGAGAAAAGGAGAGGCTGTCCGCAGGATTAACGGAGAATACGCCGAAGACATATTAACCAGCCTGCGTTTTGTTATTCCGCTGGCTGAGCCGGAAATGCCGGAACCGGAAACTCTGGGAAGGCAAACTTTATGGACTGCTTTATGGCAGAGAAACGCGGATTTCTGGAAATCTTACGGTTATAAAACTCCGGATCAAATAAAAGTGAATACCTTAATTAGCGGCACTTTGGTATTTCTGATCATTTGGAGCATGATGTGGTGGACATATTGGAAGATAAAACACAGTAAAAAAACACTGGATAAAAAATACGCGAAGTCTAAAGAAAAAGGCGCGTTGATCTATGAAAATCCGAGTATACTGGCAGAGCAGGCGAGAATTGACGCGATGTTCACTCCGGCCGCGCCGGCGGAAAGTATGTTTAACGGCAGGGTTAATACCGGAGAACTGATCGCGCCTTTTACCGGAGAAATAGAAGCGCGGATCAATGCGGATCATGCTTTGCTGGAGATCAGAAAGAAAGGGAAAATAGAGCAGGCAAAAAATACGCTATTAAATCTTTTAATTGCCGACCTTGTTTCCCGCGGTTATATTGTG
Source organism: Candidatus Omnitrophota bacterium (assembly GCA_043826565.1). Lineage (GTDB taxonomy): Bacteria > Omnitrophota > Gorgyraeia > B26-G9 > B26-G9 > JBDRPX01. Next base: position 40,208 of record JBDRPX010000003.1, read on the forward strand.
GATTCCGGCGGAGTAACTAACGCGTTCCTGGCATTATCCGGGCCGGAAGATATGAACTTAAATGACGTATATATGGGGCAGAGGGCCGAGATCTATAAGCTCATCAAAGCGGCGGCAGATAAATACCGCGGGGATGCGAACCGGCAAAAATATTTAGATGAGTTGAAAGGCCGGGAAGAAGAGCTTAAAAGAGTATTTTTCAGTGACGGCCCGGTAGAAGGCAACTTCCTGGCGAATTTAAAAGTATTGTATCAGTTTATCTGGGCCTGGAGAAAAGACGTGCTCCGCAGCAAACTTGCCGAAGAAGAGGGCCTTACGGATCTTAGCGAAGCAGAGCTTGAAGAACGTTTATATAGTTCTAATGACCAATGGCTCAACGGACTAGGCGAATATTCTCTGGTCATCTCACTTATATTAAGGAAGATAATTTTTGACCGGAATAAAGACAGTAAGTTAAGTGAAGACGGAAATAAATTTAAATCACGGCTTGACCGTTATCTTGGTGAATACGCGTTTAATATTAGAAATCTTTTAGCGGATATGAAAGATGACCCGCAGGCGCTTAATGACCAGATGGAACTTGTGTTAAGGGATATGGGAATTGCTCCGCGGGAAGATAAAGTCGCCATGGTCAAAAATAATAAGTGGATAGATATTATTTTAAAAGCCGGCGATTGGCGGGGATGGAGCGCCTGGAAAAATTTAAATATCCCTGAGGAAAATCCCGAGAAATTCTGGGATTCTTATCAGGCTTTTAAACAGCGAGAGGGAAGTGATATCCTGGCATTGCGTTCCTGGTTCTATGACCTGATGTCCATTTTCCCGCATTTATTAGCTTTAGCGATCAGTATTATTGCCGCAAGCAGTGGACAGTTCGGTGCCGGCTCGATATTTACCTATATCAGCACTTCTTTTGCCGGTTTCTTTGCCGCGGGAATCGCTCCCTGGATCTTAGGCGGGATCGCCGCGGTCGCGCTGATCTCCACGGTTGGCGGAAAATTCGTAAAATACAAAATGCGTTTTGATAAGGATCAGCCTTATCTTGCTAAAGTAAAAGAGGGTAAGATCTGGGACGCGAATCTTTGGGAAAAAGTATCTTTGGCCAGCAGGATCGCTTTAGCTGTCGGCGCGATCTTTATGGTCCATTCTTTCCCGGCATTTACGCTTTTGCATTATATGATAAACTTTTTGTTTATCTCGGTGGCCGGGATTGAGCTCATCGGCATGGTCGTTCCGGTGCTGGAAACATTTTTCGGCACCAGATTACAGGATTTTCTGCTTTGGAGAACCGCGGTAGCTAAGAATGACCAAGGGTCGATGGCTAAATATAACCGCCTGGAAACAGGCATGTTTAGAATTTTAAATTTTGTGTATAAATTCAAAATCGGCCGCTCAATTTTGGATTTTATCAACAGCCTGAATTTCGGGCCTTCCAAACCCGGTTCAATTCTTTTTGAATCCACGAAATATTTATTACAGCCTTCAGCTCCTTCCGGCGGTTGGCTGGGGATGATAATGGCGATAGTATCTTATATAGTCTTGACTGTAAGTTTCTTGTATGTAGGTACGTATGTCGGGCAGGCGGTTATTTCCGGATTTTTCCAGGATGCTTTCCTGTTTGCCTGGGATGCCAAGTTCATTCTCGCGGCAGTTATTTTTGCCTTAAATAGTTATTTAATGCGTTATGCTATTTCTGTGGGCTGGTCGGCAGTGGCTTCTTTGGTCGCTGTTTTTCCGATACGTTTAGGTTTAGTTTTTGTTGTCTTTTATCTTATTTCTTTATTCCCGGTTCTGGGGTCAGGATTTGTTTTCCTGGGTCTGACCATACCGTATTTTATTCCGATCCTTTTGCTGGCCATGATGTTCGAGGAAGATATTGTAACATGGGTAACTATTCTTCGAGATAAAAGGAAAAATAAAAATTATAATGACAAACACGAAATGACTTTATTTGAATTTGCCGGCGGTGATGCCATGCGTTCATCAGTTTTTAATGATGCTAAAGATAAAGTTGCCGAAGCTACGCATCGGGAACTGGAGCGCTGGGATTTCTTGATAAAGAAAAATGATAAAGGTATTGATTATATAAATAAGTTGCACGGCATCGAAAATAGAGATAAATTAAAGCTTTTACTGGATAATCTGCACGCGGTGGAATTCTTGCAGGGCACAACCATAGTTGACCCGTCCCAGCTTTTTGTCAAGGGACAGGAAGAAGAATGGTATGAAGATAATGATTTGCGGATCGTTTTGGAGAATGGGCATATTCCGAAAAATTTATTTGATAAGAGAATATTAGATCTATTTATAAAGACAGGAACTGTTGCAGAAGATACTAATAATCCGGGATATGTGAGGTTCGCGGAAAGTATAACTGATGAGGCAGGGTTAAATAATAATTTGAGCACTGCTGTTACTAAGGAATTGACGGATAGATTAAAAAGAGCCCGGCCGGATTTAACAATAGAAGAGATTGACGTACTTGTTGGAAAAGAATTAGAAGGAATAGGGAAAGAAGTAAATGAAATATGGCAGGTTGCTTCGGATATGAAGCAAAGTATTATTACCGCGATGCAGGTCAAGATGTATATGGTTTCCTTGCTTTCTTATGCCGGAGTTGCCGAAGATACCGGGACTAATTTGATCGAGATGATCCTTTCGGTTGACGGTGATCAAAAGATGAGGAATGCCAACTATGTGGTTAATTTAGAGTCAAATTATTTCAAAGAAGATGCTAATGGCCTGCCTTCGGTAACTGATTTTTCCGACACCTCGGAACTTGGCCAGCGTTATAAAATGGCGCGCTTGATCTCGCGGTTAACTCACCGGGTTAAGCTGGTTGATTTTACAGAAGTTGTTGATGATGATGCCGAAGCTCTTTTGCGGGAATTAGCTGAGCGCGGATACATAAACCGCGAAGGCCGGGTGCAGGAGACGTTTAAGAGATTATTGAACCGCCGCATTAACCGGAATGCTTTTAGGAGTGAAGCTTTGGTCCAAAGCCTTTTATCCGCGGGAATTATTAAGATAGATCCTCAGGATAGTAATTATGTGCGTTTTCACGGAGAAATGAGAAGCCAGTGGCAATTAGCCGAAGCTTTAAAACAGATCGGCGGAGTGGACATTGATATGGTCGCATCTCTCTGGCAGCAGTCCAATGATGCTTCGGCAATGGAATTATCCGCCAAGTACGATGATGTTAAACAGCAGATATTTGACATTATCAAGGACAGCCATGTAAAAGCCCAGGTTGTTTTTGATGTTACTCCGTTCGGGTTTAAGTCCGCGTTTATGACCGGAAAAGAAATGAATCCGGAAATGACCAGCCGAATTACTTCGCGTCTGATCTTAGACCGAAACGCGTATGTCGGTGATCTGAACGCGTTTTTAGTTGATTTAAAACGTATCCGCACCGATGATACCCTGGTTGTGGTCATTCCCGGAAGAACAACCACGAATACGCTCACCTATGTGGGAAAAGCTTCGGAACTTATTGAAGCCGGGCACCGCTCTTTTATCCGGGGCTGTATGATCATCGGCGGCCGTTCCGGAGAAAGTATTTGTACCGGCTGGGGTAATTTCCAGTCCATATCTTTGCAGAAAGTAATGAAGATGCTCGGCGATCCGAATCTGGCGATGATGCCGACCAGCTCCCATGCTTACGCGACCCAGGGCGGATTTAAAGCGTTTATGGCCAGATTATTCGGTTTAGTGGCTTTTGACGCTGATGCCGAGCATATTAGTGAAGATGCCGCGGGTATTCATCAGGAAACAAGGATGAAGATCGGCTTGGGGATCGCGCCTTCTTTCTGGCGTTCGCGGGCTAAGTGGAGCAAATTAAGAGGAGAGAACTGGAGCCTGATGTCCTGGTTAAGCGCTTACGGCCGCTGGTCCGGAGGCCATCCGCAAAAGAGATTTGATAAAACTATCCAGAATATTTTAGAATACGGGCCATTATCGATCTTTGCCAAAGAGGTTAGGGCTAATTCCGGGCGCTTCTTTGACATTGTGCTTCCGTCTTTGATTGGTATTGTTACCTATCCTTTAGCGATCAAAGCCGGTGTTTCTCCGTTTGTCGGCATATTGCTTGTTTGCTGGTACGCGTCACTTTTATTTAACCAGATCCTGACTTTGCATGGGCTTATCCATTATATGGAAGCTGCCGGATTTAATAAAGTAACCGCGCTTTTGGGTGCGGGGATTGCTCTGTTCATGGGCTTAAATCCGGCATTTGTGATCATCGGATTCTTAGTCGGCGGGTTTATTATCGGGTTGGGAAGATGGCTGTCCATGATCGGCCCGAACGCGATCACTTTCGCGTCCCAGCTCATGGTTCATGGATTGTCTCAGCTTATCCGCCAGTCTTTAAAATTTGTCTTATCCGGTGAGGAAAAGACAGATAAAGACGGTGTAGACGTGCGCTGGAGAACTACTGTCGGCCCGAATGAAAGTAATAAAGCTAAGCGCTATGAGACTTTTGTAAACTTTAGAACAATGGTGCGTTATTTGGGCATAGGTATATTTGTTTTGTATTTATATGTTATTGGAAAAGACCTTGATTTTTTAAATGTTAATATGCTGCTTCCGTTTATCGGCCTGGTTGTCGGCGGCTTAGTCGGCCCGTTTACCCAAAAAATAAAAGAAGGTAAAGCCACGCCTTTAGGCGCTTTGGGCAGTTTCTTAGGCTGGGTAGCGGGATTCGGCATCATGACCTTAGGCACAATGCTTATTCATGCCGGAATGGGTATATTCCCGTTATTAGGAGTTTTGATCATTGTGCTTCCATTTGTCGGTTTTATGGTCTGGTCTTCTAAGTATTCCCCGATGTTCCATCGGAGGATCGTCGGTTATGCGGATGTTATTAAAAAGTTCGATCTTTTTGATGGCGCAAAATTAAAACAGTTTTATGATTTGATCGCTCATGAACCGATGTTTGATGTTAGCGGCCGCGGCCTTAAAGTGACATCTATTGATGATGTCCGGGCTTATCAAGAAAATAATACCAAGATAATTAAAGAATTCAATAATTTCGTAAAATTATTGAAAGTGCCGGATATTTCGAAAGCAAGTTTTAGCCGGCAGGATCTAGAAGCTATATTCGGAAACAATGAAGCCTTATGGACAAAATATTTAAAAGAAGAAGCCGGAGTGTATACCGTAAAAGACGAAGTTAATACAGAGATTAAATTCCGCGTTTATCTTGATGCCAGATTTGCTAATTTTGTAGACCTGGTCAGAACAAAACAGGAATTAGGGCTTGCTCTTGAATTCAGCGATAAAGAAATTATGGATTGTTTTTATTCTTTAGACAGATTTCAGAATTTAATTGGTAATGAATTTATGGATAGAAAAAAGCGAAATTTTATCATAAATTTATTGGGGGATAAAAAAGATAAAATTTCTGTGCCGAATGCAGGAACATTAGAATTCTTTGATGAAAAGAATAAGGGTATTATTGTGGAATATAGTAAGTGGCTGTCAATATTAGAAAAAAATGTGGAATTTGACAGGACACAATTAGAAAGAGCATTTGGTGAAAATCAGGAGTTGTGGGATAAATACTTAGAGGCTAAACTTTATGTGCTCAGTGATGGAGTAGATAAGGATGAACTTTTGGCGTATGTAGAGAGGGTTTTCTCAGAAGAAAAACGCGAAGAGTTAAAGAAACTGATGGAAAATTCTAGGATTGAATTTAGTAAAGATGACCTGCTTGAAATATTTGGTGAAAATGAAGAGTGGATGAAATATTTTAAAGAAGCAAATATTTATATTCTCAAGGAAGGGATTACCCCATACCAGTTTCGTGATTATTTGGAAACAGTTATTGATAAGGATAATGAGGAAAGTGTAAGGGGGCTGTTAAATATATTAGAAGATGTTACCAAGGAATTTAGCGAGGAAGCTTTGAATGTATTGTTTGGGGAAAAGAACAAACAATGGGCTAAGTATTTAGTTGGAGTAAGCGAAGGCAGGTATAGATTTAGAGAAAATATTGTGAGATCTCTTGTGGAGGAAATAGAATTCCGCAAACATCTGGATAAAAATTTTGCCGGGTTTGCTTTATTTATCAGGGAAGAAGGAGCCTTGAGAAAACTGTTCAGCAAGGTGGATGTTTCCAAAAAATTTGATGAAGGCCGGGTCGCAAAGGAAGCTTTTGGTAATAAAAAAATAGTCGCATTACTTTTGGATAATAAAATCATTCAAAATGATGGTGAAAATAATAAATATGTATATTTTAATAAGGATATATTGGATGAAACAGAATTAAAAAAACGTTTAGGGCAAAAAGAACTGCAGGAAGAATTGAAGGCAATAAATGCCGATGCTAAAGGTATTATTGTATCTCTTTGGCAGAAAGCTCATAGTAATTTTAGGGGGTATATGAAATGGATATACCAGTCATTTATGCGTTCTTTCGCGATTTCCTTCTTCCTGTTCAGTTTCTTATTGGTCGTGCCTTTGCCGAGTATTTTGGTTTTTGATGTGGGAATGTATCATAAAATGGTACTTCCGATGATCTTACTGGTGAAGTTTGTCGGCGCTCTTTTAGTAACTGTTTACGGATTTAAGATCTTAGGCCCGGTAGTAACCGGACATATTACCCGAAAGGTTCTTACCAGTAAGATTAAAGTAGTTGAGGAAAATTTCCGGCAGCTGATCAAAGAAGACCGTTTGGACCGGGCGACTTTGAGCCAGGTCAAGGCTTTATTACACCATATCAGTGTATGGATGCATCAGGAAAATTACGGCTGGGTAAAAGCGGATCTGGCAACTGTAAAACGTCTGCTTAAAGCTGCTTCTCCGGAAAGTCCGGATAGTGAAGAAGGATCAGAAATAGAACAGCCTGTACAGCCTGAACCGCAAGCACTTCCTGATGATTTTATTGCTCCGGAAATCCCGCAAGCAGAGATCCCTGCGGATGTCGTAGATATATTAAACGGAGATGATCAGGAAATTGTCGAGCAGTTAGAAGCAGCAGAAGAAGCCCGGGAAGAACCGGTTGTTCCGGTTATCGATACACCAAAAGCAGATGTTGAGCCTGTAACTGAAGATAAAACCGAAGATGAAATCCTGCAGGAGAAAATTGAAGAGCTGAGCGCGAGGATTCTACAGCTTAAGGGAAGAATCGAAAGCGGAGAAAAAGGCCTGCAGAATTTGCTGGAACAGTCGGCTAAGTTAGAACAGGAGATAAACAGATTAACACTATTACGTCAGTTAAATAATACGCAGATGGTTTTAATCAGCCAAAAACAACAGCAGGAACAAGATTTGATATTATCAGACCAGGAGGCAGGTAAAGCGCGCGCGGAATTACTGGCTACTGCCGGAGTAAAACAGGATCTTACTGACGTGGCGGGTAATCTTGCCGATGCCCGGGCCTTAAAACCTGATGCGGAATCAGCTCAGGCAGTAACTCCGGAACAAGAAAATGTTGCCGCGGCTCAGGAGATTCTCAATGAGCTTACCAACCGCGGAGATGTTTTAGATCAGCAGATCGCCGGATTAACTCAGGAAGCAGATACATTGGAAGCAAAAAATAATGATATAGATGAGAGCTTACAGATACTGGCTAAACAGATACCGGATCAAAAAGCCGCGATCTGGGCTAATCAGCAGGATACGGGTTCCGGGGCTTTACACGATGCTATTTTAGAAAATGAAATACTAATGGCCCAGGCGCAGGAGGCCAGGAATAATAAAGATAAGGAGCTGAAAAATTTATTAGTTCAACTAGAGGCTGAGCAATCACAATTAATTGGTGAAAGAAAAGATAATGAAGAAATGATCACGCTTCTAAGAGATGAAGCTGTTTCTTTAGCGCCGGAGCATGCCCAGGTCTCCGAACAAATTACCGAAGCAGAAGAACTTCTGGCGCAGGAAAAGGCAGTACTTGCTCAAGCCGTGGCTATTGATCAGCAGGAAATCGATAACTTGATCGTCGAAGCTCAAGCAGACCTGGATACCCGCAAAAATTATTTTCGCAATATTAATCTTTTTCCGCATGCATTATTAAGCCGGGCCTTAAAAGGAATTACGGCAAATGCTTTAGGTAAGACCGTCGGCATAATGGCTTTGGCGATCATTGTCGAACGCGGCGCCAACGGCGCGTTTACTTCGCCGGATAATTTTATCAGCCGGGTGGCTCAGGTCAGCGGCAGCAGTAACGCGCGTAAAACAGCGGCACAGATATATAATAATTTAGCAGGGCAAGGAATAAGTTTTGACAGCCGGCAGATATCCGATGAAGAGAAAAATTCCGTAGATTATTATTTATACACTCAGCAGTCTCAAAACAATGTCCAGGTGAAATTACAGGAAACAACAAAACAATTAAAAGATACTGGCCGGGAAATTGACAAAATAAAACAGGAAGCAGAAGCCTTAGAAGATGAGGCATTGCATAAGAACATAGAATCTTTAGGACAGAAACGCATCGAAATAACCCGCCGGATTGTTGCCGGTCAGGACGCGCTTAATACAATCCGCCGTGAAGTTGCAATACTGGAAACATCGGTCAAAGAAACAAAGCTGATCATACTTTCCAAACAGCAGCAGCAGAGACTGCCCAAACATGAGCAAGCAGTAAGTAAAGCAGCAATTGAGCTGATTGCCGCAGCCGGAATCAGCCAAGCTGTTGATGATGGAGACCTTGCGGCAGCCTGGGAACTTAGGGGTGAAGTTTATAATCAGATCAGTGAATTAAATCAGCAGATAGCCAAACTGCGTTCGCAGGTATCGGCTTTAGCGTCAAGAAATATGGTGCTGGATGTTCTTTTGGATAAGGAAGAAAACAGAAAACAGTCACTGCTAGCGGAATTAAACAAAAAAGACGGTTCCGGTGCTTTATATGAAGCAATTCAGGCTAATCCGCAGCTGCGCGCTCAGGCAGAAGCTGGCCGGAAAGAGCGTGAATATGATATGATCGCGGTAGAAAGTAATATTGAGGAATTTACCGGCGAAAAAGATGATAATCTGCAAAAAATTGCAGACTTAATGAAGCAAGTAGAAGTATTGCTGGCTGAACGCGTTCAGAGTGCTGATTCGGAAAGAGAAATGATCGCGCAGACTAAAGAATACGCGGATGAATTAGGTGTGCGTAAAGCGGAAATAAATAATATTAATTTACTAACTTATAATGATTTAAGCAAGAGCTTAACCGGAATTACCGCTAATGCTTTAGGCCAAACTGTGGGAGAAATGGCTTTATCTATAATCGCCGAGCGCGGCGCTAACGGCGCGTTTACTTCCGCGGAAAACTTTATTGCCAGGATCGCGAAACTATCACCCAGCAGTAATGCGCGTAAGAAAGCGGCGCAAATATATAATCGTTTATCCGAGCAAGGTATTGGATTTGAAGTGCGGCAGGTTTCTGACGCGGAAAGAAGAGCCGGAGATTACTATCGTTATTGTCAGCAGTCACAGGAAGCGGAAAAGAAAAGAGCGGAGCAGACCAGAGAAGAATTGCTGGCTGTACAGTATCAATTACGCGCGCTTAATGCTCAGGAAAAGAATTTAGATAAAGATGAGATAACCGTGGAGAATATTTTAAAATATTCAATACCGGCAGTGCAGAAAAAACCAGCTCCGGCGCAGGTTATGGAGCTGGCCGAAACAGGAGTATAATAGAGATTAAAAGAGCTCATAGTTCATCGCTGATGGCTCATGGGAAGAAGTAGTGTTATGGATATGATACAGGATAAACGTCAATGCAAAAGGCGGCGCACAAAATACGCGTCCATTAGTTTGCGGTCTCTGGACCCGCAGGCGTGGTTTAAGTTCTGGGGCGGCGCGGAGTGTTTTCTGCGTGATCTCAGTTTGCTGGGAGTGGGAGTTTACAGCCAGGAAAAGCTTCCTATCGGCACGCGCTTAAGCATTGACCTGCGTTTGGGAAAACAGGCCAGCAGTATCCGGGTTTTCGGCCGGATCACCTGGACGGAAAAAGAGGATGATCAGTACCGCTCCGGAGTAAGCTTTTCCTGGTGGAGAGATGACCAGGATAAAAAAATTGTCAGTAGTTTTGTGGAAAGACTTGGATTAGTTAACTAAAAATCCTTTTCGAATTTGGTGTTTTTATTATAACATATTGCTCCGCAATTAGTTACACACCAAGAAAATTCTGTTTAAATTTGCAAATTCATGATTTATATGGTAAACTTTATCACTATTTTGATAAATATTATTAGGTTATAGTTTGTTTTAATGGGTAAAAACAGGGTGGATAAAAATGAAAAAAAGAATATTCTTAAAGGTTATTTCAGTTGTTTTGATCCAGGCGTTTTTAATGTTGGATTTTTGCTGGGCGGGAGGTAATGAAATTCAATCAGCCAATGAATATGGGAAACATCATTTAGCTCCGGCACTGCAGCTTACCAACCAAATGATACAACAGGCGCATCAGCAGGTTATTATTGGCAATAGGATTTCTGCGCTCAATAAAACTTTTGAGGGATTACCCGCGGATACTTCTGAATATGGAGAGATTTTAAAAGTAAAACCCAAGCAAGATTTAGTTGAAAGCTATTTTATAGACTATAAACAGAAATTTTACGGTAGACATCCAATTTTAAATCTTGTGGTTGGAGCATTGAGTTTAGTTGAAGCTATTGTTTTACCTGTTTGGGCAATGATTCTTCTTAAAATCGATCCTATCCTAATAGTTATAGGTGTTTTTTTTGTGGTTTTTAGTAATCATCCTTTCATCTTTATTAGTTTTTTTCTTTGGTTGAATTCACTGCCGTTAGATCTAATTTCACGAAGGAAGTCAATACTTAATGAGCGGCAATGGAGAAAAAGTTTTAGCATATTGCAAAAACTGAGGAAAGATAAAACTTGGAGGGACGCGAAAGAGAGTTTTATTGAATTACGGAAATTAGGGTTTCCAGAAGATAAAATTAGGGATGAATACATTCAATTTGCATTGAATGATTTGCCGAAAAATAAAGAATTTATTACAGATGAAGATCTTAGTGCTATAGATTCTGCTATGGCTAAATTGAAGGGAGCAGGTGTGTTACAGAATGAAGTTGTTAAAATTTATGCTAAAGCATTGCTGGATCTTTTAGCTAGAAAAGAAAAACCTGGAGAGTTAAGGGAGATGAAATATGATGATATCCTTGATGGGTTTCGTAACGAGTTTAATAATATAATGGAAGAAGTGGGTTTTATGAAAAGCAGCGGGCGTGTTAGTACTAGTAAGGTTGAGACCTTTTTCTCTAGTAGAGTAGGAGCATTGCTACGCACCTGGGGTAAGGATGATTCGACTTGGTATGAACTTGTTAGGCGTAGTCGTAATCATGAATTTGAGATAGGCAGTGCGCCTGTATCCTCGTATGATTGGCGGCCTGAAGGGTCTTTTAGTGTGATTGATGAGTTTGAATCCGGCGGAAAATTTTTAGTTGAAGTTGATAGCCATACACAAAGTTGGGAAGGTGGTGTTGATTATTTAACAGGAGAACCATATGAACCGCATTCAACAACATTTTATAGGTCTCTTTGGATAAGAAAGGTTGTAGATCAAAATTCCCCAGTATCTTTGCAAAATAAAGGAAAAGTTCAGATGGGGGGGAATAGCTTAAATCTCAAACTCTTGGTTGAACAGTCAATTTAACTCATGTTTTGCCTAATTTCTCTAAAAATTCACATTATTGTGATCCCGCCTCATTCACCTTGACATATTTGCTGATTTATGATATAAAATAAACTTCTAATATAATTATATTAAGGAAGGATAATTGGAATAGCCCTCCACAAAAAACTTGGCTGGGTTCAATTTATCACGCCAAGAGCACTCAAAGAAGTTAACAGTGGCGGATTAATCGAAGAAAGAGAGGCTTAAATGAGCGAGGCAAAACATTTTCATACCGCTGCGGAAGATCGTATCTCTTTTTCGCAGAAGATTTATTACGGTCTGGGTATGCTGTGTAACAATTTGATCCCGGCGGCATTGGGATGCATGGTAGTTGTGCTTAATCTTGGGCTGGGAATGAATCCGGTATTAGTCGGTTATATCATGTCTTTTCCTCGTCTTACCGATGCTTTCACCGACCCGATAATGGGTTATATTTCTGATAATACAAGGTCTCGCTTTGGCCGGCGGAGGCCTTATATCTTTTTTGGCGCGATTTTCCTGGGCCTGATTTTTGCTTTAATGTGGCAGATCAATACCGGGCATAGCGAAATGTTCTATTTCTGGTTTTTCATGATCGGATGCATTCTTTTATTTATTGCCAATACCGTGTTTTCCACACCGTTCATTGCTTTCGGCTATGAAATGACCCCGGATTATCATGAAAGAACACGGGTCATGGCCTGGGCCAACTGGTTTGGCCAGATACCCTGGCTTTTATGCCCCTGGTTCTGGTGGATGATGGCGAATAAAAAGTTTTTCGAAACCTCGGTTGACGGTGCCAAGTTCATTGCCCTGGCAGTCGGGGGAGCAGTAGTTGTATTTGGCGTATTGCCGGCGATTTTCTGTAAAGAGAGGTTTAAAACTGTCGCTGAGGGAGAAGCAGCTAAAGTATATACCAAGGGTATGTTAAATCATATCAAAGAATTCCTTAAAGGTTTTTTCATTACTATTAAATGCCGTCCGTTTTTAAAGATCTGCACCGCGACTTTTTTCCTTTTTAACGGTTTTATGATGGTGGCCGGATTAGGGCTGTATGTTTTGATTTATTTTGTGTTTGGCGGAGATGAGGTAATGGGCGGTAAATATAACGGATTGTTTGGGACGACCTCCGCGCTTTCTACGATATTTATTGTTATTCCGATTGTTACAAGGCTGGCGACAAAAATAGGCAAAAGAAGAGCATTTATAACCTCAACTTCAATCTCCATGATCGGTTTTTTGATCAAATGGTGGTGTTTTAATCCGAAATACTCATCCTTAATAGTAGTTGATATATTTGGGATAAAAGATGTCCAGATCATCATTCTGCTTCCGGCAATTCTGATTTCCTTTGGTATCGGAGGTTTGTTCACTCTTATGGGCGCGATGATGGCTGATACCTGTGATATTGATGAACTTAACAGCGGCCAGCGCCGGGAAGGTGTGTTTGGCGCTATTTACTGGTGGACGGTCAAATTGGGTATGTCCGTAGCCTTTGCTCTTTCCGGACATATTCTTAACTTAACGGGTTTTAGTGTGGAATTGGGAAAAGCTCAGACGGCAAAGACACTGGTATTGATGAGAATATTTGATATTTCCGTTCCGATATTAACGTCTTTGATCGCGATCCTGGCGATTTTCTTTTATAAGATAACCGAACCCAGAGCGCGGGAAATCCGCACTGAACTGGAAAGCCGGCGCGGTAAGACTGCTTAAATAAAATTATGAAGAAATTATTAATAATAACGATAACCTGTTTTTACATTCTCAGTATTTACGGAAACAGCGTTTTTGCTTCCGGAAAACCTGTCTTTGAGCTCGATGACGCGGGGAAAGAAGAAATCGTTGATTACGAGAAATACGGCGAGTTCAAGGATATCGGTAAAGAAGGATATAAATATAAAATTACCAAACGTAAAGAACTGGAAGCCGCGGTAGGAGAGGGAATATTCCCGAATACAAAAAGCCTGTCTAAAGATCCTCAATTTAAAAAATTTAAAGAAGATAAAAAACTTCAAGGCAGCCACTGGGCGTTTGTAAACAGCCCCGATTATCAGGCGAATTTTTATCGTTGGGCCATGGCCGCGGAAAGCCCGGGAGTGAAATTATTTTATACCGCGCAAGCCTTAGAAGATGCCGGACATATAAAGCATGCGGTTAAGGCTTACTATGCTTTGGTTGTGAATTTTCCCAAAGAAGTAGGGGTTACCTATTGGGGTACTCCGTGGTATGTGGGCCCGGCTTCCTTAGACAGAATCTTGTATCTAACCCGGAAACATCCGGAATTGGGAATAAAACTTATTGATGCTAAGATCAGCGTGGAAAACCGCTATGATGATGACCGCCGGAATGATGTATTTATTGTAACTCCGGGTAAGTTGATCGCCTGTGATCCCCAGAAAGTCACGGATAAACCTATAGAATTGAAAGCTCTGGATATAATCGAACGCAAAGATTTTGGACAGGTAAGTTTAGTTAAATATAAAAACAGCCACTGGAAAATGCTTCTTAACAATGAACAGTTTATGATAAAAAGTATTGCTTATCAGCCGAGTATGGTCGGGCAAAGCCCGGATATCGGGACTTTAGAAGACTGGTCGTTAATGGATAAGAATAAAAACGGAAAAATTGATAGCCCTTATGATTCCTGGGTTGATAAAAATAAGAACAATATCCAAGACGCGGATGAGCCAGCCATAGGTGATTTTCAATTGATGGCTGATATGGGGGTAAATGTACTCAGGATTTATCATCATTCTTTTGTGGGAAATAAAGAGCTATTCCAGGACTTGTATAAAAATTACGGTATTCGTATCATAATCGGAGATTTTCTCGGTATGTATGCGGTTGGTTCGCAAGCGGCCTGGAACCCCGGGACTAATTATTCTGACCCGCAGCAGCAGAGGAATATGCTTGATTCAGTGATGAAGATGGTCAATGACTACAAAGACGAACCTTGTGTATTAATGTGGATCCTCGGTAATGAAAATAACTATGGCACAGCGAATAATTCCAATAAAGAACCAAAAGCATATTATCATTTTGTTAATGAAGTGGCTAAGAAAATAAAGGAAGTAGATCCCGATCATCCGGTAGCAATTTGCAATGGAGATATCCAGTTTTTGGATATTTTTGCCGAGCAGTGTCCGGATGTCGATGTTTTTGGAGTTAATTCATATCGCGGTAAACAAGGGTTTGGCTATTACAATTTCTGGCTTCCGGTCAAAGAAGTTGCTGATAAGCCGGCATTTGTTACCGAGTATGGATGCCCGGCCTATGGGCATAAAAAATCCCGGGAATACGCGGAGAACTTTCAATCGGAATATGCAGTTAATAATTGGATGGATATAGTTAATAATAGTGCCGGTTTAGGAGCAGGCAATGCTCTGGGCGGGTCATTGTTTGAGTTTCTTGATGAATGGTGGAAAACCGGCGCGCCGCCGGGATATCCGGATATTATTCAGGATGTAGTACCTAATGTGGGAGGGCCTTATGTTGACGGCTGGTATTATGAGGAATGGTTTGGTATTGCTAGCCAGGGAGACGGTACTGATTCTCCGTTTATGCGTCAATTAAGAAAAGCCTATTTTGATCTACAAAAGATTTGGAAAAAGAAATGATGAAAAAGTCTCAGGTCTCAAGTCGCAAGTCACAAGTTAGCAGTAAAAAACCAATACTTTTAATTTTATTTTTTGTTTTCTGTCTATGGTCTATGGTCTATGGTCTATGGTCTAGTTTCGCGCAAGAGGCTTCGGAAGTCAAACCGGAAGAAGCCAAGCATATTTTTGTCTATGCGGATAAAGATTCTCCGGAAAATAGTTTTTCTCCGTCGGAATGGATCGGAGATAAAGAAGCTTTAAGTTTTAATGACGGTTGGGAAAAAGACCCCCAGCAGGGAAAAACTTGTATAAGAATAGACTATAAGGCCATGGGTAGTTTTGGCTGGGCGGGTATTTACTGGGTTAATCCTCAAGGTAATTGGGGCAATGAAAGAGGCGGATATGACCTGCGTTTTGCTAAAAAACTTACTTTTTGGGTCCGGGGTGAAAAAGGCGGAGAACATATCGCGGTATTTAAGTTCGGGGGATTAAAAGGAGTATTTCCGGATTCAGATAACCACGGCATCGGCCCGATAATATTGACCCCCCAATGGCAGGAAATAAGCGTGGATGTATCCCCAAGAGACATGAAATATATTGGTGCCGGATTTAGTTTCGCGATTAGTAAAGCTTATAATCGTCAGGGTTGTGTTTTTTATATTGATAATATAAAATATGAGTAGGGACAGGGCATGCCCTGTTCGGTATAAAGGGTATATCCGCCAAAAAAACTTGGCGGATCATTTAAGAAAGGAGGAGAAAGGTTATGAAAAAATTAATTTTGGTTGCAGCAATGGTAGTTTTGGGATTGTTTTTAGTTGTAAATGTCCAAGCGCAGGACATGACTGATGATTCTCAGGAAGAAGCTGCATTAGTCGGCAGGCCGGCTAATTTTGTCGATGGTGTCTTCGGAGTTTATTATGATCGGGGTGATCGTAATAATCATTATATCCCCTCGGGATGGATGGGGGATTACGGGGATATCAAAATGAATGATAATTATAAAGAAAACCCGCATAGTGGGAAAACCAGTATACAATTTAATTATTCGGCTAAAGGAAAACAGGGAGCCAACTGGTGCGGAGTAGCTTGGCAAAACCCGGCAAATAACTGGGGAGAAAAAGACGGTGGGAAAGATTTACGCGGAGCAACAAAATTGACTTTCTGGGCCCGGGGAGAACTGGGGAATGAACGGATTTTGGAGGTTAAGTTTGGCGGTATCGGCGGAACTTACGCGGATTCTGATTCTGTAGGTATCGGGCCGGTTGATTTGACTGCGGAGTGGAAGCAATATACTATCGACTTAGCGGATTGTGATTTATCTTATATAATCGGAGGGTTTTGCTGGTCGACAAGTGCTGATGCTAATCCGGAAGGATGTACATTTTATTTTGATGATATACAGTTTGAAAAATAATCATTTAGTTTGATTGATTTGTAAAAAGGGTAGGGGCAAAAATAATAGCTTCTACCCTTTTTTCGCCTGTTTTATTGCGGAAAATCTGGGTTGAATTTTTTAGCCGGATGATATAAAATATAAACAATAGCCGGATATACGGCAGCCATTAAAAAAGGGAGGATGGAAAATGAAAAAAATAGGTTTACTGGTATTTGCGATTATCGCTATCTTAAATTTTTCCTTATTTGTTCATGCCCAGGAACAAGAGTCTGAAAGTGATGAGGCTGTGTATGAAGAATTAATGGGTATGCCGGGAAAATTCACAGATGGGGTATTTGGGGTCTATTATGACCGCGGCAACCGGAATAATCATTTTGTGCCTTCAGGATGGATGGGGGATTTCGGCGATGTTCAGATGAATGAGCGCGCTGAAGAAAATCCGCATAGCGGTAAGACCTGTATCAAGTTTACTTATTCGGCCAAAGGAAAACAAGGAGCAAATTGGTGCGGAGTTTTTTGGCAGAACCCGGCAAATAATTGGGGTGAGAAAAAAGGCGGGTTTGATCTGCGGGAAGCTACTAAGCTGACATTCTGGGCCCGGGGAGAAAAAGGCGACGAGCGTATCCAGGAGTTTAAATTCGGCGGTATCGGCGGAACTTACGCGGATTCTGATTCTATGGGTATTGGCCCTATTGATCTGACTGCGGAGTGGAAACAATATACTATCGACTTAGCTGATGTGGATCTTTCCTATGTTAACGGTGGCTTCTGCTGGGCGACAAATGCGGATGCTAATCCGGAAGGAGCGGTATTTTACTTGGATGATATTCAGTACGAACTATAATTTTACATATTAACAATATAATCAGAAGGGTAGGGGCTCTGTTAGTGTTGCTTCTACCCTTGTTTTAAAATAACTCAAAAGTATCAATTTTTGGAAAGGGGTTTAAAAAAGGATTTTATTATGAAAAGACTGGGACTTGTTATATTTTTATGTTTCTTTGTAATGGCCGGCTGCGGGGACAAGGGCCCTAAAAAGGATAGGATAAGCATAGAGCAATTGCCTAATGGGCATTATCGTTTACTTCTTAATAAGGAACTGTTTATTGTTAAGGGAGTTTGCTATGCTCCGGTTCCGATTGGAAAAAGCCATCTTTTCAATTTTACATGTGATCCTAACCGTCCCTGGATAGCTGACGGAAAGCTGATGCAAGACATGGGGGTAAATACTATTCGTCTATACCAGGCGGGTGACGAGTTGGGGACTTGTAAAGAGATGATCGAGGACCTATATAAGCTTTACGGGATAAGAACGATTATGGGCCATAGCCTGGGGTTTTGGGATTATCCGCCGCCAAATTATGGAGACCAGCAGTTTCTTGATGAAGTCACGGAAAGCGTAATAAGTATGGTTATGTATTTTAAAGATACTCCCGGCATCCTGATTTGGAACTTAGGGAATGAAAATAATTATAGTTTTGACGGCCGGATCAATCCCTGGACAACTCCGGAAATAGATGCTATGGAAAGTTATCGGGACCAGACTGATGAAAGAGCCAGGCTGTATTATAGTTTTGTAAATCAGCTTGCCGGGAAAATAAAGCAAATCGATAAATATCACCCGGTATCTTTGGGGAACGGGGAAACTGTGGGGTTAAAGATTGCCGCGCAGAATTGTCCGGAGGTGGATCTTTTAGGCTGCATTGTCTACCGGGGCAAAGTATTCGGTACATTTTTTAAAGAAGTAAAACGTAAGTTTGATAAGCCGGTAGTTTTAACGGAATTCGGCTGTGATGCTTTTAATGCGGAAAAACAAAAAGAAGATCAGAAAAATCAGGCAAAATTTTTAAAAAGCCAGTGGCTGGATATAGAAAAAAATCTCGCCGGCAATGAAGGTATCGGTAATTGTATCGGCGGAGCAGTATTTGAATGGACTGATGAATGGTGGAAGACTTCCGAAAGCGACCGGGACAGCTGGCTGGTGCATGATACCAGTGCCGGATGGGGCATGGGAGCGTATGATTTTGACGCCCGGGCCGGGAAGAATATGAATGAAGAATGGTTTGGAATTGTCGCCTTGTCTGAAGAATTAGAAGATGGTATCAATAAAAGAATTCCGCGTAAAGCGTATTTTGAATTAAGAGAGTTATGGAAGGAACCAGAGACTAGTTACAAGTCTCAAGCCGCAAGTCACAAGTTGAAGAAAAAAGATAAAAAATAAATGGCAAATTGCAGATTAAATAGGTATTTCAAAAATTTTATATTTGGTTTTTTACATTACACGTTACACTTTTAACTTTACACAGATAAAGAAGGGTTGTTGTTATGAAGAGAGTTAATATTGTTTTGCTTGTACTTGGGGGAATGCTGCTTTTATGCGCAGCAGAAGTTAGAGCTGCGGATAACCCGTCTGCTGATGAAGCATTCCTTAAAAGACTTACCGAAACAGTATCAAATTTTTTGAAAGACGAACAATTTCTGGAGGCAGTAGAGTATTTGGATAAGATGCATCAGCAAAAGGATGCCGGAGAGGTCAATGATCTTTTCTACATAGAATATTATATACTGCTGACAAAATCCCAATACCTTGATTATTTGGCGATCAAGGAAGATTGGCAGGATTACTATAATTCCTATCATGATTTAGATACGCAAATAATCAATAAAGCTAAACAGCTTGTGGATAAATATCCTTTAGCGATGACATCGATAGATATTCAGTACTTAGCCTGGAAAGCATATGTGCGGGAAGAGGATGAAGCGGAAAGTTCTGTTTTTGATAAACTGGTGAGCATGGTTATTTCTTATACCGCAAAAAAAGGGGATATTGTTAAATTTAAAGAAGTTGCGGATCTGGTGGGCCATGAGTCAGGCGGTGCTTATTTAGAAAAATTGTTTAAGGGATATCAGGATTATCTTATTAGTAAAAAAGCCGATATCCCCGGTATTGAAAGTTTAGCGGAAATTGCGCAACGCTATATGGAAGAAGGCCGCAATGATATGTCCCGGGTTGTCTATGAACGGTATATGAGCCTTATTCGAGGGCGTTATCCCCGGGAACAGGGGATTGCCAAGCTTTCCTTGGTTGCGGATAAGTTTCGGGCGGATGGCTTTTCTCAAGCTAAAGATGCCGAGTTCGCGGAAATTGTCTACTCTTATATAGAGGAGCATTTCGGTAGTGATGCTTTAGCAGAAAAAGAAGTTTTTTCCCGGGCCTATAATTTAGAACTTAGCGGTAATTATGAAAGAGCTGTTGAAGAGTATAAAAAGTTTGTTAAAACATATAAAGAAAGTGATTTTTTAGCCGAAGCCTATTCTCGCTTAGGTATAATTAATTTCTATGTTTTGGCTGCGCCGGAACAGGCAATTGCTTTTTTCCAGAAAGCTATGGATATATCTCCGGAATCACCGTTAGTATTGTTATGTATTTATGAAACAGCATTGTATTTTCAGTGGAAAGAAGAAAATGAGAAGGCCAGGGAGCTTTATACCCGTTTAGTAGAAAGCAATGATAACTTAGCTGCTTTGGCAAAACAGCGTTTAGAAGAAATCGATTCCGGGGCCGGGATGCCGGAGAATCTTAAAAATTTATTTAATATTATATTTACGCCGGTTCAAGAGTCTACAGTAGTCTTGACTTTAACCGCAGAGCCGGAGAAGAGTTTTGTAAATCAGCCGGTTAAAATTATTGCCACGGCACAGGATTTTGCGGCCGGAACAGTTCAGCCTTTATTTGTCTATGATTGGTTAAGAGATACCGGTAAAACAATTAATCCCGGGAATGTAACGGAATTCACTACGGAATATGAATCTGCCGGGCCGAAAGTTGTTTGTTTTATCGCCACTTTAGGGGATTCTAAGTCGGCGATATGCCGGGCTCCGGTTGTTTATGATGTTAAAATCTCTTCTCCCCTAAAAGGAGCGGTTTTAAAAATAGGAGAGCAAATTGATTTTAAAGCGGAATTTTTCCCCTTCACTTACGAAGATGAAAAAGTTACCTGGCAGTGGAATATCAGCGGCCCGGAAACAATTTCCGGAGCGGGTAAGGTTTTTTCGGGTGTTTTAAATACCCTGGGTACATATACCGGAGAATTAAAGGGTTCTCTGGGTGCGGCGCATCAGATAAAGAAATTTGATTTCAAAATCGGGGAATAATCGCGGGATCATATTATAATGAAGAATACAGATAGAAGAAAATACATCCGCTTAAACAAGATTTTTCCTGTTGAAATTCAGGTCATTGACCTTCAAAACAAACCGATAAGTGATCTTTTGCAGGGATTTACCAGAGATGTCGGGTTTGAAGGTGTCTGTGTGGAAATTAATAATTTAAAAGAATCCTATCGGGAAGTGCTTAGCAATAAACAAGCAAAGCTTCTGCTTTTTATTAATATCCCTTTTAAACATAAGCCGGTAAAAGCAATAGCCCAGTTAACGTGGATGCAAAGAGCGGCTAAACCTTACGCGGATAGTTATCGTTTAGGCCTTAGCTATGAATTTATAAGTATCCCGGAACAAAAACATATAATGCGGCATGCCCGGTTTACAAAATATTTTCCGCGTTTTTTAGCGGTATGTTTTCTGTTTTGTTTTATGTTTGCCGGGTATTTACTGTTTGAAAATATAAAACTTACCCAGGATAATAAGGCCCTGGTGCTGAAACTTACGGCTCTTTCTGAAAAACAGGCTCAGATAAATACATCTTTGGATAAGATCCAGGCAGAAAAAGTTGTGGTTGCCGGGTTATTAAAGAATATCGCTCTCAGCAGGAGGCAATTGGAAGCTCAGATCACTTCTTTAGAACAAAAACAAAGAGAGAAGGAAATACAGGCCATAGAGGTATATGACCGTCAGACCATAGATTTACTTATCAGTCAGCGTAAAGGAGCGGAACATAAACTATCGCTGGTTATGAAAGAAAAGCTTCAGTTAGAAGAGAAATTAAATGATTATAATGAAAGTGAGAGGGGATTAAAAATGGAACTGGCCGCGCTTCAAGGAAAAAAGAAGGTTTTGGCAAACCGAAGCTTAGAATTAATGTATCAGTGGATTGTCTCGTCTCAGAGCAGTAAGACCGGGCTGGTGGGCAGTTATGATAATGATATTAAGTTTATGGATGTGGGCTTTACTTATGATCAGGCTTTAAGCGCGTTTACATTTATTAATTATGAAGAATATAAAAAAGCAAAAGATATATTTAATTTTTTTAAAGACACAGCGCAAAGATTTGACGGCGGATTTGCCAATGCCTATGATATTATTACCGGGAAAGTATCCGAGTATATTGTGCATACCGGCCCCTCTATTTATCTGGGGCTGGCGATGATGCATTATCAGGATAATACCAGTAAAGATACTTATCTGGAATTGACCCGGGAAATCGGAGACTGGCTGTTAATTCTGCAGAAGGAAGAGTTCAAAGGGGCTTTGCCCGGAGGCCCGGAGTTAACCTGGACCAGTACTGAGCAGAATATTGCCGGATATGTGTTTTTAAATAAATTATTTAAAATTACCAGAGAGAAAAAATATAAAATAGCCGCGGATAAGATATTTTACTGGATAAAAAATACCGCTTATAACAGTAAGCTGAAAAGATTTAACCGGGGAGAAGGTGACCGGATGATCGCGACGGATACCGTGGCTTTGAGCATTCTGGCGTTTGGCCCGGAGCGTTTGAAAAATATGGGAGTTTCCGTGGATGATCTTTTAAATTGTGTTGAAGAGAATTGCCGGGCCAGAGTTAATTATGTGAATATGTTCGGTAAAAATGTAAGTGTTACCGGTTATGATTTTTGCAGTCCGTCCAGTATCAGCAGATCCGGGGTGATCTGTGTGGAGTGGACAGCGCAGATGGTTGTGGCGTTTAAGGAATTAAGTAATTATTACTTAAGACATGATGATGCGGCCAAAGCTAAGGAGTTTATGCGTCAGGCTGAGTATTATATCGGAGAACTGGACAAACTTTTACTGATACGTTCAACCGGATTCGGCGCGAGAAAAGGCATGGCGGGTTTGCCGTACGCGACGCACAGCGGAGTGGATACCGGCCATGGGTGGGTTACTCCGGATAATATTTCGATTTCCGCGGCCGGGACAAATTTTGCAATTCTCGCTAAAGAAGAGTATAATATTTTTAGACAGTAAATCCAAGGACGGTGTTAAAATTGAAAAAAGTTATTTTTCTCTGTATCTGTGTATTATTATTAAGGGGAATTTGTCTGGGGCAGGATTTATCTGAGACAGAAACACTGGATGAAGAAGAGTATAATCCTCTAAATGAATATGATGACCTGCTGCTTGAACCGGTAGTGCAGGGAAGCTTTCGTTTCAATTTTGGGTTTGAAGATAGTGAAGGTATCGTTAAGAAAGCTAATTATTCACAGCAGGAAGAGACCTGGCGGTATCTATTCGGGGAAGATAAATACAATACCTATGACCCGGCGATTTTTAATCAGTTTAAATTAAGTATTCTTAGCCCGATCGATGAAAGATTATCGGTTTATACAAAGATAGTTATTGATCCGTGGGCTTTTGTCGGCACTTCCCAAACCATAACTCTTCCTACCTGGTATGGAGCCGGTGATGCGAATGACCCGGTGGAACTTCAGCTTAAATACTTCTCCAGTAATACCCGCACATACGCGCAAACCGTGCGTTCAGCATCCGGGGATTCTTTTGATCTGCCGGAATCAAAAGTCGTTAAAGGAAACTCCCGTCCGGGGAGTGACCTGGGATCTTTCGGTTTTGGAACACATCGTTTGGATATCCCGGAGTTGGATATTGACATGGAATTTAAACCTATAAGATCTTTCTGGCTTGATTTCCGGGAAGATGAATACCGGGTAAGATTTTTTCTTTACGCGGAAGATTCTATGGGATTGTATTTTGATGATCCGTTACGTTTGTGCGGTAATCACATAAACTGGGAACCAAGTCCCTGGTTTGATAAATGGCAGCCGGGAAGACTTTATACGGCCACCGGATGGGCCAGGGGAGAATGGATCAGAGATTATTTATTGAGAAACAGCCAGGAGGAATTTCTTAATCTATTGCGGGGAATCCGGCTGGATATAAATGGGATCGAGTATGACGGAAGTTTTATGATCGCCGCTCCGGTTGACCCCTGGGAAGATTATGATGATATTAATAATGTGCCGGTGGCATTAAGGTTAAAAAAGCATATTAGTGATGAGCTTACTCTCGGTACACTTTATACAGCCCGGACCGGATATAATAAAGATAGTTTAGATGCTTTTGACCAGGTTTTAGGTATTGATTCTAAATTAAAATTTTTAGATGAATATTCACTGGCTTTAGAAACTGCGGTTTCTAAAAACGGCCGGCATCTTAATGATGAAGATTTTAAGACCTATGAAGATGATTTTGCGTATGCGGCGATTTTCGGGGCGAATATTCAGCCGTTTGAACTTAATCTGGCTTCCAAGCTTTCCTATGTGTATATGGGCCGGGAATTTGACCCGCCCTTGTCAAATTATGATCAAACCCGTAATGATCAGTCCTGGGGAGAGCATATCTGGTTTTCTAACCGAAGCCGTGCCGAAGAAACCTACCGGATCGGAAATAGTATTGACCAGGACCGGAAAGTAGCGGCTTTAGCCATGAATCTGGGGCCTATGGAAGGATTTAATTACTTTTTTGATCTGCGTAATGTCCGTACAGCTTGTGATGATGCGTTTGTGGAAAATGTATTCCGGAATGAGATGTCTTATAAAGCGGATAAGAATTTATTATACAAATTTTTATATATTTTTAATAAACGTCCGAAAACAACTGAGGGAAAGCAGCAGGATACAAATACTGTTTCCGGCGGCGTTAAATATGATTTCCTCGAAGATTTTAGTATTGAGGAAATTTTAGAGCGGACCAATAAGTATCCGGCTTATCCGGGTGAACTTTATGACTGGCTGACGATTAATCCGATAGCGCCGTATCCGTATTACTCTATGTCTAAAACAAGGTTGATCTATAACCCTTATCATTGGGTAGAGGTGGCTTTTGAACATACTTATAATGAGTTTGATCACGCGACAACCCTGGATGACTTTATGAACTATTCCGGAATAGACGCGTTTTTCCGGCCGTTTGATGATTTGACGGCCCGGTTTGTGTACCGGTACAGCCGGGTGGCGGATTACTCAGATAACAATAATGTCAAAGGCCATCATAATTTTTATGTTGACCTTATGTATGATCTGGATGAAGATGCTCAGATCGGGATCAGATTTAGTGAAATTGTCAGTGACTTTTACGGTTTAGGATGGGAATCCACGGTTTTAGATACTCAGAAGATTATCCGCGTAGTTTACCAGGGAAAATTCTAATGAACAAAAAAGGTCTTACTCTTATTGAAATCCTTGTTTCCATGGGGATTTTAGTTATGCTGGTAGCGATTTTATATTCTGTGTTTAGTCTGGCTTTACGCGGCTGGAAAAAATCCGATAATATGCTGGAAAACTCAGCCCAAGCCCGCACCATCTTAGAACGTATGTCCCGGGAAATATCTTCGGCTGTAGTTAAGCCTTCTGCGGGAATTCAATGCCGGGGATATAATACCGGAAGCGGCATAAAATCTAATAGTATTGCGGATGAGTTTTTCTTTATTGCACCGCTTAAGCAGGATAATAAAGATGGTTCGGATCTGTGTGAAGTTGGTTATTGGCTGGATAATACTAATGCTTTACGACGACATTATAAAATTGATGAAAGAGGAGCCGGAAGTTCCGAACTGGATTTTAATTTTTCCACGGGAACGAGCAATACTTTTGCCGAAGAAATTACGGATCTGCAGTTTGAATACTACTCGGGGAGTGACCTGGTAAATCCGGTTATGGCCTGGGATTCACAGACAGACGGCGTTCCGGCAAAGATCAAGATAACGATTACAGTGGAAACCGGAAAAGGCTCAGCAGTGACAAATCCCGATTTTTTATCCCGCAGTTATAGTGTTATTGTATCACTTCCTCAATAATGCCCAAATATTGTGCATTTAAACTCATAACATATTTATTACCAATAGGTTAAGTTTTAAAAATTATTTGCAATTTCCGCTTATGTGTGGTATACTTACTCGTCTTTTACAAAATTGCAAATTTTTAGCATTTTAAAAGGAGTTTATGATAATGATTTCTAGTATTACCAAGAAAAAATGGTTTAAAACTATATCTTTTTTGCTGATCCATGCTTTTTTACTTCTGGATATTGCCTGGGCCGGGGGAACAGAGATATTGTCTAGTAAAAATAATGATTGTTTGTCTCCGATGGTACAGATCGGCAATGATTCTTTGCAGGTTTATTTTAATTCTGCTTATGACGTTCCATCGTCCGCGCGTACTGCCCGGATGCCTGGGCATTATAAATATAAAAACTCTATATTAAAAAAACTAATTGTATTTAATCAGGCAAAAATTGCCAGTATTGGGGATTCAACGAAGCGATATGTAAATAGAATTAAATATCTGGTCCCGGTTCTTTTACTGCTTTGCGCGCTGGTCTATGGTTTTTTCCATTGGGACAAGTTATCTCCGTTCGGTAAAAAAGCGTTATCTTTTTTTCCGGTGATCATCGGGATAATTCCCGTGGTGTTTTTGATCATAGCGGAATTTGTTCTAGAGGCTGGTTTCTATATACGTGATTATTTTAAAGACTTAATTGATTTATTTAAATATTCACAGGAAGACTATTTTAAAAGCAGAGCAAAGCTTATAACAGACTTTCCGGATCCTTATCATCGGTCACCGTTCTTCTCGGTTACCGATGATAGTACTACTTCCCGTTGCCTGCGTTTGAAGGCGATCCATAACCGGCAGAAAAAAATAGAGGCTATAAAAATAATTGAAAAATTAGAGCCGGAGAATGCCGTAAGGCTGTTTCTTCATGGGATAATCCGAGATCGAGAAAACGAGGTTGTTGAACAAGTAATAATTTCATTAAATAAATTAGGTTTGGATACGGAATTAGTTGTGCTGGCATGTTTAGCTAATTATAGACGCGAGGCCATGGTTAAAATCCTACATAAACGTGACCAGGTGAGATTTGATGAATTAATGAAAAAATTTAAAACCTCAAAAGCCGAAAAAAGCGAACAAGCTAAAGAAAAATTCAAACAACATGCCCAAGATCAAAAGCTGGAAATTTTTTGCCGGGAAATTATTCCGGTTATGAATAATCTGGATTTTTCCACAATCGAAAAATTGAGAATTATTTTCACCTTCAGCTCGAGTTATGCAGAGATTTTGCGGATATTAACAGGCTGGATGAAAAAATCCTTACAGGATGGATTTGAGTTTGACACCGCATCACTGGCCCGATTATTATCCGGCGCGGAAACAAGAGTAGATCTCGTGAGAATTTTACAATATGAAGAACAGCGTTTTGGGAACAATACAAAGTATGTTCTTGACCGTTCCGGCCGGCATCTGGTTAGCCGCGTTTATTTTTCCGATCCGGATATAGTGACCGCTCAGGTAATTGATAAAACTCTTACTGATAGTAAGAAAGAAAGACAGGATCTGGATTTCTCATATACGCTACCGCAGCCTTGGTTAAATAAAATTACTTTTACCCAGGAATTGGCTGTTTTACACTCAATTTAAAAGCCCAAGTTGTCAGTCTTATCTTTCTAAAACCATAAAACCATTTCTCTAACCTGTTTGTTTTTAGTTGCTTATATTTACCCATTTTGCGTTGACAAATCCTGCCTTTTTTGATATATTAAACCTATTATAAAATACGTTAATCCACCATTATCGCACCCTTTATCGCACCCCCGGGGTGAGGGGGTGGTTTTTTTTGAAAGATAATATGCCAGCCAGAAAAGAAAAAATTGTAAATGGTGAAGTTCATCATGTTTTTTCCCGGAGTATTGCGGGATATGAAATTTTTAGAGAAGACCTAGAATATAATCGCATGAAAGATCTTCTCTGGTACTATTCTACTGAAAAACCTTCTATTAGATTTTCTGATTTCCTGGAAATCAAAAACAAAGAAAATATTAGGAAAAAAATAAAAGTTTCTAACGATAAAATTGTTGATGTATTGGCTTTTTGTTTTATGCCTACACATATACATGTAGTTTTAAAACAATTAAAAGAAGAGGGAATTTCTATTTTTATGAGTAGAATTTTGAATAGTTATACCCGTTATTTTAATGTAAAAACAAAAAGAAAAGGTCCTTTATGGGAAAGTAGATTTAAAAATGTAGCGGTGCAAAATGATGAACAGTGGCATCACCTTACCCGTTATCTACATCTAAATCCGGTTACTGCGAGGCTGGTTGATTCTCCGGAAAATTGGAAATATTCATCTTATGAAGACTTTCTCCAAAAAGAGTCCTCACAATATATTTCTAAACAGGATGACCTTGAATATATGGAACCAAATAGGTATAAAGATTTTGTTAATTCACAAATAGATTATCAGAGACAATTAGCCATAATAAAAAATTTATGCTTGGAAAATTGATACCATTATCGCACCCCCGGGGTGAGGGAATGGTTGGTGAGGATTAAGAATATGCTTGTTACAATTGCTGTTTTGTTTATTGCTGCCTTTTTGTTTTGTTATTTTTTAAATCCTGTTTTTGAGAAATTTGCCCGTAAAAAAGGATATCTTACGGTTCCGGCTCCGCAAAAAATTGATATCCGGCAGCTGCCTTATTTGGGCGGTTTAGCTATGTTTTCCGCCTTTATTGCCGTATTATCTACCGGATGTTTTTGGCGGCCTCAAATTATTGATTTAAACACATTTTTCCCTCTGATAACCGCCGCATCAGTCATTGTTTTTTTTGGCGCGTTTGATGATATCAGGGATCTCTCTCCCGGATATAAATTGATCGGACAGTGCCTGGGCGCGGGTATTATTACTTTTCTCTCCGTAAGAACCGAACTTATTTATTTAAACTCAGTTTTAAACATATTCCTTAGTGTTTTCTGGATAATGCTGGTTATTAACGCGTTTAATCTTTTGGATATTTTAGACGGTCTGGCCGGAGGGATCTCTTTAATTAATCTGATCACTTTTTTTATCTTTGCGTATTTTACCAATAATACTTTTGTGATGATTATATCCGCGGTTTTGGCCGGAGCTTTATGTGCTTTTCTCCGTTACAACTTACCGCCGGCAAAAATCTTTATGGGAGACGCGGGAAGTCAGTTCCTGGGTTTTATTTTGGCGGTCATGGCCGTTTCTTTGAGCTTTGCTACCCCGGGCCGGGAAGTCGGCTTAGTGATCCCCCTGGTTGTTTTATCCATACCGTTAATGGACATATTATTTGTTGTTTTTATGAGAATCGCTCAAAAAAAGAGTATCTTCTTAAAAAGTAATGACCACTTTGTCTTTAGAATGCTCAAATACGGAGTATCAAATGTGAATATTTTAAAGATCATGATCTTGCTTTCTGTTTTGACCAGCGGCTGCGCGCTGATTATCTTTAATGTTTCCAATATGGCCGGAGGCTTAGTATTTTGTCTGTTAATGCTGGGACTGTTATTCCTGGGTAATAAATTAAGCAGGCTGAAGATGCACGAATGAATAAAAAAATTGTAATTCTCGGAGCGGGATTAACCGGATTAAGCACGGCATATCATCTTAAAAACAGATGTTTTGTTTATGAACAAAGTGTGCGGGCAGGCGGACTGGTATGTTCTTATTATGTTGATGGTTTTATTTTTGATTGTGACGGGCATCTTTTGCATTTTAAGACGGTGGAGGCAAAGAAGCTGATTAAGAAATTATTGCCCGGAGTTTTAGCCGAACATGAACGGAATACCTGGATATACTCGCATAATGTGTATAGTAAATATCCTTTCCAGGCTAATACATTCGGTCTGCCGTCGTCGATCATAAAAAACTGTGTTTTAGGCATTGCTAAAATAAAATCGCAGAGTAAACAAAAGGAAAATGAGAGTTTAAAAGACTGGATGGAACGGGAATTCGGCCCGGGGATCACCAAACATTTTATGTATCCCTATAATTTAAAATTCTGGACAGTTCCTCCGGAAGAGCTTATCCCGGATTGGACTAAAGGATATGTCCCTTTGGTCAGCGTAAAAGAAGTGATAAACGGCGCGTTTTCGGCAAAGACAAAACCTTTGGGATATAATAGCCGGTTTTGGTATCCCAAAGCCGGCGGCATTGATCAGCTTGCTCAGGCTTTTTCCCGTCAGCTGGGTAATCTTAAAACGCGGCATAAGGCCTCGGCGATTGATTTAAAAAAGAAAGAGGTTTATTTTAAAAACGGAAGATCAGCTCAATTTACACAGTTGGTTTCGACAATACCGCTGGTCGAACTAAAAGAGCTTATTAAGAATGATCTTCCCGGTAATGTTAAAAAGGCATTTTCCGGGCTGAGATATATTTCTATATTTAATCTTAATCTGGGTATTGACCGGGCAAAAATCAGTGATAAGCACTGGATATATTTCCCGGAGGATAAATTTTGCTTTTTTAGAGTGGGATTCCCCATGAATTTTTCGGAAAATGTTACGCCCAAAGGAAAAAGCTCAATGTATGTAGAAATTTCATATTCTGATTCTAAACCGCTTAAAAAAGAGGGGATTACGGAGATAATTCGGAATGATCTTATTAAAGCCGGGATCTTAAATTCCCGGGATAAGATTTTGACCTCTCAGATCAATGATATAAAGTATGGGTATGTTTTGTATGACCACAATTATAAGAAAAACATTAAGATAATTCACGATTTTTTAATAAAAAATGATGTTTATCCCGCGGGGCGATACGGGGCCTGGAAATATATGTCTATGGAAGATTCCGTGCTTGAGGGGAAAATGATAAGTGAGATGATAAATAATAGCGGATAGCGTAGAGCGTTTAGCGTATAGGAGAAAACAAAAAGATAAAACCAAAAGCTAAAAATAAAAAATAATAAAATAATAAAATAATAAAATAATAAAAAAGAGATGAGGAAAGATAGTGCAAAGACGTATTTTGCGATATCTAAGATGAATATTGTAGCATAAGACAGGGTGGAGAGATATGGGAGTGGCCTATTTTCGAAATATTTACGATTATCGGGAACTGATCACAGCTTTAGCGGCGAAAGAGATCAAGATCAAGTATAAATCGGCAGTGCTGGGCTGGTTGTGGTCGCTCTTAAATCCTTTATTGTTAATGGTCATGTTTACGCTGGTATTTACATATATAATCCCGGTCGCGGAAAAGAATTTTCCGGTTTTTCTTCTCTGTGCTCTTTTACCGTGGTTTTTCCTGAGTTTTTCTTTAAATAGCGCGGCGACTTCCATTATAGATAATTCCAGTCTTATAAAAAAAGCTTATTTCCCTTATGAAGTAATTCCGATTTCTGTGGTCATGGCAAATTTGTTTAATTTTTTGATTTCATTTTTGCTGCTTTTTGCTTTTTTATTTTTTTTCAAAATTTATCCGACAGGCTACATCTTATTATTGCCATTGTTAGTTTTACTGCAGTCTATTTTTGTTTTGGGAGTATGCCTGGGGGTGAGTGCTTTGAATACAATGTTTAGAGATATTAAGTATGCGGTTGAGCTTTTTTTAATAATATGGTTTTATGCGACACCTGTTTTTTACCGGCTTTCCGATATTCCGGAACAATTTCGGGGAGTGTTTTATTTTAATCCGTTAACCATGTTTGTCACGCTTTACCGGGATATCTTACTCTATCAGCGAGTTCCTGATTTTGGTTTGCTGGCGCTTACTTTAGCGGTAAGTATAGTGTCTCTGGTAATGGGAAGCCTGATTTTTTGCAGTTATAAGAAATATTTTTCGGACGTTACTTAATTAAAATAGCATATAGCGTATAGAAAACAGAGAACAGAGAAAAGATGTGATAAAGCATAAACGAAAATGAAGAGATTATGTCTGAAGTAGTTATTGAACTTAAAAATGTAAGCAAAAGATATTCGGTTAATTTTTCCCGGAGGTCATTGCTGCATAATGTATTGGCTCTCTTTAGGAAAGCGAATACTGCTGATGCGGTCTGGGCCGCAAAGGATATTAATATCAGTGTTAAGCAGGGCGAGGCTTTAGGTATAATCGGCGAAAATGCTTCCGGCAAGACAACAATTTTAAGAATAATAAGCGGGATTACCGTGCCTACCTCCGGATCGGTCAAAGTGCAGGGGAAAGTTGCCGGGCTTTTGGATCTGGGAGCAGGATTCCCGCCGGAATTAACCGGACGGGAATGTATTTATCTTAATGCTGCGCTGTTCGGCCTGCGGCGTAAGCAAATCGATGTTTTATACGCTGATATTGTGCGTTTTTCCGGTTTGGAAAAATTTATTGATGCTCAGGTTAAAACTTATTCACAAGGTATGCTGGTAAGGCTGGGATTTTCCGTTGCCGTACATATTGATCCGGATATCTTTCTGATCGATGATACCCTGGCTGTCGGAGACGAAGAGTTTCAGCGTAAGTGTTTAAAAAAAGTAGCTGAGTTCCAACAGAGAGGGAAAACTGTGGTCATTGTTTCACATGATCTGAATTCTATAAGCAGAGTATGTAAACAGGGGATTTTATTGAAAGACGGCAGTATTGTTAAAGAAGATTCAATGCAAAAGGTGATCATCAGATATATTGAAGCAGTGGGGAACAAAGAATCAATTGCTTGTATTGATCAGAACCGATTAAGCATAATTTTCAATAGCGGAAGAATTATTATCCTTTGGGATGGAAAGCCGGTTACAAAAAACTTTGGCGGATATCTGGGCCTGCAGATGCGTGAGCGCTGGGCAATGTCTTGGGAAGCGGAATGGAATATTCAGGATTCCGGCCGGGATTATTTAAAGGCTCGGGGGATTTGGCATAAAGAGGGGATTAAGGCTGATTTTGAGATTAATGTTGAGCAGGATTATATATTGCATTGGCGGGTTGTTGTTGAGGCTCCTGAATTTGGAGAGTTAAAGAATGTTGCGTTAGGATTAATGGTGGCCGAAACTTACAGTCATTATTTAAACAGTGATAGCATAGAAGAAATTAAACCGGAGCAGATCATAACCGGTAAATGGCAGGATTTATATCGAACAGATGAGATTAGTTCTTTGTTAGTGCTGACTTCTGTTTATGGTTTGCCGGGGATTGCCGGCTCTTTTGATAAAAAGAATTATAAGGGGTTTGGCTTAATTCAGGCTACGGATAAAGAACTGAATTCCCGGGTTATGCTGACGCAATTTGCTTTACCGGAAAATAAACATAGAAAGAGTAATATTTTAGAGTGCCGGGCAGATATCCATCTCTTGGAAAATGAGCAGATAGACTTAATTGTCGATCAGCAGCGGCAAAAATTGAGTATTCAGGCAGAGAATATAGAGATTAAACTTAAGGACCGCAAATTTCAGATCCTCTACAGCGGGTGCGAAATAACCAAAAATAATGGCTTTAATTTCGGATTGCGCGGTCCGGGGTATTATTTGAATATATTCGATGGCAGTTGGGATATTAAAAAAGACGGGGATAAAGCTCTTAAGATCGCTTCAGAATTCAGCAACCTAAATCTAAATATTATCTTGTGTTTAAAAATAAATTCTAATGTTATAGATTGGGATTTAACTGTGGAAAATTCCGGAGGGATTGTCTTGGATTCTCTGGAGATGGAAATATTTCTTAGTGAAAAATATGAGCATTATTTTGATATTGCCGGAGAAAAAGAATTTTCTGCTGTGCCGGAATCTAATGAAGAAATAGAACTGATAGAATCAAAATGCGGGATTGTCGGATTAAGCGGAGATGGAAAAGGGTTGCCTTTTATTGTGCTGGAAAAAGAGCAAAATAGTCAGGTGGAGCTGCAAAACGCCCGTTTTGATGTAAACGCCAGAATTTTGTATCAGAAGACGCCGTTACAGAACACATCTAAAGGCCGGATGTTTTTATTAAGTTCACAGAGAGAAAAAGATGAATTTATTATCCGAAGACAAAAAACATCAGAATTAGATACTGTTTTAAGTAATGATAAACTGCATGTTGATTTTAGCCGGAATAAGCTCAAAGTTTGCTGGGATAATCGGGAAATAACTTCAGGAGAGGGTCTCTCCAGCGGTATTTTCTTTAAAGGCCGCTGGTATGAATCAACGCAAATAGCTAAAGAATTTAAAAAAGACGGGGATGAATTAAAAATTATAATAAAAAGGCGGATCCCCTATGTTAATGAATTTTGGACAATTAAACTGCATAAACAGAGAATATTCTGGGCGGTGGAACTGGAATCTTTTGAGAATATAACAGATTTTATTTATAAGGCCGGGCTTTTGTTAAAGCCTGAGTTTACCCAATGGGTTCATTCTTTTGATTCCGGAGATTTTGCCGAACATAATACCATAGATAATGATGATTCAAATAACATCTTGCTTGGCGCAAGGCCTAATGATTCACAATTACCTGCGCTATTGTTTGAGAAAAAAGATGCCGATACTGCTGCGGGTATTATAATTCAAAATTCAGATAGCTGCCGTTTAATGCAGTTTAAGTCCAAAGCATCTAAACAGGTGTTTTGCGGAGAGATTAGTTTTCTTAAAGAGGGTGAGCTTGATGGAAAAATCAACCAGTATCGTTTACGAAATTTTACTCTGACAACTGATAAGGCCCAATTATTTATTGGTTCAAAAAAAGCGGTCATATTTTCTAATGACAAACCGTTAACCACGGAAGACGGATTGCGGATTTCAATGGTTACGGATCAGGGGGATTTTGAAACCCAGAATGCTTTTTGGCACGTTAAGATGGATGCTCCCGATTCTATTGGTGTTAAGTTAACTTGGGGGAATGGTCCTTTTGAACTGGAATGGAATTTTTCCGAAAAAGATGGGGATATGTTGTGGAGGGTTTACCTGAAACCCAAATGCCAGTTTAAATTAAAAGAATGTGTTGTAAGTATCCTTACAAACTCTTCTTTTAATCACTGGATAAGCCGTGCTGAGGAAGGAGTAATTGAATTTTCTTCCGGGGATTCTCCGTCCGTGGCTATTTTTGATAATCGAAGTGATTTTATCGGGATATATCAGGATAAAATATCCGATGGTAACCCGGCATTGATCTTTAATCCGCTGGTAGATATGAATGAATGGTTTATCCATATCGTTAAATATTATGTTCGCAAGGAATTGATCGGCTGTGGCGCTCATTGGGTAATTGATCCCCAAGGAATGATGTTGAAAAATGAGAATTTGGATGTTTTTTCCGGGAGATTATTGTTAGTAGAAAATAGAAATGATTTATCGCGAATTGAAATGTCGGATAAATATAGTAAGGTAGTTCAAATAAACCGCGATAAGTTAACCATAAAAGTAGAAAAAGCGAAAGTTAGACTGTTCTGGGGCAGTCAGGAATTAACCAAGACGCTTTGTCTCTATACATCATTTTCCCATGCCCGGGATTGGATTGATTCTACTTTAGCTAAATGGCAGGTAGTTACTGTGCCTAACGGGGTAGATATAGCTCTATGCTGGGATAAGGTGTTTACAACGCATAAATGGCAGTTAAGGTTGACTAATGAACGGGAAATTATGTGGAAAGTTGTTATGGATATCAATCAGCCGGAAATTAATTCTGCAGCTGTGTCTTTAATGCTTTGTGAGGGGTATGATTTTTGTCAAAGCCGGGAAAAAGGGGAAATGAAATTTCCGGATCAGTTTGCTGATGATCATTGGAATCAATTATCTTCCGGAGGGGAAAAAGTTGCGGTGTTTTCCAAAAAAAAGGTTTTGCCTGGGATATGTTTTGACGGAAAGTTCGAAGCAAGAGAATATCTGAATGTTGTGGAAAATACGGATTTACGGCATGCCAGCCGGGTTTTAAAATGCAGGACAACGATTACCGATCAGGATAAAAAAGGCAAAGAGCCGGTGTTATTTACCGGGAAAATTTCTCTTGAAGGATGATATGTGATGGTTAGAGACAAGAACGCTTTAGAAAAAATTAAAACTTGTGACCTGGGAATTGCGATAAAATGCAATTATAAGTGTAAGATGTGTTATTTTTGGAAGTCAAAGCAGTCGGATCATGCCTTGATGGATATACAGAATTGGAAGGATTTTATAGACCAATTGGATGAAGTGTTTGACGAAAAACCGCAATTGATTTTTTCCGGACCCGGAGAAGTTCTGTTACGGGAGGGGATTGAAGATCTTTTGCAATATACAGCTGGAAGATTTAGGGTTTTTGTAAATTCAAATGGTGCTAAGATTGATGATTCTATGGCTAAGCTTCTGGGACAGACCGCGGATGAAGTATTTTTGTCACTTGATGGAGTGAGAGCGCAAACCCATGATTCTATTCGTGGGGTTTCCGGAGCTTATGAGGCGGTTGTTAATGCCGCTGGCCGATTGCGTAAAGAATCAAAAGATATGATAATTATGATTAACACAGTGATTATGCAGGAAAATCTTGATGAATTGACAAAACTGGTTAAATGGGTAGATGCGGAAAATTTAGACGGGGTTATTTTTCATGCGGTATCGATGCCTTTTGATATTAGTTATGATAGAGACTGGTATAAACACGAGTACAGTCATCTTTGGCCTTCAGATCCTAAAAAAGTAGACTTAGTATTGGAGGAGTTGATTCAGTTGAAGTCTCAGGGGAGCAGGATTGTTACTTCCATTAAACAATTGAATTGCTTCAAGTCGTATTTTATGAACCCAGAAGAAAAAATCGAAGGCTTGCATTGTGAGGTTGACAGTGTTTTAAAGATTGATTCTGATGGTGATGTTAGGATTTGTAATTTCTCTAATCCGGTGGGGAACGTGAAAGAGCATCCTCTCCTGGATTTGCTGGTTTCTCCGGAAGCAAGCAATGAGCGCAGGAAGGCATATGAGTGTAATAGCTCTTGCCATTTGCTTGTAAATTCTTTTAAAGAGGAAGTGATGTGATTTGTCGATATGGGAGGACAATAAGTGAATAAAGAATACTTATCTGATGTGGCGACAGTACCGGAAAAAGCTCCGGTGCCGACATTCTCATGCTTTACGCTATGTGATAGCTGTGTGTTGCGTTGCCAAATGTGTGAAAAATGGAAGAAGGATCTTTATATTAAGCCGGAACGCAAACAGATGGAGTTTGAGGATTGGAAGGAGTGTGCTTTAGCTTTAAAGAAATTCGCCCCGGAGAACTTTGTTGTGAATTTCGGCGGAGGGGAAGTAACCACAGTGCCGTGGTTGTTTGACATTGTTTCTTTTTGTCATGATTTAGGATTTAAGACAAATATCGCGACAAACGGATTCTTGCTAGATGAAGGCATGGCCAGGCGGATGAATGAGTCGGGGTTGGACTATATAAATATTTCTATAGATAGTCTTAATGAGCAAAAGCATGATACTTTGCGCGGAGTAAAAGGTGCTTATAAAAATGCAATGAATGCTATTGATCTTGTTTCTGAGTATTCTCCGGATACGCAGATAAGTATTTGTTCGATAATGATGGAGCCTACTTTGGACGGAACAATAGAATTAGTGAAGTGGGCACAGGGGAATGATAAAGTGGCGATGATTTATCTGATGGGTATAATGCAGCCGAATAATACGATAAATGACCCCCAGTGGTATAAGCATGATTTTAGTCACTTATGGCCGTCAGATTATGAGAAAGTAGAAGAAATTCTTAATCAATTAATAGAGCTTAAAAATAAGGGGTACAAAATCGCCAATCAGATTGACCATATCCAGGCGTTTAAAACTTACTTTTTCGATCCGAGTACTTATGTGAAAAAAAGTGCATGTAATATTGACCGGGCGGTGCATATAAGTTCGGTGGGGGATGTGTTTATGTGTTATCGGCACCAATGCCTGGGTGATGTTCGAGAAAAAGATTTAGGGGATATCTGGATTAGTGAGCTTGCGGCTAGGGTTCGTAAGACAATTAATGGCTGCCGGGAGAATTGTCATTTTTTATTGAACTGTAACTTTGATGATTAATAATTATGATTGATAATAAAATTAATTTACCGACGTATTGCTGTATTGCTGTATTGGAAAGTTGTTTTATGCAGTGCAAGATGTGTTATAAGGGCAGAAAGGATGCTTCTGTGCGTTCTCCGGAAGAGCCGAGTCTAGACCACTGGAAGAAATTTTTATCTGATCTTGCGGTAATGTGTCCGGATAAACCGAAAATTAACTTTGCCGGCGGAGAACCGCTTTTACGGGAAGAAACTCTGGAATTGGCCAAATATGCCGCGCAACTGGGATTTCCGGCCCAATTGGCAACCAATGCTTATCTTATTAATAAAGAAAAGGCAGAACAAATAGCTGATTCCGGGCTGAGCGATATTGTTATTTCCCTGGATGGGGTAAATAACCGAACCCATGATTTTCTGCGAGGTAAAGAAGGCAGTTATACAAAAGTTCAGGAAGCGATAATCCTGCTTGATAAATACGCGTCGAATATTAAGATCAGTTTGAACACGGTTATTTCCGCAGTTAACCTGAATGAACTTGTTGATCTTGTGCGGTGGGTAGAAAACAAAAAAACAATATCCTGCATAGGGTTTCAAGCGCTTACGCAGCCTTTTGATACTCCGGAGGAGGATCGCTGGTATGAGAATCCGGAATATGCTTTTTTATGGCCGCAAAATTTGTCAGAAGTAGATAAGGTCATGGATGAATTGGCTCAATTGAAGGGCAAAGAAGCATCAGTTATCGTAAATCCGCAAAGGCAGTTTGGAGTTTATAAACGATATTTTCGTGATCCGGAAAATTTTTTAAAAAGAGACTTTTGCCATCTTTATAAAGAGGCACTTAATATTACGTTCAA
This sequence comes from Candidatus Omnitrophota bacterium, assembly GCA_043826565.1. Classification (GTDB taxonomy): domain Bacteria; phylum Omnitrophota; class Gorgyraeia; order B26-G9; family B26-G9; genus JBDRPX01. Next base: position 78,567 of record JBDRPX010000003.1, read on the forward strand.
AGGTGATATGCGTATTTGTTTCTCTAAACCATCCATCGGTAATATTAAAGACAGTTCTATTCGGGATGCGTGGTTTTCCCAGGAAGCGGAAAATGTGCGTACCCAGATAAAACAGTGCCGTAAGAATTGTCAGGCGATGGTTAATTGTAATTTTGATGAGGGGGAAGACTATGTTAAATAAAGAAAACAATATCAATAATCCCGCAGATAATAGCTTAATCAGGCCTGAATTTGGATGTTTGGGGATTACGGATAATTGTATGCTGCGCTGTAAGATGTGTCATAAGTGGGAACCGGATATTTTTATTGATAAAAAGGATATAAACAGTTCTCCGTCGGTAGAGCAGTATGAAAAGTTCCTGCGGGAATTAAGCTGGCTGGTAGATGAGAAGTTTGTGCTTAATTTCGGCGGTGGAGAGGCTTTGTTGTACGAGGGCATTTATAAAGTGTTAAGAATTGCTGCGGATCTGGGATTTCGCACAAACCTTAATTCCAATGGGTTTTTAATTGATGAAAAGGTTGCCCGGAAGCTGGCGGAGGCAGGACTGGTGAGTATTAAGCTTTCTTTAGACAGTATTAAAAAAGAAGTCCACGATCAGATGCGCGGGGTTGAAGGTGTCTATGAAAGAGTTTTAAAAGCGGTTGATAATTTACATACTTTTGCACCTGAGATGAGTGTATCGCTGATCAGTGTTATTTACGAACAGACTTACCGTGATTTTGTTCCGCTTATGGAGTGGATAAACAATAATGATAAAATTGAACATGTTTTGGTGATGGTGGCAATGCAGCCGAATAATACTCCTCCGGAAGAAGATTGGTGGAACGGGGAGTATGGTTTTTTGTGGCCGAAAGATAAAGATGCCGTAGCCGAACTTATGGATAAACTTATTGAGATGAAAAAAGGTGGATACAAAATAAATAATGAGCTGCCTCAGCTGAAAGCCGCAAAAGAATATTTGCGGTATCCGGAGCGTTTTGTTAAGAAAACAGTTTGTAATATGGATAAAGCAGTCCATGTAAGTGCGATCGGCCAGATATTTATATGTTTTAATTACGGAATCTTGGGGGATGTCCGAAAAGGTGATAGTATCGAAAAGATTTTAAGATCAAAAGAGGCTGCCGCTGTGCGGGGAAAGATCAGGAATTGTAAGAAAAATTGCCATTTTTTAATTAATTGTTTTTTTGAAGAAGACGAAATTATTAAAAGTCAGGAAAAGTAATGGATAATTTAAACATAGAAAAAAAAATTAATACGCTGAGTTATTGCGATTTAGGGATTTCTTATCGCTGTAACTATAAATGCCGCATGTGCAATTTTTGGGAAAATAATCCGATTAACGATGATAATGCTTTAAATAATGAGGAATGGAAAGATGTTTTGAGGCAGTTAAAGGAGCTTCCGACGAGTGATGATTTTATGATAAATTTTGCCGGTGCGGGTGAGGCATTACTACGTCAGGGCGTAGTACCTTTAATCGCCTATGGCCGGGCACTGGACCTAAAAATGCATCTTATTTCTAATGGGGCGTTTGTGACTGAAGATGTGGCTAAAAAGATTGCTCAAGCCGGGCTTGAATACATGAGTTTTTCCTTAGATAGTATGAATAAGCATACGCATGATTTTTTAAGAGGTGTTTGCGGTGCTCATGAGAAAGTGGTACGGGCAGTATATAATACAGCGCGGTTTTCTCCGAGAACAAAGATTGGGATAAATACAGTTATTAGTAAAGTTAATATGCATGAAATCGTCGAGTTGGTGGAGTGGGTTCAGAGTAACGAGCATATAGGCTATATTAATTTTCAAACAGTTACCCAACCGTTTTCTTTTATCGAGCCTCCGGATCCGGAATGGTTTTCTTCGGATAAGTACAGGTTTTTGTGGCCGGATAATCCGGGACTTATTGACAAAACTATGGATGCGCTGATTAAACTAAAGCAAAAAGGTTATAAAATTGCTGATGAAGTATCTCAATTTGATATATTCCGCGAGTATTTTTTGAATCCTTTAGTATTTATTAAACAGAACCGGTGTAATATGGGGCAGGGTAAAGTTTTAATTATTGATCCTGTGGGGAATGTGTCAATGTGTCCGATGATCGGAATAATAGATTCCTTAAAGGATAAAAAATCACTTTTGGAAATTTTATCTTCTAAAGAGGTTTGTGAACATAAAAAAATGATAAATGATTGTCGTCGGAATTGCCATCTTATCGTAAGCTGTTATTTCCAGGATGAAGAGGAGAGTAAATTATGTGGCGATTAAAAAGACTAATTTCTAAAATAGCTAAGTGTGAATTCAAAAATCAGAATAAACGTATTCTTATCAAAGAGCAGCGTATTCATCTTGGCTGCGGCGAAGATATAATGACCGGAGATTTAGGTGTGCATACTGCTTTACTGGTTAATAATATATGGTATAGCTCTGCGGATGGAGTTTGGCAGGTTGATTTGAAAAAGGACAGCTTACATATTACTGTTGATTGGCGGGATATTCCGATACGTCAGCTCATGGTCTTTAAAAGAGAAACAACGGGTTTTAACTGGACCGTATATATGGATGTAAAACAGCGTGTGCAGATAAAAAAGATGTTAGCCGGTATTATGGTTGGCCAGCTCTACGAGGAGTGGTTTAGCGGGGTAGAAGATGGGGTATTCCCTGCGTTTAACAATGCCTGGGAAAATATATTTTTACAGGATGAAAAGGGAAAAATTTTCGGAGTTAATAAAAATAATGATTTACCGGGGATAATCTATGAGAACTTGCAGCAAGGCAGTCTTTTATTACAGAATTCTCCCAACAGTAATTTAATTCGGGCTTTGCGGGTTGAGGTGAATAATTGTGAAGAGTTTTTTGATCCGAATCGCTACAAGATTTTTAATACCGCAATACACATATTTGAAGATAAACAGGAACAGGATGAATTTAGGGCTGAAAAGAATAAACAGCTGCTTTGCTTAAGACAATTAGAAGAAGGCAATTTACGTTTGTCTTTTGAAGACAATTCGGTGCATTTATTTTGGAAAGGAGTTCAGCTTACGTCAAAGCAGGGTTTGCATACAGCGTTGATGTTAAATAATGAGTGGTTTGATTCTAGTAAATGTGAATGGAAAGTTGAGAGGATTAACGATCAGTGTATATATATTAATATAGATTGGCGTCCTTTGCCGATAAAACAGACCTGGCAGGTGAATTTGATAAACGGCTATTCGTTTAGATGGCAGGTTATTAATCATTTGAAAGATAACCGGGATGATCTGGTTAAGATTAAGACCTTGGGAGTGGTACTGCGTGCGGATTATCAAAAGTGGTTTGGCGGATATGAGACTGGGGATTTCCCGAATAGTTTTGACCGCTGGCAGGAAATGATCAGTGATGTGCCGGATGGCGCGGTAGGAGTAAAACAATGTGCGGCATATCCGGCGGTTATGCTTAAAAACGTTGCCGATAATCGCGCTGGGCTTATTGTTCAGAACGGCGATAATACTTCCGGATCCCGTCATTTGCAGGCTGTACAGGATGAGAATGATGGTAATTTCGCGCAGGAAATTTCAATTATCGAAGATGCTCAACAGGTAGATGACTATGTCCAGAAGCGAATGAATAATGAGATCATGCGTAATGGTATCGGAATGGAACATTTGAAACTGCTTGCAGATAAGCAGAAGATCCGGGTCTTTTGGCAGGAGAAAGAACTAACTACGGATATCGGTTTGCATACGGCAATACATTCTAGCGGATGCTGGTATGATTCCGGGAAAATGAAATGGCTGGTAAAAAAAATCACGGAAAAAAATCTGCAGATAACCGTGGATTTTAGTCCTTTTCCGGCGGTGCAGGTGTGGGATCTTTCGCTCGAGGGTAAAGATACTATAGATTGGGATGTTGAAATGGAGCTGAAAAATCCGGTGGAAATCGAAGAGCGTAAGGCCGGGATTATCCTGAATGGTGAATATACCCGCTGGTTTAATTCTTTCGAAGAGGGGATGTTTCCTGAAAAATTTGGTTTTTGGCACGATATCGTACGTAATCGGGATGGGGAAACTTTCGGGACATATCCGCATAAAGATTTGCCGGGAGTTATGTTTTCCATCGATGCGAGCCATTTATCTCTTATCCAGAATGCTGATGAAAATATTAAAGGCAGAGTTTTGCAGGCGCAGATAGTCGAGGCAGAACAGACAAAGCAATATCCCGCCAAAAAGTTCTCTTGTTTTAAAGGGAAAATTAAGTTAGTAAAGGACGAAGGGGATATCGCGATATATAAACAAAACGCGCATCCGTTATTAGCCAAAGCAGAGGCTGTGTACATATATGGAGATTCTGCTGGTCTGCATGACCGGATTACCGGGGTTAAGGAATTTGATAAAAAGATTGAAATAATTGATGAGCTAAGAACTAAGGGGCAGGAGGTCCGGGTCGCGATCGGCGTATCCCGCTACAATTTTTTTAAGCTTAACGAGATCGGACAGTTTGTGGCGGATAAGCTGGGGTATCCCCTAGATATGCGTTCGGTGCAGCTAAATATATTTCCGTTAAAGAGACTGCGGAGAAATTTTATTGAATATTTAGATGAGTTAAAAAAATTACTTGGACAAATAGGGAATGTGGAATTGGTTCTTGCGGATAATGAACTGTTTGAATTGATCACTGCTGTTTGTTCTCAGGCGGATAGCGGGAATGAACGCCAATTACTGCGTTTGCTGGGGGTTATTAGTGAGCATGCGTTTATCGGCCCGCAGATTATTGTTATCGACCCCTTTCATCGCTGTAATGCCAACTGCGTGCATTGCTGGGTACATACTCCGGGAGTATTTCATCCGGAAGAGTTTTATGATATAAAACTAGATTTTGACCGGTTTAAATCAATTGCCGATGATCTGAGTGAGTTGCTGGTTGATCTGATCATCTTTCAAGGCGACGGAGAACCGTTATTGTATGATAAATTTTTTGATATGGTTCGATATGCCCGCAAAAAAGGCATCAAAGTGTCTTTTTTTACAAATGGGATTCTTCTGAATAAAGAGATTGCCAGGGAAGTTATTGATTTAGGGGTAGAGGAGATCTTTTGCAGTCTTCCGGCGGGAATTCCGGAGACGTTTGGAAAGATTAATACAAAACAAAAGCCGGAGATTTTAACGAAAATATTGGAAAATCTAAAATATCTTTCTGCTCTTAAGAAACAAGCCGGCAAAGAAAATCCCCGCTTGATCATGACTCATGTAATTCATACGATGAATGCCCGAGAGCTTATGGCTATGGCTAAAAATGATATTGATATCGGGGCGGATATTGTTCGATTCTATCTTGTGCGCTTAGATGAAAATATCGAATTCTTGAAATTAAAACCGGAAGATATAAAGGCAGTTCAGGATATTCTCCCTGAGATCAAAGAATTGTTTGAGAAAAATAATATTAAATTTCTTGATACAACCGAATTTCAATTGAATAATTTTGAGCAGGAAACCGGATCATGGTCTAAGAATGTATTTTTGGAAAATGGATGTACTTTGGGATGGAATTTCTGTTTAATCCCTGCTTCCGGAGAGGTTAGCTTTTGCTGTCACCTAAGAACGGTTGGTTTTTTGAATAAAAGTACATTTAAAGAGATATGGATTTCGCCGGAATATGACCGGTTTCGTTATCAGGCGAAGTTTTTAAATCAAAATAAAGATGCTAAGTTTCTTAACGGACATCCTTTGTTTGATGACTTCTGTGAGCATTGTGATACTCACCAGGTGATCAGGGATGTTTGGGATCAGTTTAAGCTTTATAATTTGGAAAGGTTTTTTCTTAAGAAATGAAGATTAAAATTGGCTGGCTAAAGAATAATACGAGATACAAACTTACTATAAAAGGAATCACACTGCTTTTTTTAAGCGGTGTTTTAGTCTCTTTTTTGATCGGTGAATTAATGGTGAGATTTTTTGTATCGTTTCCGATAAATAGAGAATATTTAAGGTTTGAATGTTTGGGGTATAAATTGATAAGTCAGAAGGCTAGAGATGCTCAGTTATTTTGGAAACCGATTCCGGAATTTCGCGGCGAGTCATATCAGGAAAAAAAGGAAGACGGAGTTTTTCGGATCATTTGCATTGGAGATTCGGTAACGCAAAGTCATGGGATAGACGGGTTCCCTCTGCCGAGGGAAAATACTTATGTTTTTTATTTGGAGAAGCTGTTAGAAAGTGGTTATGAAAATAAAAAATTTGAAGTGATTAATGCTGGGGTAGGAGGTTATAGCTCTTTACAGGGGGTGAGATATTTAGAAGGTAAATTGATCAAATATAACCCGGATTTAGTGATTAGCTGGTTTGGTATTAATGACCGGGGACAGGCAGTATTTTATAATGATAAGCAACAGAAGCTGCCGCTTAAGGAAAGCTTAGAGAAAACAGGGGGAAGCAAATTATATAAATTTATAAAAAATTATTTTCTCATTATGCAGTATATGCCACGCGTATCTTACGGTGATTATTATGAAAATTGTGAGCAGATGCTGAAGTTATCTAAGAAAAATTATTTTGATATAGTATTTATTACTCCTTTTGAGGCTGATGTTCACGGCTCGTTAATATATTTAAATGATTATAAAGAAGCCTTGGAAAAACTAGCGGATAATTATGATTCGACAGTATTAGATGTGCCCCCGTTTTTTAAATACAAGGCAAAGAATATGTTTATTGATTCTTGTCATCCGGACAAAGAAGGTAATACTGTTGTGGCCGAAACGATTTATACACTACTTAAAGAATCTGGTGTTTTTGATAAAATAAACTCCAATTGATGCCCCAATGAACAAATAGGAAAATAAAGATGAGAATAGTATTAGTAAATATACCGTGGAAAAAAGGAACCCGCTGGGGGGTCCGGGCCGGGTCCCGGTGGCCGCACATAAAGGACCGGACGGAAGATAATTATCTGGCTTTTCCGTTTTATTTGGCTTACGCCGCGGCTTTATTAAAGAAAAATAAATTTGAGGTGTTTATTATTGACGCAATTGCCGAACGGTTATCTTACAAAGATTTTTTCCAAAAAGTAATTTCTTTAAAACCTGATTTACTTGTTGCCGAAACTTCGACTGTTTCTCTTAAGCATGACCTGAATTTTCTTTTGCGCTTAAAAGGCCTTGCCGAGGTTGCGATATGCGGGCCGGATGTGCACATCGCGGATCCCAAGTTTTTGCAGGAAACAAGTCAGGTTGACTATGTGCTTTTTGGCGAGTATGAAGCTACCTTGCTGGAACTGGCGCAGACTTTAAGGGGGAACTATTGCAAAACGCCCATCTGCGGCGTTTCTTCCTCATTCGCTTGTGCGACGTCCGACGAAAAGGACGCCTCCTCGCTCATTCGTCGAGGCCTTGCATCTGAACATTTTTCAATAGTCCCCGGAGACAGAAAATTGTTGGATAAAATTGACGGTCTGATTTTTCGGGATAAAGGGAGGATTATTAAAAATAAGCCGCGTCCTTTAATTTCTGATCTTGATTGGCTTCCTTGGCCGATGCGCAAACAGCTTCCCATTAAACGTTATAATGATGCTCCGGGAGATATCCCGATTCCTTGTGCTTCGATGTGGGCCAGCCGGGGATGTCCGTTTAGGTGTTCTTTTTGCTTATGGCCGCAAGTAATGTATAACGGGAACAGCTATCGTACCAGAGATGTGAAGTCTGTTGTTGATGAGATGGAATATCTGATTAAGAAACTTGGCTTTAAATCAATTTATTTTGATGATGATACGTGGAATATCGGAGAAGATCGGATTTACGCTTTTTGCGAAGAACTTAATAAAAGGGAATTGAATATCCCCTGGGCAATTATGGCCCGGGCCGAACTGATGGATGAAGCATTACTTGAAGCAATGCGTAAAGCAGGTTTATTTGCCGTTAAATACGGGATAGAGTCTTCTTCTCAGGAGATTTTGGATAAGCTTGGCAAAGGTCTTGATCTGAAAAAAGCCGAAGAGGTAATTAAATACACAAAGTATTTAGGGATTAGAACGCATCTTACTTTTACATTCGGTTTGCCCGGAGAAACTCAACAATCAATACAAGATACAATCAATTATGCTCTTAAACTTAATCCTACATCAGTACAGTTTTCTATAGCCACTCCCTTTCCCGGAACAAGGTTTTATGAAGAGATGGAAAAAAAAGGATACCTTTTAACCAAAGATCTGGAAAAATTTGACGGTAACCACAGCAGTGTGATCCGCACGGAGCATTTATCAGGTAAACAGCTGCAAAAAGCTAAAAAAACAGCCTATGCCGAGTGGGATAAGCATTATCAATTGAAAAATAAAAAACTTTTTTTCAAGAATAAACCTTTAAAAGTAAAATTGATGAGTTCTTTAGTTGAACAGGGCGTGGTGCTTACGGCAATAAAAATTCTCAGATTTATAATCAGAAGAGTCTTTTTTTTTCCGTTACGGGTCAAACAGCTTTTTACCCGAAAGCTGTGGATTATTGAGGAGATTGTTGGGACAAGAGACTTAAGGCTTAAATTTGGAGAAGGCCGGGTTAAAGTTTTTTGGAAGGATAAAGAGATCAGTAAAGATGTCGGGTTGACGACTTCTTTACATTATGGGGATTGCTGGTTTGATTCAACCCAGGCGAATTGGAAGCTGGAAAAACAATCAGGGGATAAGATAAAAGTAAAATTAAAGTGGGACGAAGTCCCGGTCCGCCAGGAATGGGATATCGAGATTATTGAAGACCGGCAAATTAAGTGGGTAAGTACTCTGCAGGTGGAAAAAAGTGTGCAGTTACTTGAGTATAAGGCCGGGATAATGGTGTCGGATAGCTATACCAAGTGGAGAGATGATTTAGGAATTGGTAAATTCCCAAAGATTTCCGGGTGGGAGGAAATTGAATTATATAACTCCAATAGTGCGGTTTTAAGAGTAATCGCGGATGAAGGCAAAGGCGGAAAAACGGATCTTCCAGAACTGGAAATGCGCTCAGCTTGTGATTTAGAAAATAATACTTATCCGCAGATACAAAATACCGATTGTAAGATAAATGCCAGAATATTGCAGATGCGGAAATTGAAGATCGCCCAATTTACCCCGGGAGATTATAAGTATTTTGATTTGGAAATTGTAATAGAGAATAAGCAATTGGTTCCTCAGACCATAGATAAGTATAAGAAAAGAGTGCCGCTTCAATTTATAAAGGAACAGATATCGGCGGGCGGATTCTTCCCGGTTTTAATGAAAATATTAAAGCACTTACATCCCCGGCGATTAAGTGATTATTATTTGGATATTATCGGGGTTCTTGACGGCAGTTACGCGTATAAAGGCCCGTCTTTTGTTCAGATAGACCTTACCAATGATTGTAATAATGATTGCATCGGATGTTGGTGTAATTCGCCGCTTTTAGGTGATAAAAAAATCGACGATACGGTTAAACGCCAGACATTACCATTTGAAACTGTAAAAAAGACTATTGATGAGCTAGCGGGAATGGGAACGAAGGAGATTTATTTTGCCGGAGGCGGAGAGCCGTTTATGCATCCAGAGATATTGCCTATTCTCGAACATGTGAAAAAACGGAGATTGGGTTGTTATATAAATACAAATTTTACCCTGGTTAATGAGGATGTTGTAAAACGGTTAGCCGAATTGAAAGTGGATAATCTGATTGTAAGTGTCTGGGCGGGTACTCCGGAAACTTATTGCTTGACCCATCCGAATAAATCCGAAGGCATGTTTTATCAGATTAAGGGCATGCTCAGGCTGCTGAGCACGCTTAAACAGGGCGTTCCGAATATTAATATTTATAATGTGATTTCCAATTTAAATTATCATGAGCTTGAGGAAATGGTTGAGTTTGCCGTAGATGCTCATGCTGATTCTTTGGAATTTACCGTAATTGATACTATCCCTAATGCTACAGACTCTCTTCTTTTAAGCGACCAACAGAGAAAAATAGTTTTAGAAAGTTGTCAAAGAATTCAGAAGAGATTGGAAGAGGATTTGAAAGGAAAAATAAAGGTTTTGCAATTTGAACAGTTTGTCCGCCGGATTGATACCCGGGATGCCCAAGAAGCAAAATACGATAAAAATATCCTGGAACAGATGCCGTGCTATATCGGATGGCTATTTGCCCGGATATTAGCTGACGGAAATGTCAATTTTTGTCTTAAAAGCCATCGTATCCCGGTGGGGAATATTTACGCGCAGGATTTTTCTGATATATGGAACAGTCAGCGGCAGCAGGAATTCCGAAAACGATCTTTATGCGCAGATAAGAATGACGTGTTTTTTTCTTTTATCGGAAATGATCCAAATGTAAAGGTGGGGTGCTTTAAAAGCTGTGATGATTTAGCGCGTAATGTGAGGATGCATAAGAAGCTTCAGTCTCTTACGTTTTGGGAATTAAAATTTTTAAGCCGTGTTTTATTTTTCAAGAAGCTGCAGAAAGCTTTCCGCAATAAGAAATTAGGCCAGGTAATTCGCTCTCAGATAAAAAAACGTCAATTAACCGCGGGCAAACACTTATCCCGCGGAGATTTAAGGCTGGAGAGCCATAGCGATGGGATCAAACTATATTGGGCCGATAGACAATTAACCGAGAGTGTGGGGCTCAATAGTTCCGTATGTATATTTGGATTATGGTATGACTCATCGAAGGCAGAATGGGAAATCAAGAAACACACCGATACTGAGATTATTATAAAAAACGTCTGGCATAAAATTCCTATCGCGCAAAACTGGGAATTGAAGGTAAAGCAAGGGAATGTGGTTAGCTGGAATATTAATTTGTCTGTTGAGTCTAAAATTGAGATAGAAGAGACTAAAACAAGTATAATGCTTTCATCGGATTACCGTAAGTGGCAGACGCAGAAGGAACAGGGGAAGTTTCCTTTGCTTTCCTTTTGGAATGAAGCGGATATTAATGATTTATCAGTTAAGAATGTCGGGGTAGCCAGAAGTAAGGGGAAAGGGGGCTTTCGCCCGGGGATAGATCTTAATTTTTCAGATATGTCCGGGGATACGCGTCCTCAGATACAAAATGCGGATAAAAGTATTAATGCCCGGATTATTTCCGCCCGGTGTGTTGAGAATAATGGTGGAAAAGTATTTTTGCCTGGGGAATATAAAATTTTTTCCGGGGAAATAGTGATAAGGTCTGACGATGTCTAAAATAATAATTATTAGCAGTCCTCCCTGGGGAATTGTAATGCCGCCGTTAGGTATGGCTTATCTTGCCACTTATCTTAAATCTAAAGGGATTGTTCCGGAAATATATGATTTAAATTTGCAGTTGTATGAACAAGCGGATCAACAGCAAGAGCATTTTTGGGATTTGGATACGATCAATAAATTTTTGCCTGTGGATATTGCTCATAATTTGTTTGCTGCTTTTGAAGATACTTTAGGGGATGTTGTAAAAAAGCTTGTTAATTATGATATTGTTGGTTTTTCCGCGAATAATCTTATTAGTACAACTTTTGCCGGTATTATGGGTACTCAAATAAAAAATATTTCGCCGAAGACTAAAATCATTTTAGGCGGTCCGGGATGTTTTCATAGTTGGGATCGGAAAGCTGTACCAAAAGATGCGGTTGATTTCTTTATTATCGGGGAAGGGGAAGAGGCCTTATATCGGCTGATTATGGCCATAGATGAAGGTGACGAACAGCGAGAAATTCCCGGGGTGATTTGTTGCGCGGCCGGAGATAGAAAAAGATTTTATCCGCCGGAGCCGGTAAAAAATCTGGATGTCATTCCGTTTCCGACATTCGAAGAATTTGATGTAAGTAAGTACAGTTATGGAAAAAAATACCGGCCGCTGCCGATGCTTACCAGCCGGGGCTGTATTAATCAATGCGCGTATTGTATAGACTGTTATATGTCCGCACCTTTTCGGGCCCGGAGCCCGGAACAGGTAGTTTCTCAAATAAGCTATTATAAAAAACATTACGGGATAACTCATGTTGAGTTTAATGATTTATTATGTAATGGTAATTTAATCCGGCTGGAAAAACTTTGTGATCAATTGATCGAGGCGGAACTTAATATAAATTGGATTAGTTATGCGGCAATAAGAAGAAAAATGAATTCTCAGTTGCTTGAGAAAATGAGAAAAGCCGGATGTACATCTTTATGTTTTGGGGTTGAAAGCGGTTCGGATAGTGTATTAGCGCGAATGAATAAGCATTATATAAGAGCCGAGGCTAGTGCCTTGCTTAAAAAAACCCATGAGGCAGGAATTACCGCACGCCTTAATTTAATTGTCGGTTTCCCCGGGGAAACCGAAGAGAATTTTCAGCAGACACTTGATTTTATTAAGGATAATATGGCATCTATCAGTCAGGTAACAAATGTCTCGTCTTTTGTGCTTATGCCCGGATCGGATATCGGGATTTATCCTTACCGGTTTGGGGTGAAGTTTTTAGATCCGCTTGATCCCGGAATTTGGACAGATGAATTCGGGCTTACTCAGCAGGAGCGCAATAACCGGGTGGCTCGGGCCTGCCGGTTACTGGAAGAATTAAATATTCCTAACCTGATTATCAATTATCAAAGCAAGACTCAAGACGCAAGACTCAAGACGCAAGACTCAAGACTCAAGACGCAAGACTCAAGACCCAAGACTCAAGACGCAAGACCCAAGACGCAAGACGCAAAACTCAAGACTCAAGTTGTTGTCAGAACATTTAATCGTGATAGATTAGTAAGTAAGATAATAAAGCTTATTTTTCTGTTTGTTTTTAGCTTAATTATTGATATTTATCTATTTTTATTAAAAAAAATCAGAGGTTCGATCATATTTCCGGGAAACTGAACAACAGAAGACAGAGGTCAGAATATGAAGAATGAAATTTTTTATTATCTGTCATCTGTCATCTGTTTTCTGTCTTCAAACTTCTGTGGGGTACAGCAATGAATATTCTAATGGTTCATCCGCATGATGTATTCTCCCAAGAAGAGCCGTGGACGGTTCGGATCAAGAATATTGCCGCGGAATTTAAAAAAAAACATCATCAGGTAAAAATTGTTTACTTCCCTCTGAGATTTCCAGCACATCAACAGGAGTTTTCGGTAGAAGGAGTTGAGTATATTCCCTTGAGCCGCCGTTTAGGCATACGTTTGTATATTCGTAATATTAAGAAAATGATCGAACTCTGCGGCTGGGCTGATATTGTGCACTTTCAGAAGTGTTTTTATTATGCGGCATTGCCGGCATTAATCGGTGCGTTTATAAAACATAAGCCGGTGCATTATGATTGGGATGATTGGGAAATTAAAATTTTCCATTACAGTTGCTCTCAGCCATGGCTTGTCGGTACATTTCTGGCGGCTTTGGAAAGGTTTATGCCGGCAATTTGCGATAGCGTTTCTGTTTCCAGTTATCGTTTGCGGGAAGAATGTATCCGTTATGGAGTGGCTCCGGAGAGAATAGCCATGGCTCCGGTAGGAGCTGATTTAAAATTATTTCATCCGGAAGTTTCCGGGGTGCGCGTACGTGAACGGTTTAATATTGAAGGGCCATTGGTGATTTATCTCGGACAGCTTCATGGAGGCCAGTATGTTGAGCAATTTATTAAAGCTTCCAAGATAGTTCTAAATAAATCATGGCCGGTTAAATTCATGATCGTCGGAGACGGATATAGACTAAAGGAGTTAAAGGATATGGCTGACAAACTGGACTTAACTGATAAATTAATATTTACCGGTCCGGTTCCGCATCGGGAGGCTCCGTTATATTTGGCTGCTGCGGATATCGCGGTAGCCTGTTTTGAGGATAATGATATTACCCGGTGTAAAAGTCCTCTGAAAATCGCCGAATATTTGGCCAGTGGAAAACCTATTGTGGCCAGTAATGTAGGAGAAGTTAAACGAATGCTTGGTGGCGCCGGGGTTGTAACTTTACCTGGCGATGTGCAAAATCTTGCCGAGGGAATTACAAAGCTTCTCGATGATGAGCTGTTACGGAAACGTTTGAGAGTAAAAGCCAGAGCAAGGGCGGAAGAAATTTATAATTGGGCGATTACTTCAGAAAATTTGCTTAATATTTATAGTAAGCATTTTATTTAAAAGATAAAGTATAAAATTAGCGATTATGGAAAAAATTAAATTTGAGAATAAAAAATTTTTAAAAGTGATGTTTTTTTTAGGCAGTATTGCTTTATTTGTAATTTTTTGTTATTTCAAAGCAGAAGGGAGAAGCTCCTTTTTGTGTTCCTCAGCAATGGCGCATATGCAGGTGGATGGATTGGATGCCAGCACTATTCTTAAAAAAGGAATAAATGATTTTTTTTCTGATGGGATTGCCTATAATCCAGATGTCGATAGACGAATAGAAGAAGATTATTTTGCTCAGAATAGGATTTATAACGGCGACTTTTCTGACGAATTAGCACACTGGAGCACCATAAATTCTAGTAATAGTTATCCAAAAAATAGAAATCTTTTTATTGTTTCTCAGGAAGAATGTGTATCCGAGCCATATAGTATTAAAATATGTGCAAATGAACATCCCTGCTCATTGTTTTATGTTAAAAATGCCCGGGTTAATATTATAAGTCCCCCGGGGAATTACAGAGCGGTACCGGAAGCCTGGCTAGGCGTAATTCCAGGAGAAATGATTGATTTTAGTTGTTACTATAAAGGGATCGGGCCGACAATTTATATTAATATAACAACGCGAGCTGGATTTATGAGGAATTTAAAAAAAATTATAATTAAAGAAATTGCTAAGGATTGGCAGGAGTGCCGAATTAGTGTTCAAATCCCTAAAGACGGCAGGGCTATTTCATTTGAAATCCAAGTTGGTTCTATTTTGCCAAATTCTGTAATGTATTTAGATGATATTTTAATTTCGAGCCGGAGGCTTATTGATGATAAAAGATAAACGAATGTATGGGATTTGTTTGTTTTTACTAATTATTTTTCACTTGATAAATATTTCCTTGTGGTATAACAAAAAAATATGGCCTGCCGGCAAGGATTACTCTTATCACTTACAGAGAACATGTACATTTATGAAGGAAGTTGAAAGGCATAAAGACTGGAGACAATTTGTTTTTATTGATAAAACGGATTATCCGCCATTTTATTATTGGACCGGGGCTGTTTTGGGGCTATCTTTTAGAACATATAATGTTTTGTTTTTTAATTCAGCATTCTATTTAGTTGTGCTTTTGGTTTCGGTTTATGGGATAGGAAGGGAGTTGATGAATATCGAGACAGGATGCTTTTCTGCGATAATTTGCTCTTTTTCCCCGTTTATTTATAATTCTTCTATACAATTTAATTTAGAACTTGCAACGGCGGCATTAGTCAGCCTGATCGTGTGCATGATTGTGTTAAGCCGAGGATTTAGTCGTGGTTTTTATACTTTTCTGATGGGAGTAGCCTTAGTGATGGGAGGATATACGCGGCAGATGGTTTTTATTTTTGTTGCGGGGCCTGTTTTGATGGGCATAATTAAGCTTTGTTGTAATAAAAATCTGGATATGTATTTAAAATTAAAGAGATTAGCTTGTCTGGGCATAGTGCTGGGGATATCTTTTGGCTGTTTGCTGCCGTATTATCATGTTGTTCGATGGACACATCCGATGATTCAAAAAATAAATTTGACTGGATGGGCTCAGGGGGGTAATGTATTTTCTTTTGAGCATTTGATTTATTACATCAGGGTCATTCCACAGCAAATAGGGTGGGTGTATACTATTGTTTTTGGGCTAAGCCTAGTGGTTTTTCTAAAGGCAGATGTAAGTAAAAGACAAATTATTTTTTCATGGAGTATCCCATCGTTATTGATTTTTTCGCTTTTTTTGTTAAAATTCCCCGAATTAACAATAGCAAATATTCCAGCAATGGCTTTAATTATAGCTTATGCGGTGTGTCTGATAAAACCTTTGTTTTTAAAAAATGGAGTAGCAGTTTTAATTTTAATATTAAGTATGTGTAATTATTTTAGGAGTTTCCCATGGTAAAAAAAATATCAATAATAGTACCTGTTTTTAATGAGAGGGATAACTTGGCGGAGTTGAATAAAAAACTAGTCAGTGTTTTATCGAGATTGGATATGGAGAATGAAATAATTTATGTGGATGATGGTAGTAATGACGGTAGTGCGGATATCTTGAATGAGATACCTGATAAGTATAATAATGTTAGAGTTATAACTTTAGCGAAAAATTTCGGGCAGACCCAGGCGATTTCTGCAGGGGTGGACAATTCAGACGGCGATGTTATCATTACTATTGATGCTGATCTTCAAAATGATCCGGAAGATATCCCGGCTTTATTAGCTAAACTTAAAGAGGGCTATGATATGGTCAGCGGCTGGAGAGTGAATCGTCAAGATAATTTATTGTTTAAAAAGATACCCTCGGCTATTGCTAATCGCATAAGTTCTTTATTGACGAATGTTAATGTCCATGATTTGGGATGTACATTAAAAGTTTATAAACGCACAGTATTAGAAGATATTGATTATTATGGTGAAATCCATAGATTTTTGCCGGTTTTTGCGGCTATGCACGGAGCGACGATTGCGGAAATTCCCGTAAAACATCATAAGAGAAAAAATGGGAAGTCAAAGTACGGGTTATCAAGAATTTATAAAGTAATTCTTGATATGTTTACGATCATGTTTATGTGGAAATTTTTAACCAGGCCGGTATATCTTTTCGGAGGCCTGGGAATGATTTCTTTGGGGTTTGCTTCTTTTACGGCTTTGTTTGTTGTAATTAGAAAAATGTTTTTCGGCGGGGTTTGGGTAAGTCCGCTTTTATTTCTTTTTGTTGTATTTTCTACAATGGGAATTCAGTTTATTCTTATGGGGGTTCTCGGAGAACTTATTATCCGGCTCTATTATGGTGCGCGTGACCAAAAACGATATAAGATTAAAAGAGTAGAGAGTAGCAAGTAGAGAGAAGAAAAAATAAAAGATGTTTTAACTTGGGACTTGAGACTTGTGGCTTGAGACTGGAATTAAATGAATATATTGGGAATTTGTGATAGTCAGGATGCCGGAGCTGTGTTTATCTGTGACGGCGGTAAAGATATTACTGCGGTTAATGAGGAACGTTTGTCGCGGATAAAATTATGCGGAGGATTTCCGGAAAAATCAATCAAGGAGATTTTGCGGATTAAAAAAATTGATCCGCAGAAGATTGATCAGGTGGTTTTAGCTTCTAAGATGACGCCATCATTTTTATTAAGAAGTTTTCGTAATGTGCACGCTCGGTTGCGGGGAAATAATAAGCAATTCAGTTTTTTACTTTCCCTTTACATTCTCTACCAGATGATTGCCCGCAAAACTATAATTTTAGCTAAAATTGAGGAATATTTGTCACGGATTTATTTAAAAGCGCGCTTAAAAAAACTGGGAATAAAAAGTAAAGTCAGTGTAATCGATCACCATACCGCGCATGCCTATGCAGCATATAGTACATCAGGATATGAACAGGCACTGATTATTACTATCGATGGATTGGGAGATGGCCTTTCTTTTACTGTTAGTATCGGCAAACAAGGCCGGGTTACCAGGATTTTTGAGCAGAACGCATTAAATGACATAACCTTGTACTATTCCAGATTAACGGACTTTCTGGGGTTTAAACCTATTCAGGATGAAGGAAAAGTAATGGGATTGGCCGGATATTCGAGTAATTATTTCTATCTTCTTCAAGCTCAAAAACTCCTTAAAGTAAAGTCCGGACGATTTCGTTCGAAAAACATATTTTCTCAAGATAAAAAAATATATAAGCAGTTAAAAGGTAAAAGCCCTCAGGATATCGCGGCTTCATTTCAAGTTCATGTTGAGCAAGTGCTGAGTGAAATTGTTGATTATTGGGTGGATAAAACAAAAATAAGCGATGTTGCCTTAGGCGGCGGATTTTTTGCTAATATTAAAGTCAACCAAAAGATCGCGGAATTAAAAAATGTGAACAGTGTTTACGTCTATCCTCATATGGGAGATGGAGGAATAGCTTTAGGAGCAATATTCGCGGTTATGCAAGTGAAGCCGTTTCGTTTAAAAAATGTTTTCTGGGGACCGTCATATTCTCAGCAGGACATAGAGGATGTTCTTAAAAAAAATGGTGTTCGGTATGAAAGGGTAAACAATATAGAAAATCGCATAGCTGAGCTTATCAGCCAAGGAAAGATCGTGGCGCGTTTTTGCGGAGCAATGGAATATGGACCTCGCGCATTAGGAAATCGTTCTGTTTTAGCTCCGGCTACAGATAAGGATGTGGTGATGAAGCTTAATCAAAAACTTGGGCGGGATATGTTTATGCCTTTTGCTCCGGTTGTTTTAGCAGATAAGATTCACGAGTGTTGTCTGAATGTAGAAAAAGCTATTTATTCTGCCAATTTTATGAATGTGAGTTTTTCTTGCACGGAATACTTTAAAAAATTATGTCCGGCCGTGGTTCACACTGACGGAACAACTCGTCCCCAATGTGTTTTTGAGGAAAATAATTTTAAGTTGTTTAAAATTTTAAATAAATATCAGAAGATAACCAAGATTCCGGCAATGATTAATACCAGCTTTAATACTCATGAGGAGCCAATTGTGTGTTCTCCGGAAGATGCTTTGAGATCATTTAAGATGGCGAAGCTTGAATATTTAGCGATGGAGAACTTTTTAATAAAAGGAGACTATTAATATATGAATAAAAAATTACTTCAATGGTTTTTTACGGAAGAGAAGATAAAGGAACAGACAATTAATGCAAATGATGAATGCGTAGAATTACATCCCGTCCAGGTTATTTCTTTAATTATTGTTACTATAGTTTTTGTTTTTGGGGTTCTTTTATCGGAAAACAGATGGCCCATGAAAGTGGAAACATTGCCCTCGACTCCGCAGGAAAAGATTGAAACGAAAATAGAGAAAAATTATTTTGTGAATAGGGAGGACATTATAAACGGTGATTTTTCAAAAAAAATGGCATATTGGGCAACCGCAGACGGCGGAACTATTTTTAGTGATTCAAAAAGCAGGATGGTTACTTGTGATAAGGATTATGTGTCTGCTCCGTATAGTTTAAAAATTGAATCCATTGTTCCGGCTAATCGGGTCTATTACATTAAAAAACCTCAGGAGAAAAAAATACAAAACCCTTATGGGTTTGAGGAATGTTCTAATTGGCTGGGGGTTTTACCTGGGGCAAAAATTAATGCTAGTCTTTGGTATAAGGGGAGCGTGATAACAGTTTATCTGCAATATATTAATAAGAATGGTAAATGGAAAACCCTGGATAAAATTGTCGGTCCGGTAACTGATGAATGGAAAAAACTTGAACTGGAAAAAATTGCGCCTGCAGATTGCCGGGCTATCTGCATAGAAATAACGTTAAATCAGGCCCAAGGAATGCCGTTACCGGCTGTCCTAATTGATGATGTTAGTTTAAAAGTTAAATAATATGAGAAAAAAAGTTATTTTTATAATTCTTCTGATTATTATATTATTTCATGTGGGGAATAATATAAGGTATTTATCTTTATGTCCGTTAGCTGAGGGGAAAGACAGTTATGCTCATGTGTATATATTTATGGGGTTTTTACACTTGATTTCAACAGGTCAAGATGAGTTATGCTCCATTACTAGGACGAACTGGATAAAAAGTATAAGCGATATTTCAGCGGATTATCCACCATTTTTTTATTTTGTTGCTTTGTTAATGCAGCTAATGGGGAGCTTTATAATAAATAATGGTGCTTTGTTTACTTCGACACTGGCATTTGCTGTTTTATTATTTAGTGTTTATAAATTAGGTTCTATTAGGGATGAACAAACGGGTGCTTTAGCCGCACTAATATGTTCTTTATACCCGATTATATTTGTGAGCTCTCGTCATTTTAATATTGAAATGACACTTGCGGCAATGGTTAGTCTTGGGGTATGGATTTTATATAAAACAGATTTTTTTGAAAACCGAATCTTTTCAATTTGTCTGGGGGTGATTGTTGGGCTAGGCATGCTTACAAAACAAACATTTTTTATGTATCTTTTAGGGCCGTTTTCTTTTATGTGTTTATTAAGTTTAAAAAAGGATACAGAGAAGTGTGTTTCTTTGCGCAAGGAGAATATCCTGAGAGCACTTACTGTAGCTGCGGCTTTGGCAGCCCTTTTTTATCTTAATAAAAATATGTGGGTTAGTATGATTAACCGGTCACAGTTTTCCGGAGGAGCACTAGGAGATAATTTATTATCTTGGGGACACATTTTTTACTATATTCGCTCTCTAGAGACTCTTTTAGAACCAGTTTTCTTAGTTGTTTTTATACTATCTTTATTTATGATAAGAAAATCTAAAGAGTTTTTTTTACAGATATTGATGCTGTGGTTAATTGTTCCATTTTGCTTATTTATGTTTTTCAAACTAAAGTATGCGGAATATGCAATTGCTTATTTGCCCGCAATGGCTCTTATCTCAGCGCAGGGGATATTAAGTATTAATAATAAACTTTCGAGAAATTTAATAATAGTATTTATTGTAGTGGCGGGTTTATCTAATTTTTTTATGATTAGTAACGGCCGGAAAACGTTTTTCTATGCAAGATGCTACGCGGAGAATCCAATAGTCAACATAATAGATCATGAAAAATTTCAGGATACCAAAGATGCTGCTACTTTTGAAAAAGTAGCGAAACAAATAGGTAATTCTAATGTGCTTGTTGGAGTTTTTTACGATGATGCCGGAGGTAAATTCCCCGCGTATTTAATTAGGAAAGTTTTCGCTCATAGTGCAAAAAAATCAAAGATTATTGACTTTTTTAATTGTGTGCCGGGATTCTTTGACTCTCTGGAATTGTTTGATATTATGATTTTTGTGACATGCTCTGAAAAGGACTGGATAGATAAGGAGTCTTTTAGATATTTTATTGAAAAAGTTAATAAAGTGAATTTTAGTAAACTTTACTTATCTGAAGATAAAAATGTTTTCCAGCAGCAAATTGTAGGTATGAATAGGGTGCAGATTCCGGTAAAAGATTTAGAAAGATTAATTACTATGAAAGATGAGAATTTCACGAAACTGTATTCTATGGAATTTGATGATGGGATTGCTCAAAAAGTGTACATATATAAGAGGGTAGAGAGAAGATGAACGCATTGCTTTCTCAGGCAAATAATCTATTTGTTTTTTCTAAATTATTTTCTGCTTCACATATTATAAATAAAATGTTTAATATTCCGATCACCGTGAATATGCTGATCACTTCTAAGTGCAATCTGCATTGTGGGATTTGCTCGGCTCGGGATATGCTGGATACAGATACGGATCTTACCTATGAGCAGATAGGGGAATTTATTAATACGATATTCAAATGCTCCCCGGCAGTATTTATCGGCGGAGGTGAGCCTTTTTTAAGGAAAGATATCTTTGATATCCTTGAGTGCTTAAAAAAAAACCGGCTTAAGTATGGGATTGTTACTAATGGGACAGTGCTGAATCAGAAGAAAATTGACCGCTTGTTTACGGTTACCCCCGAGGTTTTGATATTTTCGATATACGGCCCGAAAGTGCTTCATGAGTCAATGACCGGTATGCCCGATTCTTTTGATCGGATTTCGGATAATATAAAATATGCGGTAAAAAAGAATAAAACAAAGATAATTTTGAATTGTGTTATCAATGAAAGCAACTATGAACATCTTGAGGAATGTATATTGCTGGGGCAGGAGTTTGGCGTTGCCCAGGTCCGTTTTGAACATCTTATTTTTGTAACGGAGAAAGAATATGAAGCGCATATTTCTGTATGTAAGGATAAATTTTCTGAAGAAGAATGTAAGCTTACGACCAATGTGCAGAATATCGATAACCCGGAAATGGGACAGGTATTAAAAGATGAGATTTTTCGTTTGCAAAAGAAATTCAGAAAATTTGTTTTATTTAAACCATATCTTAATAAAAATGAATTGTCGGGGTGGTATAATGACGGTTTTAAATTTAATCGGAATTGTTCATTCATCAGGCACTCTGTTTTTATTAAACACAACGGAGATATTATCCCCTGTCAGTTTTTATCAAATTATGTTTTAGGAAATATAAAAAAAAATGATCTCATTGAAACCTGGCGGGGAAGAAAAAAGAAACAATTTGATGCGGTGCTTAAGAAAGGTATTTTGCCCGGATGTGTGCGGTGCTGTAAACTTTAGCTTTGTCTGCCGTAGGCAGACAAAGAGCAGCGAGTAGAGAGTAGCTAGAAAAGAGAAAAGCAGAGATGTTATTAGACAAAAGTTATAAGAAATTAAAAGAAATATTTCAGGCGCATATGCTGGTAAAAGCAGATACGAGAATTCTGGATATCGGCTGCGGACGGAGAGGGAATTTTGCTTGTCTTCCCCGAGAGGTATATACGGGAATAGATGTAGAGCTTAACAAAAAAAACAGAGATGACGGTAATTATTTTCTAATGGATGCAAAAAAGCTTGTTTTTGAAGATAAATATTTCGATTATATGATCTCGACCAGCTTTTTTCATCATCTTTCCGACGCGGAATGCGCAGCTGTTTGTGAACAGATAAAAGCTAAGCTGAAAGCCGACGGGACAGTGGTAATTGCTGATGGAATATATCCGGAATCAAAACTTAATATTCCCGGGTGGCTGATTCGTTCTCTTGACCGGGGAAGGTATGTTAGACGCAGAAATTCGTTTAGGAATATGTTTTTAAAGGACTTTGTTATCGAAAAGGAATATTATTTTGTCGATAAGATTTTCGCTTATAGTGTATTGATATTAAAAAATAAAAGTATGGATAATGAAAATTAACAGCAAAAATATTAAAAAGATAACCATTGCCGCCGTGATCGTCTGTGCGGTACTTATTCGGCTGCTATTTTTGATGTCTTCGGATAACTTTCATGGTATTGCCGCAGGGAAGGTTATTGAAGCACAAAGATTAATTAATAATCCTTTAGATGCGAGAAGATGGATTTCGCCAGCTCACGGTCCGGTACATATGTATCTGATTGCTATTGCTTTGAAATTATTTGGACATCCTTTACTGGTACCGCGTTTGCTTAGTTTGCTTCTGGGCTGTCTCTCAATATGGTTTTATTATGGTTTCTTAAGGATAGTATTTAATGATGAAGTAGCCATGACTTCTGCGGCAATCGCGGCTTTTTTCCCTTTGCATATTATCTATAGTGTTTTATCTACCGCGGAAACAGCATTTTTAGGATTTCTTTTTGCCGGTTTATTTGTTTTTTTTAAATATCGGCATTCAGATAATGACACCGGGATCTTTTGGGCAGCGATATTGTTGGGTATGGCGAGTATGTGCCGTTTTGAAGGCGGATTATTTATTATCCTAATCTCAGTATTCCTTTTTAAAAAATGGAAAAGGGCTCTTTTTTTCTTTGCCAGTGCTTCCATTTTCCCGCTGGTATGGATAATATCCAATTATGTTTTTTTTGGTGATTTTTTCTATTTTCTTAATGCCAGTGATGCTGTGGTAGCCAGGGAGTTTGGCGGATTAAATCTTTTTGGGGGAGAGATTACTTTCATGAGAAAATTGCTTTACTGGCCCTTATTGCTCAATAGTTATTTTGGGATAGTGATATTTATTTTAGGTTTTTGCGGACTGATCTATTATGGCCATAGGAAAGGCTATCGCTGCATTACTTTTTTATTTGCTGTTGTGCTTGTGTTTTTTTCGTTTAAAACCGTGAAGGAGCAATTAGCCTTACAGCCGCGTTATGGTATGAGCCTGGGATTTTTATTTCTTCCGTTTTTCAGCCTTTTCTTTTTGGATATTTTTAAACGTTTTTCTTTTAAGAAGTTTTTTGCCGTTGTATTCTTTGTTTGTCTGATTTTTCGCGGTGCCTATGTAAGTTTTGTTAGTTTACCGCACACTCCGGAGTGGGTTAAACAGGTCGCATTGTTTTTGCATGATAATATCGATCAGGAAAGTAATGATGCCGTGTATTTGGATATCGATAATAATGATTTTAAAGAACCGATTAAAATCCTTTCGGATATCGGGGTGGAAAGATTTGTTGATTTTGAAGGATATGGAAGCCATGTAGAACTGCTTAGTCCTTCAGATCAAGAAAAAGTACGGTATATAGTTCTTGTTGCCAAGGAAAAAGAACTCCTAAATCTTAAAGAGATCTTCCGGATAGAAGATTGTAAGGTGTATGAAATTAATAAAACAGAAAGAAACGGTGCTTAAAATAATGAAACTATGGATTAAGCAGAATAAAGATTTGCTGATTATGTTCTCACTATTTGCGCTGAGTTTTACTCTGAGAAGTCTACTGTTGATTAATACCGATGATTCTCATGGTATTGCTGCCGGCCGTGCTCTTATTGCCGATTGTTTTTTAAAAAATCCGTTAGACTGGAAAATTTTGTTTAATCCGGTACATCCTCCGCTGCATTTGCTTTCCTTGGTTTGCGGGCTGAGAATATACGATGATCCTTTATTAGTTCCTCGTGTCATTAGTCTGCTTTGGGGGAGTTTATTTGTTTTTCCGTTTTTTTATTTTGTTAAAGAATCGTTTAATCGGCGTATTGCCGCTTTTTCCGGTATTGCTGTTGCTTTATACTCGGAACATATTGTTTATAGTATTATCGGTACTTCGGAGACGATGTTTAATTTTTTATTGTTCTCCGGGTTAGCACTATATTGTTTGTTCAAAAAAAAATCGAGTATAAAGATGCTGTTTTTTTCTGCGGTGTGCATCGGACTTTCTTGTTTATGCCGGTATGAAGGGATATTATTCATACCAATAATTGCTTTTTTTCTAAGGGATAAACCAAAGGATCTGGGTTTATTTTTGTTTATTTCAATTATTCCCGTAGGAGTGTGGTCTTTTATAAACTTAAATATTAGCGGTAATCCGATCACTTTTCTTAGCACAAACGATATTACGGTGCCTTTGCAGTATAATTGGCTCAGGAGCGGAGGTTTAGATATTTCCTTGATATATAAGCTCTTATTCTGGCCGCGATGCTTGATTGATACGATGGGAATTCTTATGTTTGTATTTGGTATCGCCGGAGTCTGCTTGTGTGTGTGTGTGCGTAAAAAAGTTTTTCCTTCAGTGTTATTTTTACTATTGTTTCTAATTTTTGTAATTAGAACGGTCCAGGAACAATTATATCTCCAGCCAAGATATTCAATAATTTTGGGGCTTATGCTTATTCCGTTTAGTTTGTTTGCTTTTTTTGCGGGAGTTCGATACTTAAAACAGGAGAAATTAGTAATATTGGTCTGGATTCTGCTGGGGGCGATGATTGCACCCATCGGAGAAAGGGTATTGGCGGAACCTCTTTATGTGCCGGAATTTGTAAAAGATATTGGTAAATATGTCGGAGATAATTTTTCGGGAAATGGTCATATTCTGGTAGATCATTGCGGAGATGAGAATTTCCGGGAACCGATAAAATTATGGAGTAAAATCAATCCTTGTTATTTTATTATTCCTCCTTATGAATATGCCAGTGATGGAAGCAGGGTAGTGGTAGATTCAAGACGTTTTTTTGAAGTATTGCATGATTATCGTGTTTCTATGCTTGTCTATTCATCTGGCGGAGGGCTGGGTAGACTGCTTAATTTTGAAAAGGACAAAAAGAATTATCTTAAAGAGGGGTTTTTGTTTAAATTAGATTTTGCGCGCGGGCCCTATGATGTATATACAGTTAAAGAGGTATCGGATAATGATCAGGATATGTAGAGCAAGAGTATTATTTTCCCGGAGTATGCTGGCTGCTTTCTTAACCGGTTCTTTTAAAGGTGAGAGAGCTAAAGTAAGGGTGATAAAACAGTTTGAAGATAACTTTGCCCTATATCTGGGGGTAAAATATGCTGTAGCTGTTTCTTCCGGGAAAATTGCCTTGTATATCTGTTTAAAAATATTGAAAGCAAAAGACAAAGATGAGATTATTCTTCCCTCATATACAGTTCCGGAAGTCGTGGATGTTATTATTGCTTGCGGGTTACGTCCGGTATTTGTAGATATAAGTTTAGAGCACGGGACAATGAACGCTGAGTTAGTTGAAAAAATGATCGGAGAACGAACAAAGTTTATCTTAATGACGCATATGTATGGGAACCCTTGTAATATTGAGGCAATTTTGCAACTAAGCCAAAAGTATGACCTGACGGTTATTGAGGATGCGGCCCAGGCTTGCGGAACTGAGTATCAGGGGAAGAAAGCCGGTACGTTTGGCAAATTGGGATATTTTAGTTTTGGTATTTTGAAAAATCTTAATACTCTTGGCGGCGGCATGATCGTTACCGATGATGAAGTATTAGCCGGTTCCATAAGGACATATATAAGTGATTTTAAGCCAATCCGAAAATTTGAACTTATGAAACGGTTTGTTACGGCCTTAAGTTTATCAATGGCAACTCATCCGATAGTTTTCTCTTTATTGGTTTATCCGGCCATGTATTTTTCCGGATATGGACGTAAAAATAATGCGGATAATTTTCTAAAACAGCCTTTATTAACACCGGAGAAAGTCGAGGAACTGAAAATGCTTTATTCCGGGGAACAGGCCGCGATGGGATTAGTCCAGATATTATATCTGGATGCGCTCAATAGTAAGAAGATTGAGAATGCGGATATATTAAATCGCTATCTCTGCGGGCATGATAAAATTAGGATTTTTCAGGAAAATCAGGGCCGGAGGAATATATATCTTAATTATGTAATAATGGTTAAAGGCAGAGATGAATTAATTAAGCATCTTTTTTGTAAAGGTATTGACCTCAGTCCGGGGTTTGTTGTCTCTTGTGCTCATTTGCAACGGTTTAGAGAGTTTTTCAATGATTGCCCAAACAGCAAAGCATTGGAAGATAACAACCTTTATATACCAATATATTCTCCGCTTAAAAAAAATCATATGTTACGTATTTCTGAGGGGATTAGAACGTGGGGATGAGAAAGATTAAACAGGAAAATACATTGTATGAATTATTACTGCAGAATAATAATGCTGTTGCTGTGGGGATATTTTTGTCCGCGTTTTTTATCCGGCTAGGAGCAATACTGTTTCTTGATAATTTTCAAGGGCCGGAGCCGATGCTTAATCTGATTACGTCACTCCATGTTTTTTATGATCCGTCGCTATCGGGTAATATTAATTTTTTACATTTACCGTTTTATCTCTACTCCCTGGCTTTGGCAGTTTCCTTAGGCGCAGAACAACTCGTTGTCGCGAGATTTATGAGCTTGTTGTTCGGATGTTTATCGGTGGTTTTCTTTTATTATTTAGTTAGATTGTTATTTGATAATAAACGGGCATTACTTTCGGCGGTATTCTTATGCTGTTTTCCGACGCATATTATTAAGAGTATTATCACGGTGCCTGATGTTATCGGATTGTGTTTGATTGCCGGGGGCTTGTGCTTTGCTTTAGAAAAGAAAATCATTTTCTCCGCGGGGTTATGCGGGCTGGCCTGCGGCTATTATTATCTGGCCTGGATTTGCTTTCCGGTTATTAGTGTGTTTATTTTGTTAAGGAAAAACTTGGCTAAGAGTATTAATATAAAAGACTTTTTATTGTTTTTGGCAATTACTGTTGTTGTCCCGCTTCTCTGGTTACTGCTTTTAAGAGGAGAGTATGGAAATGATTTTCTTTTTTTACATAACTTATTTACGGAAAAGTCAGTTTTAAAATATATATATGCGTTTATGATTAATGCCCGCAAGATCAGCTGCCTTATAACAGAGAATTTAACGATTTTAGGAGTCGGCTTGGGGGTGATTGGAATGGGCTTTAATATCTTAAAGCGTAAACATTATGAATCGGTTTTGTTTCTGGGGATGATATTTTTGTGCCTATGTATCGGGATGTTTCATCCGGATATTCCGATTCTTAAGCCGGGAGCGTTTTTTCTGTCGATGTTTATGATCCCTTTTGTTATTGAGGGCGCGATTTGCTTGGTTGATCGGGTTAGAATTAAAAGCAAGGGGTTGAGAAGTTTATTGTTTATCTGCTTATTATTGGTAATTTTTTTACAGGGAGCCCAGACAAAGACAATGATCCCAAAAGAGATTAAACAAGCTAGTAAGTGGTTAAAAGAGAATGTTAGTCAAAATGATATTATTTTTATCGAAAAAGACGATGTTGGTTATTACAGTACAGTGATTATGCTTAGTGGTTTGCCGCAGGGCAATTTTTATCATTTGGACAGGGACCACCACATAACCCCGGCGCATTATGGTTTTGATGAATGCGCGTATCTTGTTGTTTTTGATAACTTAAATTTCTGGAAAGTAAAAGGAGCAGTTAATCGCGGAATGAGTTTTGGTATGTGTGTAATATTTGAGGTTAATAAATAATGAAAAAGATTATTTTTATAACTCGTGAAAGTGCGGATATGCCGGCAGTGAGAATTCGCTGTTATGGATTTGCCGGTTATTTGCAAAAAGCGGGATTCCTGGCAGAAATTTTTTCTTATGCGGATGATCTGGGCGCAAAGACTGGTAAAGAGGAACATTTTCTTCGTGTGCGGGATAAAGTGAGATTGAATATTATGGCTTTTACCCGTCTTGTCCGGGAAGAGGAAGCAATTATTTTTTTGCAGCGGTTTAATTATCATTCGTTTGCTCCGCTTCTGATTAAATTCCTGAAAAAAACGCCATTGATTTTTGATTTAGATGATTGGGAAGCACGGGAAAAAACAAAATACTACTTAGGCGATATCCCCAATTCTAAAGCCGAGCTGGGCATGCGCATTGTCGCTAAACATAGCCGGTTGTGTATCGGTGCGAGCAAATTTCTCGTTGATTTTTTGTCCGGATATAATGAGAATGTCAGCTATATTCCTACTGGAGTTGATACTGGTGTTTTTGTGCCTCAGGGCAATGGTTTGCCAAAAAATAAGATAATCTTATCCTGGCTGGGGACAATGCACCGGCTGGATAATGTGGAAAATATAAAATTTTTAGTTAAATGTTTTGAACAAGTAAGCCAAAGCCGGGATAATGTTCGGCTGGAAATTACCGGAGACGGGTTGTATAAAGAGCAGGTGCGGAAAATAGTAGAGTTATCCAATAATAAACATATTGTACTTAACTCCTGGATAAAACCCGGCAATATCCCGCAATATATGCAAAAGGTCGATATCGGAGTTATGCCGCTTATTCAAAATACAAAATTCAATAAAGCTAAGAGTCCGACGCGGCTTTTTGAATATATGGCAATGGGAAAACCGGTGGTTGTCAGTAATATCGGTGAATGTTCAAATATTATTAAAAATAACCATAATGGTATTGTAACTGATTCAAAAGATGATTTTATCACCGGGATGAAAAGGCTTATAGAAAATAGAATTCTTTGCAAGACGATAGGTTCTAATGCCCGGAAAACGGTAGAGAAAGAATATTCTTGGGAAATTTTAGGTAAAAGATTAGTAGAAGCAATAAATAAGATAAACCTGTAGGGACAGGCCTTGTGCCTGTCCGGGACAAAAATTATGAAAATTGTTATTGCGAATTCCATAGGTGTAGATAAAAACGGATATTACATAATCCATTCTCCCAGTAGGTGGTCAGAAGGAGTGAAAAACAAGCATCATTGGTTTGCTTATTATCCCTGGGAGCTGGCTTATCTATCCGGCTTACTTAAAAGAGAAACAAAGCATGATGTTCGTTTTTTGGACGGATGCCTGGAAAAATTGGATCTTAGAGAATATTATAAGCGGATTACAGCTCAGAAACCGGATATTTTAGTAATGGAAAGCGCGACCAGAATGATTGATGAAAATATCCGCTTAGCTGTTGATATTAAGAAGGCTTTAGGCACAAAATTGATTTTTGTCGGGCAGCATGCAAGTGTATTTCCGGAACAGTTAATAGAAAAAGGAATAGATTATGTGTGTGTAGGTGAGTATGAATATACAGTACTTGAAATCGTGCAGGGTAAACTAAAAAATAATATTCCGGGCCTTTATCCGAATGAGCGCAGGCCTTTGCTGGATATAAACGATTTGCCGTGGCCGGAAGACGAGGATGTTAGCCGGCTCGATTATGCTCGTCCGGGAGAACCAAGCTCGGAATTTATGGAAATCCAGATGTATGGTTCCCGGGGATGTCCGATGACATGTAATTTTTGTGTCGCCCGGCATATTTACTATAATCAGCCTAATTGGCGTCCCCGTAAGGTTAAGGATATTATTGCTGAGATCAAGTATCTTAAAACTAAATACCCGGCTATGGAAGGAGTATTTTTTGATGAAGAAGCCCATAATGGAAAGAAGGAATTTTTACTGGAATTATGTAGTGGGATACTTGCCGCGGGATTAGAAGGGTTGCATTATGAAGCAATGTGTGATGTCCGTTTTCTGGACCGGCAAGTTTTAGCGGCAATGCAAAAGGCCGGTTATTATAAGATTCGAGTGGGAATTGAAACTGCGAGTGAAAATATAATGCGGGGAATTAATAAAATAATTGATATAAATATTCTTCGGCAGCGTTTGTCCGAAGCTAAGGAATTAGGGATTAAGACGTATGGAACATTTACCTTTGGGGCTTTAGGTTCAACGGAAAAAGAAGATACTAAGACTATTGTATTGATTAAAGATCTTATTGAAAATAATCTTTTAGATAATCTGCAGGTTTCTATTTGTACTCCTGCGCCGGGTACGCCATTTTTTGATATTGCTCAAAAAGAAAATTTCTTACGCCGGGATTTAGGCTTTGCTGAATATGACGGCGGTAATTTTTCCGTAGTTAACTATCCGGGTTATGACTGCAAAAAAATTCAAGCTATGAAAAATAAGGCTGTGGCCACCAGAGATCATTTCTTTTTAAAGTCAAAGATAAAGAACCGGAAATTTTCTGATTGGAGTATTGATATATACCAGCGCTATGGGATAATCGGATTTTTTGCTAAGGCCTGGCGCAGATTGCTTAGGGAATTGAGGTATCAGATATGGAGGTAAGTGTAATTATCGTAACCTGGAATGCCGAGAAGTTTATCAAAGATTGTCTGGAATCTGTTTTTAGTCAAAGTGTTCGGGGTATTGAGATAATTGTTGTTGATAACGGATCATCTGACGGAACTCTGAGAATACTTAAAGGCTATTTGCCGCGGTTGCAGCTTATTGAAAACAAAGAGAATAAGGGGTTTTGCGAGGCTAATAATCAGGGGTTTAATAAGGCTGCCGGGCATTATATAATGACATTAAACAGTGATATCGCACTTGATAAAGATTATATTAAGCACTTAATTGATTCTTTAAGATTACGCAAGGAAGTCGGCATGGTCCAGGGAAAATTTCTGCGTATGGATAAGACAACAATTGACAGCTTAGGCTTGAGTCTTTCTCCGGCAATCCGATTATATAATATTGCCGAAGGCCGGCCGGATGGGCCTCAATTTAAGAAAGAAAAAGAAATATTCGGGCCTTGTGCGGCGGCGGCATTATATAAAAGAGAACTTGTCGAGGATGTCAGTTATGCCGGGGAATTTTTTGACAATAATTTTTTCTATCTTGTCGAGGATTTTGATGTTGCCTGGCGGGCAAGAAGAAAAGGATGGAAAGCAATGTATGTTCCCCAGGCTATATGTTATCATTATCGTAGTAGTGCCGCGCATCCTTCGGTTTTTAAGCAATATCTTTCCTTTCGCAATAGATATTTTTTGCTTATAAAGAATGCGGGCATAAAAACATTACTTATGGGGATCCCTTACTTTTTAGTTTATGATTTACCTCGAGTGTTGTTTTTGCTTTTTAAAAATCCTTATACAATAAAGGCGTTAGCGGAAATCAAGGGGCTTTGGCCGGAATTATTAAAGCGGCGCCGTCAATAACGGAAATTAAAAATGAAAAATATTACGAGAAGAGAATTTTTAAAAAATACCATAGGCTGGGGAGCAACATTAGCATATGCGCAGGCTTTACCGTCTTTTTTATATGCTGATAGCGATCCCAGTACGGTAGCGATTGCCAAAGGTGGGGATGTGACCAAAGTTACGGAACAGGCTTTAATGAATATCGGCGGAATGTCTGCAGTGGTAAATCCGGGGCAAAGAGTATTTATAAAACCGAATTATATTGCCGGTGGTTTTATGGGGCATGATCCGGTATTATCCGGAGAGATCCCGCATCCGGAAGTAGTCGCAGCTTGTGCCAGAGAATGTGTGAAAGCCGGGGCGAAACAGGTTATTATCGGGGAATGGTTTGAGCGCCCGTTAACTATTGAATGGGGAGGTAAACCGGGAAAATCCGGGGCTCAGATAGAAAAGCTTATAGAAAAAATTAATAAAAAATTTGGGCAAAAGGTAGCGCTTGTTGATCTTAGAAAGCATACTGGTTCATTTTTATATGTTCCTTCGCAGACTAAGCTTGGTTGGCTGGCTATTCCTAATCTGGTTGCGGAAGCTGATGTGATTATTTCCGTAGCGGTACTAAAGACACATCATTATCCCATACCGGTTACTTTTGGTATGAAAAATTTTGTGGGGATCATGCCGTCTATATTATACGGAGAACCACGCATGAAACTTCATGAAGCCGGGATAAGCGAGGTTGTCGTGGATATAACTAAAGGGATTAGGCCCAAACTTACGGTACTTAGCGGAGTTTATGGCATGGAGGGAGAAGGTGTGGTGGTCTCATTTGGCGGGGAGCCGGTTGATATTGCTCAACGGATCGGCGGGTGCTTAGTGATTGCCGGGTGTGATCCCATAGCTACAGATGCTACGGCAACGCGTCTTATTACAAAGAACTGGCATCCTCGGCCGAAAGATGAAGATCTGGGGGTCCCCTGGTATGTGAAACATCTGCGGTTAGGGCATCAGCAGGGACTCGGACAGATAAGAAAGTCGAAAATTATTGTTAAAGGTCAAAGTCTTGATCAAGTAGCTATGGATTGGAAGATGCCTAAGAATAATACTTATCCGGAATTGCCCGGGTTTGTTTGAAATATTAAAAGCTTTTCAGTTCGCAAACTGCTGTGCTAATATAATTGTTTGCAATGTGTTAATAAAGAAGTGAGTATTTTATATGAAAATTTTTAGGGCAAGTATTATTGCATTGTTTTTGGTTTTGCTGGCAGTTTCCGGGACTTTAGCCGAGCCGCAAAGCTATTCCTTTGCGGCAATCAAGGCTAATGGGGCTTGGGATAAAGCGAAGATAGATGATCGGGAAGCTATTATTACAGATAAAGCCAAAGCAAATGCATATATTAAAATTGAAGTTCCCCAAGACGGTATTTATCAATTGTATATAGGTTTGTATCATAACTGGAGGAAGTTTTGCCCTTATTTATATGTTGAGGCTGTAGATAGTAATCGTAAAAAGTTTTCCGGATATGTCTACTCAGAGCCGCGTTGGTATATGGAAAAAGGTCAGGGCAGATGGGAATTCCGTTCGCCCAGCGCGACCCCTTTTTGGCGGCTGACAAAAGGGGAAATGAAGATAAAATTTTGGCTGGTAGCGATGAATTCATGTTGGGAGCATAAAGAAGTGGAAGTTGAAGATCTCGTGGCTGTGGATGAATTTGTCTTAATACCGTTTAACGAAAATACAAGAATACAATATAATATAATAAGATAGGTTACTGATTTATGCGTATTGCACTGGTATTTCCAAATTACGGACATAAAGTATTCTCTGAAAATCTTAAATTTGTGGATGAGGAATTTTGTCTTGCCCCGCCAATAATATTAGCCTATATCGCGGCTATTCTCGAGAGGCATGGGCACGAAGTAATGCTTCTGGATATTCGTGCGCTTGCTTTAACTAAAGAAGAAGCGTTGAAGAAAATCAGAGAGTTTAACCCGGAAATGCTTGGGTTCAGGGCCGAAACATATCATTTTTACGATGCCCTGGCCTTGATAAAATATCTGAAAGCTAATCTTAAAATACCTGTTTTTACCGGAGGAGTCAATATGACATTGTATCCCCGGGAGACCATAGAACATGAGGAGATAGATTATGGGATAATCGGGGAAGCAATTGAATCTTTGCCCAAAATGATCAGAGCTCTGGGAAGAAGAGAACAATTAAAGGGGATTCCGGGAGTTGTCTATAAAAGTAAAACCGGAGGGATTATTATTAATCCGGCATCTAATGAATTGGCGGATTTTAATGAATATCCTTTTCCGGCAAGGCATCTTCTTCCTAATGAAAAATACTATTCTTTTATATCTCAGAGAAAAAACTTTACTTTGATGCTTAAGAGTACCGGATGTCCTTTTAAGTGCAGTTTTTGTGCTATCCCGAATGCCTACAGATTTCGTTCGCCGCAGAGTGTAATTAAAGAAATAGAAGTTTGCTATAATGATTTTAACATAAGAGAGATAGATTTTTTTGACGCGGTATTTTTTATGCCTCGGGAAAGCGTGCGGGAGTTATTTAGCCTTCTTAAAGAACGCAAACTAGACTTGGAATGGTCTTGCCGTTCGCGGGTAGACATTGTTGATGAGGTAATTTTGAAAGAGGCCGCGGAAGCCGGGTGCCGGCAGATTTATTTTGGGATTGAATCGGTAGATCAGAATGTTCTTAATAGCATAAATAAGAATGTCAGCCCGGATATGGTCAAACGTACGATTAACTTATCCCGGGATTATGGGATAAAAACTATGGGGTTTTTCATGGTCGGGAATGAAAAAGATACTGCTGAGAGCGTAAGGAAAAGCATAAAATTCGCTAAAGACCTCAAACTTGATTTTGTCCAGGTTTGTAAGACAATCGCTAAGCCGGGAACGGAATTGCATAAACAGGTTAATGCCGCGACCGGTATAGATTTTTGGCAGAGACATCTACAGCAAGCTCCCCTTACCGAACGCCTGCCGGCGCCGTGGAGCAGTTTGACGGAAGAAAAAAAGACTTCTTTGACTAAAGAGTTTTATTTTAGGTTTTATTTCCGTCCGATAATTATTTGGAAAATTCTTTTAAGGTTAAAGTCATTTAGCGAGTTTAAAAGGTATTGTCGGGCGGCACTTAAATTTTTGAGGTTTTTATGAAGGTAAAAGACAAATTTTTGTGTTTAGCCGCAATTGTTAAATGCCGGGTATTTGGTAAAGCCATACCTTTAGCTGTGCGTTTGCAGCTTACGAACCGATGTACTCTGCAGTGCAAATATTGCAAACTATGGCAGACGGAATCAAAAGAGTTGAATACGGCGGAAGTTTTTTCTTTATTAGATGAATTAGCAAAATTAGGCACGAAGAGAATATCTTTTAGCGGAGGAGAGCCTTTATTGAGAGAGGATATTGCCGAGATTTTTCGCTATGCGGGAACTAAGGGGATGTATTCGGAAATGAACTGTAATGGAACTTTGGTTAGCCGGAATATCGAAAAACTCACAGATCTGGATTTTCTTAAACTTAGCTTAGATGGGCCCCCGGAAGTTCATGATTTTTTAAGGGGGAAGGGCTCTTATGAAAAAGTTATCGAGGCTGCGGATATCTGTAAAAAAAAGGGGATTAGGTTTGGGTTTGCGACAACATTGACAAAATATAATATTGATAAATTAGATGAGATTTTAGCAATAGCTAAAAAATATGAGACGATTGCTGCGTTTCAGCCGATTAAAAAGCTCTATAGAGGAATATCGGATATTTCGGAACTCTCCCCGGGGGAAAAAGAATTTAAAATAGCGATAGAGAGATTAATTATTACAAAACGTTCGGGAAACAAAAATATTAGAAACTCTTTGCGCGGTTTGCAGCATATATATGATTGGCCAAGATATGAAAAACTAAGATGCTGGGCCGGCAAGATATTCTGCATAATTGAAGCTAATGGAGATGTGATGCCCTGTGACCGGATAAGTTACAATAGTAAACTGCCGAATTGCTTGGAACCCGATATGAAGCAGGCTTGGGCAATACTTCCTGCGGTGGTTTGTTCCGGCTGCGGTTTTTGCGGTTCTCTGGAATTGAATTACTTAATGTCTTTTAAACCGGGGATATTAGGATCAATAAGAAAGATCTTGGGTTAAATATTCCGGCAAGATTGAGAATAAAAAAGATGAACATGATGTTATTGAATAAGCTGTCTTTGGGACTGAAAACAGTTAAAGCCAGACTAACCAATGAGAGAATTCCTCTAGTAGTAAGTTTTGCCGTTACTTACCGATGTAATCGGCATTGTCAGTATTGTAATTGGCCTACTGCAGATTGTGAGGAACTTAGTTTTCATCAGGCAAAGGAAGTTCTGGATAAGCTGGTTATTTTGGGGGTTAAGAGGCTGCAATTTACCGGGGGAGAACCGTTTTTAAGAAAGGACATGGCTGAGCTAATAAGTCACGCTAAAAATAAAAATATAAATATATTTGTTTGCGTGAATTCCAACGGTAAGGGGGTTCCTGAAGCATTAGAGAGAATCAAAGCTGTTGATATGGTGTGCTTAAGTATCGAAGGCCCGGAGGAAGTTCATGATGCTATCCGGGGTAAGGGGTCTTATCAGGAAGTAATCTGTGCGGCGCAGGCGGTGCGTAAGAACAAGATCAGGCTCAAATTTACGTCTACGTTGAATAAGTTAAATATAAGTAGTGTTGAATATCTGCTTGGTTTTGCGCGGCGTTTTGATACTAAGGTTAGTTTTCAGATACTGGATACTTACTGCTTGGGGAGTAAGCAGGAAAATCCTTTATTGCCTAATTCCCTGGAAGTGAAACGTGTTTTGCAGGATTTGCTGAGATTTAAAGGTGATCCTGACTATGGCCGGTTCATTGGTAATTCCCGGATTGGTTTATTGAATTTGCAGGGCAGAAAGGCACAGTCATTTTCTCGCTGCGCGTCAGGACGAGTGCTTTTTCGGGTTACCCCTAACGGTTATATGTATCCTTGTGCGGCGGCAACATTTAAAGGCAGTGGATTGGAAAATTACGCTATTGATCTTGCGCATACCGATGTTAAAGAAGTGAAAGATAAATTGCGGGCTTTTCACTATACTGATTTATCGTGCCGGTGTGCTTGTACGAACAGAATCGAGGTTAATTTACTCTGGAATTTTAATATCGGTTCATTGATCGATATCATTGGTTTGTAGGCCGAATTGTTGTTTTTTAAAATGGGGAAAAATATATCTATGCCTAAAAAACAGATAAATGTCGTATTATTAAGCATTCTTCTACTTGCTTTTGTTGTCCGGGTATTCAAGCTTGATATTACAGGTTTTTGGCTAGTAGAAGCAAAAATTGTAAGTTTTGCCAAACACAGCTGGAGTGAGTTGTTTGGATTTACTTTGATGTATCGTCCGGTTTATTTGCTGCTGGCAAAGCTATGGATAGGAGTAGTTGGCACAAAAGAGGTGATGGTCCGTTTACTGCCGGTTATTTTAGGGACTGGTACTGTGGCGGCTATTTATTTATTAGCTAAGGAACTGTGGAACAAGAATGCCGGGGTTTTTGCGGCGTTTATTATGGCGGTATCTTGCGTACACGTTGTTTTTGCCCGGGAAGCAAGAGCCGATTTTATCTTAATGACTTTACTGGTTATGTTTTCTCAGTTAATGATGCTTCGTATTTTTAAAAAAGACAGGTTAAACGAGTACTTTTATCTTTTTTTTATTAATGTGCTTATTTTGTTCACTAATCCTTACGGTGTTTTTTGGATCATAACCCAGCAGGTTTGCTATTTTGTTTATTCTAAAAAAAATGATAATAAACGATGGCTGCTTACTACAACTATAATATCTTTTGTTATTATATTATGGTATTTTTTTGTGCTTTCATATTCTCCGGAGATAGGTATTAGCTGGTTTAAATCTCCGGCGGTTAAAGACATTTTTAATACGTATGAGGCTTTTTCTTGCGGCGGAGCAAAATTAAAAGGCACCGGTTTTGCTTCATTGCCCGGGGCATTTAATATGGTTATCCCGCGAATCTTAATGTTGGTGTATACATTATGTTTTGTTGGGGAAGTGTTCTTTTCTTCTGTAAATTATAAAAAAAATATGCTGATTTGCTGGCTTGTCATACCCATAGTTTTGGCTTATGGGTATTCTCGGATTTTTACACCTATATATATGTACAGATATCTTCTTTTTGCTTCCCCGGCGTATTATTTGCTGGTAGCCAGATTTTTAACCACCTTAAGATTAAAATTACGTTCTGTTTTTATAATAATAATTGTACTTCTTTCTTTTTTTACATTAAGTAACATTTATAAGATTGACAAAGAACAAGCAAAAGGATTTAGGGAAGGGATTGCCTTTCTGAAGGAAAATATCAAAGAAGGAGATACTATTATTATTTGTCCGGCTGAGATGTTGACTGTTTTTATGTACTATTACGATTATGATAATCCGAAAATTTTAGGTCGCATTGATGACGAGCTTGGATTGAAAACTAAGGAAGAATGGGTTCTTGATTTTTTCTATAAAGGGAATCGTATCATTGGTATTCCGTTTAGTTTGCTGGAGGATTTTTCGCAAGATTATGATTTTGAATCGCTCTCATTCGCTCAGGAGAGCAATATTTGGTTTGTAAATAGCCCGGATTGGCCATTGAATGAAAATGCTGTTTTCTTAGCA
The DNA here is from genome assembly GCA_043826565.1 of Candidatus Omnitrophota bacterium. Lineage (GTDB taxonomy): Bacteria > Omnitrophota > Gorgyraeia > B26-G9 > B26-G9 > JBDRPX01. Next base: position 116,993 of record JBDRPX010000003.1, read on the forward strand.
CAGTTTTTTAAGAATAGATATATAACAAAGGAAGACCGGTTTTTTGATTATCATGGTTTTTATATAAAACATTTAACTTTAGATGAGTAAAATAAAGGGATATTAAGTTTCTATGTGTGGAATTTGTGGTAAATATTATTTTGACCCATCGCGCCGGGTTGAGCAGGGTTTATTATTAAAAATGATGAAGAAACTATACCGCCGCGGGCCGGATGAGCAGGGGGTTATTATAGAGGCGAATGCCGGGCTTGCTTGTCAGAGATTAAGGATTATCGATAGGCTGAATGGACAGCAGGCAGTTTTGAATGAAGATAAAACAGTCTGGGCTGTATTTAACGGAGAAATATATAATTATCAGGAATTAAGAAATGATCTTTTGAATAAAGGGCATGTTTTAAAAACAAAATGTGATTCGGAAATTATCCCGCATATGTTTGAGGAATACGGCCCGGCTTTTGTGGAAAAGCTCAATGGAATGTTTGCTATTGCGGTTTATGACCGTAACCAGAATACAATTATTCTGGCCCGGGATAGAACAGGGATAAAACCTTTATATTATGCGCTTATCGGCAATGCTCTTGTTTTTGCTTCCAGCCTTAAAACTTTATTGGTTGATAAAGATATCCCCAAGGAACTTGATGCGGTGGGATTGGATTATTATTTTTCGCATAATTTTTTCCCGGGTGAGTATACTCCGGTAGCGAAAATCAAAAAATTACTTCCCGGCCATTTTTTGGTTTGTAATTCTAAAGAGATAAAAATAAAAAAGTATTGGGAACTTAATTATAAACAAAAATCGAAAAAGCTTAAGGATATTGATTATATTAAAGAATTTAATTCAGTATTTAATGCCGTGGTAAAAAGTCAGCTTGAAGCCGAGGTTCCGGTGGGGTTATTTCTTAGCGGCGGAATTGATTCCGGAGGATTGGCGGAATATGTTTCTCGGCTTAAGACTTCTTTAAAAACATTTAGTGTGGGCTTTCAGGAAGGTACGTTTGATGAACGAAAATATGCCGGGATCATTGCGTCTCAGATGGAGACAGAGCATGAGCATACGGTAATTCCTGACTCATTGCCGGTACTGATGGAAAGAATTAGTGATGCTTTGGATATCCCTTTGGGGGAAGGGGCATTTGTCCCGTTGTTTGTTTTGTCTGAATTTGCGAAAAAAAAAGTTGGAGTAGTTCTTTCCGGAGAAGGCGCAGATGAACTTTTTGGCGGCTATGATACATATATAGCTGATATCCTGGCGGAGTATTTTAGAAAGTTGCCTCCGGTAATCAGGCAAAAGTGGCTTAAATCATTGGTGCGGCGTTTGCCCCTGGATTATCGCTGGATGAGTGTTCGTTTTAAACTGGATTTGTTTAGCCAGGGGGTACAGGATAGAGTTCAGCCGGCGCATTATTATTGGCGTTTATTATGGACACCAGATGAAAAATCTTCTTTGTATTCTGATATTTTTAGCCAAAAACTTCGGGAAACCGGCGCTTTAGCGGCAGCCGATTTTTTTTGCCGGACATATGATTATTTAGGGAATAGGCACTATCTGGAAAAAGCAATGTTTTATGATACAAAGATTGTTTTACCGGATGATATGCTGCAGAAAGTTGATCTGGCAAGTATGTATCATTCATTAGAGGTGCGTGTTCCTTATCTGGACAACCGGATAATTGATTTTTCTTTAGGCTTGCCGCTGAGTATGAAAATAAGCAAATTAAAGAAAAAAGTTTTTCTTAAAGAAGCTTTTAAAGAATATTTACCAAAACAAATTATACAACGGCCTAAGCATGGTTTAAGTGTTCCGGTGGAAAAATGGCTGCGGTTTGATTTGCACGATTTCACCGGCGATGTCTTGAGTACTGCCAATGCTGGAGATGAAAATGTTATAAATAAGAAATATTTATTGAAAATTTTCAGGGAACATGTGCAGGGAGCCGCGGATCATGGTAGAAAGCTTTGGAATATATTAATGTTTCGTTTGTGGTTAGATAGTTGTAGGAAAGAGAACTTATTGTAATAGATGAAAGTATATTATGCAAAATTTTGCGATTAAGTTTTTATATGAGTTGTTAAAAGTTAAAATTACCGGTAAAGCTAAGCCTTTACTGGCAACTTTTTCCTTAACTGCAAGGTGTAATTGCAGTTGTGAATATTGCGATTTGCTTAGCAAAGGGACTTCCCAGGAGCTTAGTACCGCAGAGATTATGGATATTATTGCTGAATTAAGGCAATCCGGAACAATGTATATCCATTTTAGCGGAGGAGAGCCTTTATTGCGTACTGATTTTGAGGAAATTACCGGATATGCTAAATCTTTGGGAATGATTGTTTCCTGTTCAACTAATGCTGTAATGCTGGCAGAACGTGTTCCTGAACTTAAAAAAAATATTGATAAGATAAATATTAATTTTGACGGGACAGAGCAGGTATGTGAAAGAATCAAGGGTAAGGGAGCATACAAAAAAATCATTTTTGCTTTAGAAGCTTTACGTAATTCCGGAATTAAAACGGTTTTGTCAGTTGTCTTGACTAAGTTTAATACTAATAATACATGTTTAGAACATATTTTAAATATCGCCGAAGAATATAGCACAAATGTTATTTTTCAGCCGGCAATCAATTTTTCGGATGGTACGCCTTCAGCGATCGCTCCGGAGCCTAAAGATTATCAGGAATTTTTAAAAGAGGTTCTAAGAAAAAAAATGTCCGGTCAAAAACAGCGCATATTGAATTCTGTTGTTGGGCTGAAGTATCTGCAATTCTGGCCGTCGGAAGATGTGAAATTAAATTGTCCGGCCGGAAAAATATACTGCCGGATCCGTTCTGACGGAGCATTAAGTTTGTGTGGATTAAAGTCGGGGAAATTTTTTCTTAAAAAAAATATTTCAAAAGACGAAATGCCTGATGATTTAAAAAAATTACAGATATTTAAAGAGTTTTGCCCGTTTTGTTGGTGTGCGGTCCGGGTGGAATTGTCACAGATATGGGGATTGAGTTTAGGATCAATGATAAATACTTATCAATGTCAAAGTAAAAAGTAAACTGAGTCTTGTCCTATCGGGGGTTTATAACTGCGGGGTATTGATGAAAAACGGTGAAAATATTCATGATCAGGCTTAAAAATATACTATGCTGTATTATCTGCTTTATTTTTTGCGGGGCAGTTTATCTGCTTGCCGGGGAAACATCACAATCCTTGGAAGCATTTCGTCTTTGTGATTGGAAGATCGGCCAATTTGCGGAATATCAGATATTAAGTATGGAAAATGAAGGAGTAGAAAATCGATATCGTATTTATATTGTGGGGGAAGAGGAACACGAGAGTAAGAAATTCTTTTGGTTAATGCTTGAAATATTTAATGTTGATAAAAGAGAGGTTGCCTTTAAGGTTTTAACCGAACCCTATGATTCAGAATCATTTTTGAAAAATACCGCATCATATATTTCCCAAGGGTTTCTCTATTTATTGCGTAATTCACGAAGGGTTATTATTGTTTTAGAAAATAATTCAGAGTATGAAATTTCCCCGCTTAAATTTTTTGAACAGCCGGATATCCTGGATAAGACTGTTTATGAAAGATCGCCGTGTGAGATAGGTAATGTTGATTATTCAAACATGTTGATCGGCAGTGAAAAAGAAGAAATTAAACTCCCGGCCGGGATATTTGATTGTTATCGTTTTTCGATTGAGACTGATCGGGAAAAATCCTATGCGGATGAGGGGTTTGATCTGTGGCGGTCTTCAAAAGTGCCGTTTTTAGGTATTGTTAAGATGGAGTTTTCCAAAACAAAATTCAATGAAAAAAGAAGAAATGAATATAGTTTACAAGTGCAGGAGGGGAATTGGCTGAAACGTTTATCTAAAATATTTTTGAAAAGAAATGTTCCGGGAGGGGATCGGGAAGATGTGCATACAATCCGATTAATAAATTATCAGAATTAATGGATGGAAAGAACGGCTGATTTTAAAAGGGGCATAAATTGATAAGAGGATGTTTGAATAGAATTAAACGTATAAGTAAACAGGAACTAATTGCGCTAATAGTAATTTTCTGCGCTATCGCGGTCTATACATTGCCATTGTTTTTGCGGCTGGATAAGGCTTTGACTTTAACGAATAAAAACTGTATTACGGCGTGGTATCGTACATATAATCTTAGTTTTTTTACATATACGAGTATTCTTACGGAAAAAAATTTTCCTTTTTGGTGCCCTTTTCGGGAGGGTGGATTTTACTGGACCATCTATCCTTCAGAATTATCCTGCAATTTTTTCTCACCATTGATGTTGTTTTTTGGCCTTGTCAAAGGCTTAAATCTCAGCTGGTACCTGCTGTATTTTGCCGGTGCTTTTTCAATGTTCTACTTGACGAGAAAGGTCTTGAAATATAGTTTATTCGGGGCTATTTATTCGGCGATTGTTTTTTCTATGTGCGGCTATTTTGCTTTTATGCAGGGGCTGGGTTTCTGGACAAAAGAGACGATGCTTCTGCCGCTGTTGGTGGCTTTTTCCTTGAAGTCAAAATTTGATAATAGATATATTTTTTTTACGGCAATAATGCTGGCATTGCTCGTGCCTAGTCTTTTGTTTTTTCCAATAATTATTCTGTTTCTTTTGATGATCGCATGTTCAGATTCGGTAATAATAGAAAATAAAAAAGTTTTGTTTAAAAAAAGAAGTCTTGTTTGTCTCGGAGCGAGTTTGGTTTTAGCCGTATGTTTTTCGGCTTTTAAAATTTTACCGGTAGCGGAATTACTTAAAAAAGATATGTTGATTAGCGGGCCGGTTTACGAATTAGCTATTGAACAGGCAAATACCTGGAAATTGTTTTTCCGGCATATGTTTATTCCGGAAAATTCAAATGTGGGAACCATGTATATTGGATATTTACCTGTTTTTTTAATGATGCTGGCTTTTATTCTTGAATTTAAGCGCAACCGAAAATGGATATTAATTTTAATTTTATTCATTATTTTATCATTTGGACCTAATTCATGGATAGACCTGAATTATTTTTTATGGAAGGTGCCTTTTTTTAAATCAATACGTGAGGTCTCAAAATACTATACTCTGCTCATTGTTTTTTTAATCAGCTTAACCAGCGGAAGTTTTTTTTGTTATTTTAAAAATAAAAAAACAGGAAAATACGCAAATAGTTTATTTGGGTTTTTAATTTTATTGACTTTTTTAGACCTGTTTTGGGCAAATTTCGGTTATTTTAATATTTATAACGACAGTTTAAAGCTGGAAAAGCATAAAGATTTTATAGCTCATGTAAAGGCGATCAATATTCATAAAGGGGACGAGGGGCCGATTGAGCCATTAAGGCTTGCGCTATTCCAAAATGGATATGGATTAGTTAATGCGCAGTACGACCGGTTTACCAACTACTTTAAAGAATCTTTTACTAAGCCTAAGTATTTAATAATGCCTGAATATGTGTTCATGATGCCCAGTACAAAAATGTTTATCCTGAGGAATCCGGATTATGCCGGAGAAGCTTATTTTCTTAATAAAAGGGGGCAGGTAAGGAATTTACATATAAATTCAAGGGGAATTAATGCTGAGGTAGAAGTTTTAGAACCGGATATTCTGTTAATAAATCAGAAATTTGCCGACGGATGGAAAACTAATTTCGGTAAAATTAAAAGTTACCAGGGGATCATTGCTGTAGAGTTTAAAGAAAGTGGCAATTATAGTCTGCGGCTGCAGTTTGTGCCAATTTCTTTTTTTGCGGGATTTGCGATCAGCATAATTTCTTTAGCCATAGCATTATTTGTCTTTTGGCGCTGGCGTTTTAACTTGTTTTAAAGCGGCAGATACGATAGGCTAATCATTTTGTTATGTAAATAATGATTTTAAATAGAATGAGAAGCCTTCAATGCTGCATTTTTCGCAAAGAGGGGATAATTGCCGGTTTTCTTTAAGTTTTTGTCTGAATTCTATGTATTGGGGGCTGTTCCAAATCACAGAAATTTTTTGATCATTGATATTTCCCAAAGCATATTCACCTTCCATATCAAAGCAGCATGGCGCAACTGTCCCATCCCAGAAAATCACACTGGATATCCAAGGATGCATACAGGATGGTTTAGTGAAATTATTTTTATAATAGGAGCGGATATATTTTTTATTTTTCGGCAAGTAGTTTTCCCGGGGCGGCATATGCAGGGAGTTTATACGGACTTTTTTTAGTAATATTTTATCTACTTTTAAATCCTTAGCGATTTTTTTAAAATGACTGATCTCATTTTCTGTTTCGCGCATCAGTAAAAGCTGTAATACAATATGCGGCTTGCGCAATCTATCGCGGGAAGTGGTCAATATCCTGATATTTTCCAGAACTTTTTTAAAGTCACCGGATCTTTTATAATTCGCATAAGAGGCGGGTGTTGCGCAATCAAGAGAAATGAGTATCTCATCAGCACCGCTATCTATGATGTTTTTGATTGTTTCCGGACTTGGGAAATTGCCATTGGTGCTCAATTTTACGAATATGTTTTTGCTTTTAGCATAGGAGATCATTTTGAAGATTTCCGGGTTTAAGAAAGGCTCCCCCAGATTATATAAAGCTAAATAGAATATTGTTTTTTCTAATTCATCGAGAATAAGCTTAAATGTATTAAAATCCATATTACCGGGTGTTCTTTTTAATTCGCCTTGTCCAATAGCACATAATGAACATTTTAGATTGCAATGATTAGTGGGTTCGATTTGTACTAATATCGGGAGGCTTTTAAGTTCTGGGCTTTTTTGCAGATAAGAAAAAAGTGCTTTTAAAATAAACTTAAATCTTTGTTTATGAAATACTGCTTCGAGAAGTGTTGTATACTTAGATAATTTTATCAGCAATTTCATTTTGTCGGCCTATTTTAAAAATCACGCGAAAGGTTTTATAATTAGAATTATAGCAGAATAAGCGAACTAAACAAGAAAAATGCGAGGTTTATATTTAACTGCAGACATGTAATATTATTTTATCGCAGGTCGGCGTATATGTTATAATAAAAGCATAAAAATTGTCCGGTTAACCAGATTTTGAAAGTTAAAGGTTGAATGAATAGTAAAAAGATTGCGATTATGCAGCCGGGGTATTTGCCCTGGCTGGGGTTTTTTGAATTAATGCTTCGTTGTGATCTGTTTGTTTTTCTTGACGATGTCCAGTATACGGTAAGAGACTGGCGTAATCGGAATAAGATCAGAACAAAACAGGGGTGGCAGTGGCTTAGTGTTCCGGTGCTGCATAAGGGCCGGAGGCAGCAATTAATAAAAGATGTGCAGATAAATGACGCGTTGCCCTGGAAAAATAAGCATTTAAAGGCGATGGAGATTAATTATCGTAAATCCCGTTTTTTTCCTGATTATTTTCCCGGGATTGAAAAGATATTTGCGATGGATTTGCCCGGATTATGTGATCTAAACATAGAGTTAATTGTTTTTCTAAAGGAATGCTTAAAAATAGATACTCCGGGAATACGTTCATCATCGTTGACTCTTAAGGCCGGAAAAAATGAGCGGATTATTGATATTTGCCAGCAGCTTAATGCCGGTGAATTATATGACAGCCAGGCGGCATCTGAGTTTCTTGAAGGTGCATTATTTGCTAAAAAAGGTATCAAAATAGAATTTCAGAAGTATAACCATCCTGAATATAAGCAGTTATACCCCCCGTTTATACCCTACTTATCAGTTATAGACCTACTGTTTAATTATGGCCCGCAGAGCCGGAAAATTATTAGTTTCGGCGGCAAAAATCAAAATTAAACCATTTTTATTGGGGCTTATCTGTAAAGTAAAATTCCTTAGAGTTATTAAAGAAATTAAATAGTATAGTAGCCTTCATTTTTTCACCCTGCTCATTAAGATGGCAATGATCGGAAAACCACGAATCATCAAAAAGTGACGGCTCCGGTATTATAAAAGGAATTTCATGTAGTTCGGAGAGCTCCTTCATAATTTGATAGTTTTTCTTAAGCGCTAAAGCACCCGGTTTCGCTAGACCTTTCAGAACTTCGTTATTTTGCAATAAAAAATCTTCCTTAGCACTTAAAAAACCGAAGAGAACAACTTTTGTGCCATTGCTTTTAGCCAGTTTGATTATCGTATCTAAATTGCGCCTAAATCCTTCGCAATTGTTTTGGTTTACCCGCTCTAGAGCTTTTTTACTGTCAATTAACTTTAAATCATAGGGTTGTGATTGGTATACCGTTGGGGTTGAGTTAAGCCAGTTGGCGTAGATTAATTTAATAAAGCTGCTTACGGAAAGTAATGTCCGTTCAAATCGACGCGGGATAATACCGCTTCCGTGAGCACGAAAGTGGGTATATTCAGGGGAGTAATTTTCAAAGAATAACGGAATGATATCATTTCCGCCGGTATGAATAATAAGAATATCCAGGTTGAGATATTGATGCCGAAAGACGTATGATGCGAGTAATTCAGCTGTTGTTGCATAGTTTAGTCCGGCATTTATAGTTTCAATATTCGGGTTTATTTTTTCTCTTAACATATCTCCGAGTTGGGAAATCCAAGTGTCATTGGGATTTTTTATGTAAGGGTACATGTCTGTTGTGGAGCCGCCAAGTGCAAGTATCCGTATTGACGAATCTGATTTTTTTTGATCAAATTCTTTGCCTCGATATCCTTGAGAATTGTTTTGCTGGAAGCCATCGGCATAATAATTTCTAGTATTTTGATAAAGAAGATATGGATGCGGTTCAATTGAGTATGGGCTGCTGGGGGCGTTTCCCAAATAAATATCGACCAGGTTTTTCCCATTGTTTAAAGAGGGAGGTAAGTGCGCATAGATATATCCAGATACCAGTTCAAGCAGTAAGAGGGAAACAAGGATTAATCCAACGTTTTTAATTTTTTTATTTATCAATTCAGAGCCATCTTTTTCTAATGCGAATGAGTTTTTAAAGATAATGTTTAATTTGTTACTAAAGTAGCATTAATTGAGGCAATTATCAAGAGAAAATTTTGTTTAGTGTGGGAAACTGTCTATTGATCTTTCCGGAGAGTCTTAAAAATCATAAGTCTTGACTTTTATTGATCTTGCATATAAAATAAACATTAATATTGCCGCAGAGTTTTAGGTGAGTTTTAGTAAATCATTACTTATCTTAACATAAGATGGGTATTATCCTTAGGCTAGCCTTTTAATGAAAAAAAAGTCTATAAATAAATCACTATTCCTCTTATCGTTTGCCGCATTTTTTCTTCTTTTTACTTCCCCCAACTGTTTTTCTGAGGAAAGTGAAGGGTCTTTTTCTCTTTGTCCCTGGAAAGTGGGGCAATCTGTTGAATATCAGATTATGGGATATGATGATTCCGGCAGAGAGAATAGTTATAGATTGGCTATTGTAGGAAAAGAAATAGTTGATAATAAAGATTTTTTTTGGATAAGGTTTGATATATTTAGTTTTCAGAGTAGAAAAATAAGTTTTATGGCCTTAGTGCCGCCATATGACCGCGCGGATTTTTCCGAGCATTATAACTTGTATATCCGGGAGGGGCTGTTTTTTTTGCTTAAACGGGCGGAGAAGATCATGGTCATACTGGATGATGATTCCTGCTACGAATTATCTGCTTCTGAAATTTCTCAAGAAATACCTTTTTTAAACGATTCTTTTTATAATACGCTGCCGGGGATAAATAACGAAGTTGACTATTCAAAGTTAAAAATTTTTGATAAAAAGGAAAAAGTTGCTACTCCGGAAGGTGAGTTCTATTGCTATCGATTTAGCAGTCAAACTAATAAATATGAATCTGCTTCAAAAGAAGGGATGGATTTATGGCGGTCTCCGGATGTCCCCTTTTTAGGGATAGTAAAAATGGAGTTTTCCAAAACTAAAAATATTGCGAAAATAGATCAGGTTTTTCAATGTGAATCATCCGAAGGCAGCTGGTTAAGAAAGCTGTATCTCAGATTTTTTTTGAAAAAAGTTCCCCGCGAGCGGATTTTTGAAGATACGTTCTTTATGCAATTAATTGATTATCAGAGAGAAGAGAGATTAATCGCTGATGAGTGAAGGCCAAAGAAAGCATTTTTTTCATAAGTTAAATAAAGATCATTGGGCAATTCTAGCTATTATTATTGCTATTGGGATATATACTTTTCCTCTTCTTTTGAAGCTTAATAAATCATTTGTGTTTTATCAGAAAAATTGCATAAATTCTTGGTACGACTTATATTGGAACGGATTTTTTTACAGGAATTCAATATTGACGAATCATGAATTTCCTCTTTGGAGTGCTTTTCGGGAAGGAGGATGTTTTGGGGCCGGAATGCCGGCGGAGATTTCGCTTAATCCTTTTTCTCTATTTATCTTATTGGGAGGTGTAGTTAAGGGACTCAATTTTAGCTGGTATATTTTATATTTTGGAGGGGCATTGTCAATGTACTATCTGACAAGATGCGTTCTTAAATATAATGTTTTTGGGGCTGCTTATTCAGCTATAGTTTTTTCCATGAATGGTTTTTTTCCCGAAAAGCAGCTGGATGCTTTTATATATGCGAGAGAAACTATATTATTGCCGCTGATTATGGTTTTTTTTCTAAAAGCGATAAATGATAATCGGTATATAGTTTTTACGGGTTTAATGCTGGCATTGTTTTTTATCCAAACAGCCTTATATTTCTGCGTAATTGTATTATTTCTATTTGTGTTTGCCATATTGAATTCTTTTCGAATAAGTGATGGTAAAATCAGGCTAACTAAAAGGCATCTTATCGTGTTTTTTGCCAGTCTTTTTTTTGCTCTACTGATTTCCGCCGGTAAATTATTCCCGCTTTTGGAAGTAATGAATTTTAATGTCGGTTTAAATGATTTTAAAGAAGCAGCGATAGTTTCTCAGGCCAATACAATCCCGATATTAATGCAACGTCTTTTTGCCCCCGGAAACTCCGGGCCTGCGGAGATGTATATAGGGTATTGGCCTGTTGGATTATGTCTAATTACGGGAATAGTTGCGTATAAGCGGCTATGGAGCTGGTTTTTTGTGCTTTTCGTGTTTATTCTGCTATCTTTTGGGAATAATGCAGTTTTTAATCTGCACAAATTAGTTAGTCATGTGCCGGGATTTAAAGCGATTATCGAAGTCGCGAAATACTACGGACTTATAATTGTTTTTACTATCAGTGTCATTAGCGGAGCTTTTTTCGGGCTGATAAAAAAGCCTCTTTTGAGAACGCTTAAGGTGCTTATTATAATTATTCCGTTATTATTTACTTATGGAGATCTATTGTGGGCTAATAGCGGTTATTTTAATTATTATACCGGGCAGCTTCCGGAAATAATTGATCAGGGAGATTTCTTTCAAGTTAGATCAGTAGGTGTGCCGCAAGATGATGAGGGAACACAATCGGCGATATTGCCGGCATTATATTCTAAAGGTATTGGATTAATCAACGCTGGGTACTTTTCTAAAGAACGTGTCGAGAAGGATAAAATATTGAAATTTTTTGATGAGAAGAAAATAATCCCGAAATATTTCATATTGCCAAAGTATGTATTTCTAATGCCGAGTACAGATATGTTTGCTCTCCCGAATAAAAATTATATGGGTGAGGCCTGGTTTATGTCCGGATATAACACGGTTACTGATTTTTCCATAAAGACTAATTCTATAAGAATAAAAGTGAATATTAAAAGTGCCGATCGATTAATAATTAATCAAAATTATTCAAGATGGTGGAAGTCAGCAGGGTATAAAGTTACTGACTATAATGGGAAACTTAGTGTATTTTTGGATAAGCCGGGGGAGTCTGATGTGGATTTGCGTTTTATTCCCTGGAATTTTTATATCGGCTTGGTTGTTTCCCTGGGCACTGTATTATGTTCTGTAGGGTGGCTGAAAAAATATCGGGTAAATAGATGAATATAAAATTCATACATTCAGAGTTACAGGCATTGGGCATAGAATATGTTGCCGCAGTATTGAAGAAACATGGCCATTCTGTAGAGCTTATCGTTGACCCATATTTTCCTTTTTTATCTAAAGCGGGAAAGTTTCTTAAAAGAATCAGCGGTTGGCAGCAAAAACTCATTCGCAAAGTAATTGACGGGAATCCGGATCTAATAGCTTTTTCTGTGACAAGTTATAACCTGGAATGGGCTTATCATATTGCCGCGGAATTGAAGAAGAATTCCTCTGTGCCGATTGTCTTTGGCGGGGTACAGGCTACACTTGTTCCCGAGGTAATTTTAACTCAGTCGGCGGCGGATTTTGTTATCTTGGGCGAGGGTGAATATGCGATGCTGGAACTCCTCCAGAGTTTTAAGACAGGGCAAGAGTATTCAAATATCGCTAATCTATGCTATCTTAATGAGGGCAAAATCGAGACCAATTCATTGCGGCCTTTGATTGAGAATCTTGATACTTTACCTTTTCCCGATAAAGACCTTGTTCCTTTATGGCTAAACAGAGGTTTGTATAGAATCGTAACGGGACGGGGATGCCCGGGGAGATGTACTTATTGCTGTGCTCCGATACAAGCAGATATCTATAAAGACAAAGGTGATTTTATCCGACGGCGTTCCCCGGAAAATGTAATTGCCGAGCTTAAACAGGCAAAAGTAAAATATCAGATTAAACGCGTTCTTTTTGAGGATGATCTATTTACTTATGATAAGAATTGGCTGAGGATTTTTTCTCGACAATATAAAAAAGAAATCAATATCCCTTGTTTTATCCATGCTACGCCTAAAAGTATTGATGATGATATTGTGAGCTTTTTAAAAAATATGTCCTGTTATTCTGTGGAGCTGGGAGTGCAAAGCCTTAAGCGGGATATAAGAGAAAAATTTCTAAAACGATACTATACCAATGACCAGATTGAAAAGACAATAATTTTGCTTAAGGGTAAAGGGATTAATTGTATTTGCGATAATATCGTGGGATTGCCGGAGGAACAAGAAGCTGATTTAGCAAGTATGGTTGAGTATTATAATAAATTGCGTCCGGGAAAAATTGAATTATTGCGGTTAGAATATTATCCCAAAGCAGAAATTATTGAATTCTCAAGCTTAAGTAAAGATGAACTTGATAGAATAAATTTAGGAGAATTGGTGGTTTCTTCAAGGTGGCATACCCCCAAGATAAATAAAATGATGCTTCTTATCGGCTTAAGTTATATATTACCCAAGAAGATTATTTCGTATATGCTTCATAATCAAGTGTATAATCTTTTTTACCCATTTAATGATTATAATCACATTAATGAAACAATTTTTTACCTGGGTGCTTTATTAAAACGGAATAGAAAAAAAGTTTTTATTTCTTTTCGGGCAGATGTGTTTTATAAACTAAAATACATTTTTACGAAGTCTTTTAATTATAAACATTCTAAGGTTGGCGTTCGAGAGGAAAAACAAATGCTCGAATCAAACTATGTTAAGGTGTGAAAATATGCGGATAAAGTCATTCAATAATATAATTTCAAATATTGGAAAAGTTGCTTCCGCAAAATTCTTCGGGAGGATTAGGCCGTTATCAGTTGTATTTTTTCTGACTTACCGCTGCAATTTAAATTGTAAATATTGCGGACAAAGCCATGACTTAGGCAATAGCTATTCAGAGAGCAGTGAGTTGTCTGTAAAGGAAATTGAGCGTGTTTTTATTGCCTTAAAAACGGCAAAAGTAGACAAAATAAATCTTTCCGGAGGGGAGCCCTTAATAAGAAGTGATTTGGCCCAGATAATCAGTGCGGCACGTTCTCAAGGGCTTAGTATCAGTCTATCGACAAATGGTATTCTGCTGCCGGAAAGAGTTGATTTGTTAAAGGATTTAAATTTAATCGTGTTGAGTTTAGATGGAAAAGCACAAGCCCACGATTTTATGCGTGGAGATAGTTCTCATAAGACAGCGTTGAAGGCGATTGAGGTCTCTTCCGCCAAGAACATACCGATTCTTTTATCGTGTGTGATCAGTAACAAAACAACTGCGCAGGATATTGATTTCGTGCTTGATATCTGTAATCACTATAATGCCAGGTGTGTTTTTCAGCCGGTATTGGATCGGGGGTTTTTTCGCGAAAGCTGGCAGATATGTCCGGAAATAAGCAAAAATAAGCCAAAAGTTGAGAGGGCCAGAGAAATAATCGATTATATTAGAAAGCACAAATACTTTGGTAAAGTAATTGGGAATATGTATTGGTATAATTCAATTTGCGAATTTTATAAAAGACAACTCGATCCTAAACAGAAAAAATATCCCTGTATGGGCGGCCGGCTTTTTCTGGCAATTTCTCCCGATGGGAGTGTTATTTCTTGCGGCCCTCGAGCTCAGAAAATTTTTGATTGCAAGGCCCATCAGGAAGGTTTCAATAAAAGCTTAAAAGGAAAGATTCCGCAGATCAATTGTGAAGGCTGTTTTTGCTATTCTTATATATTAATGAATTCATTAGCAAAGTTTAATTTTGAAACGATAAAAGCATATCTTGCGCATAAACACATTGATTTTTTAAAAAATTGAAATTTAAAGAGGCAGTTAATGTTATTGGATAATGATAGAATCATAAGAAAAACTAAAAGTATTTGTCCGGAATGTCACAAGCAGCTGGAAGCGTATATTATCGAAAGAACCAATGAAATACTATTAATTAAAAGTTGTCCGGTCCACGGTGATTATAAAGCTGTTTACTCGCGTTCCCCGGGTTCTTATAGGTCATTTCAAGAAGCATACATTCCGCTGATGTGCCGGAAGCAGGCTGATTCAGAAATAGAGGTAGTTTTGACCTACAAGTGTAATATGACTTGCCCGATATGTTATTGGGGAAAACATAAAGATATGTTCATAGATATCGAACCAACATTTGATGAATTGGCACAATTGGTAAAAACTGATAGTAAAAGGATATGGCGCTTTACATTTACCGGAGGAGAACCGACATTAAGAAGTGATTTACCGCAGATTATTAGAATGTTCAAAAAACACGGCCGGGGAATAAGTATTAATACTAATGGGATCAAATTAGCTGATCCTGTTTATGCGCAGCAGTTGAAAGATACGGGGATCGACAGAGTAAATATCCAATTAGACGGGTTTGATCAAGAAATGGAAATTGAGTTCCGAGGAGAGAATTATTTACCTTTAAAATTTAAAGCCTTGGACAATTTAAAGAAGCTTCAAATTCCTACGGGAATTAATGCGGTTATTTCCCGGGACATGGGCGAAACACAGATTAATAATTTGCTGAATTTCGCAATTGAAAATAAATCTGTAAAATCACTCACCTGGTTAACCTTAGTTTGTCCGGGGAAAGAGAAGAAAGATTCATTGCCTAAGTATATTATGGCCGATGAAGTGCTTGATCTTATTGAAAAGCAAACCGCGGGAAAACTGTCCAAGCAAAATTTTTTAATTTTAAGAAAATTTTATTTGATCACGTCTTTATTTTTTAATCGAGGAAGCTGCCGTTATAGTCATATGTATATTTTGTTTAGAAAAAATAATAGTTATGAAGGAATAGACCACTATCTTAATCTGGCATCAATAAATTGTCATTTGGATACATGCTATGAGTTACATAAAAAAAATAAAATTTTGGGCTGGTTATTTTTTGTTTTTTGTTTGCCGTTTATTTGTTTGTATAATTCGAACTCATTTGGTTTGTTAAAAGAATTTTTTGCGAGCGGGATCTCCTTTTTTATGGGGAATAATAGCTATCTAAAACCGGCTAATTTATTATACTTAAGAGTAATCACAATTTGCGATGTCCATAACTTTGATGAGGTAGGGGGGCAATGTGCGTTTGGGATTGCGTTAAAGGATAAGGACAAATTGTATAAAGATAAAATAAGGAATGTAAATATTAAAATTTCCAAATAATCGAGGAATATCTTTGTGATTGAAAATATGACGAAAACGAGGAGTTTTCATGATAAATATTAATGAGAATGCCAGCACAAAAATTACCCGAAAAACAATGGGAGTGTGTGATGTTTGCGGGGAAAAAGTGCAAGCTTATATAACGGAGACGGACAAGGACATTTTTTTCTGCAAATCGTGCGTGAATCATGGCGATAAACAGGTGCGGATATCCAGAAAAAAATATTATAATGATCTCGAACAATTTTATTTCCCATTGATAGAAAAAAAACCGCAGTGCAGCGTGGAAATGGTAGAATTAGTGGTTACGTTCAAGTGTAATATTAGTTGCCCTATTTGCTACCTGGGAGATTTTAAAAAAAAGTTAAATGATTTTGATCCGACGCTTGAGGAAATTAATGATTTCGCGAAAGGATGTTCTTATCCGGCATTAGTCATCTCCGGAGGAGAAGCTACTTGCCGGGAAGATCTCCCGGAGATTATCGCGATATTAAAACGTTATGGAAAAACAGTTAGTCTTAATACTAACGGCATTAAATTAGCAGATTTCAACTATGCCCTTAAATTGAAAACAGCCGGTATTGACAGGATCAATATCCAATTCACCGGATTTGACCGTGAGGCGGAAAAGGCGTTAAGAGGGGCTGATTATAATCCCGCTAAGCTGAAGGCGATTAAGAACTTAGAAAAGTTGAAAATATCGACAGGTTTAAATGCGCTGATCGTCGGGGAGGTAAATGAGGAGCAGATCGGTGGAATAATTGATTTTGGGGTAAAAAGTGAATTTGTGAAAATGGTGAATCTAAGTGTGCTGATTTTCGTGGGGTATACTAAGAATTACCCGCAATCAAATTATTTAATGCCGGATGACATTATTCAGCTGGCAGAAAAACAGACTAAAGGAATGATTGTTACTCAAAATGTCTATATTTTTAAAAAACTGGAAATAGTTGTATCTTCTTTTTTAAATAAAAATACTTGTTTGTACCATCAAGGATACTTGTTGGTGGTAAAAGGGGGGGCGGCGGAACCGATCGATGCGTATATAAACTTAAGAAAAATCGAACCCTATTTAAATATGTATCAAAAAATTTATTTGCAGAATATTTTATTTGCAAAATTATACCTGTTGCTTGTTTTTCCGATCGCGTTATTGATTAATGCAAAATTTTTTAAAATATGCGGAAATTTATTTAATTATGTGTTTTCTTATTTTTTTAACAGAAAATATTTTTTAGAATCATCTTTATTGAAAACAATTGTATTTTCTGTCGAATGTGATAATTACCGCAAAGATTATGCTATGTACGGTAAAAATTGTCCCTGCAAGGCTGTTTTTTTTGTAAAACGCAATGGAACAAATTTTGAAAAACATGCGCAGCCAGTAGAGGATACTTACTGGTTTTTATGGCGCTGATTAAAAAATTATAATTACGGAGGGTGATGCGTGAAAAAGATCTTATTTGTACGATGTCCGAAGCATATGTGGCCATGGGTTAATGAGTCAGATAATTTTCTATTACCTTTAGGCCTGCCGATTTTAGCCGCGGCGATCAGAGAGAAGATTAAAAACAGAGTTGAAGTGAAAATTATTGATTGCCCTCCGCTTAAAATCGGCTGGAAAAGTCTGGCGGATTTGATTAAAAAGGAAAATCCTGATTTTGTCGGAGCCGGAGAGGAAGCTCTTTATCAGCATGAAGCGATCAGATTATTTGAGCTTACCAAGCAAATCAACCCCAGGATAATAAATATCGCCGGAGGACACTATTTTTCCTGGATGGTTGAGGATAGTTTAAAGAACTACCCAATTGATATTATCGTTAAATTTGAAGCAGAAGAGACGATCGTGGAACTTTTGGAAGCTTTGCTGGAAAAAAAGGATTTAGCGGCGGTTAAAGGTATTGCCTTTAAAAAAGACGGCCGGGTAATTACAACCCCGCCGCGGCCGATTATCTGCAACCTTGATTTAATTCCGATTCCCGCATATGATTTAATGCCCATGCGTAAGTATGGTGATAAAGCTATTTTTTGGCCGGAAAGCGCGACTATTGAAGGCAGCCGCGGATGTATAGATACATGCAGTTATTGTTCTTTATGGACTTTTTGGGGGAAGCATAATGATACGGATAATAAGCAGGATAAGATCGGCGCGACTCCTTTTTATCGGCAAAAGAGCGTGGGGCGGGTAATGCAGGAGATAGAGATTTTGTATGAGAAATATAACCGCAGACTGCTGCTATGGGCAGACCCTACTTTTAATGTGAACCCTGCGTGGACAGAGGAACTTTGCGATGAGATCCTGAAGCGAAATTATAAATTAGAACATTGGGTTTTTTTGCGTACTGACTTTGCTTTGCGTGATGCAAAATCCGGATTACTGGATAAAATGGTTAGGGCCGGGATTGTGCATCCTCTCTTTGGCGTAGAGAGAGCTACGGCTGATGAATGGGAAAAGTTATCTAAACATGGACAAAAAAGTGATGAAATAAAAGAATTGTTTCATTTAATGCGGGATAAATACCCTCAGGTTTTTCGTCAGGCGACATTTGTTACCTGCCTGCCTTTTGATAATGAAAAGACAATGATGGATTTAGCCAAATATGCTGTAGAAATAGACTGTGATTTTCCTGTGTTTCATCCGGTAACTCCGGTTCCCGGAACATATCTTTATGAGGAAGTCATCGCTAAAGAATACCTGGAAGAAAAAGATCTAAAAGAGGCCTATTGGGAATATCCATTGTTAAAAAATATCCATGGGCTCTCCCGAACCGATTTAGCGCGATTGAACAGGAAAGCCCAGTTATATTGTATATTAGGAAATTTTAAGACGATGTTAAAAGGTGTTTTTTCTAAATATCCGAGTAAAAGATTCCGGTATCGGGAAGTCTTAAGAGTCCTTTTTCTGAAATCATTTCAAATGCTGTCTCTGAAGATAAAAGAGATATTTTTTAAACCGACGGATCTGGAAAAGAAGATTCCCCAGTCTCTGTTTTTTATAATGGAAAAACCTAAATGGTATGATAAGTAATTAAACATGGAAAGTAAGGAGATTTGTGTCAACAATAATCCGTAAGACTAAGAGTAGATGTCTTAAATGCGGTTCGATTGTCCCGGCAGCGGTGATTAAAAAAGAAGGAAAAGTTTTTCTCGAAAAAAACTGTCCGGAGCATAATTTTACCAGTTTGCTTATTTCTGATAATGCGAGTTCCTATGAAGACTTAGAAAGATATTATTTTACGGTAATGCCGGATAACGCTCGACAGGAGTCTATTGAAATTGCCGTGACTTTTCGTTGTAATATGGATTGTCCGATATGCGCTTGGGGTACTAATTATCGGGCTAGTATGAATAATGCCGGAGACCCTTCTCTATTAGAAATAAGAGAGTTTTTAAAAACAAATGATACGCCTGTTGTAAGATTGTCCGGAGGGGAAGCTACTTGCCGTGAGGATTTAACTGAGGTTATCCGCATGGTTAAAAAGATGGGGAAAGCCGTAGGAATATCTACCAATGGCTTGAAGATTGCTGATTTTGATTATCTTAAGCAATTAAAAGAAGCCGGGTTAGATGAAATCTATCTTACCCTTGATGGATTTGATCCTGACGTTGAAAAATTTATGCGCGCTAAGGATTATTTGCCGTTTAAAATGCGTGCGTTAGACAATTTAAAAAAACTTAATATTATAACCGGTTTAAACATGCGGATATTAAAGGGGATCAATGAGGCGGAAATTCCTAAAATTATCGATTATGTGGCAAAAAATAGTTTTATTAAATTACTAAATATCGGAACTGTTAATTGGGCGGGAAATGCATCGTCTTGGTCATTGGATAAGTACTTGATGCCGGATCAGCTTATCGATATAGTTGTTGATACCTCATCGGGAAAGCTAAATAGAAATGCTATTCGGACATTTCAAAAATTATTGCTTGCCGTAAATTCTTTTTTTTCGAAAAGATGGTGTTTTTATGATGCCGGAAATTTTTTGATTATACGTCAAAATGGTCAATATGAATCATTGGAAAAGCATTTAGATCTACAGGCTCTTGAGAAAGTTCTTAATCGGTATGCTGTTTTTTATGAACGTAATGTTTTATTGGCAAAATTATACCTTATTTTTGCGGGAATAGGCAGTATTCGTTTTATAAAGTCCAAACTGTTTTTTAAGGAGATATTGGTTAAGGGGTTAGGATTTATTTCGGGAAACCGGGACTTTTTAAAAACTGACTCATTTTTGTTTTTACTTATGCATACTGCTTGTGACAGCTATAAGATTGATTATGGGGTATCAAAAAATTGCATGACTACATTTGCTTTTAAAGGAACAGATGGAATACTGCGTGTGCAGGGAAATGCAGCACAAGTCTGTGAAAGTCTTTCTGATATGGGGCATTGTTCTCGGAATGATAAGTAATTGAATAAGGGAAGTTAGCTTTTATGGAGAAAAAAATAATTCGTAAGACGAAAAGCCGGTGTCTTAAGTGCGGTTCGATTGTCCCGGCAGCGGTGATTGAAAAAGAAGGGAAAGTCTATCTTGAAAAAAAATGTCCGGAGCATAATTTTACCAGTTTGCTTATTTCCGATAACTCCGATTTATATAGAGACCTGGAGAACTTTTATTTTTCAGTTATGCCTGATAACTTGAAATCATGGGCCAGAGAGATAGATCTTACTTTTCGCTGCAATATGAATTGCCCGATATGTGCTTGTGATCGTAAGTTTAGAGCTGCCAAGGCTTGTTTTGAACCAACAATAGAGGAAATTAAATATTTTTTAGAAAAAAGTAAAATCCCGGTATTTAAATTATCCGGAGGGGAACCTACTTGCCGGGAGGATTTGCTGGAAATTATCAGGTTAGTGAAAAGTTTCAAGAAAACCATTGTGATTAATACTAATGGTTTGAAGTTATCCGATCTTGAGTATGTGCGAAATTTAAAGCAAGCGGGTGTTGATAGTATCAATATGTCCTTCGATGGGTTTGATGAAAAAGTCGAGAAGTACTTTCGCGGGAAAAATTATCTGCCGGATAAAATAAGAGCTTTAAATAATTTAAGGCAACTGGATATTCCGACTGGGTTGAATATTACGATTGCTAAAGGTATTAATGAAACAGAAATTCCTAAAATTATCGACTATGCCGCAAAAAATAAAAATATAAAAATGCTGAGTTTTGGAACATTCAGTTTTATGGGAAATGCCCGGAATTGGGATTTTAGCTGCTATCTTATGCCGGATCAGCTTAAAAATTTAATTGTTGAGAAGACAAATGGAAAAATTAGTCAGAATAGTATAAGGATATTTCAGAAGTTATTTATTGGAATGAATTCATTTTTTTTCCAGAAATTCTGCTTGTATGATTCCGGATCAACGATAATATTTCGTGAAAAAGGTGATTATACGTCGTTAGATAGACATATAAACCTTAAACCGATAGAAAAACATCTTGATAAATATGCTCTAATTTTTAAATACAGTCCAATTTTAGCAAGAGCATTTTTGACTATCGTTGGAATTTTCAGCTTAAGGGAAATTAGGTCAGGGCTGCTGGCCAGGGAACTATTTTCACGCGGAATAAGTTTTTTTAATAAAAACAGTAAGTATTTAAGGACAAAATCTCTTATATATATAAATATTAATACAATTTGTGATAATTATAAAATTGATTACAAAATTGCGAAAAACTGTATGTATGGATTAGTGTTTAAGAGCAGCGACAATATATTGAAACTGAGAGGCACCGGCTCGGAGATTTGTGAAAAAATTTTAAATTCAGAAATTAGTGAATTTTAAATTAGTTCTTATGCGGCTATAAAAGGAAAGAAAAATGAAATCTCAAAAAAATAGGATTGAACATTCATTTCCGTGCATTGGAAAAGCAGAGCAATCGGGTATTCTTGCGGTAATTAAAAGCAGTTTTTTAGCAGAAGGTGCTCAGGTCGAGTGTTTTGAAAAGGAGATGTGTCGGTATATAGGGTGTGATTATGCTATCGCGGCCAGTACCGGGACTTCGGCCTTGCATCTGGCTCTTTTAGCTTTAGAAGTTGGCAAAGGGGATGAGGTGATTCTTCCTAATTATGTTTGCCGTTCGGTACTAAATGCTGTGCAGTATTGCCAAGCTACGCCGGTATTGTGTGATGTTCAAACGAAAACATACAATATTTCCCTGGATGAGGTTAAGGAAAAAGTCAATGGCCGGACAAAGGCAATTATTGTCGCGCATATGTTTGGTTGTCCTGTTCCGGTGGACAAATTGAGAATAAAAGGTATTCCGATAATAGAAGATTGTGCGCAAAGCATTGGAGCGCAATACAAGGGGAAGAAGGTTGGCAGCTTAGGAGATATTGCAGTTTTTTCTTTTGAGGGAACAAAAACTATTACTACCGGAGAGGGTGGAATGGTAGCGACAAGCTCTAAAAAACTTTGCAAAAAATTAAAATCCTTAAAAGAACCGTATGCGAATGATTGTATGCCCAAGTATACTTATCGGATGAGCAGTCTGCAAGCGGCGGTTGGCCGAATTCAATTAAAGAGGCTGCCGGGATTTATCAAAAAACGCCGCCAGATTGCGCGGCAATATGCTAAGGCATTTGCTTTAGATGGGGTAGAGCTTCCGGTTGCCCCTCAGGATATGATGCCTACTTTTCACCGGTTTATGCTGGATGTTAGAGAAATTAATATTGATTGTTTTTTACCGGCATGCTGGAAGAAGAAGGTTATGGTTAAGCGTCCGATAAAACCGTACCTGCTTAATCAGTATTTAGGTATTTCAAGTAAATTATTTCCGAACTCAGAATATATTATGAAGCATTGCGTTTCTGTGCCGATATATCCGTCTTTAAAGAAAAATGAGGTTACAAGAATAATTAAAGTTGTTTGCGGAGAACTAAAAAAATAGAATGATGAAATACGGATTTCGTAATAAAAGAGAAGAATTATTTCCGCTGATGCTGGTGTTGGAAATAACCAATGTCTGCAATTACCGGTGTATACATTGTCCTTATCCGGAGATTTCGAAGCATAAGGACTATAAACCAAAATTCATGGATTGGACTGTTTACCAAAAGATTGTTGATGAAACTGCCGGGTTTAAAGATACAATTTTCCGGTTTGTTTGTGATGGAGAGCCGATGATGCATCCTGATTTCTTGCGAATGGTAGAATATGTCAAAGTAAAAAATATTTCACCGGTATGTGTTACGACAAACGGTTATTTTCTTTCCGAATATGCGGCTAAGAAATTAATCGACTGCGGTTGTGATATTATTGAAGTGAGTCTTGATGCTCTATATAGAGAATCTTATGATCGGGTGAGGGCCGGTGGTGATTTTGATCGGGTTGTGGCCCAGACAAAACAATTAATCAAGATAAGAGATACTTCTGCTAAGGATTTGAAAATTATGGTAAGTGCCATAGATCAGCCTTTAGCAGATGGTGAATTGGAAGCGTTTAAACAGTATTGGCAGGAAAAGGCAGACAAGGTAATTATCAGAAAGTTTACCAGCATTGGGGGGCTTGTGGATAGCAATGTGGAGAATGAACAAAGTTCCCAGGACGGGAAGAGATGGCCTTGTCCTTTGCTCTGGCGCAGGCTTTTCGTTAATGTTGACGGCTATGCAGAATTTTGTGTTGACGATTGGCTGGATGAGTCAATTATCGGGGATCTTAGGAGAGATGATATTTCCAGTATTTGGAAAAGTGACTTTTATCAAAATTTAAGAAATTTACATAACTCCGGATGCTTTGAAGAGGTAAAAAAATGTGCGGAATGCTGTGACTGGACAGCACGGACTTGGGATTACGATTATTTTCACGCAATTAAAGAAATTTTTACGCCGAGTATTTAGGGAAGAAGTTTAAAATGAAAATTATAGATAGAACACTGGGGATGTGCCCGAAATGTATGGTTTGGGTAAAAAGTCAGGTTATTGATCGCGATGGGGAAGTTTTTTTGCAGAAAATTTGTCCGGAACACGGGATGACAGAAATGCTTTTGTGCAAAGACGCGGCACACTTTAGCAGCTTAAGGGATTTTTATTTTAAAACTCATAACAAAATATTTTCTCAAACACGGTATCTTTGTTTTTTGACTCCCCAGTGCAATCTTTCCTGTCCGATATGTTTCCTTGATCCTCATTCCGGGCATAGACAAGATGTTAATATTGAAGATCTGAGAGTGAAGTTAAAAGACAATAAGCAGGAGTTGATTTTATTTGGCGCTGAACCTGCTTGCCGGGATGATTTATTTGAAGTGATTGCTTATTTGCGAGAAAGGCAACACTCGGTCAGTTTTTATACAAACGGGATAAGATTAGCGGATTATCGTTACTGTGAAAAAATCAAGGAGGCAAAAATAGACAAGGTTTATCTGCAGTTTGACGGATTTGATGATAAAGTATATGAGATTCTGCGGGGCAAGAAGCTTGTGGATATAAAATCAAAGGTTTTGGATAATTTAAAACAATTAAACCTTCCGGTTGTTTTGGATGTTACTGTGGTCAAGGGACTGAATGATGATGAGGTAGGTAAAGTGTTTGATTTTTCTATGGCTAATGATTTTATTCGGGCGGTTAATCTTATCGCTTATGTGCGTTCCGGGGGCGGAGGCGATTATCTAAGTGAGTGTTCAACAATGCCTGATGATATTATTGAGTATATGTCTAAATATACGGGGGGGAGGATTTCCCGGGAAAAGATCAGGGTTTTTCAGAAGCTTTTATATGTTTATATGGCATTTTTAAAAAGAAGAACATGCTTTTATATTCAGTATTTCTGGGTTTATCGATGCGCTGATGGTAAATATATAACTCTTAATGAGATCCTGGATTTTACTGTTTTGGAAAAAGTGTTAGACAGATATCTGTCAATAGACATAAGGATGGGTAGACTGCTGGCGATATTGTACTTAAGTTTATCATTACCTCGCCTGATTTTTGCAGTGAAAAATATTCGTCTTTTTTTTGAATTGATTAAGATGGCGTTTGCGCATAGCTTTAATAAAGGTGAGTACGCCAGTAAAAGCAGTAAATTTTTACAGTTAATTTTTACTACTGCCTGTGATCCGCATAAATCGGATATGAAAATTGTCGAACGCTGTCACGTCGGGATTATCTATAAAAATGGGCAGGGGAACCTTAATGTTGATGATGAGAACGGCAGATATTTATTAAATCAGGAAATACTTAGCAAGCAGAAAGCGGGAATAGTATAATGCGCGTTGGTTTTGTTTATTCCGAAATGGAAACTTTAGGGATCGAGCATTTGTCGAGTTTTCTTAAAAAGCAGGGGCATCAAACCCGGCTCTTTTTTGATCCGCAATTATTTATGGATACTATTTCCAGCCGTCCGGTACTTAATAAGATATTAGGATATCGGGATCATTTACTTAAACAGATTGATGAATTCAAACCGGATATCCTCGCGTTTTCTGTGCTGAGTACTAATAATCATTGGGCAAAATTATTTGCTAAAGAGATAAAAATACATACGGATATTCCCATAGTATTCGGGGGGATACATCCTACTTTGGCTCCGGAGGAAGTTATTAAGCTTGGTTTTGTTGACCATGTTATTGTTGGCGAAGGGGAAGAAGCCTTATGCGAGCTTGTGGAAAATCTTAATAATCTCAAAAATCTTAGCGAGATTAAGAATGTCTGGACAAAAATCAATGGCAAAATCGTCCGTAATCCGGTACGGCCGCTGATTGAAGATCTTGATTCGCTACCTTTCCCGGATAAGGAAATGTTTTATCAGGTCATGCCTTATTTAAGTAAACATTATACGATAGTTACCGGACGGGGGTGTCCGTATTCATGTACTTTTTGTTCAAACCACGCTTTACGGAATATAAGCAATAGTGATAAACATTTTTTAAGAAGAAGGTCTCCGGAGAATGTTATTGCCGAATTGAACCAAGCAAAAAGTAAGTACCAGGTAAAAGATATTTTCTTTGATGATAGTACTTTTACCTATGATAAAAAATGGTTAAAACGTTTTTCGGACCTTTACCGCGGACATATTAATCTGAATTGTTTCTGCTGGGTGCATCCTTCAGAGATAGATGAGGAAACAGTCGGATATCTTAAGAACATGAATTGCCGGGCCGTGGAAATGGGGGTGGAGAGCACGAACCCTCAAATCCGGGAAAAATGGCTGCATCGATATTACTCTAATGAGCAGGTTGCCCGGGCGCTGAGGTTATTTAAAAAACATAAGATTTTTTGCGTAGTTGATAATATTATCGGGTTGCCGGAAGAGAAAATATCCGATTTAGAAGACATGGTAAGCTTTTACAATGAGATCAGGCCGGAAAAGGTTTATGTGTTTGAATTGCGTCCATTTCCTAATACTCAGATGTATGAGATGAGTAAAGAATATGCAGCTATTCATAATAATGACCGGGATGACCTTAGGCCGTTTACTTTGTCGGTATACCGGAACAAAGTTTTTAAACAAATTATAATGCTGACGCTGATGATTGAGTTCCTGCCCAAAAAAGCCATAAGTTTTTTATTACGCAAAAAGCTGTACAGATTTTTGCCGGCATTTGACGTTTATAATTTTCTGGAAATAGTGCCTTTTTTTCTTAATTTTTTAAAAAGAGAAAAACGTTGGTTTCCTATTCGCGGAACAAGACACCGGTACATATTCTTCGGATTGAAAATTCTTAAAAACTATTTTTCTGGCAATTCCCCGGGGGAAGACTGTAAAAACAGTATTCCTTTAAAAGAAAATAGCGTTGATATTGTGTTGCCGGAGAAAACAAAAGAAGAGGTTCTGATTAATAACTGATGAAGATTGCTTTTATAAATAATGCAAATGAAAGTTTGGGGATTGAATATCTCTCAGCTGCTTTAAAACAGCAGGGACATCAGGTGAGAGTATTCATTGATCCGCAATTATTTAATGATGAAAATATAAGGTTTTCTGTGTTAGAAAAGATTTTTGACTATCGTTGGGAATTAGTCAAAGACGTGGTTGATTTTGCTCCGGATCTGATTGGATTTTCCGTGGTAAGTGATTTTTATAAATGGGCCTGCTCAGTAGCCGCTCAAATAAAATTCTGTTATGAAAAACCAATTATATTCGGCGGTATCCATCCGACATCTTTACCGGAACAAGTGCTCAGAAATAATTTTGTGGACATGGTATGTGTCGGAGAAGGCGAAGCTGCCCTGGTAGAAGTTGTTGCGTGTCTAGAGCGGGGAGAATGGCCGGAAAAAATCGAAAATATCTGGACCAAAAAAAACGGTGCGATAATTAAAAATAAGGTAAGACCGTTAGTAAGTGACCTGAACTTGCTTCCGTATCCGGATAAGGAATTGTTTTATAAAGAGAGCCGGCATTATGAGAAAGGGTATTTTACAATGGCGGCGCGCGGGTGTCTTTATGCCTGTTCATATTGTCACCATTCATATTTAAAAAAGATGTATAATGGCGCTTCGTACTATCGCTGCCGAAGCGTGGAAAATGTGATCAAAGAACTGGAAAGAAATTTTATCAGGCATAAACATAAAATTATTCGTTTTTCAGATGATATTTTTCCGTTTGAAAAGCAATGGCTGAGAGAGTTTGCTGCAAAATTCCCGAAACGGATCAATGCTCCGTATATCTGTTATCTGCATCCGCATACAACAGATCAAGAGACGGTGTCTTTGCTTAAAAAAAGCGGTTGTCGGGAAGTACAGCTGGGAGTACAGACGCTTTACGCGAATACCCAAAAAGAAATACTAAATCGCCATGTTGCCCAAAAAAGGTGGGAAGAACTTATTTTGCTTTTAAGAAAATCAAAGATAAGGATCACTGCGGAAAATATTATTGGGATTCCGCATCAGAGTGAGGAGGAAATAAAAGATCTGGTCCGGTTTTACTGTAAGAATAAAGTAGATAGAATACATGTTTTTTGGCTGAGATATTATCCCCGGACGAAAATCACCGAGCAGTTTAAACCGGAGCAGTTTGACGGACAGGGGCTGCAGACAAATACTTTTACGCAAGGAGGCGATGTTTATAGCAAGCAGTTAAGTAAATTGCGGGTATTATTCGTTTTGCTTAATTTTCTTCCGCCCGGAGTGATATATTTTATCCTTGAAAAGAAAATTTATAAATACACTTGGCCGGTTTCATTATTTCTGCTGGATTTAATATCGAATATTTTCAGCGGTTCTTATGCGGATAAGATAACAAGACAAAGAGAATTTCAGCGTTATTTAATTTATATAAAAAGAAGTTTAGGAGCATATAATGAAAGAGTTTGGGGTTTCCTTAGTGATGCCTGTTTTAAACGAACAGGAGATCATTGCCGAGACCATCAGAATATTTTTAAAAGACTTATCCGGTCTTTTCGATAAATATGAATTAATTATCGTAAATGACGCAAGTACGGATAAAACACAGTCTATTGTTGAGCAATTGGTCTCAGAATGCCCGGATAAGCTAAAACTGATAAATAACAGCCGGAATCTGGGAGGAGGAAGCAGTCTGCTTATCGGGTTTAAAGCAGCTCGGTTTCCTTATATTGTGACTAATTTTGCTGATCGTCCGTTTGCTTTGCCGGAGCTAAAGAATATAATGCCGATGTTTTCAAAAGGGGCTGATTTTGTGGTTGTTTCCCGGTTTGACCGTTCAGCAAATAGTTTATATCGTAAATTGACATCGCTGGTTAATTATTATCTTATAAAAATGCTGTTTAGGGTGAATGTCGGTGATTTTCAATTTGTTCAGGTATATAAAAAGAGTATACTGGAAAATCTTTTGATTAAAGCCAAGCGGACTTTTGTGCCTCCGGAAATTATTATAAAAGCGCTTAGGCGGGGCTATCGGATGCAGGAATATAAAAGCAGATTTTACGCTAGGAGTAAAGGGGGGTCAAAGTGCGGACACCCCAAAGTGATTTTTGCCGCTCTAAAAGATATGTTTTACTGTTGGTGGGAACTGAACAGGGAAGGTTAGTTATTCTATGTTTAAGGATTTCTATGGGTTAACTCGATTGCTGGAGTATTATACGGATTATTGGGGCTGGATAATCCTTGCACTTTTAATAAATTTGTTTGTTTTTTTATACTTTAATAAATACATATATAAGCAACCAGATTTAATTCCTAAATGTCATATCCAAAACTCCAGGCATATAAAGAAGTTGTTTTTTTTGACGCTGTTTTTTTTGCTTCCTAAGGTGGCCTGGCTGGCAAAAGAGAACATTGATATAATGGAATCTTTTGAGATCATTGTCTTTTGCCGGTTTCCCAGTCACATTGCTTGTGCTTTAGATTCTTTATTGCGGTTTGCTCATCAGCCGTTACATCCTCTATTGCTGCGATTCTTAATGATGTTTATTGATTTTGAGCAGTGGCCATTAGTTTTCAGGTTGTCCTCTGTGTGCTGCGCTGTGGCATGTGCAGTGGTTGTGTTTTACTTTAGCCTCAATGTCTTTAAAGATAGGCGGACTGCTTTTGCGGCATTTATATTGTTAAATATGCACGGATTATTTTTATTTTATTCCAGACGTGCGGAGGTTTACATTCTGTTTTTATTTTTGGTAATGTTGAGCCAATATTTTTTTTGGCAGACATTTATTTTGGGAAACAAGAAGCATGTTTGGCAATATTGCAGCATATCCATAATTGCGTTTTTTACTCATTACATAACACTTTGCATAGTTCTTGCTCAGTTTCTTACAATGGGTTTGATTTCTTTGAAGAATAATCGCGGAGTGATGAAATTCAGGTACCTGAATTTTTTAAAGGCAATGATTATTTGTAATTTTGTAGTAATTCCAGTTTTACCTATATTAGGTGTTTCAATTTTAAATAATACATTTTGGTCGGATATGCCGTGGAGCAATACTTTTTATTTGTCGTCAAGCTATTTACCGAAAATCATAAAAGGTAATATGACTTTGTTATTTAGTAGTCCGATTAATAAAGGATGGTTTATTCTGGGGGGATATGTTGCATATTTCATATATTTGCTTAGAAAGCTTAGATCGGATAATTATGAATTTTTTGCTTTGACAATAAGTTCTTTTTTTGTCGCCGGATTATATCAACTTGCTTTTTTTATGACTATGTATAAAACCATCGGACGTTTTTATTTTAATTTCAGGCATCTAATATGGCTTGTCCCTTTAGTTAGTATGGTTTTCGCGTATGGGCTTTCATTAATAAAAAAAAGCGGGGCAAAGAGTATCGGCATCATTATAATCTGTATTATGACAGTTTTGATTGTTGGGAATGGTTTCTATATGAATAAGCAAATATTATTTGATTCAAAAACCCCTGATTATCGTGGAGCATTAAATAATATAGAAGATAATTGGCTGCCGGGTGACGGCTTAACTGTTCCGGTGGATTGGCCGACAGGGTTAATGGAAATGTATGTGTCCCAAATTTTTAAGGAAAAAAATGTAAAAGTGAATGTTTTAACGGCATCGAATTTGTCGGAAACGAGGCGTTTGTACAATAGGATTTGGGTTGTAATTCCCAAAGAAGATTATTTCGGGATAGCGCATATGGATCCGGGAACACTGGATAAATATATTAATTTACTTAATAATAATTTTGAAATGTTGTCTTTCTGGGAATCTAATAAAATTAAGGTATATCTTTCTCAGGGTGATTTAAAGAATTAAAACTAAGGTATTAGCATTTTTAGGTACAGGCATGGTTAAAAAAATTTTACTAATAAATCCCAATTTTCATTATTTCCCCGGATGGGGGCAAACGGTTCTTGATTATAAACAGCTTCCCTTAGGACTTGCGTATATTGCTTCGTATATTAAATACTATTTCAATAATCAGATAGATGTTATGGTTTGTGATGCGGCATTAGAGAATTTTGATGTAAGCAATGTCGTTAATTATATTGGGAAAGTTAACCCGGATGTTGTCGGGATATCTGTTCACACAGCTACGGTAACATTTGTGCGCAATGTGGTGAGTAAAGTTAAACGATTATATCCGCAGGTATTCGTGGTTTTAGGGGGGCCGCATATAACAGCATTACCTCTTGAAAACCTGGATATTGCCGATGTTTGTGTGGTCGGAGAAGGGGAACATACTTTTGCTGAACTGCTGCAGAACCTTAAACAAGGTCTTCCTTTTGATAATGTAAACGGTATAGCTTTTAAAAAAAACGGAAACTGTTATATGAGTCAGAAACGTAAGCTGATAGATAATTTGGATGAGTTGCCGTTTCCGGCGCGTGAATTATTTTCAAGCAGTGGGTATAAATATCATTATCCGTATAAATTTAAAAATCCGTATTATGAAACGATCATTACCTCTCGTGGCTGTTCTTTTGATTGTGACTTTTGCTTGAATGACAAAATGTGGGATAAACAGGTAAGATATCGTAGCTTGGACAATGTTTATGCGGAGCTGGAAGAGTTGATGAAGTCTAAGGAATTATCCTTGGTGCATATAGGGGATGATAATTTTACTGGAAATATTGAAAGAGTATTAGAGTTTTGTCACAGGAAACAAAAATATTTTTCTGATTTAAAATGGATTTGTCATGTTCGTGCGGATTCTTTAACGGAAATATTGTTAAAAGAAATGAAAAAGTCGGGCTGTTTAGAAGTACAAATGGGGGCAGAGAGCGGTGATGATGAGATTTTAATGAATTGCGGCAAGAAGTTAAAGACAGCTACGATTCATAAAGCTTCTCAGATGTTAAAAAAAGCGGGTATAAATAACTGGTCGACTTTTATGATCGGTAATGAAAAAGAGTCTGAGAGTAGTGTGGAAAAGACTATCCAATTTGCAAAGAAAATCGACCCCACTTATTGCTCATTTTTATTTTTATCTCCTTTTCCCGGAACCAGATGTTTTGATAGATTTAAAGCTAAAAGATATTTAAAAACATTCGATTGGCAGAAATACAATTTTCATGCTGAGCCGGTTTTTGAGACAGAATTATTGTCCGCAAAAAAAATGATGCAGCTTAGAAAACGCGCGTATAGAAAGTTTTATTTGCGTCCTAGGATAATATTTCGGTATGCTTTAGTTTTGTTAAAAAGCGGTCAGTGTAGATTGGTGCTGGCTAATAGTTTTCTTTTATTAAGATTTTTGTTAGGGATGATTGAAAAAAGGGAGAGGTGATGAGTTCGAAAAAAGTAGTGTTAATTGTTCCTCCGACAATGTTACTAACAGCGACATTTCCTTTTGGCTTGGGGTATATGGCTGCTATTTTAAATAATCTTGGGCATTCTGTATCTATTTGTAATTTTACGCAAAATAAATATTCCTTGCCCAGAGTAATTAAAAAAATCATTGAGTTAGCTCCGGATGTCTTAGGGATAACTGTATACAGTTTTAGTTATCGTGAGTGCAGAGATATTGTGCATGGTGTTAAGCGGATTAATTCGAGGATCACTATTGTTGTTGGCGGTCCGCATATCTCTGTATTACCTAAAGAAAGCCTGGAAGATTTGAAAGCAGATTTTGCTGTTGTTGGTGAGGCGGAAAGAATATTTCCGAAATTAATCGCTCAGGCCGGAGATGTAAATAGCAGTTTTGAGGGCATTTCCGGATTAGCTTATTGGTTAAAAGGACAAGCAGTTTTAAACGAGGGGCATAATATTATAGACGATTTGGATAGTTTGCCTTTTCCGGCCTGGGAATTAATGCCTCCGGATAAATATAATGATTTTGCATCAGAAATAAGTAGTATGCGTATGCCGGTTGCTCCAATCTTGACTTCCCGAGGATGCCCTCATAGATGTACTTTTTGCACGGCACATTTTGTTACGGGATACAAACAAAGAATGCGGTCTGCTAAAAATGTTATTGATGAAATGGAATGGCTGATTAGAAAGTACAGGGTGCAGGAGTTTTTGATTTTTGATGATAATTTTACTGGCGACAAATCACATGCGGTTAGCATTTGTGAAGAGATATTAAAACGCGAGTTAGATATCGTATGGAGATGTGCCGTTGGGGTAAGAGTGAATAGTTTGGATGCGGAATTACTTGAACTTATGAAAAAGTCTGGCTGTTATCAATTATCCTTAGGGATTGAAACAACTTCGGATGATGTGTTGAATAGATCCAGGAAATCGCTATCATTTAGTACTACAAAAGAAAAGCTTTCTTTAATAGAGAAATTTGGATTTGAAACTGTAGGTTTTTTTGTTTTCGGATTGCCCGGGGAAACAACCCAGAGCATTAAAGATACAATAAGTTTTGTGCGAAATTCGAATATTGATCTTCCGGTATTTTCTAAGTTTGTTCCCTTTCCCGGGACAAAGTGTTTTAAAGAAAAATTTAAGGGGAAGATGTTAAATGATATTAACTGGAATCAATTTTTTGTTTATGGAAGCCAGGAATCAAGTTTTTGTAGTGTGAGGGCTAAGGACTTAGACTGGTTCTGTTTTTATGCATATTTTTTAACTTATACTAATCCGTTTAGGTTATTTAAACTCATCAAAAAGCTAGTGAGCAGTAAAAATGTAAGATACAATAAATTTTTTAAATTTATTAAATGTATAATTAGTAGCTTGGTAAAACCATAAAGGGATCAATTTGTAGTTTTGTATCTAGGATAAGGGGATAGGTTGTGGATAAAGAAAATAAGAATATTAATTGGACAAGGCGGGATTTCCTTAAAAATGGATTAAAAGCTGCGGGGTATGTTAGTGCCGGAGTTTTATGCGGGAAATTATGCATGTATGTTAGTGGAAAAAAACAATTGCCGGACAATTATGATGAGCTTAAAGAAGCGTGGTATTATGAAAAGTTGTCAAATAATAAGGTGAAGTGCTTATTATGTGTGTGTGATTGTATTATCGAAGAAGGACAAACCGGTTTTTGTAAAGCGCGTATAAATTTAAAGGGGGGGCTTTACTCATTAGTTTATGGAGCTATTTCCTGTGATTCTTTTTTCTTAAATGTGGCACATTCACTCATATTTAGTTCTTCAGAAGAGACATGGTCAGTAATTGGGACTGCGGGATGTAACATGAGATGTAAATTTTGTTTAAACTGGACGATGAGTCAGGCAGATCCCGCAGAGGTTGAGATAGTGCCTTTTATTCTTAATGAAGATCCAATGGATGAGAAGCAAAAAAAAATTCATAAAGGTAAAAAAATGCTGGTAAGTCCAGAGCAACTTGTTTCAGCGACGATTCAGAGGGGCAATAGCATAATAGGTTATAATTACAATGAGCCGACAGTTTACTATGAGTATATGTTTGAAACTGCAAAGCTGGCTAAAAATAAAGGATTGATCAATTTGATCGCGACAAATGGCTATATGCATGAAAAGCCATTGCTTGATTTATTACCCTATATGGATGCTGTTAGTATCGGAATAAAAGGATTTGACGATGAAATATATCGTAATTATTGCGGGGCAAGGTTAGATCCGGTACTTAAAACTTTAAGAATATTGAAAAGAGAAAATATTCTGTTTGAAATAACTTATGTGTTAATTCCTGCGGTTAATGATGATATGGAACAGATAAAAAAAATGTGTGTTTGGATAAGAGATAACCTGGGACCGGAAATTCCGCTGCATTTTTATCGATTTTCACCTAATTATCTCATGCCTAACCTCCCGCAGACCCCCATATCCCTTTTAGAAAAAGCACAAAAAATAGCATGGCAATCCGGGATAAAGTATGTGTATATTTATTTTTTGGGAAAATATCTTGATTCTACGATTGAAGAAAAAATTTATTGTCCGAATTGTAATAAGTTACTTTTACACAGGAAGGATATGCGCGGTTTATTAGAAAATAATACTGTGCGAGGCAAATGTAAGTTTTGCGGAGAAAAAATCTTATTCTATGTTAAATGAAATGAAAACAAAGACGATTAGTATTTCTAATTTATTTTTATGGCTGCATTATTGGCTCCAATACTTAGTTATCCCCATTAGAAAGCATGAGTGTTTTATCAAAAATATAGTAAATAAGTATGCTCGGGATCAGCGTGTTAAAGTTTTGGATTTTGGCTGTGGGGAGGGTGTTTTTTCTAAGCTTTTTTTACGTATGGCTAATGTGGATTATGTGGGCTATGATAAGAATTATGTTTGTTTGCAATTTGCTCGGAAGTTTGCGAAAGATAGCAAATTTGTTTTAGGAAATGAACAGTTATGTATCCCAGGCGAAGTATTTGATTTTGTTCTTTTGCATAATGTGATGCATCATATGAACGACCGCGAAGTATGTGTTTTGGTTTCAGAGTTAAAACGTATTCTAAAGCAAGGCGCTTTTGTTATTGTTGTTGAACTAACCATACGAAAAAATCAGAAAGGTTTATTTTTTAGATTTGTTACATTTTGGGAGGAGCGTCTAAAGAAGATAAGATATTGCGGCGATAGCTTTTTTAGTAAGTTTTTTGCTCCGCATTTTGAAGAGATTTATTCAGAGAAGATAAGTGCCAATTTTTTGTTTAGATTATTTAAAATTTCTGGGGGAAGTCAGGAGATCTCTAAGAACTGAAAAAGATTGACATTAATCAATTATTGTTTTAATATGTATTTGAGGTAAAAAAATGACTATAAAAAAAATTAATAAAACCACAAAAGAGAAGAAAAAACTTTCTCGCTACTGCCGTTCCGGACGAGTTCTCTGGTAATTTTCAATAAAGCTCGTTACCTCTTTTCCCGGCAGGGTCAAATCCAAATAGTTCTTCCAGTTTATCGGGGATCTTTTCTGATAGAATCGCTAATGTCGCAATAGCCAATTTTAATTTTTCCTGAAAAAGGGCGCAGCTTTGCGCGTGTGGTTTTGCCGGATTTCCGTTAAAATAATGATTCATATTCAGGCAGGAACCGGTACTTCGGCAGATGCTGAATATCGGACAGTTACGGCAGAAGTCAAAACGTTTGTTGACTGTGTTGATAAATTTGTTGTATAAATTTTTCTCTATTCCAGAGAGTACATTTCCCAGCCGGAATTCTTCAATTCCGAGAAAAGATGTGCATGGATAAATATCTCCGTCTGCAGAGACAGCGATTTGTCCTTTGGCTGCCGGACAGCCGCCGGTTACTTCATAATTGTAATATAATCTTTGCATTAGCTTGAAAAATCTATTAAAGAAAGTTTTGCCGTAGTCAAGATTGCCGTTAGCAACTTCATCTATATATAGTAAAGATAATTTTTCGTATTCTTTATAGAGGTTGTCATATTGTTTGATTGAATGGAAGAATACTGATTCTCTCTGGGGTGTAATCTTGTGGCAGGCATCCTCGCTTTCAAAAAGCTCAATTCTCTCAAATCCAAGGTCGCGCAGATGGTGATACAATTTTGTCATATCTGTATATGCCGGTGTTACTGTTGTTCGTCCGACAAGCCGTTTGCGGAGTTTTTCCGGCATGTTTTTTAAGTTTGCCGCGATTTTTTCATAACTGCCGGTTTTATCAAGGAACGGTCTATTCTGGTCATGTACCGATGCCGGACCGTCGATACTTACGGCAATCTGAACTCCTTTGCTGAGCAGTTCTTCGGCTACTTCAGGAGTTAATAAAGTTCCGTTTGTTGCCAGAAGAAAATGAAAATTTACATTCCATCCGGATTCATTTTTGCGGCAATAATCGACTGTGGATATAAGCGTAGCCAGGTTAAGCAGAGGCTCTCCTCCGTAGAAATCTACAACAAGATCCCGGTCTTCTTTACAATTTGCCACCAAAAGGTCTACTGATTTTTGAGCTATTTCCATGTTCATTTTATCTTTAGCGTCACTGTCGGGCAGGTACGCAGGGGCAGTATTTCTAAAAGATGTATTTGTGTATTTGCCTTGATCATTCCAGCAGTAAATACATTTTAAGTTGCACTCTGATGTTAGGTTAAGGGTAAGATCAGTGATCTGAGTGCTGATTTTTTCTCTTTCTAAGAGTTGATTGTCTTTGCGCAAAGGAAAACGCTTGGTTATTTCCTCGGGTATTGAGCATTCCCGGGCTATTTGATAGAGGTCCTCAGGAGTAAGCGATTGTTCTGATTCTGCTGATTTTTTAAGCCAGTTATTAAGCGCATCAAATGCTTCTGCGGATAAATCATAGAAATCACCTGTAGCCGTGGAAATTGCGATATGACGGTCTAATTTTTTAAAAAGATATATCGGTGGTTTTAGGGAATTTTTCATATTATATATATAACATCCCCTTGGTGAGAATTCAAGTTAAAAGTGTCTTAACAGTTGAAAAAACCCTAACAGATTGATTTTTAAAAACATAGGTAAATTCTCTGGATTGAATAGAACTATATTTTATGTTAGTATAGTATTTAATTGCCGGTTTTTAAGGCAAAACTTTGGTTGTTTGCATTACTTCAATCTTATTAATTAATTTCGGGAGCGAGTTTTATTTATGAAAATATCAATTATAATCCCAGTATATAATGAGGGGAAAACGCTCAGTGAATTATTGCATAAAATTTTAAAAGTTGATCTTGATGATGTATTTAAGGAGATAATCATAGTTGATGATTATTCTGATGATCTAACCGGAAAAATTCTTCAAGAATTTTTATCTCTTGATAATTTTATTATCCTATCTCACGATAAACAAAAAGGTAAGGGGCAGGCGATCAGAACCGGGTTAAGGGCAGCTACCGGAGATATGATCATAATCCAGGATGGCGACTTGGAATATGACCCGGAAGATTATAAAAAGCTTATATTTTGTATGCAGGAAAGCGGCGCCGAAGTTGTTTATGGTTCCCGGTTTATGGGGACAGCAATAAGATGCCGGCTTATTTATTATATCGCTAATCGTTTACTTACTAAATTAACTAATTTAATATATAGGAGCGCGCTGACGGATATGGAGACCTGCTATAAGTTGTTTAAGCGTGAAGTAATAATGGGACTGGGGCTGACCTCTCAAGGTTTTGAATTTGAGCCGGAAGTAACGGCAAAAATTCTCCTTAAGGGCATAGTCATTAAAGAGGTTCCGATCCAATATAATGCCCGGGATAAGCGCTGGGGGAAAAAGATCCGGTTTAGCGATGGATTAAGAGCAATAAACATGCTTTTGAAATGTAAAATCAAAGGATAAATCTTGTGGACTATTCTGTAGCAGGAATTATTACGACTGCCGCTAGGCGGGAAAATGATTTACTGAATTTATTATCAGCTTTGGAAGAGTTAACTATTCCGCTGCAGAAAATTTATATTATTTATGACGGTACTGTTTCTTTATCGGAACGGATTTTAAAAAGTGGTTTAACTCAAGCGGTAGTTTGGATTCGGTCTGCCTCGCAGGTTCCCATAACTTTTGAGCAAAATAAAGTGATTTCTCAAATAAGTCAAAAATATATCTTATTGATGAATGATGATATTATCCCGGACCCGTATTTTTTGCAGTTTTTAATTTCTTCTTTAGAGCAAATGAATGAAGTCGGGATGGGGTGCGGAAAATTAATCCGGATGGATAAACAGACAATCGACAGCGCCGGACAAATAATTTCCCGAAGCCGTCGTCCGATAGACCGGGGGTATGGGGAAAAAGACCGGGGGCAGTTTGATACTCCCGGTTTTGTTTTTGGCTGTTGCGGAGCTGCGGTTTTATATCGGCGGGATATGCTGCAGGATATATCGATCAGCCCGGGGGAATATTTTGATAATGAGTATAATATGTTTTATGATGATTTGGATATCTCCTGGAGGGCCCAAAATCAGGGATGGAAAGCTTTCTATAATCCGAAAGCAATTGCGTATCACCATCGGGGCTTAACTGCGAAGATAAATAAGCCGAAATTAAAGTTTTTGGAAAAATACAGTTTTGCCTGGCTTTCCAGCAGACTTAAAAGTGACCTGGTAAAAAACCGTTATATGACAATCATTAAAAACGATAATTTAAAGGGGTTTATTTTAAATTTGCCTTTTATCTTTTTATATGATTTAAAGTTGTGGACATACCTGCTCATTTTTGATTTAAGAGCTGCAGGGATGCTTCTAAAAAAGACCAAAGTTATTTTAAAAGCGTGGGAGAAACGCCGGATTATCTTTGAAAATATGAAAAAGTCATGATTTATTTATTGTTAATTTTATTAAGTCTGCGTCCGTTTATTTGTGAACAGACAGCGGTAAAAGATGAAATGTTTTTTAACGCATTCCTTTTTTTGCTTATATTTATTTCTTTTTTTATCAAGAGAAAGATAGTTATCAAGAGTTCGGGGGGGTGCTGGGCATTAATTCCGCTCGTAACTTTTTTGCTTGGTTCATTATGTTTTTCTAAGACGTATATTAGTTTTAATGAAATTATCCAGGTTTTAACTAATGTGTGTTTATTTGTTTTTGCGCTTACTTTAAATAAGAAAGAACTGCGTTTTTTTATTTCTGCGGCAATCTTAGTGGGCATTGTGATTTCATCAAGGGCAATATATCAGTATGTTCACGGGTTCGCGTATATTGCGGAACATAGCAGTATTGCTGCTGCCGGGTTTTACGCCCAAGATATGATCAGCCAGCGAAGAGTCGTGGGGTGGTTTTCCGGGCCGAATATTTTAGCCGGATATATTCTCATGTTGGCGGCGGTATGCTTTGCCCATATTGTTGAATTCTTAAAAGAGGGAAATAAAAGGCAATTAAGAGCTTTTTGTTTTGCGGGTTTATTTTTATTTGCCGCATTGCTGGCGACAAAAGCGGTTAGTGCGATATTTAGCCTGATTGCTGGGTTATCGGTGTTTGCTGTTATTATCCTGAAAAAAAATATACTGCTGCGAAAAATAATTATCGGAATGATTTTTTTTATGATTTGTTGTTCGGGCTTTGTCTTTATGAATAGGATAAATTGTTTTTTAAATCTTAATAATTCTAATAATTCGTTAACCCAAAGAGTAAATTATTGGACAAGCAGTATTTTGATGATAAAAGAAAATCCGATTGCCGGAGTGGGGGCGGGCAATTTCGGATTGGTTTATCCGCGCTTTAAAAAAACTTCTGCAAATGAAACAAATTATGCGCATAATCTGTTTTTACAACTATGGGTAGAGAATGGGATTTTTTATCTGGCATGCTTTGTTTTGTTCTTAATGTGCTTGTTTAAACACTTGTTTTCTGAGAAGGAAGATTGTCTGAAACTGGGCTTGGCATTAGGATGTGCTGCTTTTTTGATTTATAATATGTTTGATTTTAGTTTTTTTGTTTCTCAAGCATCACATCTTTGGTGGATTTTTGCTGCCTGTGGATTAGCCTGGGGAAAAGAAGATGGACGCATTGAACACGGCCAAAATAATGAAAAAAAAGAAATATTTTTTAAATTTGTATTTTGCGGAATAATTTTGTTTCTTACTTTTAATTTTTTTATTCGCTATTCTTCTGAATGTGAATTGAATAAGGGGATAGATTTTTTAAAAGATAAGAAATATGATCAGGCATCTTTGGCAATACGAAAATCCTTGAGAGTAACCCCGAAAAATGATTACGGTCATTACCTGCTGGCGATTACTTATGAAAAAAGCAATAGCGGGATATTTTCTGATGAAGTTATTGAACAATACAAAAAAGCGATTTCCCTAAATCCGGGGTATGCATATTATTATTATTACCTGGCTGATTATTTTAGAATAAATAAAAAATATCAAGAAGCTCAAGAATTTTTAAAAAAAGCACTTATTTTTTACCCTCAAAATGATAAATTTTTGTCCGAAATGAAATCCCTGGAATATTAGTAGTGTTTTTTACTCCACTCTACCACATTATATTGTGCTTCAAATTGAGATAACCCCCTGTAAATAGTATAATTAAATATTTTTAAAAAAAGTTGCATTTTTTTGTTGACAGATACTTTTATATAGCGTATATTAAGTATCAGGTGGTGAAAAGTGGAGGAGAGTGGAGTAAATTATGTTCTATGGTGAATTTGAACACTCATTAGACAGAAAAAGCCGCATTATCATTCCTGCTAAGTTTCGCGAGGCATTGAAGGTCAGTTATGTGGAGAAATTCTTTATGACCCGCGGACTTGATACCTGCTTGTTTCTATTTACTGAAGAAGAGTGGAGAAAGCAGGAACAAAAATTTAAAGCCTTATCTTTCACTAAACCGGAAGCGAGAAGATTTAACCGATTGTTCTTTTCCGGGGCAAGTGAAGTTGTTTGTGATACCCAGGGCAGAATCTTAGTCCCCCAATATTTAAAGGACTTTGCCCAGATAACTAAAGATGTTGTAATTATCGGTGTTTCAAACCGGATAGAAATATGGAGCAATGTGAAGTGGAAGGAATTTTATGAAAATTCTCGAGAGACCTTTGAAGATACTGCCGAAAAACTCATGGATTTGGAATAGAGAAGGAGAAATGAGCCGACACACCCCTGTTATGGTCGAGGAAGTTTTATCGTACTTGCAGCTTTCGCCAGGGAAGGTGATTGTTGATTGTACTTTGGGGGAAGGGGGGCATAGTGAAGGCATATTGAGAAAGATAACGCCAGGTGGGAAGCTTATAGGCATAGATCAGGATGATGATGCTTTAAGTATCACCCGCCTGCGTCTTTCTCGTTTCGAAGGGTCTTTTGATTTGGTGCATTCCAATTTTAGAAATTTTCGGGAGATTTTGTTTCAGTTAGGGGTCGACCAGGTTGATGGGGTGGTTTTTGATTTAGGAGTTTCCATGATGCAGCTATCCACCCCAGAGCGTGGTTTTAGTTTCCGTCATGACGGTCCTTTAAATATGCGCATGGATAAATATGCCCAGATAACGGCTTTTGATCTGGTGAATAATCTTTCTGAAGAAGAGATTGCTAATCTTATTTATACGTTTGGCGAGGAAAGATATAGCCGCAGGATAGCCCGTCGGATTATCGAAGAACGGACAAAAAATGCGATAGCCACAACCGGGCAGTTAGCGGACATTGTGATGAAATCGTACCCATATCACGATCGGTATCGTAAAATTCATCCGGCAACCAGGACTTTTATGGCTCTCCGGATTGCTGTAAACAGAGAACTGGAGGTTTTGCAGTCGGGAATTTGCGATGCGATTAATATGCTTAGAAAGGGAGGTAGAATCTGTGTGATTGCCTTTCATTCTTTAGAGGATAGAATTGTTAAGAATGAGTTCAGGGCCCAGGCAAAAAATGGAGTTTTAAGTTTAATTACTAAAAAGCCTCTTGTGCCCACAGAGGATGAGATGCTGCGCAATGCACCTAGTCGTAGTGCGAAATTGCGTGTTGCGGAAAAACTATAACAGCTTTTTCTCTTAAAAAGGGAAACCCCTATGAAATTGAAGACAATAATAATCTATGCAGTGATTACTACGGCTGTTTGCATAGGATATGTCCATCAGCAGGTTACAATTATTACTTACGGATATAAACTGCGGATGAAGGAGAGAAAACTTTGTGAGGTTGTTGACCGCAGCAGGGTTTTATTATACAATAATACCAGCTTAAAGGCTCCCCAGTATTTGGCAGGCCGATTGAAGGAAAACGAAATTGACTTGCAAATTCCTGACACTGAGTCAGTTGCAAGAATTCGGATTGTGCGCCACAAAATGGAAGATTTAGCCAAGGCTTCTAATAACGGGTGGGGAGCACGCCTATTTGATATGGTGGTGCCTAAAGCTCAAGCAGCATTGAATATTAGATAATAGTTTCCGCCAGCGCATCAAAATTTTTTAAACCTAACATTAATAAGGATTGATCTATCAAAGTGTATAAAAAGGCGCAAAAATTCCGCCTGATGTTCATTTTTTTCTCTTACCTCTTCTTTTTGTTTGTTATTCTGATTCGCTTGTTTAACATCCAGGTATTACATAACCGCAATTATATAAAACTGGCTGATTCCCAGCATAACCTTACGCTCACACTTTATCCGCAAAGAGGAATGATCTATGACCGTAATATGAAAATGTTCGCATTAAGTCTGAAAGTATATTCAGTATATGCGGAACCGCGGATTATGGAGAATAAAGAGCAAATCAGCCAGAAATTATCGGAAATCTTAGGGGTTGAGCAGGATAAAATATACAGCCGTTTGAAAAAAGATAAGTTTTTTGTTTGGATAAAAAGGAGAATTACTGAGGAAGAAGCGGAAAATATTAAGGCTCTTAACTTGCATGGTATCGGGCTGTTAAATGAAAACAAGCGTTATTATTCGAATGGCTCATTAGCTTCTCATGTTTTGGGTTTTGTCGGCTTGGATGAGCAGGGGCTGGAGGGGCTGGAGTTAGAATACAATAATTATTTAAAAGGCGAATTAGGATGGCGGTCTTTGATCAGGGACGCAAAACAAAGAATGCTTCCTGCTTTTGAGTATGAATTTGTTCCCGCTATTGATGGAAATAATTTATTACTGACGATTGATGAAGTTATTCAGCACATAGTTGAAGAAGAATTGGACAAATCATTCGAAAAGAGTAAAGCGATAGGTGCCTCTGTCGTGGTGATGGACCCCGCTACAGGAGAAATTTATGCTTTAGCCAACCGGCCTTGTTTCGATCCGAATTCTTTTGGGAAATCCTCTGCGGATCAGCGTAGAAACAGAGCTGTATGCGATTATTTTGAGCCGGGGTCAACATTTAAAGCAATAACAGCTTCGGCTGCATTGGACAAGGGGGTTGTTAAGGTTGAAGATAAATTTTTTTGTGAGAACGGGTCTTATCGCATTGCCGGGCACACATTACATGATCATAGACCCCATGGTAACTTGACTTTTGCTGAGATTGTTGAAAAATCAAGTAATATCGGGATTGCCAAGGTTGCTCAAAAAATGGGAGAAAAAACTTTATACAGTTATATTAAGAAGTTCAGATTTGGGGATCTTACCGGAATTGATTTACCCGGAGAAACCAATGGGTTTATAAGGCCGGTTGAGCAATGGTCAAAGCTTTCTATAAGTGCTATCCCCATGGGGCAGGAGATCTGTGCTACGGTAATTCAGATGGCCCGGGCAATGGCGGTAATTGCCAATGGCGGATATTTAGTTAAACCCAGGATCGTGCAGAAGATTTTTGATAATAATGATGAAGTTATCCGGGAGTTTAAGCAGGATTCTTATGAACAGATAATTACTCCGGAGACTGCGGCAACTATGCGCAAGATATTGCAAAAAGTGGTGGAAAGCGGGACCGGGGGGAATGCCCGGATTTCCGGATATACCGTAGCGGGGAAGACCGGGACAGCACAAAAAATCGAACCGGGAGGAGGATATTCTCACCATAACTTTATTGCTTCTTTTATCGGCTTTGCTCCGGTAGAGAATCCTCGTTTTGTTATTGCTGTTGTTTTTGACCAGCCGCGGCCTTATTATTATGGGGGGCTAGTGTGTGCTCCGGTATTTAAGAATATTAGCGAGAAAGTACTTAGATATCTTGATGTTCCCAAGTCGAATATTATTAATAATAAAAATAAAGAAGAGGTGTTTGATTAATGAAAGCTTCTGAGATTATTAAGTTATTAGGGAAAGAGCCGGAATTTTTAACTGGTGAGGATTTTCCGGTTAAAGGGATCAGTATTGATTCCCGAAAAGTTGTTCCGGATAGCTGTTTTGTTGCTATTGAGGGAGTTCATGCCGATGGACATGATTTTATTGAACAGGTGTTTTTACGTGGAGCGCGGATAATTATTTATAATATTTCTAAACAAGAAAAGATATCCTTGCTAAAAAATAATCAGCAGATTGTTTGTGTCGGGGTAGATAATACAAGAAAGG
Source organism: Candidatus Omnitrophota bacterium (assembly GCA_043826565.1). Classification (GTDB taxonomy): domain Bacteria; phylum Omnitrophota; class Gorgyraeia; order B26-G9; family B26-G9; genus JBDRPX01. Next base: position 161,420 of record JBDRPX010000003.1, read on the forward strand.
TATTAGGGATGTTGGCGGCAGAGTTTTTTGGCCAACCGGCCCGGAAATTAAAAATGATCGGGATTACCGGTACTAATGGAAAAACAACAACTTCTTTTTTAATTGAGAATATGCTTAAGAATTGCGGGTTTAAATCCGGAGTGATCGGAACTATTTACTATAAAATAGAGGATAAGTTTATAAAAGCGCATAATACGACCCCGGATGCGATAACATTGAATTCCTTGTTTTTAGAAATGGTGCAGAAAAAATTAACCCATGCTGTAATGGAGGTATCTTCCCATGCACTGGATCAACAGAGAATCGGCGGGATAGGATTTAATATTGCTTTGTTTACTAATCTTACGCATGACCATCTCGATTATCACCGGGATATTGAAGATTATTTTTCGGCAAAAGCAAAGCTGTTTACGGAATTAGATAAAAGCGGATATGCCCTGATAAATGGAGATGATGAGTATGGTAAGCGTTTAAAAACAATGACTCGGGCTAAAGTGATTGATTATGCTATTATTGACCGGCAAGCAGCTGTTCGCGCGGAAAATATTCAATTAACCGCTCAGGGCACAAGTTTTACGGTAGTTACTTTGCCGGGGAGCGGATATGTAAAAACAAAGCTTATCGGTAAGCACAATATTTATAATATTCTCGGTTGTATTTGTGTTGGTTTATGCCAGGGAATTGAGTTACAATCTATATGTGATACGATGAGTAAGGCGGAAACAGTGCCGGGTAGGTTAGAGCAGATTTCTTCTGCGGAGCCGTTTGAAGTTTTCATTGACTACGCGCATACTGATGATGCTTTAAAAAATGTACTCAGTGCCTTGCGCGAAATAAAACCCAAAAAAATTATAACAGTTTTCGGCTGCGGCGGAGATAGAGATAAAAAGAAACGGCCGTTGATGGGTAAGATCGCCAGCCGGATGTCTGATTTTGTGATTATTACCAATGATAATCCCCGCACTGAGGAGCCGGAAGAGATTATTTCTCATATCAAAAACGGTTTTGATCGTGAATTTGAAAATTATAAAGTAATTCCGGATCGCAAGCAGGCAATTAAAGAAGCTGTCCATAAGGCTGAAGCCGGAGATTTTGTTTTAATTGCCGGTAAAGGTCATGAAACTTATCAGATTTTTAAAGATAAGACAATTGACTTTGATGACCGCAAGGTGGTTAGGGAGATATTGGATTCAGTACACAGGATATAGAATACAGTTAAAAGATAAAGAAATTTGAAAAACCTGTAGGGGCGGGGCTAGTCCCCGCCCGAGACAAAGATTCTGTAGAGAACGGGCTTGCCCGTTCTGTGACCGTTAATTAGGGACATAAATGATTAGTATCAAAGAAATTATCCAAGCTGCTGACGGGATCCTAATAGTCGGGAAGCCGGAAGATATTATTAAACGGATATCTATAGATTCGCGGACGCTTTGTGAACAGGATTTGTTTATTGCTATTAAGGGAGATAATTTTGACGGGCATGATTTTATCTCTGCGGCTTTGGATAAAAAAGCTGCCGGAATAATTGTTTCCGCAAGGTGGTTCAGGGATAATCAGAATAAATTAGAAAAAGCTGAACAGACAGTTATTAGAGTCGAAGATACGACAATTGCTTTGGGAAAAATAGCGGGGTTTTATCGTAAGAAGTTCAACATTCCGGTAATCGCCGTGACCGGATCCAATGGAAAAACAACAACAAAAGAAATGATTTTTACGGTTTTATCCGCGAAGTATAAAGTATTAAAAAGCCAGAGTTCTTTTAATAATCATATCGGCGTACCGCTTACTTTGTTACAGCTTACCCCGGAACATCAAGTTGCGATCCTGGAGATAGGGATGAATCACAAAGGGGAGATTCGTACTCTTAGCGGCATTGTTTCTCCTAATATCGCGGTAATAACAAATGCTGCGGAAGCGCATATGGGATTTTTTAATTCTGTATCCGAGATTGCTCAGGCAAAGTGTGAATTGCTGGAAAAATCAGATTTATTGGAAAAGGCAATTATAAACGCTGACTCTAAAGAACTTTGGGAAACTGCTTCTAAATATAGAAATAATATTATTGGTATTGGAACCAAAGACAATCTCAAGTACTGGGCTTCTAATATTAAGACTGTAGATAATGGTGTGGAATTTAAATTAAATAATAAATACTCCGTTAAACTGAAAATTCTCGGTGAGCACAATGTGGGGAATGCTTTAGCGGCAATAGCCGTGGCTGACCAATTGGGAATAGATATGGCGGTAATCATTGATCAGCTTGCGTGTTTTGAGTCTGCCTCTTTGCGGATGCAATTAATTGATATCGGCAATATTAGTGTTATCGCGGATTGCTATAATGCTAACCCTCAGTCAATGAGCGCGGCACTTAAAACAATACATGGAATTAAAAGTCGCAGACGTAAAATTGTGGTTGTTGGAGATATGCTGGAGTTAGGAAAATTTAGTGAACAGCATCATCGACGTATTGGTGAATTAGTTGCTGAATATAAAGTGGATCTGTTTATTTCTGTAGGAAAAGAAGCAGCATTTGCTGCGCAGGGAGCGTTAGCCGCAGGAATGGATAAAAATAGTGTTTTTAATTGTAGTACGTCTGAAGATGTATATAATATTTTATCCAAACAAATGAAAGATAAAGATTTGATTCTTTTTAAAGGATCGCGAGGAATGCGGCTGGAGAAGATAATAAGTAGATTGAAAAATATAAGTTACAGGTGACAGGTCGCAGGTTACAAACAAGAAGCAATTTAGTGTTATTTCTATTCTTTATTTTTTGTTTTGACTTGGAACTTGTGACATGTGGCTTGGGACTGTACTTTTACATAACACATAATTAGGAGAGAGTATGTTTTATTATTTTTTATATCCATTGAGGGATTGGTTTTTCGGATTTAATGTCTTTAAGTATATTACATTCAGAGCCGCAGGTAGTAGTATTACCGCTTTTCTGATAAGTGCGCTTATTGGTGGTCATGTTATAAAACTCTTAAAAAAGATGAAAATCGGAGAAAGTGTCAGGAAGGGGAAAGACTGCGCGTCACTTTATGAACATCATAAGGACAAAGAAGGAACTCCGACCATGGGAGGGATATTGATATTGGGCACAATTTTTATTTCTGTGTTTTTGTGGGCTGATCTTTCGAATAAGTATATCTGGATTACGATTGCTTCAACTTTATGGCTGGGATTGGTAGGGTTTGTCGATGATTATATAAAGCTTACCAGGAAAAAATCCCGCGGATTGACGGCGGCGGTTAAACTTACCGGGCAGATGTTCCTAGGTATTGCGGTGGGATTTATGCTTTATAACGATCCTAATGTTGGTGATCGCTTAGATATCCCCTTTTTCAAAAACCTAGTTGTGCATCTGGGAGCAGCGTATGTCTTTTTTTCAGCGCTGGTAATTATCGGAACTTCCAATGCGGTTAATCTTACTGATGGGCTGGACGGATTAGCTATAGGATGTGTGTCAATTGTGGCCGTAACCTATGGCGGTTTTAGTTATGTGACCGGTCATTTTAATTTTAGTGATTATTTGCATATTATGTATATCCCTCAGATCGGAGAGTTGACGGTATTTTGTGCGGCGATGTTTGGTGCCGGCCTGGGGTTTTTATGGTATAACTGTCATCCGGCAGATGTGTTTATGGGGGATACCGGGGCTTTGGCTTTGGGCGGAGCTATCGGGACAATTGCTATTCTAATCAAAAAAGAATTATTGCTTTTGTTAGTCGGCGGGATATTTGTTGTGGAGGCAATATCGGTTATAATTCAAGTTATCTCTTTTAAGTTTCGCGGTAAAAGAGTGTTTTTAATGGCTCCGCTGCATCATCATTTTCAGCTTAAAGGCTGGGCGGAATCAAAAATAATCTTTCGTTTTTGGATTGTGGCGATCATATTGGCTTTGGTCAGTCTATTAACATTAAAATTAAGATAGAAATGAAAAATATTAAAGGGAAAAAAATCTTAATTATCGGCTTGGGAGTTTCCGGTTTTGCCGCGGCATTATTGGCAAAAAAAAAGAAAGCCCGGGTATTTGTCTCTGATGAGTCTAAAAATAAGGCGGCAAAAGATAAAGCGGGTATTTTACGCAAGAAGGATATTTTTGTAGAACTTGGCGGTCATAGCGCTTCTTTTTTTGAAAGAGCAGATTTGGTTATTATTAGTCCGGGAGTGAAAAATAATGCGCAGCCGCTTATTTGGGCCAAAGATAATAATGTGCCAATAATCAGTGAAATAGAATTTGCCAGTTGGTTCTGCGCTGTTCCGATAGTGGCGATCACCGGGACTAATGGAAAAACCACAGTAACAACGCTTATCGGAAAAGTATTTAAAGATGCCGGTAAACGTGTTGCTGTTTGCGGAAATATCGGCAATTCGTTCAGCAAGGTCATGCTGCATCCGAAAAATGCTGATGTAGTGGTTTTGGAAGTAAGCTCTTTTCAGCTGCAATATACTCAGAATTTTCGTCCTAAAGTTAGCATTATATTAAATGTGTCCCGTAATCATCTGGATCATCATGCGACAATGGACGAATATTTTGAAGCTAAAGCTAAGATTGTGTCTAACCAAAAAGCAGACGATTTTGCAATCCTTAATTTTGATGACCCGAAAGTTCGCCGATTAAGCAAAAAAACACAGGCCAAAATATTTTTCTTTGGTAAAAATAAAAAGGATTATGCAGTATATCGTAATGTTTATGGGGCTTGCTGGTTAGAGGATCGGACCATAACCGGAGAGTGGAAGAATAAGACAATTAAATTCTTATCCCAGGAACAACTGAAATTAAAAGGTATGCATAATCTGGAAAATGTAATGGCGGTAATTCTGGCGGCAAAAGCTCAGAGTATAAGTAACGATAATCTTATTAAAACGCTGAAAGGTTTTAAGGGGTTACATCATCGATGTCAAAGAATAACTTCAATTAAAAGTATAGATTTTTTTAATGACTCCAAATCAACGACAGTAGATGCTACCAGCAAGGCTCTGGCTATGTTTTCAAAAAAATCGGTATTACTTATTTGTGGGGGGCGTGATAAAGGCAGCGATTTTAGGCCGCTTGGTAAGTTGGTTAGAGATAAGGTATTATTGGTTATTCTGATCGGTGAGGCAGCAAAAAAGATAAATCAGGCTTGGATCGGTCATGTATTAATTAAAGTTGTCCCGACACTTAAAGCCGCAGTGCGACTTGCGTATTCACGGGCAAAAAAAGGAAACAGTGTACTGCTTTCACCTATGTGCGCGAGTTTTGATATGTTTAAGAGTTATAAGCATAGAGGGGAAGTGTTTGTAAAAGAAGTTAAAAGTCTCAAGTTACAAGTCTCAAGTCACAAGCAAAAACAGAAGTAAAAATAATATATCACAAATTTTTTCTAAACGCTATGCGCTTAACGCTAAACGCTGAACATAGGAATATGTTATGTCTTTAAAACAATCCAGAATAAACGTTGCCGGGATTACTATTGTTTTGCTGTGTGTCGGGATTGTTATGATATACAGTGCCAGCGCAATTTATGCATATGAAGTTCTCGGAGACAGTGCTTATTATATCAAGCGGCATCTGATATATGTTTTAATCGGAATTGTCTGTGCTTTAGGCGCCATGTGGATGGACTATGAATATTTGAGAAAGATAGCTAAGCCTCTTTTATTATTTTCACTGTTTTTACTGATTTTGCTTCTTGTCCCGGGGGTGGGCCGGCAGGTAGGAGGCGCAAAACGCTGGTTCCGGTTAGGGATTATTAGTTTTCAGCCTTCGGAGCTGGTAAAATTTGCGATGATTGTTTATACTGCTGATTTTCTTTCCCGCAAAAAATCATATATTCATTCCTTTTTGTACGGATTTCTCCCGGTCTTATTAATTATGTTTGTTGTCGGAGGAATGATTTTAATTCAGCCTGACCTGGGTACGGTAATGGCCATATTTAGTATTTGTTTTATAATGTCTTTTATCGGAGGAGTTAAACTGACACATATGGCCGCAGTAGTATTGAGTTCTTTGCCGGCAATATATATATTAATTTTTAGTGTTCCATATCGGCGTAATCGAATTTTGGCTTTTTTGGATCCGTGGAAAGATCCCAAAGGTACCGGGTTTCAAATTATTCAGTCTTTAGTGGCTTTGGGCTCGGGAGGAATTTGCGGAGTCGGGCTGGGACATGGTAAACAGAAATTATTGTACTTGCCCGCGTCATATACGGATTTTATTTTTTCTATTCTGGGGGAAGAAATGGGGTTTTTAGGAACCTCAGCAGTTATTGTTTTGTTTGCTTTATTTCTTTTGGAAGCGACAAAAATCAGTCTCAAAGCGAAAAACTCTTTTGGGCAAATTCTTTCATTTGGGCTTATTTCATGTTTGGTTATTGAAGCAATTATTAATATGTGTGTAGTGACAAGTATCTTCCCGACAAAAGGCTTGCCGATTCCTTTTATCAGTTATGGCGGGACGTCATTAATATTTAATATGATTTATGTTGGGTTGATCCTGAACATAGGAAGAAATAAATAAAATGAAAATAGTGATTTCCGCGGCAGGGTCCGGGGGGCATATATATCCGGCATTGAGCTTGGCAAAACATCTTAAAGAGAGATATTCTGCGGAGGTAGTTTTTTTTAGTACGAAGAAGGCTTTGGGGAGGAAAATTTTTAATTCCAGCGGCTATTCGGTTATTACTACCGGGCTAAGGTCTTTTTCCTCGAGGGAAAGGCAGAATCTTCTCATTTTCCTCTTGAAGAATTTCTATTTTTTGATACAATTTATAAGTGAGGGAGTGAGGACAGTCTTTCTTCTGTGGAAGATTAAACCGGAAGTTGTTGTTGGGTTTGGTGGAATAAGTTCAATTCCGGCAGTTCTGGGAGCAAGATTGTTAAATATCCCGACATTGATTCATGAGCAAAATGTGGTTCCAGGTTTAGCTAATCAATGTCTTTCCTGTTTTTCGACAAAGATTGCGGTTAGTTTTAGAAAAAGCAGCAAATATTTTAAACACAGAGAAGTATTATTTACCGGCAATCCTGTCCGTTATGATTTAAAAAGGATTGAAAAAGATAAAGCCAGAAGTTTGCTCGGGGTTCATGGATCAAAATTCACCCTGCTGATCTTTGGCGGTAGTCAGGGCTCAGAATATATTAATAAGGTATGCGTTGCGCTTGTTGCCCAGTTGAGTGATGTTCAAAAAAATCAATTGCAGGTTATCCACATAAGCGGAGATAAAGATACTGAATCGATAAAGCAGGGATATACAGCAGCCAAGGTAACCGCGAAGGTCTTTTCTTACATCGAAGATATGAGTCCGTTATATTGTGCTGCGGATTTGATAATTTGCCGTGCCGGAGCCGGCACATTAAATGAAATAAAATTTTTTGCGAAAGCGTCAATACTAATTCCGTATCCATATGCGCATGCGCATCAAATAGCGAACGCAGAAATAATGCTAGAGGAAAAGGCGGCTTTTGTGGCAATTCAGGACGAGTCTTTGCCGGATGTGCTTAAGGATTTTATCGGCGCGGGAATGAAAGATCCCATGTTGTTGGAAAAATTAGCCGGTCAAGCTTATCGGTTAAGCAGCGATTCTGCCGTAGATTTATTGGCAGGTTTAGTTAAAGAATTAGCGGATAGAAAAAAATATTAAAGGACTAATATGCAATCAATTACTCAAATAATGCCGCACAAAAAAATACATTTTATCGGTATTGGAGGTGTGGGAATGAGTGCTCTTGCCCAGATTTTGCTTGCTAAAGGGTATCAGGTAAGCGGATCTGATCTGAAAGAAACCCCCATAACCAGCCGGCTGGTAAACCTTGGAGCAAAAATATTTTTTGGACATAAAGCAGAAAACATTTCTGAGGTTGATATTGTTGTCTATTCCTCGGCTATCCCGGAAAATAATCCGGAAGTTTTGAGGGCTAAAGAAAAAAATATAAACTTGATGCGGCGGGCAGAGTTGTTAGCCAGTTTAATGAAAGGCAAAACAGGAATAGCTATTGCCGGAGCCCATGGGAAGACAACGACCACTGCTCTTATTGCGTATTTATTAAAAAGTAGCGGATCAGATCCCAGTTTTGCCGTGGGAGCTGATGTCAGTGTCTTAGGGGGGAATGCTCAGGATGGAGGAGGGGATTATTTTGTCGCGGAAGCCGATGAAAGTGATGGATCTTTTTTATATCTTAATCCTGAACACGCTGTCTTAACTAATATTGATAAGGAACATCTTGATTATTATGAGAATATGCAGCATATAATCGATACTTATGCGCAATTTGTGAAAAACCTAAGTCCGCGGGGTATGCTTTGTTGTTATGGAGAAGATGTTAATATTATTCGTGCGTTAGAGCAATATGAAGGTAAAATTATTAGATATGGATTTAATGCCCAGTGTGATTTATCAGCCTTTGATATCCATTGTACAGGAATGAGTTCTACTTTTAATTGCCGCTATAAGGGGAATGATTTGGGTGCGTTCAATTTGCAGATTCCCGGAGAACACAATGTTTTAAACGCATTAGCCTGTATTGGTATTGGTATAACACTAGGGATAGATATCAGTATTATTAAGCAGGCATTAGCTGATTTTCACGGTGTGTATCGCAGATTTCAAATAAGACACAGCAGCGGGCAAATAACCATAATTGATGATTATGCCCATCATCCTACAGAGATTGAAGCTACTTTAAAAGCGGCAAAGGCTTATACTGACCGGAGAATAGTCGGAGTATTTCAGCCTCATCGCTACAGTCGCACTAAATTTCTTAAAGAAGAATTCGGGCGCTGTTTTGCTCTGGCTGATTATGTGGTGGTTACAGATATTTATGCCGCAAGCGAGGATCCCATAGAAGGTGTTGCGGCAAAAGTAATTTATGAGCAGATCAAAAAAAATGGGCATAGAGATGTACATTTATTGCCTAAAGAAAAGGTTAATGAACATTTAGCCGAAATTGCTCAAGAAGGTGATGTTCTAATGATGTTAGGCGCAGGCGATATTAATACCTTAGCTGATGATTTGATCAAAAAACTCTCGGCAAAACACATGTGTTGTTTAAAATGATATTCAGCGGACTAGATAAAAAAATTAAAAAGTTTTTTAAAGGCGAAGTAAGGGGTAATGAATTCCTCGCCGGTCACACTTCTATGAGAATAGGCGGGCCGGCAAAGTTGTTTCTCATTCCTGAAGATATTGATGATTTGTCGGCAGTATTAAAATTTTTAAATGCGAAGAAGATGAAAACAATGGTTATCGGAGCAGGGACTAATCTTTTAATAGATGATCAGGCTCTGGCGGCGGCGGTTTTAAAATTAGAAGCACCTTTTTTTAAGCAAATAACGCAGAAGGATAATATTCTTTTTGCTTACGCGGGTGTCAATTTGTTATCGTTAATAAATTTTGCTAAAATGTGCCGTCTCTCCGGGTGTGAATTTTTATGCGGAATTCCCGGAACTGTAGGCGGGGCATTGTTTATGAATGCCGGTACCCGGGATGTTAATGATCCGCAAGGGGTACAGTATAAATGTATTGCCGATATTGTCAAAAATGTTCAGGTTACAGATAGAGCGGGAAATGTATCGATATTGACAAAAGAGGAATTGAGTTTTGGTTATCGCTGCTCGAATTTAAGGGATTATATTATTTTAGGGGCCTGGTTTGAATTATCTCCGGAAACAACTGATAATATTCAAAAGTTGATTAATAGATTTTCTTTACACAGGAAAAATACACAGTTTATAAATTTACCTAATGCCGGATGTGTTTTTAAAAATCCGGATAAGGCTCAAATTAGTGCGGGCAAGCTTATTGAGGATTGTAATTTAAAAGGGCAATCAGTTGGAGATGCGCAAATTTCTGATGTTCATGCTAATTATATTGTAAATAAAGGTAATGCCCGGTTTTCTCAGGTTAAAGAGTTGATCGGTAAGGTTCAGAAGGAAGTATACCAGCAGTTTTCTGTCTCTCTTGAGCCGGAAATAGAAATATGGGAAAACAAAACGTAGGGGCGGGGCTTGCCTCCGCCCGAACCAAAGAAAATTAAATATATGCAAGTAAAGAAAATTGGCGTACTCATGGGTGGTTTCTCCAGTGAACGGGAAATTTCATTAAAATCAGGGAATGCGGTTGTGCAGGCACTCCAATCTTGTGATTTTGATACAGTAATTTTTGATTTTCAGTCTCCTGGGGAACTTATTGATAAAATAAAGAAAAGTAATGTGGATTGTGTTTTTAATGCATTGCACGGAACTTTTGGAGAAGACGGGCAGGTGCAGCAAATTCTGGACGATTTGGAGATCCCTTACACCGGTTCCGGAGTTCAGGCTAGTCAGTTAGCTATGGATAAAACAGAGTCACATAATATTTTTAAGGCTAATGGCATTTCTGTCCCGGAATATGTAGTATTTCGTCCGGGAGACCATTTATCAGAAGAGTGGTTATCATATTTTCCGCTGGTTGTTAAGCCGGCGCATGAAGGCTCAAGTATAGGATTATCAATTATCGAAGATGCGGATGATTTGCCGTTGGCCTTAGAAGAAGCTTTTAAATTTGATAAAAAAGTGCTTATTGAACGTTATATAAAGGGAAGAGAAATAACTGTCGGCATATTGGAGGATGAGCCTTTACCGGTTATTGAAGTAATTCCTAAGAATAAATTTTATGATTTTCAAGCTAAATATACATTGGGTATGACTGAATATAAGGTTCCCGCGTTTTTGCCGGAAACAACTTATTTGCAGGCGCAGTCCTTAGCTCTGAAAGCACACCGGATTTTGGGATGCCGTTGTTTTTCACGGGTAGATATGCTTATCGGTCAGGGGGATAAGTTGTTTGTTTTAGAAGTCAATACTATTCCCGGATTTACTTCGACGAGTTTATTGCCTAAAGCTGCCGCGGCCAGGGGGATTAGTTTTCCGGAGTTATGCCGAAAGATGGTTTTATCTTCAGTCGAAATATTCTCTGAAAAATCTGTTAAATATTCAGAATAATTAATAGGAAGGAATTGTGATATGGCAAGAAGCAGAGGTAAAAGAGGCCGGAATAAGAAGAACATACATCTATTCAATGTTAAAAAAATTAAAATGGCTATACAGAAAAATGGGTTCCATCTTTTATTTGGTGTTTTGGGAGTTGCTTTTGCTGTGTTTATTATCATAAATATGAGGTCTTTTATTTTTGCTTCCGAACACTTCAAGGTATATGAAATTGAAATTATTGATAAATATCCGGAAAAGGTAAGTTATCCGTTATCAAAGGTAAACGGCCAAAACATATTTGAAGTAGATTTGAATAAGGTTGCCCAGGACATTGAAAGACGGTATCCGTATATCCAGAAGGTTATCGTTCAACGGATTCTTCCTAATAAACTATTGATTGAGGTATTGCGCCGCAGTCCGATAGCTCAAATAGCGATAAATCAAGGACAGAATAAAAATGGGGGGTATTGTTTTTTTAGTGTTAACGATGATGCTTATATCTTAGCTGATCTGGGCGCACAGCCTAAACAAAGGTTGCCGATTATTTACGGAACAGGATTAAATTTAAATGATGTAGAAATTGGGAAAAGTTACAAAAAATCAAACTTAGAATGTGCGGTATCTTTTCTTGACGCACTTGGGGAAAATGGTTTTTTAAAACGATATTTAGTTACAAAAATTGATGTCACGGAAATGCCTAATCTTTCTTTCTATATTGATAATCGATTGGAAGTGAGAATCGGTAATAGAAATTGGAAAAGAAGAATAGAAACTCTTTGTGGTGTTTTGGAAGATGAAGAGATAGATTCTTCGCAAGATTATTATATTGATGTACGTTTTAAAGATATCGTGTTTGGAAAGAAATCATAATGAGAGATCAAATTCCGGTGGTCAGTTTAGATATTGGCAGTGCTAAGACAACTGTATGTATCGGCAATTTGGATAATGCCGGGCGTGTAGAAATATACACTGCGGTTATGGTCAAGACCAGAGGTCTTGAAAGAGGAATTATTACTAATCTGGGGGAAGTAGCTTCCGGAATAGAAGAAGCTCTGAGAAAAGCCGAGGCAAAATTTTATACTAGTGAGCATAATAATTTACCGGCGATTAAAAAGAATTTCCGGATCGGTTCAGTTTATGTAACGATTAGCGGAGAGCATGTCCTGGGTAACAATACTAAGGCGATGCTAAGTTTGTCCAACCGTTCGGTTGAAATAACGCATAATGATTCACAACGGGCAATTGATTCGGCAAAATCTTTGACAACTTCTATTGACCGGGAAATTTTACACGCACTAGCTCAGGAGTTTGTTGTTGATGGCTATAAAAGGACAAAAGAACCTTTAGGTATTTTCGGAACAAGACTGGGGGTTAATCTGCATATTATCAGCTGTGGAGTGTCTTTTGCCAATAGCTTGGTAAAAGCAGTTAATCGGGCTGGATTTGATGTTGACGGTATCGTATATTCCGGACTGGCGACAAGTATGGCCATACTTACTGAAGAGGAAAAACAAACCGGAGTTATCTTGCTGGAATTGGGCGCCGGGACTACGAATATTCTTTTTTTCATAGAGGGTAGTTTGCAGTATACCAGCGTGATACCCTTAGGCGGCAATGATATAACTAAAGAGATTTCGCAGCGATTAGGTATTGATGAGGCCCAGGCGGAGCAGTTAAAAATGCAGTATAAAAATGTCTGTGTCTATTCCGGTAGTAATCACCAAGAATGTGATGATAAACTGATCCTGAAAAAGAATTCTTCGAGTTATGAAAGTATTAGTCGCCAGGAGCTGGCATTAATTGTTGATGCAAAGCTTGGTGATTTGTTTACTCTGGTTAAGAAGGAATTAGATCTTGTGGGAATTACGCAAAGAGCAAAAGGAGGGATTATTATCTCTGGTGGAATGTCCTTTATGGATGGTATTATAGAGAAGTTGGAAGAATATATTAAACTTCCCGTACATTTAGGCATAATGCGCGGTTTTGTTAGTGGATTTTCCGGATTAAGTAACAGTTTTTATGCGACGGGTATCGGATTAATAATGCATGCATTAAATGAAAGAACTACGAATGTTCGAACCCGATGTTCAAATAAGGGTATATTAGGCCAGTTATTATCTAAGCTTAGGGGTGTTTACGAAGAATACTTCTAATAAAGGAAAGAAAAGATGAAAGAGGATACTTTTATTCTAGTTATTGATGATGAGCAGAGTGTTCTGGAGAGTTTTGCCGAAGTTTTTGAAAAAGAGGGGTATCAGGTTACTCTATCTGAGACTTGGGCCCAAGCATATGAAGAATTAAAAAGACGAAAATTTAATCTTGTAATAACGGATGTAAATATGCCGGATGTAGGGTATGAGCAAGTTATCAAAGATGTTAAGCATTCGAATAAGTCGACATATGTTCTGACAACAGCCGGGTATTCGGATATTGATAAAGCGATGGATTCCCTGCATCATGGAGCACAGGATTATATTAGTAAGCCTTTTGATCCGATTGATATTATTAACTCAATGCGTAGAATTGTGGAAAAGCAGAAATTGCAGAGTGATAATATCCAACTTTTTGAAACGATTAAGGCTCTGGCGATGGCATTGGATGCTCGTGATCATTATACTCATGGGCATTCGCAACAGGTGACTGATTATTCCGTGGCAATTGCCACGGAAATGGACTTGAGTCTAGAGGATATCGAACGAATACGTGACGCGGGATTACTGCATGATATCGGAAAAATTGGGATCGCCGATGCGGTTTTACTTAAACCGGGCCGGCTTACCGATGAGGAATATGCCCAAATTAGAAAACATCCGGAAATCGGCAAGAAAATTCTTTCTCCGGTACGTTCTTTAACTGATAAAATTCCTTTGATTTATCACCATCATGAACGTTATGATGGTGGAGGCTATCCGGATGGGTTAAAAGGGGAGAATATCCCCTTGGGGGCAAGAATTTTAGCAGTTGCCGATTCCTATCAGGCCATGACATCAGATCGTCCGTATAGAAAAGCGTTACCAATGGAAGTGGCCATAAGTGAATTGAATAAGGGCAGAGACAAGCAATTTGATACAAAAATTGTTGATATATTCATAGAAGTATTAAAGAAAAATGTGTTTTAACCGCGTAAGAAAGAAACCGGACTAGGGGGGAATGCAATGGATATAGATTTAGTAGAAGTTCTAAAATCGATGGTGGGACAGGACGCCTCTGATGCGCATTTTAAAGTCGGCCGTACTCCGATTTTTCGTATAAAGAAAGAATTGCTTAATTCCGCATTTCCAATTTTATCAAATAAGGATATAGAAAAGATTGCATATTTTATGATGCGTGAGCGGCATCGCCGCGAATTTGAACGCAAGAATGAAATAGATTTTTCTTATCAATTGCCGGATGTCGGAAGGTTTAGAGTGAATGTTTTTAGACAACGGGGAGATGTCGGGATAGTTATGCGTATTGTAAAAAGCAAAATTCCCAGTTTTGAGGATTTGAGTATCCCAAAAATTTTTGAACAAATTGCTATGTATGAAAGAGGTATTGTTTTAGTCACGGGTGCCAGTTCTATGGGGAAGTCGACAACTCTTGCGGCCATGATTGATTATATTAATTCGCACAAAAAATCACATATTGTAACGATAGAGGACCCTATTGAATATGTGCATGATGATAAAAAATCTATTATTAATCAGCGTGAAGTTGGTTTGGATACGGAATCTTTTCAACAGGCTTTGCGTTATGTTATCCGGCAGGATCCGGATATAATCCTGATTGGGGAAATGCGTGATGCGGAGTCATTTCAAACAGCATTAGGTGCTGCGGAAACAGGCCATTTGGTATTTAGTACCCTGCATGCTTCGGACACTTCTCAGGTAGTAGACAGAATCCTGGACTTTTTCCCGACTCCGCAGCATGCTATGGTCCGGATGCAGCTTTCATTTAACTTAAAAGCAGTAACCTGTCAGCGTCTTATGCCTCTTCAAGACGGCAGTGGAGTTGTTCCGGCTGTGGAAATTATGCTTATTAATCCTATGGTAATGAAACTTATTAGAGAAAACAAAACGGAACGGCTTCAGAGTACATTGCGTAGTTTTTCTGATCAAGGAATGATTACCTTCAACCAGTCATTGGTCAGCCTGGTTCAATCAAATCGTATTTCTTTAGAATCGGCACTAGCTAATTCTAGTAATCCGGAAGCATTAAAGATGAATATAAAAGGTATTTACCTTGATGAGGACCGCAGGATTCTAGGTGAGTAGCCACAATTATTCCTTCATTAATAAGGAAGTTAATACTGTTTTTCTTAAAAAGAATGCGCGTTTTAAAATTGCGCTTGTTTATCCGAATACCTACCATGTCGGTATGAGTAATTTGGGATTCCAGTCTATTTATAATCAATGGAACAGCCGTCCGGATACCTTATGCGAAAGGTTTTTTTACGAACCGGCTAAAAAACAGCTATTATCCGTGGAAAGCAGAAGCCAGCTTAATTCCTATGATGTTGTTGCGTTTTCTCTATCCTATGAGCTTGATTATGTGCATTTCTTGAGTGTTCTCCGAGGCGCGGGCTTATTAGGGGATCGTACCCAGCGTTCAATTATGCCGTTGATTATTGTCGGGGGAGTAGTTACTTCATTTAATTGTTTACCTCTTTCCGAATTTTGTGACGTGGTATTTGTGGGCGAGGCTGAGGAATCGATTAACGAATTTATGGACATCTTAGCTAATTATGCGCATATGGGAGGAGCATCTAAAAAGGAAAAATTTTTAACGCAAATTTCCCAAATGCCAGGAGTCTTTGTTTCCGGCTATTCTTTGACAAAAGACATCGCTCCCCGGATAGTCCAAGAAGTGGATCTTTATCCGACTTCTTCTCGTGTGCTTACCGCACATACGGAGTTTTCAAACATATTTTTAACCGAAATTTCCCGTGGCTGCCCCTGGGGGTGTAAGTTTTGTGCTACGGGTTCGGTTTTTAATAAATTCAGACCGCGGAGTTTAGATGTTTTAACCAGGGAAATTAGTATGGGGATGAAATATTCTTCCCGTATCGGACTTATTGGAGCGGCTATATCTGATCATCCGCAAATTGAAGGACTGGTAACTTTTTTAAAGCAAAAGAATGCTAAAATTTCTGTTTCCAGTTTGAGAATTGAAACAGTAAAAAAACATTTACTTGAAGCTCTGTCTGAAACCGGGCAGCGGACAATTACGTTTGCTCCGGAAGCAGGGTCGGAACAATTACGCAGATATTTGAAAAAGAATATAAGCGATGAAGAGATTATGGAAAAAATTAATATGGCTAAAAAGGCGGGGATAAAAAAAATCAAGCTGTATTTCATGGTCGGTTTGCCTGTCGAGGAGCAAAAAGATATTGAGGCAATTGTTGGTCTTATAAAATCTTCGGCGCGGATCCTTCCGGTTAAGACCCATATCGGAATATTTGTTCCTAAACCGAAAACTCCTTTTGCCGGGGAGAAAATTGCTGATAAAAAGACGATTACTGCAAGAATGCGGTATTTACAGCGTAATCTGGCTGCTGCTGAGGGCATTGAATTTTCTGCCAGAAAGGTGCGGGAAGCAATGCAGGAAGCGCAATTTTCTTCTGCTGATGAGAATTTTTTTGTAGATTTTGCAAAAAATCACTGATTGGATACGTAAAATTCGGCTTAATTGACAAGAAGCCTCTCTCTGTGGTAATATGAAATATTAATGTAAGATATTCTAAGATAGAATGTTATAGGATTAATATGCGAAATAAAATTATTTTTATATTCGGAATCTTAAGTTTAATATTCCTGGTCATACTCGTCAGCACAAACATTATATTTCATTTTCGGCATACGCTTGCTTTAGAGAAAGAAAAAGCCTGGGGATTATCTAAGATACTGGCTAAATCTTTGGACCTGCCCATGGTTGCCGGAGAAATGGATACGGTCGCCGAAATTCTTCTTGCTGTCGGGGAATTAAAGGATTTAAAGCGTGTTCATATAACTGATGCTGTTGGAGTAATCAGGTATAGTTCTGACCCCAGATTTGTGAATATCCCCAGCCAATCCGAGATTGTAAAAAGAGCGATTAATGAAAAGAAAAATATCGGAGATTTTGAGCAAAGAGGTAATGATTATTTGTTCAGTTTAGCCCTGCCGCTGTTAAATGAAGAACGTTGTTATAGTTGTCACAGTGCGGAACATGATGTTTTGGGAGTGCTGAGAGTCGGGATTGACTGGGATCCGGTACAGAATGATCTTATGAATATTGTGCAAAAGGATGTCATTATATCGGCAATATTCTATCTGCTGATTTTATTTTTATCGATTTTATTTCAAAGATTTTACAATGCCGCACAATTGGCTTATAAGAATCTTGAAGAGGCTCAAGGACAGCTTATAAAAGCAGAAAAGATGGCGGCTATCGGGCAGATGGCGGCAGCCATAAGCCATGATTTAAGAAACCCGCTTACCGGGATAAAGATGGCGACTTATTATTTAAGCAGTAAAATTGATAAAAATAAGATTGAATTAGTAACGATACTCAAAGATATAGAGTTAGAGATTGATTACGCCAGTAATGTTGTGACGAATATTTTGACATATTCAAAACCCACAGAATTAATTTGCACATATGCTGATATAAATAAAGTGATAAAAGAGACAATGCCGTTTTTACATTTACCAAGCCGGGATTCAGATATAGTTTTAGTAACCAAGTATGCTTCAAATATACCGGAGATGCTTATGGATGTTAAGCAGATGAAACAGGTGATTGTTAATTTGCTGACAAATGCAGTGCAGGCAATGCCTAAAGGCGGAAAGCTGACCATAAGTACATCTATAGTCGGTGAATTTGTCGAAATGATGGTAAATGATACGGGTGTCGGGATCTCCAGCGATGATCGAGAGAAAATATTTAATCCTTTTTTTACGACTAAAGCAAGAGGGGTTGGCCTAGGATTATCCATAGTATTTAATATTGTTAATCGTCATGAAGGGGCGGTAGACGTTTATACGGACAGAGGACGGGGGACAACATTTATTGTCAAGCTGCCGATGCGCCAACGAAGCCAGGATTAGGCGGTAGTAAGGGAAAAGTTATGAATTACCAAAAGATGAATAAGCTGATAAAAGAAGCGAAAAATATAAGTTATTTGTGCGAAATTATTTTAAAAGGAATCGACGGCCTGGATGCCAAGCAGCGCAAACAACTGATGAAATCAATAAATGTCAGAATAACGCAGTTGGACAAGAATGAAAAGGCTGAATTCGATGGTGTCCGTCGTTCGATCCATTCGGAACGTCTTGCGGCAATGGGGCATATGGCCGCGGCGATTAGCCATGAACTAAGAAATCCCTTAAGCGGTATAAAGGTTGCCGCGGAATATCTATTGAGAAAACTTAAGGCGGAGGCGGATGTCCGTGATATTATAATAAATATTCATAATGAGGTAATTTTTGCTAATACGATTATCTCAAATATTTTAGAGCATGCGAGAATTGGGGTGCCTAGTTTAAAGAAAACATCATTAAAAAAAGTTATCGAAGAGGCTTTGTTGACAGTCGCGCAACAGGGGTATTTTAATAATATTTCCATAAATAAGCAGATTCCCGGCGATCTTCCCCTAATGAATCTTGATTCAATGCAGATACGGCAGGTGTTTATGAATCTATTTAACAACTCAGCGGAAGCAATGCTTGGCGGCGGGGAGTTAAAAATTAAAGTGGTTAAAGATAAAGGAACGGCAGTTATCACGATTGCCGATAACGGTGTGGGAATAGAAAAGGAATATGTTGAGAAATTGTTTGAACCGTTTTTCACTACGAAAGTAAAAGGTGTAGGGTTAGGGCTGGCTATAACGAAAGAGATTATTGAAAATCACGAAGGCCGGATAAAGGTGGAGAGTAAGCAAGGTAAGGGGGCTAAGTTTATTATCTGTCTGCCTCTGGCAAGGAAAAACAAAAAAGATTAAAAGTGTTTGATAACCAAAAAGGCGCAGCAATGGTGATTGAGGAGAAAAAATTGAACATATTGGTTGTTGATGATGAGGAAATAGTCAGGGAGACGATTAAGAGAATATTGAAAAGTGAAGGTTTTTGTGTAACAGTGGCTGAATGCGGTAATTCCGCAATAGAATTGGCCAAAACTAGTGAAATGGATGTCGCGCTTTTAGATATTAAATTACCGGGTATTGACGGGATAGATACATTAATAAAACTTAAGGAGATTAACCCAAGGCTTGAAGCGGTTATGATGACAGCTTATGAGGTAACTGAGCGGATTGAAAAGGCATTTAAAGAAGGAGCGATTGCCTGTTTGCATAAGCCGTTTGACATCCAAACATTACTGGATATTTTTAATGAATTGAAAAAGAAAAAATGAAAGATAAAAATAATTTTTCTCCTAATATTTTGCTTGTAGATGATGAAAAAGTCATCAGAGAGACATTGTGTTCGATCTTAATAGAAGATGGATATCGCGTATCCACAGCAAAGTCAGGAAAAGAAGCTGTGGCTTTGTCAAAAGAAAGTAATTTTGACCTTGTGATTTTAGATTTAAAACTTCCGGATATCGGAGGACTGCAGGTATTGCGTGATATAAAGGGATATCAGCCGGATATCTGCGCGGTATTGATCACGGCTTACCCGACTACAGAATCGGCGATAATGGCCATACAGGAAGAAGCGTATGAATATATAACGAAACCGTTTGATATAAGCCATGTGAAACTTGTTATTAAACGAGGTATCGAAGAGAAACAGCTTGCCTTTGAAAATAAAAAACTTCTTAATAATCTACAGGATGAAAAAGAAAAACTCGAAACCATGCTTCATATTGGACATCTGATGAGTTCTATCCTAAATCTCGATAAATTGGCCGGAGTTATTGTCCAGAAAATTGCGGATGTTTTAAAAGCCCGGATTTGTTCTCTGATGCTTTTAGATGAAGAGGAGGAGGTTCTGGTTATTAAAGCAGCGATTGGACTTGATGATGCGGTTGTCAGAACTACCCGGATAAAACTGGGACAGTCTATTAGCGGTTGGGTAGCCGAACGTGGAGAGTCGGTTTTGGTTAGTGATATTGAAACGGATATGCATTTTGGCCGGGCTAATCTTCCTAAATACGAAACAAAATCGTTATTGTCGATACCTCTTAAAGCCAAGGGGCGGGTTTTGGGAGTTATTAATGTTGCGGACAAAAAAGTAATTGGGCAAACTAATGTTTTCACTCAGGAAGATTTACAGTTTATTGCGGTAATTTGTAATTATGCAGCTATTGCTATAGAGAATGCACAGCTATACGGAGAAGTTAAAAATTTGGCGATAACTGATGGTTTGACTAATTTATTTAACCATCGATATTTTCAAACACAGCTGCAAACTGAGGTTGCCCGTGTGCAGCGTTATCCTCATCCGTTGTCATTGATAATGTTTGATATCGATTCCTTTAAACAATTTAATGATACCTATGGACACCCCATGGGAGATTTAGTGCTTAGCCAAATAGGAAAAACCATTAAAAAAACAGTTCGCAAAGTTGATATCGCCTGTCGTTATGGAGGCGAAGAATTTGCCGTGATCCTGCCGGAAACAAAAATTAAAGAGGCAATTGTCGTTGCGGAAAAAATAAGGCTGGCTGTAGAAAAAATGAAGTTTGAAACCGGCAAAGAGTCGAAGAAAGAAAAGATGACGATAAGCGGCGGCGTGGCGGAATTTAGTAAAGGGATGACCAAAGAAGAATTTGTTACATTAGCTGATGATGCCTTATACGAGGCAAAAAGCACCGGCAAGAATAAAATATGCGTTCATGGGAGATAGAAAAAAGTTACAAGTCACAAGTTTCAAGTTTTAAGTAAAAGATAAAAATAAAAGATGGAAAAAGGATTGAAAGTTGACAGTTGATGGTTGGAATTAATATTTTTACAATTTTCAATATTCAACATTCAATATTCAATATAATGATTCAAAAACGCTTAGAGTTTCTTAAAGAAAGAGTTAATCAAGCTGCTCAGAAAACCGGCAGGTCTTTAAACGATATAGAAATTGTTTGTGTAACAAAACAAGCTCGTTTAGAAGATGTTAGTATGCTTATAAAAGCAGGTTGTTTTCAAATAGCAGAAAATCGTCTTCAGAAGGCAGTGGAAAAAAAAGATTTTTTAAAACATACTCTGTCTGAAGATGATTTTTTACGTTTGCGTTGGCATTTAGTGGGACATTTACAGACAAACAAAGTGTCCAAGGCCGTAAAGATGTTCCAGTTAATACAATCTGTGGACAGTTTGCGGCTGGCCTCTCTGATTAGCGAGCAGTCTCAAAAGCTTAAAAAAAAGATAGATATTCTTGTCCAAATTAATATTTCCGGCGAAGATTCTAAGTTTGGAGTGGACTTTGAACAGGCAAAAGAAATTATTCCGCAAACAATGAAATTGCCCGGATTGAATTTAAAAGGACTTATGGGAATTGGGCCGTTTATTGATGATCTTGATCAGATCAGGCTTTGTTTTCGGAGGCTGCGTGAATTTTATGATCAAGAGAATAAAATGCTATTATTAAATTTTAAAGCAGAGATGTCGATATTATCAATGGGAATGAGCGATGATTTTGAGATAGCTATTGAAGAAGGCTCTACCATGATCAGAGTGGGAAGAACAATTTTCGGAGGATAATTAAACTATATGAAGATAGGAATAATCGGCGCAGGCAATATGGGAGAAGCCATAATCAGAGGGCTGGTTAAGAAAAAAGGAACAGTTGTCTGGGTATGCGAAAATAACAAAAAACGTCAGGATGAGATTTGCCGGGCTTACCGGGTAAAAAAGATTACTCTTGAACAATTTAAAAATATGTGTAATATAATTATACTTTGTGTTAAACCGCAAAATATGGACGAAGTTCTTTGTTCTCTTAGTTTCGGAGTAAATAAGAAGAATTTGCTTATATCAATTGCTGCGGGGGTGACGACCTCGCATATTCAGAAATTTTTTAAATCGAAAGTTCCGGTAGTTAGGGTAATGCCGAATATGCCGGGAATGATCGGACAAGGGATCTCTGCTTATTGCCTGGGAAAATATGTCAGAGCTAAGGATGAAAAGAATACTAAGGCAATATTTTCTAATCTGGGGGAAACACTTAAAACAACAGAAAATAAAATGAATGCTATAACTGCAGTAAGTGGTAGCGGTCCTGGGTTTCAGGCATATTTTATGGCTGGGTTGGAAGAAGCAGCGAGTGCTGTAGGATTAACTAAACAAGAAGCAAGACTTCTATCTATATCTGCAAGTGCTGGATCAGCTAATATGGTGAGTTTAGAAGGCAGTGATCCCTCAAAGATGGTAGAACGGGTTGCCTCTAAGGGTGGCACTACGGAAGCTGGGCTTAATGAGCTTATAAAGGGAAAATTTAAGAGAATAATTAAAAATGCCATTAAATCAGCGGTCAAAAGAGCAAAGGAGTTAAGTAAGGATTGATTATGGATACACAGATTGACTATAAAAAAACAATTAATTTACCGAACACTGAATTTTCTATGAAGGCTAATCTTCCTCAGAAGGAACCGAGTACTTTAGAAAAGTGGGAAGAGCAGAAACTTTATAAAAAAATGTTAGAACATTCTAAACATAAGCCTAAATATGTTTTACATGACGGGCCTCCGTATGCTAATGGGAATATTCATATTGGGCATGCTTTGAATAAAATCTTGAAGGATATTATCGTTAAATACAAATCAATGCGCGGTTTTTCTGCCGCCTATGTCCCGGGGTGGGATTGCCATGGGCTGCCGATTGAACACCAGTTGTTTAAAAAACTTAAAAAACATAAAGATGAAGTAGAACAGGTTGAGTTCAGAAAACAAGCCCATGATTTTGCGATGAAATATGTGGATATTCAAAGAGAAGAGTTTAAGAGATTAGGGGTCTTTGGCGATTGGGAAAATCCTTATATTACATTGAACCATGATTATGAAGCATCAATAATTCAGTCTTTCGGGGCCTTGGTTGAAAAAGGATATATTTATAAGGGGTGTAAGCCGGTTAACTGGTGCTGCAGCTGTGAAACAGCATTAGCCGAAGCAGAAGTCGAATATGAGGACCATACTTCACCTTCAATTTATGTAAAGTTCCAAGTAAAAGAAAATCAGAGTATCCTGGATATGGAGTTTTTCGAGGGCAGAAAAGTACATCTTGTGATTTGGACAACTACTCCGTGGACATTGATCGGTAATGTTGCCTGTGCGGTTCATCCTGAATTTATATATGTTTTTGTTTCGCTTGGTAATGAAATCTGGATTCTGGAAAAAAACCTTGCTCCGGCGGTATTGGAAAAAGCAGGAGTGAGTGATTATAAGATTATAAAGGAAGTTCCGGGGAAAGCATTAGAAAATATTGAATATACTCATCCGTTTGGTTTTCGTACGGGAAAAGTAGTACTTGCTGACTATGTCTCTAGTGAAGACGGCTCAGGCCTTGTGCATACTGCTCCCGGACATGGAGTCGATGATTTTAATACCGGTAAACGCTATGGCCTGGATGTAGTTATGCAGGTAGATGAAAAGGGCCGGTTTTTTAAAGATGTTCCTCAGTTCGGCGGCCAGCATGTATGGAAAGCAAACCCGATGATTTTGGAGGCGCTTAAAGATAATGGCGCCTTAGTATTTGGCGGAGAGATACAGCATTCTTATCCGCATTGCTGGAGATGTAAGAAGCCGATTATTTTCCGGGCAACGGAACAGTGGTTTATGAGCATAGACCACAATAACTTAAGAAAAGATATCCTTAATGAGATTCCTAAGTTAAAATGGGTTCCGGCATTTGGGGAAAACCGCATAACGAGTATGGTAGAGAATAGACCGGATTGGTGTCTTTCCCGGCAGCGTTTATGGGGTGTGCCAATTCCAGTGTTCTATTGTTTGAGTTGTAATACGCCGGTTTTGGATAAAGATGTAATTACTCACTTTGCTAAAATAGTTGAAGAAGAGGGTACGGATAGCTGGTTTATCCGGCAAGCAAAAGATCTTTTACCTTCAGAATATACTTGTGAAAAATGTAATAGTAGTGAATTTAGAAAAGAAACTGATATTCTTGATGTTTGGTTTGATTCCGGAGTAAGTCATCAGGCTGTGGTTAAGAAAAATTCTGACTTGCAATTTCCAGCAGACCTTTATCTGGAAGGATCAGACCAGCATCGCGGCTGGTTTCAGGCATCATTGATTCCCGGGATGGCCATAGAAGGATGCGCGCCTTTTAAAGGAGTTTTAACCCATGGGTTTACCGTTGATGGACAAGGGAAGAAGATGTCCAAATCGCGCGGTAATGTTATAGCTCCGCAGGAAGTTATAAAGCGTTTAGGTGCGGATGTCTTAAGATTATGGGTAGCTTCTTCTGATTATACCGGTGATATCAGGATTTCGGATGAAATATTGTCCCGCAACAGCGAAAGTTATCGAAAGATTCGTAATACGCTGAAATTTATATTTGGCAATCTTTCTGATTTTAATCCGGAAAATGATTCTTTAGAGTATGAAGAGTTGCAGGAAATTGATCGCTGGGCATTATCTGAGTTGCATAGGTTGATAAAACAGGTTACCCAAGCCTATGATAAATTTGCTTTTTATCAGGTTAATAAGCTTATATATACTTTTTGTATTGTAGAAATGAGCTCGTTCTACTTAGATGTTTTAAAAGATCGTCTATATACTTTGTCAAAAAATTCTCCGGTACGCCGATCGGCGCAGACTGTTTTGCATGAAGTGGTGACTACAATTGTCAGGATTATTGCTCCGGTTTTGTCTTTTACCGCTGAAGAGGCCTATGGTTTTGTTCCGGGAGAGCATCGAGAGAGTGTATTTTTAACGTCCTGGCCGGAATATAAAGATCAATATATTAATGAACAGCTTAATAATACCTGGAAGTTTCTTTTGGATGTTCGCAACAGTGTGTTAAAAGAACTCGAGGAAGCACGGGGTAGTAAGCTTATTGGAAACAGCTTGGAAGCAAAAGTTATAATCTCTTATTCAGCGGGAGAAGGGGAAATCGAGAAAGTTTTTAATGATCATTTTGAATGTTTGCCGGGGATTTTTATTGTATCTCAAGTTGGTCTTAATTCAGATATTGACAGTAGTAATACGGCAGTATATAATGTAGACCTTCTGAATAAGAATAATGAAATTGTGAACGGACAGATAAAAATACAGATTGAACGTGCCCAAGGCGATAAGTGTGTGCGTTGTTGGAATTACTCTGAAAGTGTGGGAACAATTGAGCAGCATCCGCTGTTGTGCGACCGTTGCCGAGCCAACTTAGAGTAGAAAGGAGCAGAGTAAAGTGAATAAAAATGAATCCAAGGAATTTAAGCAGAAACTGATCGATTTGCGCGGTAAAGTTACCGAAGAGATTAAACATTTAGGAGAAAATGGCATAAATAAATCACAAAGAGAGGCAAGTGGTGATTTATCCGCATATACTTTTCATATGGCTGATGTTGCTAGCGACAGCTATGACCGGGAACTTTCTTGGGACAGGGTAAGCGGTGAGCAAAAGGTGCTTTATCTGATTGATGAGGCTTTGAAAAAAATAGAAGAAGGGAATTACGGTGTGTGTGAGTCCTGTTCAGGTAAAATCAAAAAAGAGCGTCTTAAAGCGATACCTCATTGTAAACTGTGTCTGAAGTGTAAACAGCAACTTGAAAAAAAGTAAATACATAGGCTGATATGCCGTGATGCTTAAATTTTTATTAGCTGCTGTTCTCATTGTTGTTGATCAGGCTTCCAAACTTTTCGTTATAAAATGGTTACATCAAAACGAGAGTATTCCTGTCATTGCAGATATTTTCCATATAACCCTGGTTTATAATACCGGGTCTGCTTTCGGTATGTTTCGTGATCATAATTGGATATTAACTTATATCTCTGTCTTTGCAATAATTTTCATATTATTATTATTGGTTCGCCGCCCGGGAGTTAAATCAGAGGGATATCATCGGCTATGGCAAACAGCTTTAGTTTTAATCCTCAGCGGTGCTGCCGGCAACCTTATCGATAGGCTAAAATTTGGTTATGTTGTTGATTTTTTGGATTTTCGCATATGGCCGGTTTTTAATTTCGCGGATAGCTTAATAACTTGCGGAGTTATATTACTTGCATTTTTGTTTTTGAGAAAAGATGTGTTTATAGAAAATAACAACTTAAATTAAATGCAAATATCAAAGATCAAAATGCAAAATGACAGATTGAAATGAAAAAATAATAAAATTAAAAAAATGATTTAATATTTTTGAATTTTGAATTACATTTTGATTTTTGCAGTTTGATTTTTGATTTAAAATATTATCTTAGCTATTCAAAGATGAGAAGATATGAAAGACTGAGATTTCTTATTAAAGGAGAGTTTATAATAACATGTATCCTGTCTTATGGAAAATCGGAAATATTTATATATATTCATATGGATGTATGGTTGCCTTAGGGATTTTAGTTGCTACCTATTGCTGCCAATATCATGCTGCGCGCAGAGGGTTATCTGAAGAAAAGATTGTTGACCTGATATTTTGGGTTATTATTGCGGGATTGATCGGAGGGCGGCTCTTATATGTGTTATTGAATTTTGGAGATTACTCCGGCGATCTTGGAGAGGTTTTTAAATTATATAAAGGCGGTTTGGTCTTCCACGGAGGTTTTATTGCCGGTCTTATCGCAGCAATACTATTTATAAAAACTAATAAAATGCCTTTTTGGAAGACATTGGACCTGATTGTCCTTTATGTGCCTATAGGGCATGCTTTTGGCCGGATTGGATGTTTTTTAAACGGTTGTTGTTATGGCCGGGAGACTTCTTTGGGGCTGGGTATTGTTTTTCCGGGTAGTGATATGTGTGTTCATCCCACCCAACTATATTCTGCGGTATTACTTTTAATTTTATTTGTTGTTTTATTTTTTGTCGAGCGAAGAAAAAAGTATAATGGACAAATTGTATTTTTTTATTTTATCTTATATGGTATTATGCGGTTTTTTATGGAATTTTTGCGGGTAGATAATTTTCCGGTACTGGGAGTGCTTTCCATTGCGCAAGTTATCAGTATCGGGCTTTTAATAGCCGGAATATTTTTCCATTTAAGATTCAGGAAAACAGCTGCTTAAGGACGGCTTAAAAATTGAAAAAAAATTTTTCTTTTACAGTTGAAACAGCGAGTATTGATAAAAGGATAGATAAATATCTGGGAGAAAAACTCTCTGAGGATTTTTCACGCGCAAGCATAAAAAAGATTATCCAGAATAAGCAGGTGCTGCTTAATTCTAAAGTTGTTAAGCCAAGTCAGAAGTTAGGTGAAGGAGATGATATCCTGGTTAATCTATCGGAGGCGGATTTGTCCTTGGGGGAACTTTCCGATGTCCAGGCGGTAGATATCCCGTTAGATATTATTTATGAGGACGATTACCTTTTGGTAATTAATAAACCGGCCGGACTTGTTGTCCATCCCGCGCCCGGACATTTTCAGGACACTTTAGTCAATGCCTTGCTCTTTCACACCAAAAAACTTTCCGAAACAAGTGGTGCTTTAAAACCGGGGATTGTTCACCGGCTGGATAAAGATACTTCCGGACTGTTGGTAGTTGCCCGGGATGATAAAACACATAGAGCTTTAGCCGCACAATTTAAACAGCACAAAGTTAAAAAAATATATATTGCGCTTGTTAAGGGGAAAGTTGAGTATGATGAAGGGCTGGTGCAGGCTCCGATAGGCCGGAGTCCTTTTAATCGAAAAAAAATGTCTGTTTCCTCAGCTTCCGCGCGGCAGGCCGAGACTTTTTACCGTGTTCTTGAGCGTAAGAAGGATTTTACGGTAGTGGAATTACATCCCAAAACTGGAAGAACACACCAGATTAGAGT
Source organism: Candidatus Omnitrophota bacterium (assembly GCA_043826565.1). Classification (GTDB taxonomy): domain Bacteria; phylum Omnitrophota; class Gorgyraeia; order B26-G9; family B26-G9; genus JBDRPX01. Next base: position 189,247 of record JBDRPX010000003.1, read on the forward strand.
ACATATGGCGCATATCGGACACCCTCTTTTGGGAGACGGCAGTTATGGACAGGGAGCGGACAAGAGATTTATAGATAGACATGCATTACATGCCAAGGTTCTTGGTTTTACTCATCCGCATACAGCGAAGTACATGGAGTTTGAGGCTCCGATGCCTTTGGATATGGCTAAACTTGCCGATGCGTAGCGACGGAATTTTTTAAAAGTCTTGCAAAAGAATTCGTCCAATGATAAAATAATTACAATACATTGATTAATAAGGAGTAATGATGGAAGAAGAAGTCAAAATAACGGATTATGATATCATTAAGGAAGTGGGGAGTATTTGTGCGTGTAGTTCCACGCTTGTTTTCTCACAAATGATTGACCGTTCTATTGAACTGGAAGCGCCGAAACTTGATGTTGTTAGATGTGATAATATTGAAGCGGTTATAAAAACCGATAATACGATTGTTGTCGGGGTGCATACCCAAATTTTAACAGGGGTCAAAGGTCAAGTATCATTGCTGTTTACGGAAAAAAGTGCTTATGAATTTGTTTCGATTTTTAGGTCTAAGGAAAAAAAGCACAGCCTGCTAACGGCATTAGGAGTTTCTGCGATTAAAGAAGTTGGTAATATTGTGGTGTCTGCTTATTCCGGAGCAATGAGTCTTCTTTTAGATGTACCGGTTATGCCATCTATCCCGATGCTTTCCAGCGGTCCTTTAAGCGAAGTTATTAAGTTTGGATTTAATTCTTTGGAAGGGAATCATGAGGAATTATATGTACATACGATGACGTTTAAGGATGAACTTAAGAAAATAAGCGGTTCATTTTATTTTTTAATTGAACCTGTTGCGGTAAAACAAATTACGCAAACTTTACGATTGCAGCTTGGTAAAATTGAAACTGTTAAAGAAAAATTCAAAGGACTTAAAGGTTATAAATAAATCCTAGGTCATAGCCCGGTAACAAGATTTAAATCCATGGCTAAAATTTCCGTTATAAAATTCCTGTCAAAAAAATATCTCATTCATTCCGCCACACTGATTCTAACAGCAATTTTTGTTTGCGCATATATCTTAGGATCACTTAATTATAAAGTTGCTTACAATAATGTTCTCGTCGATAGAGTGGTTGATGGGGATACTCTGAAATTAAATAATGGACAAAGGGTGCGTTTGTTAGGTTTAGATACTCCGGAGTATCATGAGTCAGATAAACTTTTTCGCGATAGCCGCCGCCTGAAAAAAGATGTCAAAGACATTCAAGCTATGGGATATGATGCTTATCAATATACCAGGAAACTTGTTGAGAAAAAAATGGTAAAACTTGAATTCGATGTGGAAAAAGCAGATAAATACGGAAGATTATTAGCCTATGTTTACTTGAAAGACGGAACATTCGTTAATGCTTACTTACTGCGTGATGGGCAGGCTTCAGTATGTATTATTGAACCTAATGTAAGGTATAAGAAGATGTTTATAGGCCTGGAAGAGCAAGCTCGCGCAGAAAATCTGGGGATTTGGGCTGCGGGTAAATTATATTAAGAAAGACAGGGATGATTATGCAAAGCTCACAAAGAGAAGTTATTTTTTTGGTTATTGCGGTTATTTTTACGTATATGTTACCGACATTTATCGTTGCTTTAAAAAATGATAAAAAAGCAAAAAATTTTTCCCTTTTAAATCTTCTCTTAGGCTGGACAATTATCGGATGGGTCATTCTTTGCGCGAACGGATTATATGAAGACATGAAAATAAGCAGAAAAAAAAGCATAAGTATTCCTTTAATTTTTTGTTTGTTTTATTTTGTGTTGGTCAGCCTTTCAAAAAGGTTTGATATTCATGGGGAATTGGGAACTATTTTATTGCTTGTTTTGCTGTCTTTGCCGGGTATATTGCTGTGGATATATTTGCGCCAGGGAGGATATCTTAAAAAGCTATGATTAAAGCCGCCTTTTTTGTTAAAATATGTTTGATTGCCTGTAGTATTGTTTTTATTGTTGCGGCTTATCAGAAGGACAAACTCCCCGGTACCGACGAAATTCTCAGTTCGCTTTATAATTCGCCGAATCAAACACAGACAGATGCTGTGCCGTTTGAAGTTATAAAAAACAATATAACTTATACAATAACCCCATTATACAACTATGAATTGTATGGTTTGGTTGTCTCATATTTTCACACGGCTACCTGGTGGAATATATATCACAAGAATTGGAAAGATTTCATAAACAAAAAGGACCTTTGTTTAATTTGGGCAGATAATATTACGAATAAATCATATCAGAAAATGAAATTTTCAAGCACTAGTTTTGAGTGTCATTATTCCACTAAGGATCTCCAAGCATGGAGAAACTTTAGAGGAAATTGTTTGTCGAATAATCATCTTTTGTCAGCTGATGAGAGTATCGGGGAAAAAATAATGGATGTTGGTAAGGGCGATCAAATCTATTTAAAAGGCTATTTAGTGAAATATTCTCATAGCGGCAATACGTTTGAGAGAGGGTCAAGTACGACGAGAAACGATTCCGGCAGTGGAGCTTGTGAAACTATATTTGTTAAAGAGTTTAAGGTCATCAAAGCCGTCAATAAACAGTGGCGAAGCATTCATCTTTATGCGAAATATGCAATAATGTTTTTAATTATCCTGGTGATAATTTTATGGTTTAAAAAACCGTTGTATGAAGATTAATTTTTTCTTGTGAAGGTTGTTAATTAGTTGTAAACTGGGGATAAAGATGAAATATATTGTTTTATCAACTCCATATTCATTGTCTATATACGTTATTGTTCTTATTGTGCTTGGCATAATAGGGGGATTAGCTTTAGCCAAGATTATTAAAGAACGCAATTTATTGCGTTTACTGTTGGAGGATTTAAAAGACGCTGATTGGCGTATCCATGAAAAAGCTATGAAGAAGCTGATAAGATTGGAAAAAGCCGCGGTAATCCCGCTTATTTCACTTTTATCGAGTCGTTATGCACATTTAAGATGGCAGGCAGTAGAAGCATTGGGGAAGATAAAAGACAGCAGAGCAATTCCTTTACTTATTGATAAACTGGATGATCCGGAGGCAAAAGTTGTTGAAAAGTCGATCATTGCGCTTGCTTGTATCGGGGGAAAATCAATATCTTATTTAGGAGAGCAGTTTATAAACTGCGCATCGGATAAGAGAGACAAAATATTAACAGTGTTGGTTAAGATCGGCGCCCCGGCTGTTCCCGAGATAATTAAAATGCTTAATAGTCGTAATGGAGATATCCGGTGGAGAGCAATTAAAGCGCTGGGGCAGATAAAAGATTCTCGAAGTATTCAAATTCTTTCACATATTTTATCCAGTAAAAATAAAGAAGGAGAAGAGCGTTGGTTGGCAGCTCAAGCTTTAGGAAATATCGGAGATAGCCGGGCTATTAAAATTTTAAAGATGGCTGCTGCTGATGATGATGTGCATTTGCAAAAAGCTGCAGTCAATGCATTGGCGATATTAAAGAAAACACAAAAAGAGTGAAATCTGCCTCAGTTTCATCGACTATAATACTTCCAGTGTAAATTAATCATTGTAATTTACTTAGTCAAAATCTCAACACAAAATTCTATAACATGCTATAATTAAATGAATTATAGTTTTGTATTATCTCCAGATCAATTAAAAATTGATTTTTGACCGGAACTGTATTATAATTATGGGAATATGTATATAAAAGCAACCAACTTTTTTGAGGAAATAATACGAAATCGAGTCATCTGGTCTTCCTGTTGTTCCTGGGGGGTAGCTCAGGGAATAAAGGTTTTTTCCGGATTGATTAAAGAGAAACGTTTTGATTTTAAATGGATTATGGGTACTGGCGGGATGCCCAGTGCTCATTCAGCCGGGGTAAGCGCATTAGCTACGGCCGTGGGCCTATCTGAAGGTTTTGATACGATTGTATTTGCTATTACCGTGATTTTTGCTCTAATTATTATGTTTGACGCTCAAGGATTACGCAGAAATACCGGACTTCAGGCCGAGGCTTTAAATAGAATTATTGAGGATATTTATCTAAATCGCGGGATTAAGCAGGAGCGTCTTAGAGAACTTATCGGACATACACTTATCGAAGTGTTTATGGGGGCGCTCTTAGGTATTGTTACCGCGGTTTTTGTGGTGACCTTATGATGGAATTAAGGGGGAAACGATGAGAAGGATCATTATTTATATAGTAGTTGTAATTATTGTTATCTTTGCTATGACCAGTATTGCCAAGCGAGGCAAAAACACAAAGACAAAAACTAAAATACCAATGGCTGCGTCTGAGGTTTTATTTAAGGAAGCGCAAGAGTCTAAGAGTAAATCACCTGATCAGGCGGTGGAACAATTTGAAAAGATATTATCAGATTTCCCGGAAAGTACACAGGCTCAATTGGCGCTTATGGATATAGCGCAGGTATTTCATGATAAAGATCAGAAATTGCAGGAGAAAGCTGCTTTAAAGCGTCTGGTTGATAATTATCCACAAGGGGGATTACTTTATGAGGCCCAGCAAAAACTATGGGCGCTTAATATCGCAATTTTGTTTTCACCGATCAAAACAGAAGACAGCTTTATGTATGTAGTGCAGGCAGGGGACTCTCTTTATAAAATAGCAAAAGAGCATCATACTACGGTTGAATTGCTCATGAGAAGCAATAATCTTTCGGATTCTCTGATTAGGCCGGGAATGAAGCTTAAAATTTCCAAAGCTGTATTTAAAATTGAAGTGGACAAATCAGATAATCTGCTTACTCTAAGAACGGATCAGGAGATAGTTAAAATATATAGAGTGGCAACAGGCAAAGATAATTGTACTCCAGTGGGTAAGTTTAAAATTTTGACCGGACATCGTATTAAAGATCCTGTTTGGTATAAAACCGGAGCGATAGTACCTCCCGGAAGTCCGGACAATACGTTAGGTACGCGTTGGCTGGGATTATCCGAGCCGGGGTATGGGATACATGGAACAACAGATCCCGAATCTATCGGGAAGCAGGTTACCCAAGGGTGTGTAAGGATGAAAAATGAGCAGGTTGAAGAGCTTTTTGTAATTGTTCCGGGCGAAACAGAAGTAATAATAACTGATTAGGATAAATAAAAGACTATGAATGGAACAGGATTAGATTTTGAAAAACCGATTCTTGAGTTGGAGCAAAAGATTTCTGAGCTTAGAAGTTTTTCTAAAGATCGGAAAGTAGACTTATCTGATGAAATTAAACAGTTTGAAGATAAGTTGGAGACACTTAAGAAGGAAATCTTCGGGAAACTGACCGCCTGGCAGAAAATCCAAATAGCTCGTCATCCTAAAAGGCCGTATACACTTGATTATATTGAATTAGTCATGACCGATTTTGTTGAATTACGCGGGGACAGAGCATTTCGGGATGATCCGGCGATTATTTGCGGATTAGCTAAGATAGACGGCCAAAAAGTAATGGTTATTGGTCACCAAAAGGGCAGAGATACTAAAGAGAATTTGTATAGAAGCTTTGGCAGTCCCCATCCTGAAGGATATCGTAAAGCGATACGCTTAATGAAACTAGCCGAGCGTTTTAAAGTGCCTATCGTGACTTTTATTGATACTCCGGGAGCATATCCGGGTATTGATGCCGAAGAAAGAGGACAAGCGGAAGCGATTGCTTTTAATTTGCGGGAAATGTCACAGATTGGGGTACCTATCGTAATTGTTGTTATCGGAGAAGGCGGTTCCGGAGGAGCATTAGGAATAGGGGTGGGAGATAGAGTTTGTATGCTGGAAAATGCTTATTATTCGGTTATCTCTCCGGAAGGTTGTGCGGCAATTTTGTGGAGAAACCGGGCAAATGCTCCAGATGCGGCAGAGGCCTTGAAAATAACCGCGGAAGATCTATTAAAGTTTAAAATTATTGATGAAATAATTCCCGAACCTCTTGGCGGAGCGCATCGTGATCCGAAGGCGACGGCTTTGTCGCTGAAAGCTTCACTTAAAAAAAATATTGAAGCACTTTCTCAGATATCCAAAACAAAACTTGTTGAAAAGAGATATAAAAAATTTCGTGTAATTGGTCAATGGGACGAATAAATCGGGTTATTATACTTAAGTAGAGAGTAGCAAGTAGCGAGTCCGCCAAGTGGTCGTTGTAAGCGGACAATGGCGAGACCTCGCCGTGGGCAGCTTCGAAGAAGTATCCCGGCGGGTAGAGAGAAAAATAAATAATAAAAAATTGAAAAAGAGAGGAAAAAATGCAGAAAACATTAAGTTGGTATCTTACAAAGAAGGAATTTATTATTAATAAGACACAAATAAGAGCGGTGGGAATTATGTTTTTTCTGACGCTTACGGTACTCGGGGCTTTTGTCTATTTCCCCTTGCCGTTTACACCGGTGCCCTTTACATTGCAGACATTTTTTGTATTATTATGCGGAGCGTTCTTAAGCAAAAAAGATGGGGTAGCTACTCAGGCTGTGTACTTAGGCCTGGGAGTATCCGGGATACCTTTATTTAGTGCTCTGCAGGGAGGGTTCCTTAAACTTATGGGGCCTACCGGAGGATATATTATTGGTTTTGTTTTCGCAGCGTATGTGGTTTCTTCTGTAATTGATTATTTTAGAAGAAAAAACAGGTTGGAATTTTTCCCAGTTCTATTTGCCATGAGCTGTGGGATGCTTACGATTTATTTTTTCGGCGGTTTATGGTTATCATTTTTTGTTAACTTTTCTCTCTCCCAGGTGTTTTTGCTCGGAGTTATGCCATTTATTCCCGGATGTATCGTGAAAACAGTTATAGCGGCATTGATTTATAGTAAAGCCAACGCGCAGTTAAAAGGCCTTTTTAGGTAAATTTATAGGTTAGAGAATAGCAATCAATAGAAGGGCCGGCCGTGTGTCGGCCCTTAATAATTTAGGTGATTATGAAGAAAGTTACCGCATCCCAAATGCAAGAGCTGGACCGAAGGGCACAGCAGGATTATGGAATTCCCGGATTAATTTTAATGGAAAATGCCGGTTTGCGTGCCAGTGAAACTGCGGTTTTCTTACTGAAAAAAAAATCAAACAAAAAGGTAGTAATTTTTTGCGGGCCGGGAAATAACGGAGGGGACGGTTTTGTCGTTGCCCGCCACATTCTAAATAAGGGATTAAAAGTAAAGATATTTATCCTGGGTGATGAAAAAAAGATAAAAGGTGATGCGCTTATTAATTTTATTATTCTAAAAAAAATGAGAGCGGATATAATCCGGCACCAAAATATTTTAAAAGAAGTTAACCCTGCTTTAAAAGGGGCGGGCATCGTGATTGATGCTATCTTTGGGATTGGCCTAAATAAGGAAGTCAAAGGGGTTTTTCGTGAAGTGATTAACTTCATTAATACTGCAGGGAAAACAGTCCTGGCTTTAGATACTCCCTCAGGATTATGCGCTGCGACCGGCAATATTTTTGGAGTATGTGTGCTTGCGCACACTACCGTAACTTTTGGGGCGGCAAAAAAAGGTTTTTATCTCAAAAAAGGCAAGCAATATGTAGGAAAACTGTTGATTGCGGATATCAGCTTTCCCCGGCAACTGCTTAATCCTTGATCAGAATAACGTGTATACAAAGGGGACGACAGCTGTATTCGAAGTACAGACGATTAGAATAGTAATAAGCAAGAGTATTATTACAATAGGCATCATCCACCACATCTTAAACTCCCATAAAAATCCTAAGAGTTCACGTATTGTTTTTAATCTGCCCAAAGAGCCGGTTAGCAGGTTTTTAAGTAATTTTTGCATTATATCTCCTTTTGAATCACATAGTTTCCGATTACCAGCATATCCAGTCCGCTATTTTTGAATGTATTATACGCGTCTTGCGGGGAATTTGCAATAGGCTCGCCTTTTACGTTAAAAGAAGTATTTAATAAAATGGGAATACCTGTTTTTTCTCCGAATGCTTTGATTAATTGATAATAGAGAGGGTTCTGTTCTTGTAGAATAGTTTGTACTCTTCCGGTTCCTTTATGATCTACCGCAGGGATAAACCGGCGTTTTTCTTCTAAAATCGGTAAAACCGAGAGCATAAAACGAAAAAGATATTGATTTTCGTTACTTACTTTAAAGTAAGTATGAAGCTCTTCCTCTAAAATAACCGGGGCAAAAGGCCGGAATGGTTCGCGAAATTTAATTTTTAAATTAACAATGTCTTTCATTTCGGCATTGCGTGGATCCGCAATTATGGAACGATTGCCTAATGCCCGCGGGCCCCATTCAAAACGTCCTTGTACCCATCCGATCACTTTTTGCTGCATAATTGCTTCAACAGTTTTGTTAATCAATTCAGAATTATTGCTAAAATAGGTAAACGGGATCGATTTATTTTTCAGAAATTCTCCGACCTCTTCATTGCTGTAATCTTTGCCCCAATAAGCGTGTTCCAGTGTGAATTTTCTCGGGTGGTTCAATAGACAATTATATAAATATAAAGCCGCTCCGATCGCTCCGCCGGAATCGCCGGGAGAAGGGGGGATAAATATTTCTTTAAAAGGGCCTTCGTTGATGAGCCTTGCGTTTGCAACTGAGTTTAAAGCTACTCCTCCGGCAACACAAAGATTATCCAATCCGGTTATTTTGTGAAGATAATGCGCTTGCTTGAGGATTATTTCTTCTGTGACTTTTTGGATGCTGGCGGCAATATCAGCATAATGCTGGTTTATTCCTTTAAGTTTTTCAAAATTCCCGGGTTTTGTTCCAAAATAAGCAGGAAACCCTGTATCGGCAGTAAAAAAATGCTGGTCTACAGGCCGAGGATTGCCAAAGAGTTTTACAAATTCTCTGCTAAAACTTTTTTTTACGGAATAAGGGAATGCAAAAAATTTCATGTTTAACTTAATTGATCCATCGGTGTTTAAAGTTACGATTTTATCAAATATTTTGTCAGTGTATTTGGGTTGTCCGTAAGGAGCCATACCCATGACTTTGTATTCACCCTCATTGACTTTGAATCCTAAAAAGGCGGTGAAGGTGCTGTAAAGCAATCCGAGAGAGTTAGGAAAATTGAGCTGTTTAATTAGTTGTATTTGGGTTTCTTTTCCTGTGCCCATGGTTGCGGTAGCCCATTCCCCGACGCCGTCAATAGTTAATATCGCGGCTTCTTTAAACGGAGAAAGTAAAAAAGAGCTGGCGGCATGGGCGGCGTGGTGGTCAGTGAAAAATATTGTATCTTCGGATATGTTTAAGCGTTCTTTGATAATATTTTTAATCCAAAGTTTTTGATTAAACCAGTTTTTCATGGCGATGGTAAAAAGGCCGCAAGATCGAGGATAGGTATTAATTATTGTTTTTAAAATCCGTTCGAATTTTTGGAAAGGTTTTTCATAGAAAACCACATAGTCAAGATCATTCGCTGAAATATTGGCAAATTCAAGGCAAAAACTTATGGCGTTTTTCGGGTATCCGGAATCATTTTTTTTCCGGGTGAAACGCTCTTCTTGAGCGGCACATACTAATTGCCCGTCTTTTATTAAAGCTGCAGCCGCATCATGATAAAAACAGGAAATTCCTAAGATATACATCTAAAATTGTCTCCGGGAGCTTTTAATGTTTATTTTTTTTAAAGGAATATCAATCCAGGTTGATGAGGAAGTTTGTTTTGTTTTAAGTGAGGTGATTCTAAAAAATACAGCGTAAGGAAATAATAGAATAAAGTATATCGGCGGCAGTATCAGCTTAGTCAGGATATTAGCGACAATGGGAATAATTTTTATGATTATTTTCCAGATTTTTTTTATCATTGTAGAAGTTATTATAAAAGATAAAGGGGGGGAAGTCAATGATGGTCTCAAGTCTCAAGACAAAAAAAGAAAGAATAAAGAGCAAAACATCTGGCGACCCGTCATGTCGACGGAACTGTTTTCTGCAGGATGTTTTATTTTAGTTTCTGCTTTTCTTTGATTTTTTTACTTGCAACTTGTGACTTGTGGCTTGGGACTTGTAAAAGTATTTGACAAATATTATTAATCTGTGCTAAAATAAAACAAATGGCAAAAGCTGCCCTGCTTCTAATACTTGCCTTAATTATAGGCGGATGTGCCTCGTCGGGGAATTCGGCTAATTCCTCTAAAAACCGTTATGACTCTATTGATAAACAGACTTCTTTTGTTAGTGTGCGTTTTCCTATGGAATCGCAGGAGCTGGTAGGGAAGACCAGAAGCGAAATTAAAGGATTACTAGGTAATCCGGCGCGTGTGCAAAAAAAGAAAAGTCCCGCTAATAATGAATTGTGGATTTATTATCCCAAGGATACAAACAATTTTGTAGCGATTCTGATCACTTTTGTGGGCAATACCGTCAAAGAATGTTCCTATGAGTCTGTGATGTGAGGCTTAGTTTTTTTATTTAAATAAACCTTCCAGTAGTTTTCCCGCAGCTTTATTTAATAATGGATTTTTTTCTTTATCAATAAATTTATCTAATACCTGAGTTTGCGCTTGTTTAAGTGCTTCTTCTTTTAAAGCTTTTTCCATGTTTGGCTTGGTAAGTGTGCCTTCGATTGGGATGGTTTTAGAATACTTTTCGGTATCAAATGTAAAACTTTTTTCCAGTATATTTTGATTTGTTTTTGCGGCGCCGGAATCTGATAATATGATAGTAATAAAAAAGTCTTTTAAATTCTGGAAAAATGTTACGGTTCCTTTGGCCTGCATTTTTCCGTCCGGGCAGATAAGTTCAGTGTTTTCGGTGTAAACCTCGCTGTTTTTAATTATCAGGGTGCCGCTGGCCTGAGTTGCTTTTAAAGGATTGAACGCGATGCCCAGTCCTTTAAGTAAACCAAAAATATTTTCAAGGAATATTTGCTTTGCGATTACTATTTCTTTGGTGTTGAACTCGATGGTTCCGGAGAGAGTATTTAAACTTTGGCCGACTCCTGAAATATCCGCGTTTACGGAAGCAATTCCCCGGTGCGGCTGAGGAATTATTTTTGATTCAGCGATAAGCATTCCAAAATTCAGATTATTTATTTGAGCAGTTCCTTTATAGGTAAAGTCCTTAGGGAATTTTAAAAGGTCAGCCGTTAGATTAGCGGTTATAGTACCATCATAAGAATCTGCCTGTGCTTTTCCGTTTAAAATACTATCAGCATAAGTTGCGTTTATATCAATATTGTTAATCGCTATATCTTTTATAGTTATTTTATCGGAAAGAGCCCGGGCATTGATTTTTAGTTTTGTCCAGTCAGTATTGGCAAATGGCCCCTGGGCTTCTAGCTGAGCCCGGAGTGTTCCGGCTAATTTTAACTCTGCAACTTCTGCGGGTAATTTTATAGGTAATGTTTTTAAATCCGCTAAGTCCAGACTTGTTTCCACAGATAGATCAAGCTGTGGGCTATCGAGCAGAGCTTTTATCCGGCCTTTAGCTTTTAATTCTATATTTTTATATATCAGGTCCAAGGAAAGTACTTCCAGATTAGTATTTTCGTAGTTAATGTTTGAAGATAATTGAGCTTCTCCGATGGAAACTTCTTGAGCGCTTGCGTTTTCGATATCGCTGGTAAGGAGAATTTTTGCATCCATAGATTTGGGGTCCAGCCCTTTTCCCATAATGTTTAATCGGGATGAAAGCATGCCTTTAAATCCTAAGGGGATAAGTTTTGTTTGAATAGCAAATTGTTCTGTGTCCATATTTTTTAAATTCACGTTAGCTTGAAATTCCTGAGCATTTCCAGAGGTTAGAGCTATATTACCGTCGGCAGAGATCGATCCGCCGTATAAATCGGCAGATAAAGTGGAGATGGTTATCATCATCTGTTCAAATAGCCCCTGGAGATTGCATTTATTGATAGACAACTGATTGATTTTTATTTCTTCAGAAGTAATTTGAAAGGGAACTCTCATCTTATCTAAAGCAGAAACAGGCCCTTTTAGAGAAAATCTTATTTCCGGTATTCCTAGTAATGATAAATTTTCCGGCAAGTTTAAGAAGTCATACTTGATTAAGTCTTTAATATCTCCCCGGACGCCTCCGGAAATGTCTAGGAAGGGGGATGAGATATTTGTTACTGAACCGGCCGCTTTTAAGGCTATTGTCGAGTCACTTATTTGTATGTCTTTAATGAATATATCGACAAGATTTTTTATAGTTAAGTTTCCCGATGATTTCACTGGAAAGGGAAGAGCTATTTTTTCGAAAATAATATTATTGGCTGCGGCAGTGTAATCAAGTTCAAGATTATTGGGATTTACGGCATTACCCTTGATTGATAATTCGGCATTGATGTTGCCGGAATAAGACTGTTGTGCTGGAAATTTTTCAGCTAAATTTTCAACTTTTAGATCAGTTAAAGCGATGGTTGTTGTAAAGGGAAGAGTTGTTTCCATTAAATGACAGATAGCTTGTATCTTTAGTTTGCTTTCAAATATTTCAGCTGTACCCTGGGTGATTTCCAGGAGGCCATTTAGCAGAGACACGTTGATATTTAGGTTATCAATATTGTAGTTATCAAAAGTCATTTTTTGTGACTGCACGACCATATTGGCATTAAGCTCAGCAATATCTTTAACTTGACCGGATACCTTTAGCTTAGCATCAAGCAGCCCCTGGGGATTTATCTTTAAAAGCAAAGGTTTTATTTCTAACGGGAGACTGGTTAGATCTGCTAGGTTGAGATTTATGTCCGCGTTTAAATCGACTGTTGGTTGTGTTTTTAGGTTTGAGATATTTCCTTGCGCACGGAGTTTAATTTTATTATATTTGGCCTCGAGGCTTTTGAGGTCTAATTTTTCTTCGGCTAAAGAGCAGATTAAATCAACAGTTAGCGGTGTTAATTTTGCGTTTAGTGATAATTTTGGAGAATTAAGATCATCAAGCTTGAAAACCAGGGTTGCCGGAGCATTGTTTATCGTTCCTTCTATATCTTCAGAAATTATCGAGTTTTGTGAAATTATGATGTTTCCTTGCAGATTTTCAATACTCCCAAAAAATGGGATTTCCGAAACCTGGAATTCGTGAAGTTGCATGATTCCTGTATATCTTGTTTTTAGGGGATCTTTTAAGTCAAAAGCCAATTCCCAATCAGAATGGATTGATCCGCTAATGCGAATTGGAGGCTGATTGACGGCTAAATCGTTGATTTTAATTTTAAGCGGTAAATTGGGTTTATCCCTGTTCTTTAGTAAGGATTTAAATAGGGATTTATATGATGGGGTTATTTGTATTTTTGCACAGTTAAAAAATTTGCTTTTCCCACTTTGGTCATAGAGAGTCGGAGCCTTGATATTTATGATACCCGCAGGGGTTAAGGTGATGCGATCGATTGTAACCGGCATTTCTAACGTTTTCTTAACTTGTTCAGCTAGCATCGGGATAAGTGACTTAGGGAAAAAAATCAGATTAAGGTAGAGATAGCCCAAGATTATTGCGGCAAATATAGCTAAAAAACAATATAAGATTACTTTAGTTATGTTTTTTTTCATTGTAATCTATATTATATTTAATTCATCTTTCAATTCAAAGATATATTTTAAGGGCGATAAAAGAGGGATTTGTTTTTGACGAGAGATTCTGATTTTTTTCTTGACAAAAAAGTAACTTTGTAATATCATAAGTACCATGGGTGAAAGGAGTAGGGTTATGAATAACACAAGGATGGTGTTTGAACGTAGGTGTGCTATGCGCACGAGTTTTGATCTGGCTGTAAAGCTTAAACAGGTTAAGGAAGATTTCTCTGCAAAAATCCACAATTCTTTTTCCAAGGATTTAAGTGAAACCGGAATTCAGTTGTCATCTTTTTATTTCTATCCAGTTAATTCTCGAATCATGTTAGAAACAGCGCTGCTTAAAGATGCTGAGCCGGTAACAATTGTGGGAAAAGTAGTATGGATTGAACAGTTTCCTTACCAAGAGCGTTATAAGGTAGGGGTTGAATTTGTCGATTTAAGCCAAGAGATTCAACTGCAATTAAGAGATAGCGTATTACAATGCCAAAGGCTTGAGAAACTTCCTGTCCAAGGTGAAAGTTTATGCAATATTTCTTATAATAATTAATCGATAATTTATCCTGCATTTAATGTTTATCAGAGAAGGTGTGTCTTTTTTTCTCCTCTCGGGACTGGTTGACATTACTATCCTGTTGTGATATAGTTGTACCCACCTGAAAGGATAAAAAAGGATATGAAAAAGAAAGTTTTATTTGTAATAATATTACTAATTCTTACCGCTCAAAATTGTTTTGGCTATTGGATTTGGTCTCCGAAAACAGGTAAATGGATCAATCCAACCTATAAAGTATTTGATACTCCCCAAGAACAGTTTGAATGGGCAAAACGCTATTTTGATGAAAATGATTACAAAAAAGCGGTTTTTGAATTCAAAAAAGTATTAAATAAATTTCCTAAAACCGAGTATGCTCCGGAAGCTAAATATTATATCGGTATTTGCGAAGAAAAACGTGGTAAACACTATAAGGCTTTTTTAACATATCAATCGGTTATTGAAATTTACCCGTTAAATGACCGCTTGGAGGAAATCGTCGAAAGGCAGTATCTTATTGGCGAAATATTTTTTGGCCGAAAGAATTATGAAAGAGCCCAGGAAATTTTTGAAAAATCTATATTAAATTCCCCTTATAGCAAAGTATCTGACGTAGCTCAGTATAAAATTGGGCTATGTTTACTGCGCATGCGGCAGTTTGATGAGGCCCGCGATGAATTCAATAAAGTTCTCGATGCATATTCATTTAGCCTTAATATCGATGATGCTAGTTTTAATGCGGCAATTTGTTCTTTTAAGCTTTCCTCTCTTATTAAAGATTATGATGTCGAATTGTTGGATAGAGCGCAGGAAGATCTGAGTAGTTTTCTTCGAAGATTTCCCACGAGCGAATATGTGCCGCAAGCAGAAAGCTTATTGAATAAGATTATCAGCAAGAAAGCGGAAAAACTTTATCGAACCGCGTGTTTTTATGAGAAACAACACAAAACTTACGCGGCGATGAAATACTATGAAGAGCTAATGTATTTTTACGAGCAGACGGGTTGGGCGCAACAGGCTAAGCCGAAACTTGACCGGCTTCGGAATAAATAATTGTGAAAATAAATAAATTATCCTACATCCTATATATTGTTTTTATTTTTATCCAGGGATGTGGATATACGACCAAAGCAAATTTTTTACCTACCCATATTAAATCGGTATATATTGAAACATTTAAGAATAATACCGATCAGCCAAATTTAGAAAATGAATTTCGTACAAAAATGATCGCTACGGTCCAGGATGACGGTAATTTAATAATTGTTTCTGCGGATGAGGCGGATACTGTTTTAAAAGGGCAGATAATCAATTATTACCGTCAGGGATTACGCTATTCAAACGATGACGCTATCCGTGAGTATCGTTTGGGGATCGTAACGAGTTTTGAGTTTATCGATAATTCAACGGATAAGGCTATTGTTAAAGATCCCAGTTTTGCCGGAGACACGACTTTTTACGTGACCGGTACTTTATTAACTTCAGAGGATAATGCCCGAAAAGACGCGCTTAATGACCTCGCAACGCGAATGCTAAATAAAATACTTACGCTATGGTAAAATCCTTAACCTATTGGGATGTTAAATCACATATAAAATCGGGGAAGATAGCGGGGGTATACTTATTTTCCGGCGAAGAAATATTCCTAATACGTTCAATTGAGGAAGAAATTAAAAATTCTCTTGTCCCCAAAGAATCTGTGCATTTTAACTTTGATGTTTTTTTCGCTGAAGAAGCTAATTTTGTGTCTGTATTAGATAGTGTTAAAACCCTGCCGTTTATGTCTGCGAAAAGAATGATCATCGTAAAAAATGTTGAAAAATTTTCTTCCTTTGAAGAGGAACTAATAACTTTTTTAAGCACTTCTGTTAATAATGTCTGCCTGATACTGGAAACAAATAAAAAACTTGAAGACAAATTCATAAAGAAAATTGCTAAATATGCAATTCCGGTTGCCTTCCCGCGTCTGCAGGGAGTTGGTCTGAGAAAGTGGGTTGCTGATTACGTTTTAAATAATGGAAAAAGAATTGCTCCCGGTGCTGTCGAATTATTAATTGAAAATGCCGGCATAGAGTTGGATGCTTTGATAAATTCCCTGGATAAGCTTTGTACTTACTCCCTGGAGGAAAAAACGATATCAGAAGCGAGTGTCGAGGCTCTGGTCGGAAAAACTACGACGGATACAAGATTTGCTTTAGTAGACGCTTTAGTGCAGAAGAAAGCAGATCGTGCCTTAATAATTGCTAATGAGCTTTCCCGGGATGGTAAACAGGCAACGGATATAATCGGGTTAATCAATTGGCAGTTAAAGAGAATTGAATCTGTTAAACAATTAGCGCAAAAGGGTTGTTCACAAGAAACAATGTCGCGAAAACTTAAAATGAGCCCGTATATCGTCAACATTGTTAAAAAACAGGCGGCTCGGTTTAGTTTTCGCGAATTAGATAAGGATTTGAGGCTTTTACTTGATTCTGATATCGCCATTAAACAGGGGCTTAAGCCCCCGTTATTGGCGTTGGAAACATTGATTGTTCGAATTTGTACTGAAAAATAGTTTTTTTACGCTGCTTTTTTTGCCGCTTTTGCCGCAGTTTTTGCGGAGGGTTTCTTAGCCGCGGAAAGTTTATTAATTCTCTTCATATAGCGGGATTTCTTGCGCGAAGCGTTTTTCTTATGAATTATTCCTTTTGACGCGGCTTTATCGACACTTGCGGCGAATTTATTAATCTCTGCTTTAATTTTGCCCAGGTCTTTTTCCTCAATCACGGCAATCATCTTTTTTTCCGCAGTTCTTAACGCTTTTTTGCGCGCTATATTCTGTAATTGTTTCTTTTTCGATTTTTTAAGATCTTTTATCGCTGATTTTTTTGAAGGCATGAACTTTTCTCCTTTCTTAATGAATTTGTAAGAATATACCATAGACCTAAGCGATTTGTCAAGAAATTTATGGGGAAAATCTATAACAAGTGAATTGTAACTCATAGTGCGACATTGTCAAGATTTTGATCACTGTTATTTTGAAAATGCTCTTTTACCATTTGCTTCGCTGTCTTATAACCATGAATTTTTCTCGGATAATTATTTATCCATTTTTCGATTTTTT
>JBDRPX010000004.1:0-172054 GCA_043826565.1 Candidatus Omnitrophota bacterium
AAAAAAATCGAAAAATGGATAAATAATTATCCGAGAAAAATTCATGGTTATAAGACAGCGAAGCAAATGGTAAAAGAGCATTTTCAAAATAACAGTGATCAAAATCTTGACAATGTCGCACTATGAGTTACAATTCACTAAGATAAAAAAATCTTTCTTTTTCTCTTGACATGCTCTGGGGATCATGGTATATTTCTATTTTACTGTTTCGAGAAACTATGTTTAATATTACAAATAAAGATGAAAATAATGATGAATAAGACATTTGCACAAAAACCAAAAGATGTAGTAAGGAACTGGTATATTATTGATGCTGAAGGTAAAATTTTAGGCAGAGTAGCAACTAAGATCGCCATGATTTTGCGCGGTAAGAACAAGCCGGAATTTACTCCGTATGTTGATATGGCCGACGAGATTGTGGTTATTAATGCCGCAAAAGTAAAGGTAACAGGTAATAAGCTTAAAGATAAGAAATATCAGTCATATTCCGGATATCCGGGAGGACAAAAAGAAGTTAATTTGGAAACAATGCTAATTAAAAAGCCGGAAGAAGTTATTTATCACGCGGTAAGAGGGATGTTGCCGCATAATTCTTTAGGGCGTAAAATAATTAAAAAATTAAAAGTTTATGCGACAAATAAGCATCCGCACGAAGCTCAAAAGCCGCAGGAATTGAAAATATAAAAATAATCCGCCATAAAAATTGGCGGATTCAATTCAGCCATATAATTTACATCATGATATTCTGTAAATTACGGCTTCATTGAAGGAGGTTACATAAGTGGCACAATTAAAAAAATATACCGCTACAGGAAGAAGAAAAGAAGCTGTTGCCAGAGTTGAATTAAAACCGGGCAATGGAGAGTTTATTGTTAATAAGCGGGTTCTAGATAATTATTTTCCTCGGGAAGTATTAAGGATGTTAGTACGTCAGCCTCTGATCATTACTAATTCCTTAAGCAAATTAGATGTACGGGCAAATGTCCGGGGCGGGGGTGTTGCCGGTCAGGCCGGAGCTATCTGTCACGGAATCGCCAGAGCTTTACTCAAATATGATGAAAGCCTTAAACAGACTTTGCGAAAAGGTCATTTTCTTACCAGAGATTCTCGTATGAAGGAACGCAAAAAGCCTGGTCAAAAGGGTGCTCGTGCACGCTTCCAGTGGACAAAGCGTTAATTTATATCCGGGATTCTACTCCAAACTTATTTAATCAATAGTTTTATATCCAAAATTGGTGCTTTTGTGCGTAACATGTTTGTTTTTAAATAGTTATCGTTTATTTGCCCGATGTTTTCGTCGAATTCCGTCGAAAAATTCATTGACGGTAACAGTTTTTTATTTTATAATAAGTTTTTACTTATTATAAAATAAAAGACCTCTCACTTTAACGGTTCGAGGTTAATTTGCATTAGCAAATTAAGGAGATATTATGTTAAAAATTGCGGTAATTGGAGCAACCGGATATGCCGGGGAAGAGTTGATTAAGATTCTGGTGCGGCATCCGGATGCGCAAATTACTAATTTAGTAGCTAAAATAGAAGAAAGCTGTCCGATAAATACTATTTTCCCCTGGTTAACCGGAATATTGGATATTGAATGTCAAAATGAAGTAAATGTAGAAAAAATTGCCAATGATTGTGATATTGTGTTTTTGGCGCTTCCGCATCGGGTTTCCATGCAGATTGCTCCGGATTTTTTAAAAAAGGGAAAAAAAGTAATAGATTTTAGTGCGGACTACCGGCTTAAAGATATTAATGAATATGAGAAATGGTACGAAGTGGCGCATACAAATAAAGAGTTTGTAGAAAAAAGTGTTTATGGTTTGTGTGAATTGTATCGGGAACAAATCAAAAAAGCGCAGTTGATCGCGAATCCGGGATGTTTTCCTACCGGAGCAATTTTGGCGTGTGCTCCGTTTTTAAAAGGAAAACTTGTGGAAAAGGATATTATCATTGATGCTAAGACCGGAGTAAGCGGTGCCGGCAGAAAAGCGTCTATAGCTTTACTTTTTTCTGAGGTTAATGAAAACTTTAAAGCGTATAGGGTGTGTAATCATCAGCATTCACCGGAAATTCTTCAGGAGCTGCGGGCTCTATCCAGTGAGGATGTGTCTTTGATATTTGTGCCGCATCTTGTGCCGATGAACAGAGGGATTCTAAGCACAATATACATGAGGCTTAAAAAGAATATATCTGTTTTTGAGGCTGTGGATTTAGTGAAAAACTTTTATGCGGACAGTCCGTTTGTCCGGATCCGGCCGGCAGATGAATTTCCGGAAATTAAAGATGTTGCGCATACTAATTTTTGTGACATCGGCCTTAAAATCGTGGACAAGCAGTTGATTGTGATCGCGGCAATAGACAATTTGGTTAAAGGAGCTGCCGGGCAGGCAGTGCAAAATTTTAATATTATGTTTGGCCTTGATGAAACCCTGGGAATGATCTGATGAAGGAACTTAAAAAAGGTACAATTACGAGCCCCTTAGGGTTTAAAGTGAATGGAGTATGGTGCGGTTTAAAAAAGAAAAATTTAGACCTGGCGTTGATCTATTCAATTGTAAAAGCAAAAGCTGCGGCAGTATATACTTCCAATAAAATAAAAGCAGCGCATATTGAGATTGACCGTGAGCACTTAAAGAACAGTACGGCTCAGGCAATAATTATTAATAGCGGTAATGCTAATTGCTGTACCGGAAAAAAAGGTAAAGAGGATGCGATAAAAATTATCAGCGCATTGGCCAAGCAGCTGGATATAAAAAATTATGATGCGCTTATTGCCTCAACCGGTGTGATCGGTAAATACTTAGCGGTACCAAAAATTATTAATAATATCCCGGAGCTTATTAAAGGCCTTGATTTCAATAAAGCGGACAAAGCTGCCGCGGCGATAATGACAACTGATACTTATGAAAAACAAACCGCGGTTGAAATTATGATCAAGGGAAAGAAAATAACGATCGCGGCCATGGCTAAAGGCGCGGGAATGATTTGTCCGAATATGGCGACAATGCTTTGTTTTGTCACTACGGACGCGCATATTCAGTCCTCGGCATTAAAAAAGGCACTTAATCGGGCAGTGGAAAATTCTTTTAACCGCATTAGTGTTGATGGGGATATGAGCACTAATGATACAGTAATTGTTTTGGCTAATGGGCTCGCGGCAAATACCGAAATTAACTATGGCAGTAAAGAGTGGAAAATTTTTACCGATGCTTTAGAATTTATTTGTTTTAAGCTGGCCATGCTGATTGTCGAAGATGGTGAGGGAGCAACAAAAGTTATTAAGGCTAAAGTGCTGGGAGCAAAGACAAAGGAACAGGCGACACAGGCTGCCGCAGCGATTGTGAATTCTCCGCTTGTAAAAACAATGATCGCCGGAGAAAATCCCAATTGGGGAAGAATCCCGGCAAGTATCGGAGCGGCGGGAGTTGATTTTAAGGAAGAGAAACTGGAAGTATTTTTGCAGAAAAAAGCAGTTTATCGGAAGTCAAATCCTGTGCTTAAGGATAACCGGATTCTGATCAAACTATTAGAAAAAAAACATGTGGAGATTACGATAAATCTGAATGCCGGTAAATTTGAACAAACAATGTGGGGTAGTGATCTTACCGCGGAATATGTAAAGATCAATACTGAATACAATTAATTGGTCAATTATCATTACAAAATTAGCATTTTAAATTGATAATTTTACAATGCTAAATTAATTTTCTCGACAGAGGAGAGTAAATTGTATGATGCAGGAAGCGTCGAAGAAAGTAGATATTTTAATAGAAGCATTACCGTATATTAAACGGTTTTTCGGTAAAGTAGTGGTTGTTAAGTATGGCGGCAGTGCTGTTGAGCAGTCAGAGATAAACCAGTCTATACTTGAAGATATTACTTTTATGAATCATGTGGGGATACATCCCGTCGTTGTCCACGGGGCCGGGCCGTTTATTTCCCAGAAGATGAGAGAGAATGGTTTGGAGGTAAAATTTATAGACGGTATTCGGGTTACGGATAGAGAAACTTTGGCCATAGCTACTGAAGCTTTGACCGAAGTGAATAGAAATATTGTCAAACAATTAAAAGATTTAGGTAATGCGGCTAAAGGTTTTGTCGGCAGGAATGGCGAGCTGATCACGGCAAAAAAGAAAAAAACAAAAAAAGATGTTGGTTTTGTCGGTAAAATCACGGGGTTTGATAATAAACTGATCTATAGCTTACTGCATTCAAAAATTATTCCGGTGGTTGCTCCGCTGGGAGTCGGAGATGATGGTGAGCTTTATAACTTGAATGCTGATACGGTTGCTTCAGAAATAGCCGTGGCGATGAATGCTGAGAAATTAGTATTACTTACCAATGTGATGGGAGTAATGGCTGATGTGAATAATCCTGATTCATTAGTTTCCAGCATAAAAGTAAAAGATGTAAAAAGTTTGATGGAGAGAAATGTGATCAGCGGAGGAATGATTCCGAAAGTAAAAGCCTGTGTGGATGCCGCGGAAGCCGGGGTGAATAAAACACATATTATTGATGCGCAGATAATGCATGCTTTATTGTTAGAGGTTTATACGGATAAAGGTATCGGAACGGAAATTATAAAAAGATAATTTAAAATTTTAAAATTAGCATTACAAAATTAGCATTGAAAAAATAAAATTTAAATGATAAACGATAATTGATAATTTTACAATTAGTTTTCTAAGAGAGGTGGAATGATAATTATGGATGCCCAGGAAATGGTTCAGGTATACGACGAAAATGTGGTAAATAATTATACGCGGGTTAACTTGATTGTCAGTAAAGCGCGCGGTAGTTGGGTTTGGGATGTAAAAGGAAAACTTTATCTTGATTTTTTTCCGGGCTGGGCCGTAAGCGGCATTGGTCATTGCCATAAACGGGTGGTAAACGCGATTATAAATCAGGTTAAGAAGGTAATTCATGTGCCGAATAACTATTATAATGAATTACAAGGTAATCTTGCCGAACGCATCGCGCTGAATTCTTTTGGCGGTAAAGTATTTTTTTGCAATTCCGGAGCAGAGGCTAATGAAGCAGCATTCAAACTAGCGCGGGCTTTTGGTAATCCCAAACGGTATGAGATTATTACGATGGAGAAGTCTTTTCACGGCCGGACACTAGCCTGTACCGCAGCTACCGGACAGGATGTTTATAAAAAAGGGTTTGAGCCGATGCCGGAAGGATTTAAGAGTGTTCCTTTCAATGACAAACAGGCATTAATAAACGCGGTAAACGATAAGACTGCGGCAATAATGCTTGAACTTATACAGGGAGAAGGCGGAGTTCAGGTCGCCAATAATGAATATATCAGGTTTGTGCGTGATTTTTGTTTTAAAAGTAATATTTTATTAATAATTGATGAGGTCCAGACCGGAATGGGCCGGACCGGAGAATTATTTTGTTATCAGCATTACGGAATAGAGCCGGATATAATGACTTTAGCGAAAAGTCTTGGCGGCGGAATGCCGATCGGAGCAATGGTTGTGCAGAAAAAAGTTGCCGGAATGTTAAAGCCGGGTATGCATGCTTCCACCTTTGGCGGAAGCCCGTTGGCGTGCGCGGCGTCACTGGCTGTTTTTGAGGCTATTGAAAGAGAACGGTTATTAATTAATACCGTGAAAATGGGGACTCTTCTGCATGATGAACTTATCCGGATGAAAGGCCGTTATCCGGTGATAAAGGAGGTCCGGGGCATAGGTTTGATGATCGGGGTGGAATTGCTCGTGAACGCCCAGAAGGCAGTTGAATATTGTTTATTGAGAGGTTTATTGATCAACTGTACACAGAAAAATATTCTCCGGATTATGCCGGCGATGAATGTTAATAAAAAAGAAATTACTCAGGCATTGGAAATTATTGAAGATGCTATTAGTAAATGTTAAGGAAAAATATGAATAAAGATTTAATTTCCGGGTTTGATCTAACTAATGAAGATATTAATAAAATATTTAAAAAAACTAAAGCGCTGAAAAAAAATAAGTACAATTTTATTTTGAAACAGAAGGTTGTCGCGCTGGTTTTTCAAAAACCTTCGATGCGGACGCGGGTTTCTTTTGAAGCGGGTGTCCGGCAGTTGGGAGGAGATTGTATTTATCTGGCCCCCCAGGATATTCAGCTGGGTAAACGTGAACTGATTAAAGATGTGGCGCGGGTCATGGCCCGTTATGTGGATCTGATTGTCGCGCGGACGTTCTCGCATGAGCATATTAATGAACTTGCCGAATACGCGGAAGTTAGCGTAATTAACGGTTTAAGTGACTTGTATCATCCGTGCCAGGCGCTGGCGGATATTTTTACTATCTATGAAAAAAAAGCCGGGTTTAAAGGAATAAAGCTTGCTTATATCGGTGATGGGAATAATGTCCTTAATTCACTTTTGGCAATAGCGGCAAAAGTCGGGCTTAGCATTAATGTGGCGACGCCGAAAGGATATATGCCGGATAAAAAAATATGGCAGGAGGCTTGTGTTTTAGGGAAAAAAAATAAAACTGTTTTTACTTGGACACAGCGGCCGGAAGAGGCTATAAAGGGAGCGGATTTTGTTTATACTGATGTTTGGACTTCCATGGGGCAGGAAGAAGAATCAGCTCAAAGAAGGCGGGATTTTAAGCCGTTTCAGTTAAATTCCGGTTTGATTAAAAAGTCCCAAAAGGAAACGATGATTATGCACTGTATGCCGATGCACCGGGATGAAGAAATAACCGATGAGGTCGCGGAATCAAAACATTCGATTATTATCGACCAGGCGGAAAATCGTCTGCATGTGCAAAAAGCGGTGATGGCGCTGCTTATTAAGTCATAAGCGGTAAGTATTAAGGATTAAGTAAAAAACAAAAGAATGTAAGTTAGTTTTAAAAATTTTTAAAACTTAATTCTTAATCCTTATGACTTACAACTTAAAATAAAAGGAAGATAAAAATGAATAAAAAGAAAATTGTTTTAGCTTACTCAGGGGGGTTGGATACTTCTTGCTGCGTGCGGTGGCTTGCGGATAAGGGTTTTGAGGTTATCTGTTTTAGCGCTAATCTCGGGAGTGAGTTTTCTCCGGTAGAGTTGAAAAAGAAAGCAAAGGCTAGCGGAGTTAAAAAAATATATGTCGAAGATCTGCAAAAAGAATTTGCCGAAGATTATATTTTACCGGCATTGCAGGCTAATGCTGTTTATGAATCTAAATATGTTTTATCCACAGCGCTGGGCCGGCCGTTAATCGCGAAATATTTAGTTGATATCGCGCATAAAGAAAAAGCTTTGTATGTTGCTCACGGCTGTACCGGTAAAGGTAATGACCAGGTTAGAATTGATACAACTGTAAAAATTTTAGATCCAAAATTAAAAATAATCGCGCCGTTACGGGAGTGGGAACTTACATCACGGGAATCGGAGATCGCTTATGCCAAGAAAAACAAAATTGCGATCTCGACCACTAAAGAAAAAATTTACAGTATTGATCAGAATATCTGGGGAATTAGTATTGAAGGCGGTTTAATGGAAGATTTAGGTAATGCTCCGGATGAATCGGCTTATGTTTTAACTAAAAATATTGATAAAACTCCGCAGAAAGCGGATTTCGCGGAAATCGCATTTAATAAAGGGGTACCGGTTGAAATTAACGGAAAGAAAAAGAATTTTTTAGAAATAATTGAAATTTTAAATAAACTCGGCGGTAAACATGGTATCGGCAGAACTGATCTTGTGGAAGATCGGACTGTGGGTATTAAATCCCGGGAGGTTTATGAAGCCCCGGCGGCCTGGATATTGCTCCGGGCCCATCAGGAACTTGAAAGTGTGGTTCTTGATAAAGATACATTAAGCTTTAAGGAAATAGTGGCTCAAAAATATTCTCAGCTTGCTTATCAGGGTTTATGGTTTTCCCGGCTGCGGAGGAGTCTGGAAGCGTTTGTGACTTTAAGCCAGGAAAAAGTAACCGGATCAGTAAAACTGAAGCTGTATAAAGGTAATATTACAGTCGCGGCAAGAAAATCAAAATATTCACTTTATAAAAAAGAACTGGCAACTTATGGCGAAGAGGATCAGTTTAACCGGGAAGACGCCAAGGGGTTTATAGAAATATTTTCTTTACCGTATCGGGAGAAATAATATGGCTAAAAAATTATGGGGCGGACGGTTTAAAAAGCCTATCGATAAGGACTTTGAGGAGTTTTCCAAGTCTATACAGTACGATTATAAGCTGGCAGAGTATGATATTTATCATTCCAAGATCCATACCCTCACTTTGCAAAAGAGCGGAATTTTAACACTTGAAGAAGCTAAGAAAATTTTGCAGGCTCTAAATAGTATTTCTGAAGCGGTTAAAAAAGGTGCTTTTAAACCGGACAATACATCCGAAGATATTCATACCGCAATCCAGAATCTTTTAGAAAAGAAAGTCGGTAATTTAGCGTTAAAGCTGCATACATTGCGGTCCCGGAATGATCAGATTGTTTTTGATATGAAATGGTATTGTAAAAGTGAGTCGGTGAAACTTATGAAAATGCTGTTTGATATTTTGGAAAGCTTTGCGGAGGCAGCTACCCAATATAAAGAACAAGCCTTCTTAGGTTATACGCATACGCAGCGGGCACAGGTTATTCGGTATTATGATTACTTGATGGCATTTCATAATGTGTTTAACCGGGATCTTAACCGGGTCTCGCAGTTTTATGATAATACTGTTGCTTATATCGGTGCCGGGGCTCTGGCCGGAAGTTCCTTGTCTAAAGAGGCTTATGATCAGGCCATAACTCAGTTTTTGGATAAAGAAAAGGTTCTGACTAAAGTTGTAAAACAGGTGGAGAACTCTCTGGACAATGTAAGTTCCCGGGATTTTATTATTGAATTTTTAAGCATTCTGGCGATTATTCAAACGCATTTATCCCGGTTTAGCGAGGATATGATCTTATATTCTACGCAGGAGTTTAATTATGTCGATCTGCCGGAAGAGTTTTGCACCGGCAGCAGTCTAATGCCGCATAAGAAGAATCCGGATTTCTTAGAACTGGTGCGGGGATACACCGGGCAGGTTAACGGCAGCCTGGTTGCTGTTTTAACGACGATGAAGGGATTGCCGCTATCCTATAACCGGGATATGCAGCTGGATAAAGAACCGTTATTTTCATCAGTGGATATTATTAAAAACGAGTTAAAAATAATGGCGAAGTTTATCAAGGGAATAAAACTGAATAAAAAAGTCATTGCCCAAGCGCTGGAAGATGAGTGCTTGTATGCTACAGAGCTTGCCGAATTTCTGGTTTATGAAAAGGTAGCGTTTAAAGATGCGCATGATATTGTGGGAAGACTAATAAGGTATTCACAGGATAAAAATATCAAGATAAAAGAAATGCCGGATAAATTACTCAGGACATTTCACCGGGCGCTTAATCAGAAAGATATTAAGAAAATAATGACACCGGAGCATGCGATAAAATCAAAAAAATCGATTAATCGCAAAAAACCAAAAATCAAAAAATAAATATGTAGGGGCGCCGCCTGCCTGCGCCCGCTAAAAAGGGAGTAGTTTTGCATGCATGATTTTACTTACAAGAAGAATAAACTTTATTGTGAACAGATAAGTATAGAGAATATTGTTAAGAAAGCTGGTTCGCCGGTATATGTCTATAGTCATAATACACTGGTGGATCATTATGATAAGCTTAAAAAAGCTTTTGCTGATCTGGCTCCGCTGATTTGTTATTCCATGAAAGCAAATTCAAATCTAAGTGTTTGCAAAGCTCTGGCTAAAAGAGGAGCGGGAATCGATATTGTTTCCGGCGGAGAGTTGTATCGCGCTAAGAAGATCGGTGTTTCGGGAAAGAAGATCGTGTATGCGTCTGTGGGAAAAACAGAGGAAGAAATCGAAGCGGCGATCCGTGCCGGGATATTGTTTTTTAATGTGGAATCTATCCCGGAATTAGAGTTAATTGATGAGGTGGCCGGAAGATTGAGTAAAAAACAGGGAGTGGCAATCCGGATTAATCCGGACGTAGATGCCCATACCCATCATTATATTACTACGGCAAAAAAACAGAATAAGTTCGGGATCGATATCGGAACTACGCGAAGAATATTTTTGCAGTTAAGTAAAAAACTTAAAAATGTTAACTTGTGCTGCATTCATGTGCATATAGGTTCTCAAATAGAAGATGTTACGCCTTTTATTGAGGCTCTAAAGAAATCAATTGCTTTGATTGATGAACTCAATGAAAAAGGCGTAGGCATTACCCATCTTAATATCGGCGGCGGACTGGGCATTACTTACAGCGATGAAAGACCGCAGACAGCGCAGGATTATGCCCGGGCAATTATCCCGATATTAAAAGGCCGGAAGCTAAAACTCATTTTAGAACCGGGAAGATTTATTGCCGGTAATGCCGGGATTCTGGTGACTAAGGTTGTTTATGTCAAAGATACTCCGGCAAAGAGGTTCATTATTGTCGATGCGGCAATGAATGACTTGATCCGGCCTGCGTTTTATGATGCACACCATGATATTTTGCCAGTGAAGGCTGACAAAAAAAGCAGATTAAAAAAAGCGGACGTAGTGGGCGCGATTTGTGAAAGCGGTGATTTTATCGCTAAAGATAGGCGTCTGCCGTGCGATTTAAAGCAAAAAGATTTACTTGCTGTTATGAGTGCCGGAGCTTATGGTTTTACTATGTCGAGTAACTATAATAGCCGGCGCAGAGCTGCTGAAGTGTTAGTTAAGGGGAATCGGTGTTGGATAATTACCAAAAGAGAGACCTATGCTGATCTGGTGAAAAATGAGGTTGTGGTTAACTTATAAGGAGTGTATATGAAGAAGGCTCTAGTGAAAATAAAGCAGACAAAAAAAGTTAACGTTAAAAAGGCAAAATCTGTCAAACGTAAGGTCATCAGAAAAAGAAAATTTGATTTCACTAAAATGGTTGCTTCCGGCAATGACTTCATTGTTTTTGATAATCGGCGTTCCGGTTTGAAAAACGGAACTGAATTGGCGGCAGCTTTATGTAATAGGGTTGAAGCTATTGGCGCGGATGGGTTGATCTTTATTGAAAAATCCCGGAAAGCTGATTTTAAAATGCGGATATTTAATCCTGACGGTTCGGAAGCGGAGATGTGCGGTAATGGTATGCGGTGCGCGGCGCTTTATAAGGGGAAAAAGAGTGCGACGGTGGAAACTTTAGCCGGGATTTTAAAGGCAGAATTAAAAGATGACGCGATTAAAGTTAAAATGACACCGCCTAAAGATATGCAGTTAAACATGAATCTTAATATTAATGGGCGGATGTATCCGGTAAATTTTGTTAATACCGGAGTTCCGCATGCGATCTATTTTGTCGAAGACCTGGAATTGGCGAAAGTTCTCCTGTTGGGAAGGCTTATTCGTTATCACCGGGAATTTCATCCGGAGGGAACTAATGTTGATTTTGTTTCCATAGTTGATCAAGAGAATCTGGCAATCCGTACGTATGAGCGCGGGGTAGAAGCGGAAACATTAGCCTGCGGAACCGGTTCGGTTGCCTCGGCTTTGATCCATCACCATAAATTTATTAGTACCCCGGGCAGTTTTAAAATTAATATCACGACAAAAAGCGGGGAAGTATTGAAAATATATTTTACTTATACCGGAAGTGAGTATGAGGATGTCTGGATGGAAGGCCCGGCGAGGGTTGTGTATGAGGGAGAGTGTTATGTTTAGAGGATCAATGGTTGCGATTGTTACACCGTTTAAAGACGGCCGTCTTGATGAGGATAAACTTAAAGAACTTGTGGAATTTCATATTAAAAACAAAACCAGCGCGATTGTTCCCTGCGGGACAACCGGAGAGTCGGCGACATTGTCATTGGCCGAACATGAGCGGGTAATTGAACTGGTTGTAAAAACAGCAGGTGGAAAAGTTCCGGTTATTGCCGGTACCGGTTCAAATAATACCACGGAAGCTATTCGTTTAACTAAACATGCCAAAGAAGCCGGAGCGGATGGGTCTCTGCTGATCACGCCTTATTATAATAAGCCGACACAGCAGGGATTATATTTGCATTTTAAGGAAATTGCCGATAGTGTGGATATTCCGATTGTTTTATATAATATTGCCGGAAGAACAGCGGTTAATATGCTGCCGGAAACGATTGCCCGGCTGGCTTGTGATTGTAAAAATATTATAGCGGTAAAAGAAGCCTCGGGGAATTTAGAGCAAATGGCGAGAATAAAGATGTTGTGCCCTAAGGATTTTGCTTTGATTTCCGGTGATGATGCTTTGCTTTTGCCGGTTTTATCGATCGGAGGAATAGGAATTATTTCTGTGCTTGCTAATATCGTACCCCAGGATGTGGCTAAAGTAATTGAGGAATTTGAAAAAGGTAATCTTAAAAAAGCGCAGGAAGTATATTACAAATTACTGCCTTTGATCAAAGCTATGTTTGTGGAAACAAACCCGATTCCCGTTAAGACAGCAATGGGGCTTTTAGGGATGATAGCGCCGGAACTTCGACTGCCGTTGTGTCCTTTAGCTGAAGAATCTTTAGCTGAACTTAAAGAAGCTCTTCTTGTGTATGGATTATTGAAAGGGAAGAAAAAATGATTAGGTTAGGAGTCATCGGTTGCTGCGGAAAAATGGGTAAAAGAATTATGTCATTAGCCCAAGCTGACAATATCCTTGAGGTTTGTATTGGACTTGAGATAAAGAATTCACCAACTATTGGTACGGTTCTTTGTGGGATTAAAGTAACCGATGATATTAGCCAAATAAAGCAGGTTGATGTGATTATCGATTTTACTCCGATGGTGGATAAAAAGGCCTTGCTTGATCTTGCTTGTGAGTATAATAAAGCTGTGGTGATTGGTACAACAGGTTTAAACAAAGAGCAGGTTCAGGTAATTGCCGATGCTGCCAAACAGATTGCAATTGTTTATTCGCCAAATATGTCAGTTGGTGTCAATGTTATGTTTGAACTGGTTAAACAAGCAGCAGCTAAGCTTAAGGATTATAAAGTTAAAATAATTGAAGCGCATCATATTCATAAGAAAGATGCTCCCAGTGGTACTGCAAAACAATTTGCTCATTTAATTGAGTCTGTGACTAATAAAGCGGTTACAGATATTGAAGCTATTCGTGAGGGTGAAATTGTCGGTGATCACAAGATCATACTTGAAAGCGATGTGGATACTATCGAATTAAGCCACCATGCAAAAACTAGAGATATTTTTGTTAAAGGAGCTCTGGAAGCCGCCCGATGGGTTGCGGATAAACCCGTTGGCTTATATAATATGCAGGATGTGTTGGGGAAATAGTAAAATTAATTCAAAAGTCAAAGACCAAAAGTCAAAAATACAAATCAAAATTAAAAAGTTAAAAATAATATAACAGAATATATTGACAAAATTGAAAATAATCAAAAGTTGGATTCTATTAATAAGTGAACTGTTTGTTGATGATAGAATGCTTTAAAAATATTTCTTTAAATAATACAAATATATATTTTTGATTTTTGAATTTTGATTTCACAGTGTTGTGAAGAAAGGAAGGATGATTTAGTATATGGAGATTAAGACCGCGAAGACATTACAGCAATTACCGCCCTATCTTTTTGTCGAAATCGATAAAGCAAAACGCAAGGCCAGACAGGCGGGAAAGGATCTTATAGATTTGGGTATCGGAGATCCGGATATCCCAACGCCGAAACATATAATCGAAGCATTGTATCGGGCCGCGAAAAACCCTTTAAATCACCGCTATGCCATGGATGCCGGCATGCCGGCTTTTAGAGAAGAAATTGCCACATGGTATAATAACCGTTTTAAAGTTAAACTTGACCCAATTAATGAAATATTGCCTTTGCTGGGATCGAAGGAGGGTATTGCCCATACTCCATTCGCGTTTTTAAATAAAAACGATGTTACGCTTGTGCCGGACCCGGGTTATCCGCCGTATAGTAATGCTACTATTTTGGCCGGAGGTATTCCGTATCGGATGCCTTTACTGCAGGAAAACGATTTTTTGCCGGATTTGAAAAAGATACCGGCTGCGGTATTAAAAAAGGCAAAACTTATATTCCTGAATTATCCGAATAATCCGACCGCGGCATTGGCCCCCAAACAGTTTTTACAGGATGTGATTAAATTCGCGAAGAAAAATAAAATCATTATATGTTTTGATATGGCTTATTCGGAAATGTCCTATGACAATTATCGCGCTCCTTCGATATTAGAATTAAGCGGAGCAAAAGAGGTTGCCGTAGAATTCCATTCTCTTTCTAAAACGTTTAATATGACCGGCTGGAGAGTGGGCTGGGTTTGTGGAAATAAAGATGTAGTTGCCGCAATAGCCAAGATCAAATCAAATGTGGATTCCGGGATTTTTCAGGCTGTGCAATTGGCGGGAATTGCCGCGTTGAAATCACCGCGGAGTTTTTATGAAGGAATGTCCAAAATTTATCAACAGAGAAGAGATATCCTTGTTACTGGCTTATCAAAGATTGGTTTTGAAGTAAAGGCCCCAAAAGCAACTTTTTATGTTTGGACTAAAATTCCATCCGGGAAAAACTCTATAGAATTTTCTAATCATTTGATGCAGAATGCGGATATCGTTGTTACTCCCGGAGTAGGTTTTGGAAAGTCCGGAGAAGGATATATAAGGTTCGCGCTTACGCAAAACAAAACCAGGATAAAGGAAGCTGTTGAGCGTTTGGCTGTTCTATGAAGCGTTGTTGGCAAAAAACTTATTTAGGCATAGGTTCAAATTTAGGAGATAGAAAAAGCAATATTGAACTTGCTCTTTCTCTGCTTTGCGGAGAAAAAGATGTTCGTATCCTGGGGATATCTTCCCTATATGAAACCGAACCTGTCGGAGGCCCTGATCAGGGAATGTTTTTGAATGGAGCGGTTTGTATTCTTACTGATCTGCATCCGAATAAATTACTGAAAGTTTTAAAAGCAATAGAGTCTGATATGGGGAGAAAACTAAATTCTCTTAAATGGAGTCCCCGGATTATAGATTTGGATATACTTTTTTATGGAGATTTGATCTATAAGTGTAGAGATCTTAAGATTCCCCACCCTTTGATGCATAAAAGAAAGTTTGTATTAATGCCCATGGCTGATCTGTCACCGCTTAAGAAACATCCGATTTTAAAAAAGACAATAAAAAAAATGCTCAAGGAGTTTAAATCGTGAGAAGAATCTACCGGAATAATAATGAGAGAGTGATTGCCGGGATATGTTCGGGGTTGGCTGAGGCATATAAGATTGATCCGCTGGTCTTTAGAATGATTTTTGTAAGTACGGGTATTTTTTTCGGGTCCGGAGGCATTATATATGTAATGCTATGGGCTTTATTGCCGAGAAAGAAGGAAGAACAAAATGAAGTTGATTCGCAGCGTCCTCCGGATGCAGAATCTGAGCAAAAAGCTTAGACAAAAGGGGAAAACTATAGGGTTTGTCCCGACTATGGGATATTTACATCAAGGGCATCTTTCTTTAGTCCGGCAGTCGGTTAAGGATGCTGATGTCACGGTGATGAGCATCTATGTAAACCCTCTGCAGTTTGGGCCGAAAGAAGATTTTAAGCTGTATCCCCGTGATATTAAAAGTGATATGAAACTTGCCAGGAGTTCCGGAGTAGACTATGTTTTTATTCCTTCTGATCAGGATATGTATGCTGAAAAGTATCTTACGACAGTGGAAGTTAATGAGATCAGCGGACGGATGTGCGGAGCTTCCCGGCCGGGTCATTTTAAAGGAGTTACCACAGTAGTAAGTAAGCTTTTTAACATTGTTTTGCCGGATATCGCGTATTTTGGTCAAAAAGATGCCCAGCAGGCTGTTATTATAGGGAAAATGGTTAAGGATCTAAATATGCCGGTCAAGGTAAAAGTCTTGCCGATTATTCGTGAGCCTGATGGTTTGGCCAAAAGTTCCCGTAATATTTATCTGAGCCCGGGGCAGAGGAAGGACGCGGCAGTATTATTTCAAGCTTTGCAGATCGCCCGCAAAATGATCATTGAGGGAGAGCGGAATCCCGGAAAAGTTATTTTAAGAATGAAAAGATTGATTTCTCAGACGGAGTCTGTTACAATAAACTACATTGTAATCGCAGGAGCTGATGATCTGCTGCCGGGAAAAAAGATATCCGGAAGAACATTAATAGCTTTGGCGGTGTTTATCGGCAAGGTAAGATTGATTGATAATATAGTAATTAAAGTCAAAAGTCAAAAGTCAAAAATCAAAATTACAAGTTAAAATTCAAAATGAAAAAGAGAATAGTTTTATAGTTGTTGTTTTTGAGTTGAACTTATGGGTTTTGACTTTTGAATTTTTAATTTTTTGAAGAGGGGTGAAAAGAATGCTACGTATAATTTGTAAATCTAAAATCCATAGAGCAACTGTTACTGATGCTAATCTTCAGTATATGGGAAGTATTACTATTGATAAAGATTTACTTGAAGCCGCGGATATATATCCTAACGAACGTGTTCAGGTAGTTAATCTGAATAACGGCTCTCGTGTGGAAACCTATGTTATGGAAGGTCCGGCCGGTTCCGGAGTTGTTTGTATGAACGGTGCCGCAGCTCGCTGGGCACAACCGCAGGATAAAGTTATTATTATAACTTATTGTCTTTTGGATTCCCAAGAAGCTAAGGATCATGCGGCAAAAATAGTTTTTGTAAATGATGATAATAAGATAACCAAAACTAAGTGATGATTTTTTATGAATATAGATAATAGAACTGAAGACGATAAGCGATATATCAGTGATTTAAAGAAGAAGATTTCTGAACTTAAGAAAAAAAGAAAAGCTGTAATCATTGCGCACAATTATCAGCGTCCGGAAGTACAGCA
Source organism: Candidatus Omnitrophota bacterium (assembly GCA_043826565.1). Classification (GTDB taxonomy): domain Bacteria; phylum Omnitrophota; class Gorgyraeia; order B26-G9; family B26-G9; genus JBDRPX01. The sequence continues at coordinate 16,820 of JBDRPX010000004.1, forward strand.
GGTGGCTGATATTACCGGAGATTCTTTGGAATTAAGCCGTGGGGTTACTCAAGTAGACGCGAAAACTGTAATTTTTTGCGGGGTGCATTTTATGGCTGAAACAGCATCTATACTTAATCCGAAAAAAAAGATACTTCTCCCGGTAAAGGAATCAGGTTGTCCGATGGCCGATATGATTAATCTCAAAGAGCTGCGAAAGCTGAAAAAAGCGCATCCCGGAGTGCCGGTTGTTTGTTATGTGAATTCCTCCGCGGAAGTCAAAGCGGAAAGTGATATTGCCTGTACTTCCAGTAACGCCGTGCAAATAGTCGATTCCCTCCCGGAGAAGCAGGTTATTTTTGTTCCGGATAGGAATCTGGGTTCTTATATACAGTCTCAATTACCGCATAAAAAAATTATTCTTTGGGAAGGATTTTGCCCGACGCATATGCGTGTTTCTGAGGAAGAAATAATTGAAGCAAAGCGGAAACATAAAAAAGCGAAATTTATTGCTCATCCGGAATGTCCCGGGAGGCTTTTGAAACACGCGGATTTTATCGGTTCGACAAGCCAGATGCTGCAATATGTAAAAAAGACACCCAGCCAGGAAATTATTGTCGGTACAGAGCTGGGGATGATCTATCGTTTTAAACAAGAAGCTCCGCATAAGAAATTCTATTGTCCCAGTGAGCATTTTATCTGCGCGGATATGAAATTAACAACTTTGGGATGGATCGCGCATAGTTTGGAAAACATGGTTTATGAAGTCAGAGTTAGTGAGAATGTGAGAAAAGGCGCGAAAAAATCTTTGCAGAGAATGCTTTCCGCGCTTAAGTAAAAGAAAGAATAGATAATGATTAAAGTTGGTATTGTCGGATGTGGAACGATTGGTTCATATCTTGCTAAAGAAATTTTAAAACGATATAAAGACAGTGTCCGTTTAATGGGATTTTGTGAGGTCGATGGAAATAAAGTTGCCAAGCTAAACCGTCTGCTCAGAATAAAACTTAATGTATATTCGCTCGAGGATTTAACTGAAAAGTGCGATCTGATTATTGAAGCAGCAGTTGGAGAAATTGCTGTGCAGGTTGTCGAAAGCGCGCTTAAGTTTAATAAAGATGTTATGATCATGAGTGTCGGAGGGTTGCTTAAAGAACCGCAATTATTTAAAAAAGTTAAAAAAAGTAAAATAAAGCTATATATCCCCAGTGGTGCTATTGCGGGACTAGATGCGCTAAAAGCCGCAGGGATGAGCAAAATAAAAAGTGTTTCGCTGACAACAAAGAAACCGCTGGCAGGTTTGGCTGGCGCGGATTATATCAAAAAGAATAAAATTGATTTAAATAAAATCAAAACAGAGAAAGTAATCTTTGAAGGAACTGCGTTTGATGCGGTAGCTGGTTTTCCCAAAAATATAAATGTTGCCGCAGTTTTAAGCTTAGCCGGGATTGGCGCGAAGAAGACAAGGATTTGTATCATTGCCTCCCGCCAAATAAAAAGAAATACACATACTATTGCAATTGAGGGAGATTTTGGTAAAATAATATGTTGCACGGAGAACGTGCCGTCAAAGGTAAATCCAAAGACAAGTCAGCTGGCAGTATTGTCTGCGTTGGCAGCATTAGACGGGATCATTGATAATATACGAATAGGCAACTAAAGCTTAAGGAGTTTGGTTATGGGTTGTCCGAATATCGAAACAAATATACAAATGTGTAATTGCAGTTATGTTCCTTGTTCACGCAAAGGAAGATGCTGTGAATGTTTGCATTATCACCGGATGAGAAAAGAGCTTCCCGCGTGTTATTTTAGTAGTAAAACTGAGAGTACATACGACCGTTCGATTGAAAACCTCATAAAAGATACGCAGCAGTAAGGTTGTTAAAAATACAATTTCGGGAGGGAGGTGACAAAATGGCAGATAAGGTTACGAAAGCTGGAGTAAAAAGAGAAAAAGGTTATCTTTATTATTTAGACAAGCAGGGTGATGTTTCCAGAGCAAAGATGGCTAGAGGCGGTAAAAAAGGCGGCAAGCCGGAAAAAGTAGTTAAAGCTGGAGTAAAAAGAGAAGATGGGTTTCTTTATTTTATCGATAAAGAAGGAGACATCTCCAGAGCAAAGATGGCTAGACGTAAAAAGAAAAAATAAGGTAATTTCTGTTAAATAAATATTATTGGCCCCTGTGAAGATCTCTTTACGGGGGCTCAATAGTCATTATAAATATATTATAAAGCAGTAAAATTTTTTATTTGTAGGGGCGGACCCCTGTGTCCGCCCAATACTTAAAAATATATTAGGAATATTATTGATGGATTTTTCTGGTTACTGGAAACCGGTAACTGGTTTCTTTAAAAAGAGGTGAAAGGAGTAGTTTGTTATGACAGACGATGTAAAACAGGACGCCCACCCTGAGGAAAAACAGGAAGAAGTAAAAGAAGAAGTAAAAGAAGAAGTAACACCGGAGGTAACTCCGGAAGCAGTGCCGGAAGCGGCAGTGGAAGCGAAAGATAAAAAACCTCCCAAGGTTGAAATACCTAAAAATTGCGGTGCATGCAAGAAACCTATTGAAAAAATCAGGTATTATCGCAATATGCAGTTTTTCTGTAATGTGAAGTGCTGGAAAACGTTTAAGAAAAAGAAGGAATTAGAAAAGAAAAAAGCAGAAGAAGAAAAACAGCAGGAAAAAACAGCTTAAGAATAGACTAGAGACAGCAGACTAAAGACCAAAAATAAAAGAAGTCCATAGCTGATAGTCCATGGTCCATAGTCGAATCATTTGGAATCTGGGATGAAATAATATGGATATAAGCCTGATATTGGGAATTTCTATAGTTGTCGGTTGTGTGATAGTTGTAATATTTTGGATGTTTAAAAATCAAAAACCGGCGAAGTCAGATAATGTCATGAGTTTATTGCAGCAGCAGGTTGATAATTTGCGTCAGCAGGTTAGTGAATCACTTAATGCTAATGCGCAGTTAGTTAATCAGCGGTTGAGTGAGCTTAATAACAGTGTTAATCAAAATCTGCAGGCGGTAACAGAGCAAATGATTGCTTCACAAAAAACTGTGGGCGACCGGCTTGAGGGAGCTACCCATATGGTGGGGCAAGTGCAAAAAGGGTTAGGTTCTTTGACTGAGGCGACACAGCGGATATTTGAAGTCGGCAAGGATATTGCCAGTTTGCAGGAAATTCTCCAGGCTCCCAAGATAAGGGGAGGATTAGGAGAGTTGTTTTTAGAAGATCTTTTAAAGCAAATGCTGCCTTTTGCTAATTTTCAGATGCAATATAAATTTAAGAGCGGTGTGATCGTCGATTCCGTGGTCCGCTTGGGAGAGCACCTGATTAGTGTTGATTCGAAGTTTCCTTTAGAAAATTTTCGTCGAATCATCAGCTCAGAGAATGAAGATGGAAAAAAACAAGCGCGCCGAATTTTTAAAAGTGATGTAAAAAAGCACATTGACAGTATTGCTTCTAAATATATTGTTCCTGATGAAGGAACATTTGATTTTGCGCTTATGTATATTCCCGCGGAAAATGTTTACTATGAAATGATTATTAAAGATGATGGAGACGGGGAAAACAGCTTAAGCGTCTATGCGTTGAAGAAAAAAGTTATTCCCGTAAGCCCCAATTCCTTTTACGCGTATTTGAACGCGATTGTTTTAGGGTTGAAGGGATTAAAAATAGAAAAAAATGTACAGAATATTATTCAGCACCTTGATCATTTAAATAAGGATATGGAGCGTTTCAAGAATGATTTTGAGGTATTAGGAACACATATAAGGAATTTGAGCGGTAAATACGATGAAGCTGATAAAAGGCTTAGCAAATTTGAAGGCAAACTGGTAAGTATTTGCCAGGTCGAAAACGATAACAAACTTTTAGGTGATCATGAATAGTAATGGTTTTGATAGAAGGTCTTATCCTCGTTTTGTCTCAACATTACCGCTGGAAATTAGTACCCCTGATTTCCAGTTGGAGACAATAACTAAAAATTTAAGCTGCTCCGGAGTCCTTTGCCAAGTACGTCGTTTTATACCGCTCAAGACGAAATTGAAGGTTACGATGAAACTTCCGCTTGTTATCGATGAGAAAAAAGTTAAAAAGTCGGTGAGTTGCCCGGCGGTAGTTGCCAGGATTGAGCCTTCCGAAGAAATGGGAGGAGCTGCCTATAAAATCGGTATTGTGTTTTTGAGTATCGAAGGGCAAGATAGAGAATTTATTTTGCAGTTCATCCGCCAGAAAAACCTAAAAGAGGCAAAAGAGTTAAAGCGTTTATATTTGCAGTTAAAAGAGATGGCTGCCCGGCTTACCGAATTGGAAGAATGTCATCCCACGGCGGAACATTTTAGGAAGGTTATAAGCGGTGCTATTGAGGAACTTGATGCCGCCGCGCATATCCTTGATTTTGAAATAAATGAACTCAGACATATGGAGTAAATATGGAACGTCAAAATCACAGTTTTGATAGAAGGTCGTGTCCTCGATATGAGACAAATCTTCAGGTTAATATTTGCGGGTTAAATTCCTCTTTTACTGCGGAAACCAAGAACATCAGCGGTTCGGGGTTGTACTGTACGGTGGATAAGTTTATACCGGTAATGACAAAATTATCATTAATTATGATTGTGCCGCTGATCGATAAAAATGCAAAAGTTGAGAAAGAAGTAAAGTGCGCGGCTGTGGTCGTTAGGATTGATCCGGACATAGAGCTTAAAACTGTTAAAAACTATCAGTTAGGGCTTTTTTTTACGGAAATAAATGATAAAGACCGTGATATTCTTGCGCAATATATCCGGCATTCATTTCTCTCCGGGATGAATTAATAAAAAGCCAGTTACCAGAAGAATTTTTGGTTACGCTTGATTAGTGTTCGCGGAACTCTTCGGTTTACTGGTTATTACTTATCGGGGGCTATTATGGCAAAAGCATTAATTGCTTATTATTCACGATCCGGAAACACAAAAAAAATGGCGGAAGAAATTGCTCAGAGCCTTAAGCAAGAAGGATTATCTGTTGTTTGCCGGGAAATTACATCAGTATCTGCCGAGGAACTTATAAATTTTGATGTTTTTATATTTGGATCCCCAACCTATTATGGAACAATGGCTTATCAAGTTAAGAAATTATTGGATGAAAGTGTGATATTACATGGGCGCTTAGATGGGAAAATTGGAGCGGCTTTTTCTTCTTCGGCAAATATCGGAGGAGGAAATGAGACTACGGTAATGGATATCCTGTATGCGTTTTTAATACATGGCATGATCTTACAAGGAGATGCTAAGGGTGATCATTACGGCCCGGTATCTATAGGCGCGCCGGATCAGCGCAGTATCGCTCAATGCCGGAGGCTTGGGCAAAGAGTTGCCGGTCTGGCAAAAAAGCTTTTTAACTAACATATAGTTTTGTGCGCCCATAGCTCAATTGTCCGCCAGGTGTCCACAGAAGGGCGAGACCTCGCCATGTGTGACTGCGAAGATATGGCTTGGCGGGGATAGAGAGTGTGAAAATTGTTTTTGTTAGTTCTTTGCGCCTGTAGCTCAATGGATAGAGCACTAGTCTTCGGAACTAGGAGTTGTCCGTTCGAGTCGGACCAGGCGCGCTTATTCTTGACCTTAAGTTTATTTTTTGTTATAATTTAAACTTCCGAAAGAATCGGAGGGCCGTTAGCTCAATCGGTAGAGCATCTGACTCTTAATCAGGGGGTTGAAGGTTCGAGTCCTTCACGGCCCACCAATTGTATCCTATAGTAAAGGTGGTGAAGCTTCTGTGATGAAAGATATACAGGAACAGTTTGAACTGTTTGAAAAGGTAAATAATAAATACCGCAGCATAGGAGATGTATTTGTTTTACTATTAATCGTTGTTTTGTTTGTGCAGATCGGTGTTATGGGGTATTTTATTACTAATATTGATACTGCCGAAATACAAGAAAAACTGGTAAAAAGAAGTATTGAGGTTGTCCCGGTTCTGCGGGATGAGATTAGTGATACTTTAAGAGAAGTTATTCCGGTATATGCCGAGGAGTTTAAACAAAAAGTAGAAAAGCGTATGCCGGAATTTGAGGCGAAGCTTGAAAAAGAAAGCGGAGAATTTGTTGCCGGTTTTGAAAAAAAGATTTTGCCGAAAGCAGAAGCAAAAATTGATATATTAAGTGAGCGTACATTAGCCGTAATCCTAGAGGAATTTCCGGAATTGCAGGATTCGGAAAACACAGAAAATGTTGTAAAGAATTTAAAAGAAGCTTTAGTCATTGCTTTTGCGGATATCTTTACGGATAAGCTCTCAAAAGCGGATAAGATCTTTAGGGGAATTAAAGAAAAACTTGATAAGATGCATAAAGGTAACTTACAAATTGAAGATAATGTTGAAATAAAACTTCTTGCAGTTACTTTTCAATTAGCCGGTAAACGAATCGCGGAAGAAATTAGCCAGATGGAAAGCGGAAACTAATTGGATCGGATAAAAAAGACCTCTCACTCTAAAAGAGTTCGAGGTTAATTTGTTAATGCAAATTAAGGAGTTTGTGATGGGGCAGGAAAATAGCACGGTTTTGCTAATAGAGCAGAAGATTGAAAAACTGCAGAAAAAGATAAAAAGAAACACTATCGTTTTCTTGGTATTGCTTATTGCGGTGATCATTCACTCTGCGTATACTTGTGTCTGGACTCACGAAATGACAAAGCCGGAGATGATTGTCGATGCTTTGTACGGAAAAGTTCTCTTGTCTACTCCGGAAATTGGAAAGAACACAAGGAAATATTTAATAGAAAATGCAGCGGTTATTACCGATAATGTGCTTGATCAAAGTCTTGGGGTTTTACCGCAGATGCGTTTGCTTGCTTTAAGGCAAGCTGATATTTTGACGACAAAATTATTCAATGAGGCAATTCGTGATGTAGAGCAGGTAACCCGGGATATGCTCACAGAAAATAAAGATAAGCTTAGGGAAGGTATTGAAAGCGGGCTAAAAGAAGAAAATGTCAGTGCTCTTTCTCTGAAGATCGTCTCTGAAGTTGAAGGGTCATTAGATCCCTGGGTTGATGAAATGATCAACTCTTTAGAAGTTAACTTGGAAAGTATAAATAATCAGCTGGATCAGATGGATAATAAACGCCGTTTAACAAAAGAAGAACAGTTGGAGCAGCGGTTTATTGAGTTATGGTTTCAATTGATGGCGAAATATTTTCCGGAAAAGAAACAATTATAATCAGGCGGACGTGGCGGAATTGGCATACGCGTACGGCTTAGGACCGTATCCCTTCGGGGATGAGAGTTCAACTCTCTCCGTCCGCACCAAGTAGTTTGTAGCTCATAGCTGATGGTTCATAGTCAAAAGAAAAATGCTAAATAAAAAATTATTATTTATCATTATTTTGAAAATCCTATCAGTTAATTTTATACAGTTGTATTTTTTACTATGAGCAATAAACTATGAGCCATAAGCTAATAAATACGCGGCGGTAATTCAGTGGTAGAATGTCTGCTTGCCAAGCAGAATGTCGAGGGTTCGACCCCCTTCCGCCGCTCCAAATTTGTGCCCTCCTATGGGGGGCGAAGCAAGCTGAGCGCCGAGCAAGTGCGAGGAACAGCGAGCAGGACTGCGAGTGACAGCTAAGCGGGTGGGCCTGCGCAATCCCGCATAGGACATGCGGGATGTAGTAGGCGACCCCCTTCCGCCGCTCCATTTTTTAGATAATCACAGATGTTTTTCATCTGTGATTATCTGTTCATAAAGAGAAATAAAAAAGAAAGCGAGTTGATATTAGTGAAAGTAAAAGTAAAAAGTTCCGCAAAATGTCAGAAAGTATTAGAAATTGAGGTTCCGCAAGAAGCAATTAAAGAAGAATTCAATGAGTTTTATAAAAATCTGAGCAAATCAGCACAAGTTCCCGGATTTAGAAAGGGTAAAGCGCCTCGTCATATTCTGGAGAAATTCTATGCGGCTAAAGCCCATGAGGAAGTGTTGACTAATCTGGTTAATGATAGTTATAAGAAAGCGATAGAAAAAGAAAAGATCAATCCGGTTACTTTTCCGGAGGTTTCTGATGTTAATTTTGCTCAGGATGGGAATTTAACTTTTCAAACTACAATTGATGTGCGTCCGGAGTTTTCTTTAAAAGGGTATAAAGGTGTAAAGATAAAAAAGAATTCCGCGGTGGTTAAGGATGATGATATTAAACAAGTGCTGACTTTTTTGCAGGAGCGGTATGCTCAATTTACTCCGGTTGAGGACAGAGCGGTAACGAAAGGTGATTACATTATTTGTGATTACAGTTATGCGGTGGAAGAAAAAGTTTTAGAACAAAAAGAAAATGCCTGGATTTTTGTGGATGATAAAATGTTCATCCCGGGGATATCTAAAGAATTATCCGGAGTGGAAGCCGGACAGACTAAAGAATTTGAACTCAAGCTTCCGGAGCATTTTCGTCCGGAAGAGTTTGCCAAAAAATCTGCCAAGTTTTGTTTTTCTGTGAAAGAAATAAAACAGAAAAAACTGCCGGATCTGGATGATGAATTTGCTAAGGTTGTTGGCCAAAAATCGATCGATGAATTGAAAGCTCACGTAAAAGAAGATCTTACTAAAGAAAAAGAAATGCAGATAAAACTGGATATGAAAAACCAGCTTGTGGATGCTTTGGTCCAGGCCATGTCTTTTGATGTTCCGCCGTCATTGGTAAAGGAGCGGGAGCAGCTGCTTAAGGATAAGACCAGACAGAAATTCAAACAGCAGGGATTTGATGATAAGCAGATTGAAGAAGAAGAGAAAAAACTGACTGAAGAATTTAAGACAGAAGCATTAAAACAGATAAAAATATATTTTATTCTTGAGGAGATATCTAAACAGGAAAAGATTTCGGTTACGGCCCAAGAGATGGATCAGAGGCTTGAGTTAATTGCTAAATCTTATAATCAGGCTAAAGATGAGTTATTGAAATATTTACAGGAAAAGAAGCTGCTGGATAATATCCATTGGGAATTATGGGAAGAAAAAGTCATTACTTTTCTCATTGATAATGCAAGTGTAGAAGAAAAAAAATAACGATTACCCTGATACCAGAGCTCGCAGATAACTCGCTCGGTATAGGGTTTAATTCGCGTAATTCACTTATGTTGCTAAAGCTTCCATAAGTGAAACGCTCATTAAAGGAGGTTGTGATGAAGGAACAGAATCAAATGTTAGTGCCGATGGTTGTAGAGCAGACCAGTCGTGGAGAACGAGCATATGATATTTACTCACGATTATTAAAAGATAGGATTATTTTTATCGGAACCGCGATTGATGATATGGTCGCTAACCTGGTTATTGCGCAAATGCTATTTTTACAGATGGAAGATCCGGATAAAGATATTAATATCTACATTAATTCCCCGGGAGGTGTTGTTACTGCGGGCTTGGCTATTTATGATACGATGCAGTTTGTCAAATGTGATGTTAACACTTATTGCGTCGGGCAAGCCGCGAGCATGGGGGCGGTTCTTTTAGCTGCCGGGGAAAAAGGTAAGCGGTTTATCCTGCCTAATGCGCGGGTTATGATTCATCAGCCCTGGGGTGGAACGCAGGGAGCAGCTTCGGATATAAGTATTCAGGCCCAGGAAATTTTAAAATTGCGGGATAATCTGAATGGAATTTTAAGCCGTCATACCGGTCAGCCGATTGACAAAATTGCCAAGGATACCGACAGGGATTATTTCATGTCTGCGGAAGAGTCAGTAGCCTATGGAATTATTGATAGTGTAATCTCAAGTGAGCTGGATCAAAAGAAGAAATAGAACTTTACCGGAGGTAAGATCTGTGAAGATACTAATAAGTGATCCTTTATCGGAAGAAGGAATAAAGATTTTAAGAGATAGAGGTCTTGCTTTTGATTTGAAACCAAAATTATCTCCGGAAGAATTAAAAAGTATTATCAGTGAGTATGATGCTTTGATTATCAGAAGCGGAACAAAAGTAACTGCTGAGATTATCAAGGCTACTAAGAATCTTAAAGTTATCGGCCGGGCCGGAGTCGGTGTCGATAATGTGGATGTTGATGCGGCTACTCAAAAAGGGATCGTGGTAATGAATACTCCCGGCGGCAATACGATATCTACCGCAGAACATACCGTCAGTATGCTGCTTGCTTTAAATCGTAATATCCCTCAGGCAAATATTTCTTTAAAACAAGGACAATGGGAACGTAAAAAATTCCAAGGCAAGGAACTTTCTAAAAAGACATTAGGCATTATCGGCTTAGGCAGAATTGGTTTTGAAGTTGCTAAACGTGTGCAGTCCTTTGGGATGAAGGTTATCGCATATGATCCTTTCTTGTCCACAAAAAAAGCTCAACAGGTAGATATTGAGCTGGTTGAGCTTGATGAATTATTTAAACGTTCCGACTACTTGACTGTACATACACCTTTAAGTGATGAAACACGTCATATGATCGGAAAAAGTCAGTTTGATCAGATGAAAAAGGGAGTGAAGATCCTTAATTGCGCGCGCGGCGGTATCGTTGATGAAAAAGCACTTTATGAGGCGATAAAAAATGGAGTTGTTTCCGGAGCTGCTTTAGATGTTTTTGAGCAGGAACCGCCGGTAGATAATCCGCTGATAGGTTTAGATAGTGTTATTGCCACGCCTCATTTAGGCGCTTCGACCGATGAAGCCCAGGTGAATGTTGCGGTTGAGATTGCTCAGCAGGTCGCGGATATCTTAGAAGGTAAAGGAATTCGAAATGCCGTGAATTATCCCTGTATTGAAGGCGAAACATGTACTATTTTGGAACCTTATATGCGGCTGGCGGAAAAGCTGGGTTCTTTGCAAGCGCAGATTATTACTGGACATATCAACAAAGTGAGTATAAAATATGGGGGAGAGATTGTAGGTCAGGAAGTCGCTCCTATAACAGTGGCGCTTATAAAAGGGTTACTGACCCCCATATTGCAGGAATCAATAAATTTTGTTAATGCTCCATTTATTGCTAAAGAGCGGGGCATAGCGGTTAGTGAGACCAAAATTCTTGAAACAGAAGAATTTGCTAACCTGATCGGGGTTGAAGTTGAAACCGATCAGGGGAAGACATTTGTTGCCGGAACTTTGTTTTCTAAAAATAATCCGCGAATTGTCAGGATTAACGAGTTTTATATTGATTCAATCCCGGAAGGTTACATGATCATAACTCATAATCACGACAAGCCGGGAATTGTGGGAGAAATCGGGACAATTCTTGGTGAGAATAACATCAATATCGGAGCCATGAATTTCGGCAGAACAGCTCCCGGAGGAGAATCCTTGGTGGTTTTGAATGTTGATGGAAATGTTTCCCGTGAAATTTTAGAAAAAATTAAAAATAGTGAAAATGTACTTGATATTAAACTCATCAAGCTTTGATATGGAAACCTTTAACTTTAGATAAGGGGTGGAGGATGAAAGGTAAACTGTTGAATAAATTATTTATCATGATGGTGAGTATTTTGATTCTTCCTGTAGCTGCCAGAGCAGAGCTTGTGCTGGTAGCGGATATCGGGATTGAAGCATTTGGCCCGGAAGTGAAGATTTCCGTCACTTCTAATCTGCCTTTGCAGATTGAAACATTTAAGAGTGAAGAAGGTTCATCAAACTATATAGTTGTCGATTTTTTAGGAGCAGTATATTCAGATCTTCCGCCGGTTGTGGATATAAGCAGCGGTGCGGTAGAAAAAGTAAGTCTTGTGCGGGGAGAGGAACAGCCGGTATCAGTAGACGGAAAAGAATATTACACTCTCGATTTTTTAGCAATTAACTTAAATGCCGATGCTGATTACAAAGTTGATCAGGATATGAATGTTATTGATTTGAAAATTACTGCTGTTGCAAAATCAGATAAGCTGTCTAAAGAAAGTGAGGCGGTTGTTTTAGAACCGCCGGTAGTTGTTACCCCGAGGAAAGTGGAAGTACCCAAGATTGAAAAAAAAGAAGATGTTGAAAAAGCGGAAAAAGAAAATAAGAAAGAAGAAGCGAGATTAGCTAAAGAAGCAAAGAAGGCGGAAAGAGCAAAGAAAAAAGAAGAAGTGAGATTAGCTAAAGAAGCAAAGAAGGCGGAAAGAGCAAAGAAAAAAGAAGAAGCGGGATTGGCTAAAGAAAAGCTGGAGAAAAAAATAGAATCAAAAAATCCTGAAAAGAAGAAAAATGTATTAATCGTAAAAGCAGAACCGGAGCAAAACCCGGAGGTTAAAAAGACGGTAAGCCGTGCTGTTGATCCGGCTAATAAATATATAATTGATAAGGTTGTCCAAGATACTATGCGTGAAAAAGAGCAGGTTAATTCCCGCATTGAAGAATTGACCGCTCAGCTGCAGCGCATGCAGAAAGATCTTGACTCCACAAAAGGTGAAAAATCTAAGATAGAAAGTAAAATAAGCGAAATTCTGTCAAGACTTGATGATGTTAATGACGCTTTAGGACTGGAAATTAAACGTCGTCGTGAGTTAGGTGAACAGGTTGAGGATTTGGTTGAAAAAAGAAAGGCCTATACGCAGGCAAAGAGAACATTTGAAACTGTTGCCGCACAGCTTGCCGATACAAATGACAAAGTTGATACTTTGACCGCGGAAGCAGCCGCGGTCAAAGGTAATATTAGTGAGCTGGAAAAAGAAAAGAGTCAGCTAGAGTCAAAATTTGGCGCGCTTAGTACGGAAAGCGGCCGCTTTGAGGCTGATTATGAAGAGGCTTTGGATTTAAGTAACCGGAGTTCTGCGAAAGTAGATGAATTAAGAAGAAAGCTTGAGCAAATGGAGATGACTCTCGCCAAGACCCTAAAAGATGAAGAAGCGCTTAAAGCTAAAGTTAAGGATTTAGAAAGTAAAAGAAAATTCAGCAGTATAGAAGCGTCAAATTTTAAACAAAAATTAATGGATAAAGAAATATTATTAGATAATCTCTCCAGAAAATATGAACAGCTGAATAACGAATTGGAGCTATCTTTGATGCAAAAGGATAAGCTTGATGAAGAATATAAAGATGCCAAGAATAAATATGAACAAATTAAACGCGAAGTTAAAGAGTCTATTAAAAATTAATTTTGATTATTCGATAATTATTGGGAACAGAAAGGTAGGTGGATCCATGAGGAAACGTTTTTTTCTGTTGTTAGTTACAACGGCCTTGATAATTTTTACTGGTGGCGCGCAGCTTTTTGCTCAGTCGGTTGTCTTAACTGATACAGAAATTAAAGAGGATTCTGACGCCGTACAATTGTTGTTTTCAACTAATCGGTCTATTCCCATTGAATGTTATGACCTAAGTACTCCCCCGCAAATCGTGATTGATTTTATGGGTGAAATATATAGTAATAAACCTGAGATCATGATGGTAAACAAAGGTGCTGTAAAACAGATACGTGTAATAAAGGGGACAAGACAAGCAGCAGACTTAGATGATGCGTATTATTCTGTTGATTTTATTATTGTGGATTTAAAAGAAGCCTTGCGATATGACTTTAACCAAGGATTAACTACCGCGGTTTTAGTTATTTCAAAACCGGGAAAAATCGTTACGGCAAAAATTCCCCTGAAGGAAGTCCCGGAAGTAGAACCTAGGACGGTAAGTCCGGAACCGGTTGAAAAGAAAGTTGTGGAAAAAGAAGTTGTTAAGAAAGAAGCTGTTAAACCGGTAGTTACTGAGAAACCTTTGCCGGTCGTGAAAAAGGAAAAGCCGTTTTTACTTGAGGAAAAAGAGCGTGATGCTGAGCAGGTGGTAATGCCTGCGAAAAAAGCGGATAAGGTTGTGGAGGCTTCTGATGAAGGTACTGTCGCGAAAAGTTCCAAAGCGGTTGGTAAAGGAATAGCTAAAGGCGTAGGAAGTTTTGGCAAAGGAATAAAAAACTTCTTTGGAGGGAAAGATAAAGATTCCAAAGAAGAACCTAAGGAAAATAGAAAAAGCAGAAGATCCAGACAAAATAAGGTAGCCCAAAAGAAGGAAAAAGAAGAAAAGAAAGCTGCTGCGAAACCGCAAAAGAAACTTTCTGCAAAACCAAAGAAAACAAAGGAGTTCTCCATAGAATCGATCTCCTTAGAAGAAGCGACAAAAAACTTGGCGGGTGCTAAAAGGGAATGTGGAAAAGCAGAGGAAGAAGTAGATGCCTTAAAGAAAGAAGTTGCTGATATAAATGCCGGCTTGGAGCAGGAGAAGGAAAAATTCGAAAAGAAAAAATCCGAAATCTCCGCTACTGAGGAAAAGAAAGACAGTGCTGAGAAAGATTTTAAGGCTGCTTTAAAGAAAACAGATATTGCGAAGAACAAAGCGAACGCTGTCTGGGTCGAATATGCCGAGGTTAAAGATCAGTTAAGCAGTCTTTTAGAAGGGAATGAAAAAGAAAGTATTATTGAAGATAGACAAAAGAAATATGAGAAAAAGAAAGAAATACTGGAGTCTTCGATCCGAGAAGCAGAAGAAGCTAAAGCGGGAAGCGACAAAAAACTAAAAGAATACAATTTCTTAAAAGAAGAAGTGGGTAAATTATCACAGGAAGCAAAAGATCCGGAAAAGAAGATTGAAGTATTACAAAACAAGCAGCGTGAAACAGAAAAAAAACTTAATCTGGCAATGAATGATTTGAATGCGGCAAATAAGAAATTATCAAAAGCCGGGAGAGATTATAAGAAATATGAATTAGAGAAAGCTGATGAGGAATATCGAAAATCCTTATTGGAGATAGATGAAGAAATAATTGTTCAAATGGAAGATCGCAGCAGTAAGCACGTAGAGAAACAGAAAAATGAAGAAGAAAAACGTAAAAAAATAGTTGAGAAAACCGCGGAAAAAGAAGCCCAGATTGAAGAGGAAAAATTAGAGAAAGAAACGATCAGAGAGGAACGCGCTCGTAAACGAGAGGAAGCTTTAGCCGCGAGAAAAGCGGAAAGAGAACAGAAAAAGGAAGAGGCTCGATTAGCTAAAGAAGCGAAAATGGCTGAAAAGGAAAAGAAAAGAGAAGAGGCTAGGCTGGCTAAAGAAGAACGCAAGGCCCAAAGAGAAGAGAAAAGAGAAGAAGCTAGGTTAGCCAAAGAAGCGCAAGAAGAGCTTAATAGAGAAGAAGAGATAGCTGAGATTGCTAAACAAGATGCTCAGGAAGCAGCTTTATTGCTTGTGCAGGAAAAAAGGCTGAAAGAAGAAGTTGTTGAGGAATATGCTGAGGAAGAAGTTGCGGAAGAAGAGGTATTGGTTGTTCCTGAAGAAGATAAAGAAATTCGGCCAAAAAGAAGAAAGACAAGTCTTGCCGCTAAGAAAAAAGCAGTTGAACAAAAATCACCGCGGGAAGAGATCTTGAAATCAGCAGTTGAGTTGCGCAATGCCGGTCTGGAAATGCAGCGTACCGGGGATTTGGACCGCGCACTTAGATATTACCAGAAAGCGTTGATGAGTGATCCGGAATATGCGGCGGTGCATAATGACTTAGGTATTCTTTATGAACAAAAAGGCTTGGATGAGAAAGCAAAAATGGAATATCTTAAAGCTTTAAAAATAAATCCTTATTATATAAAGTCTCACAGTAATTTAGCTCTTTTATATGAGAAGTTTGGAGATAATAATAAGGCGTATTATCATTGGAAGCAAAGGGCTGAGTTAGGAGATCCTAATGATCCATGGACTGGAAAAGCAAAAGAAAAAATGGAAGAATTTAAGCAGAGAAAGTAGGATTATGTCTAACTTAGTGATTGTCGGTGCTCAATGGGGAGATGAGGGCAAAGGAAAAATTATTGATATTCTCTCTAAAAACGCGGATTATGTTGTTAGGTATCAAGGCGGTAATAATGCCGGGCATACTGTGGTTGTCGGAGAAACTGAGATTATTTTACATCTTGTTCCTTCCGGGATTCTGCATAAAAATAAAATTTGTGTTATCGGGAATGGAGTGGTTATTGATCCGCAAGCTCTGCTTACGGAAATCGCTTATCTTAAAGAACGAAATATTGATGTTAAAAATAATCTTAAAATAAGTGATAGAGCGCATGTAATTTTTCCCTATCATAAGGTGCTTGATCAGCTTCGTGAAGAAAAGTTTAGAAAAACAAAGATCGGGACCACCGGTAGAGGGATCGGCCCGTCTTATACGGATAAGTTTTCCCGCGGAGGGATTCGTATCGGTGATCTTTTAAATAAGAAGATATTTAAAGAAAAATTAGAGTGTAATCTGGAAGAAAAGAATGCGATTTTTACCAAAGTGTATAAATATAAAAAGTTTTCTTTTCAACAGATATATACTCAGTATTTAAAGTATGCCGAAAAGATAAAGCCGTATGTATGTGATTGTTCGGTTCTTTTGAATGAAGCGATAAGTAAACGCAAAAAAATACTTTTTGAAGGAGCACAAGGAACACTTTTGGATATCGATAACGGTACTTATCCGTTTGTTACTTCTTCAAATTCTACTGCCGGAGGAGCTTGTGTGGGTACGGGAATAGGCCCGACCAAGATTAATAAAGTTACCGGGATAGTAAAAGCATACACAACCCGCGTCGGAGAAGGTCCGTTCCCTACGGAATTTTCGGATGTATTGATGAAAAAAATAAGACGTATTGGAAAAGAATTTGGGGCGACTACCGGCCGGCCGCGCCGTTGCGGATGGTTTGACGCTGTTGTGGTAAAACATGCGGTAGCGACTAACGGCTTAGACAGCATTGTCGTAACTAAGCTTGATGTTCTGGATACAATGCCGTCATTGAAAATATGTGTGGGATATAAATATAAAGGAATACTGTATACTAATTTTCCGTCTGATATTGAGGTGCTTTGGAAAGCTAAACCGATATATGAGGAATGTGAGGGTTGGATGGCGGATACAACTCGAGCAAAAAAGTTTTCGGATCTGCCGGTAAACGCTCGTAAATATCTAAGTAAATTGTCTGGGTTAGTAGGTGCAAAAATTGAAATTGTGTCTGTCGGCTCAGAACGAAACCAAACATTATTTGTCTGAAAGGAAAATCAAAAATCAAAAATTAGAAATCAAAATGACAAAGAAAAATGTAAAAAGAATAAAAAATTACAAGAAATAAAATATGATTGTTATTCTATGATTTTTCTTTTATAATTTAGATTTGACATTTTGCATTTTGACCTTTGAATTTTGACTTTAACAAGGATACTAAAGATGATTTTATTTTTTGATGATATTGTTTATCATATAACTGTGCGGATAATGCTTGCGGCATTATTGAGCGGACTTATCGGGTATGAAAGAGAAATCCATGGCCGGGCGGCCGGGTTAAGAACAACGATTCTTGTGGGAGTGGGGTCATGCTTAATTATGATAACCTCAATACACATGCATGAAATGTTCGGAGCAACGGCTAATGTTGATCCCGGAAGAATCGCGGCACAGGTAGTAAGCGGCATCGGGTTTTTAGGCGCCGGGACAATACTGCGTTTTCGCGCTTCGATAAGAGGATTGACTACAGCTGCCGGATTATGGGCAGTGGCCGGGATCGGACTTGCCGTAGGATGCGGTTTTTATTCTGCGGCGCTTATCTCCACAGCGGTTATTTATATCGTATTGGTAACCTTATCAAGATTCGAACATAGAATAAAGAAAAAATTTGAAAAGACATTAAAAATTGATACTATTGGCGGTATTGATCAGCTTGCTAAAATTACTAAAGTTCTTTCGAGTTGTCAAATAGAAATAAAAGACATTGAGATAATCGATGCCCTCCAGGAAGGTAAATTTTCTACGAATATGCAGCTGTTGATTTGTGATGAAGGCAGTAGCAGCCAATTAACTGAGTCACTAGCCAACATTAAAGGTATAACTGCTATAAAATGGGGTTAAAGAAAAAAAAACAAACCAAGGGATCTTCCTCAAAACAAGCACATCATATTTCCCTAAAAGAGCATAGAGTTTGTACGGCACGCGTGGATGTTGGACGGGAAAAACGGCGTGGTTTTCCAGAAGTAATTTATTGTCCGCAAAAAACAATTAAACAGATTGAGCAAATTTCCCGATGTATTCTTAAGCACAACGACACCTTGCTTTTAACCCGGGCTAATGAAAAAATATATAAATGTATTAAAAAGATTGACCGCCGGGCGGTTTATAATAAACGGGCTAATCTTATTTACATTAAAAAGGAAAAAAAGATTTCCAAAAAAGGGTTAATTTTAGTTATCAGTGCCGGCACAAGCGATATTCCGGTGGCGGAAGAGGCCGCGGTTACGGCTGAGCTTATGCAAAATAAAGTTGAACGTCTTTACGATGTCGGGGTTGCGGGAATTCATCGTTTACTGTCCGAATCTGAATTATTGAAAAAAGCTGATGTTTTAGTGGTTGTTGCCGGAATGGAAGGCGCTTTAGCCAGTGTGGTCAGCGGTATGGTCAAAAAGCCGGTTATTGGGGTGCCGACAAGTATTGGTTATGGAGCAAGTTTTTCCGGGATCGCGCCGTTACTGACAATGCTTAACAGTTGTTCTCCCGGAGTGTGTGTGGTGAATATCGATAACGGGTTTGGCGCCGGGTATTTGGCGGGAATGATTAATAAGTAAGTTTCAAGTTTCAGGCTGCAGGTCGCAGGATGTATTGATAAATCTTTTGCTTTAAGACTTGTGACTTGTGACTTGTGACTTGTGACTGGAGACTTTTTTTATGACTAGGATTGCCTATTTAGATTGTTTTTCCGGAATAAGCGGGGATATGCTCTTAGGTGCTTTTATCGATTGCGGCTTAAAAGTTGCTGATTTAAAAAAAGAACTGGTAAAACTGAATGTTAAAGGGATTGATATTAAAACCAGACGAGTAAGGCGCGGGCACATTTCGGGAACTAAAGTAGATGTGATTGCCGGGGGTAAAATTAGATTTTCTAGTTTAAAGAGTATTTTTAAACTTATTGATAATAGTAAGCTTGATTCTAAGATAAAAGATTCGGTAAAAAATATATATACAAATTTGGCCAAGGCAGAAGCTGAAGTTCATCATGAGAAACTAGAGCAGGTGCATTTTCATCAGCTGGGAGCTTTAGATACGATCGTTGATATTGTGGGAGCTGTAGTAGCGATAAATTTGCTGGGGATAGAACAATTGTATTCTTCAAGTATTACTCTGGGCACAGGCATGGTGCGCTGCGGCAAGGATGTATTTCCTTTACCGGCTCCGGCAACATTACAACTGATCAAAGGCCGGACAGTGTGCATGGATCCTTCTATTTCGCATGAATTGGTTACTCCTACCGGAGCGGCAATATTAGCTACTCTGGCGAAAGAAGTCAAGTTTTTGCCCATGAATATTTTGAAAGTAGGTTACGGGGCGGGCAGTTATAATGATCCGGCTTTACCTAATTTATTAACTTTGATAATTGCCGAATCAAAGATATTACCGGAAAAAGATAATATAATTGTCGTTGAGACAAATATTGATGATACCCTGGCTTTAAATTTTGAGGTGCTTTTTGAACGATTGTTTGCTGCCGGCGCGCTGGATGTATATACTGTTTCGGTGATGATGAAAAAAATGCGGCCGGGTATTTTACTGAGTGTCCAGGTTTGCGAGAGCCGTCTGGATGAAATTTTGGAGATAATTTTCGAGGAAACAACTACCCTGGGAGTCAGAATAAACAATGTTTCTCGTCGAAAGCTGCAAAGAAAAATCTTGAAACTCAAAAGCGAATATGGGATAATTGTGAGAGTGAAAATTGCGGCTTTGGGAGCAAAAACAATGAATATTGCTCCGGAGTACGAGGATTGCAAAAGAATTGCTTTAAAGAAAAACTTACCGTTTAAAAAAGTTTATGAGAAAATAAAAGCCCAGGCATTAAAGGAGTTTGCGTAACTATCATGAAAAGAAGACTTTATACATTAGTTGTTCCGCGATTTGAGGATATTTTTCATTCTTATTTTGCGCAGGAGATTATTAAAGGTGCCAGTTCTGCGGCTAGCCATATAAATGCCGATTTGCTGATACATATTACCGAGCGTGGTTCTCATGATGATTGGATAAGCGCTTGCGCGCTTAAACCGGGGTTTTCCGACGGGATAATGTTTGCGGATATTGATCAGGACCGGAGCGGGCTTAATAGAATTATTAGCCGGAATATCCCTCATCTTGTTTTAAATAATTATTTTGACGGTCCGGGAAATTGTATTGGTATTGATAATTATAAAGCAACTTTGAAAATTGTTGATTATTTACTTAGGCTGGGGCATAAACGTATTGCGACGATTTGCGGAGAACTTAATACGCAAGCCGGATCACAGCGTTTAAAGGGGTTTAAAGACAGGCTTAAAGCTCATGGCCTAGAGGTTAATGACAAGTATATCAAGAAGGGGGAGTTTTTAAGAACTCCGGCCCGTCGTGCCGCCGAGTATCTGCTGGGCTTGGATAATCCGCCGACGGCAATTTTCGCGGCTAGTGATGTGATGGCTCTGGAAGTTTTGGATGTGGCTAAGAAAAAAAATATTAAGATACCTGAGGATTTATCAGTGATTGGTTTTGATGATAATCCGTTAAATGTTTACAGTCCTATATCTCTGACTACCGTGAGGCAGCCGATCGCGGAAATGGCCAGGATGGGGTTGGAGATATTAAATAGAATTGTTAAAAGGCAGGAGAAACTTCCGGTAAAGCAGAAACTTTCGGCAAGACTGATTAAAAGAGACTCCTGCGGAGAATATAAAATAAAGTGAATTAAGACCTCTCACCTAGGCAGGTTCGAGGTTAATTTGCTAAAGCAAATTAAGGAGAAGGAAAATGTACACAGTTTTATTAATTGTTCATGTAATTGTTTCTTTGTTTTTGATTTTTATCATTTTGATTCAAAGCGGTAAAGGCGAGGGGCTTTCTGATGTTTTCGGCGGCGGATCAAGTCAAACGACTATTTTTGGCACCCGTACCGGGACTTTTTTAACAAAAGCTACGACGGCTTCCGCAATTATTTTTATGGTTACATGTTTGAGCCTTGCGTTTATATCCCGGAAAGAAGGCGGTTCGGTTGTGCAGCAGGAACTTCAAAAAGAACAGGTAAACGATAAAATAAAAGGACTTATGCAGGGAGCTAAAGAAGCCCAGGAAAAAGCTGCGTCAACACCAGCAGCACCGGCAATGGCTGAAAATGTCCCGGAACAAGCACCAACAACACCGGTTCAAGGGGAGTAAATAAAATATACAATAGACAATAAACAATAAACAAATTACAAGTAATAGACAAGGAACAAAGAATCAATAAAATTAGGATAAAATATTTTATTAAATTTTTTGTAATTTGGAATTTGTGATTTGTAATTTGTAATTTTAGGGATGGGGGAGAGTATGAAAAAAAAATTACCGCTTTTTGCGGTATTTTTTTTAGCGGCAATAATATTCGGCGGATGTTCCGCGGATAAAAAAGAAGCGGTTTTTAATGAAGAAGAAAATTCTATTCCCGCTTATGGGGATATAATTGTCGAGGCCGGGATAGGCGATGCCCGAACTCTGGTTCCGATACTTGCCTCAGATAGTGCTTCCGGAAAGATCTGCGGGCTTATTTTTAATGGATTGGTCAAATACGATAAAGACCTTAATCTGGTTGGAGAGCTGGCCCAGAGCTGGGATATCCAGGAGGATGGACTGGTTATTGTCTTTCATTTACGAAAAGACGTTAAATGGCATGACGGCCGTTTGTTTACTGCTGCTGATGTTGAATTTACTTATAAAAAACTTATCGATCCGAATGTTCGGACTCCCTATAGCGGTGATTTTGTAAAGGTCAAGAATTTTGAAGTTATCGATGATTATACAGTAAAAATTACATATGACGAACCGTTTTGTCCCGGCTTGGCCAGCTGGGGAATGAGTATAATGCCGCAGCATATCCTGGGAAAAGAGGATTTAAATAATACTGCTTTTTCGCGTAATCCTATCGGCACTGGCCCCTATAAGTTTAAAAAATGGAAAACGCAGGAACTTATTGAGTTGGAATCCAATCATGATTATTATGAGGGACGCCCTTATATTGACCGTTTTATTTTGCGTATTATTCCTGATCCTTCAACCATGTTTTTAGAATTACAGAATCGCACTATTGATTATATGGGTCTTACCAGTCTGCAGTATGTCCGGCAGACGCAAACCAAATTTTTTGAACGTTTCTATCATAAATTCAGATATCAGGGATTCTTTTTTACTTATCTGGGTTATAACTTATCTGATCCCAAGTTTAAAGATATCCGGGTGCGTAAGGCAATTAATTATGCTGTAAATAAGCAGGAGATCATCCAGGGAGTATTGCTGGGTGTGGGGACAGAATGTACCGGCCCGTTTGCCCCGCGTTCCTGGGCATATAACCGGGGAGTTAATGCGGTTGAGTATGATTTGGTGAAGGCCAAAGAACTTCTAGGGCAAGCCGGCTGGCAGATTGATAAAGACGGGATATTAAAGAAAGATGGTCAAATCTTTAAATTCACGATTATTACCAATCAGGGGAATGACGAAAGAAAGCGTGCCGCGGAAATTATTCAGAAGCGGTTAAGTAAACTTGGGATGAAGGTCAAGATAAAAATACTGGAATGGAGTTCTTTTATTAATGAATGTATAAATAAGCGTAATTTTGAGACAGTTCTTCTGGGGTGGTCTTTGTCCATGGATCCGGATTTGTATGATATTTGGCATTCCAGTAAAATAAAAGAGGGTGAGTTTAATTTTATCGGCTACAAGAATGAAGAGGTAGATAAGCTTTTAGAACAGGGGCGCAGGATATTTGATCAGGAAAAGAGAAAACAATTGTATAATAGAGTTCATGAAATAATATATGATGAACAGCCGTATCTTTTTCTCTATACTCCGGACAGCTTACCGGTTTTAAGCAGCCGTTTCCAGGGAATAAAAGTAGCTCCGCTAGGTATTGGATATAATTTTATTAAATGGTATGTACCGAAATCAAGGCAGAAATATATTCTGCCTTAAAAAATTCAAAATTCAAAGGGCAAAACTCAAAACTGCAAGTCAAAACTAAAAAGTAGAAAATGAAAATCATTGTTTTAACTTTTGATTTTTGAATTGTATTTTTGACTTTTGAATTTTAAGTTTTGACTTATAAATTTCACCATATTGTTGTTAAAAGATTGGATAAAATGATAAGAATACTTTATCTATTCAGCTTAATCTTTATATTAACTGGCTGCGCCCAGCGGTATTACAATGTGGCGACACATGAGGAAGAGATCTATTTTTACTCGACGGAAAAAGAAGTTAAAATCGGAAAATCATTTTCTCAACAGGTTGAAAAAAATTTTGATGTAGAGCCGGACGCATTGATTCAGAAACGGATTACGGAAATCGGCAAAAAAATAGCGCAAGTGTGTGACCGGAAGGAAATAGATTACTATTTTAAAGTTTTGGATGAAAAAGATGAAAATGCTTTTGCTTTACCCGGAGGCTATGTATATCTTTTAAAAGGGCTCTGGGATAAAGTCGAAGAAAGTGACGATTTAATCGCGGCTGTTTTGGCTCATGAAATCGGACATATTTGTGCCCGCCATAGTATTAAACGCACACAGCAGAGTATGGGTTATAATGCTCTGAGCATCCTGGTTGCCGGAGGAATGAATAATGCGTATGCCCGGAATAAAGCTTTGGTGGGGATAAACGAGCTGCTTTTATCATATTCCCGGGAAGATGAATTGCAGGCGGACAGGCTTTCTGCGGACTATTTAAAAAAAGCCGGGTATGATCCGCAGGCTATTATTAAGGTTCTGCAGTTATTACAAAAAATTCAGCGGGAAAAACCAGTACATTTTGCGTATGTACAGACGCATCCGTATATAACAGAGCGCATGCGTGCGGTACGCGAGTTAATAAACAATGGAAATATTGGGTTTGATGATTATATTAACACAATCAAGGAATAGTTAGATCCTCAAGGAGAAATTATGGATGAAATTATCAAAATGAAGGTTGACCGGGAAGAGCCCTGGAGAATTTTCCGGATTCTGGCGGAATTTGTCGATGGATTTGAAACCCTGTCTAAAATTGGGCCGGCGGTTTCAATCTTCGGTTCCGCGCGAAAAATGAAAAAAGATGAAAAGTATTATAAAACCGCGGAGAAAATTGCCTATTTACTTTCTAAAAGAGGATTTTCTATTATTACCGGAGGAGGCCCGGGAATTATGGAAGCGGCAAATAAGGGAGCAAAAGAAGCCGGAGGTGTTTCCGTGGGGTTAAATATCCAGATCCCTACAGAGCAGAAGCCAAACAGATTTATTACTAAACTTGTAGAATTCCGTTATTTTTTCTGCCGCAAGGTAATGTTTGTTAAATATGCCTCGGCGTTTATAATTTTACCGGGTGGATTTGGTACGCTTGATGAATTCTTTGAATCCATTACCTTGATCCAAACCGGAAGAAGTGAACCTTTCCCGGTAATTCTCGTCGGTAAAAAGTACTGGCAGGGATTGGTGAAATGGCTTAATACAACTGTACTCCATGCCGGCAGTGTGCAAAAAAAGGATTTGAATATTTTTGAAATGGTAGATACTCCCGAAGAAGTGATGCGGATTATCGAGAAGTTCAATGAAAAGTCGCAAATACTGAAGGATTAGTAAAAAAGCAACTTTTTTATGTAAGTACTGTAATTTCTTGATTATAAGTATTAAATTTGATACAATCTGAAGATAGGGAAGTTCTGTCTGCCAACTAATAACAAGGAAGTTATGTATGGGACAATATGAACTAAATCTAAGAGATTATATTCGGATATTTCGTAAACGCCGGCCAATCATTTTTCTTACCTTTATCATTATTACTCTTATCAGTGCTTTGTTTTCGGTAAAACAGGTCTCTACATATGTAGCTGTTACCACAGTTAAAATAGAAGAGCATAAAACTGTTGCCGGATTGCTTACCGAATGGATAGTATATCAGCCGGGAGATATTATGGAATCGGAAACCAAGATTGTCAAAGGCTATCCGGTGATGAAAAAAGCAGCGATGCATCTGGGGCTGATTGACCAGGAGTCAACTGAAGATCAAACGAATCTTGTGGTCAGCACTTTACAGGACAAAATAGAGGCGGAACGCATCGCGAACACAAATATAATCCGGATTGTTGCGACTGCTGAGAATAGCCAGGAAGCTATAGAAATTGCGACGGCGGTAGCTCAGGAATATAAAGCTTATAATCTGGAGGAAAGACGCAGCCAGGCCAGCAGTGCCCGTAAATTTATTGAGGAGCAATTGCTTTCTCTGGAGAAGCGTTTAAGAGAAAAAGAGGAAGTGCTTAAAAAATTTGCCGAACAGTATGGAGGAGCAGCGCTTAATGAGCCTTTCCAGAAAAAACTGGCAGAGTTGGAATTTGAACTTAATAAGTTAAAGCAAAAATATACGGAAAAACATCCAAATGTTATTCAGGTACAGGAACAGATCGCCGCGCTTAAAGAGAATAGTAAGCAATTTGCCGGAGAGGATTTGAAAATTGCGCGGATTGCCCGGGATGTAGAATCGGATAAAAAGCTTTTTTCTATGCTTAAAGAAAAGTTGGAAGAAGCCCGGATAAATGAATCGCAAAAAGTCAGCGCGGTTTCCATTGTTGACCCCGCGGTAACCGCGGAAAAGAAAATAATCGGACCGAATAAAATCGTCGGATTATTAGTCGGTGGATTTCTCGGGCTTATTTTAGGGTTTGCCTTGGCTTTAGTGCTGGAAAATCTGGATACTTCTATCGGGACAATTGAAGATGTCGAGCGCATAGCTGACGTACCGGTATTAGGAGTTATTCCGTCGGTATTACTGGAAGGCTCGGAACGAAAAAAAAGAGGTGTTTTTAGGAATTTTAAAAATAAATTAATGAACCGGGAGACGGAAGAGGTTGACGAAAAATCTATTCGCATGATTCTTCACTATAACCCGACTTCTCCGATAGCGGAAGCTTTTCGTAATGTGCATACAAACCTTAAACTTACCCGGGAAAAGAAAACAATTCTCGTTACCAGTGCCGGCCCGCGGGAAGGCAAAAGCACCACTGTGACGAATTTGGCGCTTGCCGTAGCTCAGGCGGGGATGAAGGTGCTTATTGTTTCCACAGATATCCGCCGGCCGGTAATCGGCAAGACATTTGGTATAGATAAAGAACCGGGATTAACCGATGTTCTGCTGGGGATGATTTCCTTAGATGATGCCGTAAAAAATGTTACGGATTTTATGCTCGGAGATATGAGCTTTGAAGATATTCAGCAAACTCCGGGGTTGGATAATCTTTGGGTCCTTACCAGCGGCAAATTGCAGTTTAACCCGGCGAAATTATTGGAATCAAAAGAGTTTACCGACAGTGTTGAGGCAATGAAAGAAAGATTTGATGTTATCTTCTTCGATTCTCCTCCGGTATTACCGGTTACCGATTCCAGCCTTATTGCTAAAAAGATGGATTGTGTGATTATGGTCTATGAAATCGGCAGGACCAGCCGGGAAGCTTTACTGCGCGCGAAAAATCAGCTTGATTCTGTCGGAGCCAATATCGCCGGTATTGTGCTTAATCAGACCAGACAGGAAATCGAAGCGGATGTTATTCAGCCCTACTATTATAAATATAAATATTACAAGTCTACTGAGGAAGAGGCAGCTGAAAAAAAAGGGGTCATTCTTAATTAATGTGAACGATTTTCTATAACTTAATGATTACTAAATTGTTAGGCTAAATTTAAGAATGTCCCTGATTACAATGATTAAAAAATTGATTACACCGATTGGACAAGTTGTCTTAAAAACCAGTTTTTCTTCTCGAGAGTTAAATATATTAATATCTGTGTAATCTTTTGAAAATCTGTGAAATCAGGTTCTTTCAAGTTCACAAAAAATAAGAAAGAACCAAAAAAAGAATCATTGGCGCGTCGTTAGTTCTCTATAAATTTTCGAAGATTGTTTAATAAAATGCTTAAAAATAATGGATATGCTAAGTTTGGTATTATTGTTACTCTTCTTCTTGTCGGCTTGGTAAGTATTTTATCTGTTTTCTATCCGGCATCTTCAATGATGCCTTTATTTTTAATCCTTATCCCGGTAATTTTTATCATCGCGTTTACAAATACTGATTTTGCTTTAATTGTGCTTATCTTTGCCATGCTTTTATCTCCGGAAATTGGTTTAGGCGGAGGTATCCCCGGGCGTAATGTCGTGATACGTTTAGATGATATTTTTTTATTTATTATATTTTTCGGCTGGCTGGCAAAGATGGCGGTAAATAAAGAAGTGGGATTATTAAGAGTCACATTTTTAAACAAGCCGATTATTTTTTATGTTTTTATCTGTATAGTATCTTCCTGTTTAGGAGCGTTGCGCGGAACGACTAATCCGGTGCATACTATTTTTTATATTTTAAAATATATAGAATATTTTATCGTCTTTTTTATGGTTAGTAATAATATTAAAGATAAAAACCAGGTAAAACTATTTACGGATTTAATACTATTAACTTGTGTTATTGTCTGTATCTACGGTTCTTATCTCTCCCTGATAAAGGGGGTACGGGCGACCGCGCCGTTTGAAGGTATTGGAGAAGCAAATACTTTAGCCGGATATCTAATTGTTATGGGCGGTCTTGTACTGGGATTGTTTGTTTACGCGTCGGCTTCTTTTCGTAAACGATTCCTGCTGGCTGGTTTGTTTTCTCTGGTCCTATTTACCTTAATTTATACTCTTTCCCGAAGCGGATGGGTAGGATTTGGTTTTATGCTTGTATCTTTTACGTTTTTTTCTAAACGAAGTAGAATTTTTATGATTTTTGCGATTGTCTGCGGGGTGTTAATCCTGCCTCTGGTCTTGCCCCAGAGAGTTTATAAACGGGTAGATGCGACCTTTAAAGGGTATAAACAATACAGGATATTTGGTAAGTTAGTAACGCTTGATGAGTCTACGGGAGCGAGGATAAGATCTTTTGAGTATTCTGTAAAACAATGGCTGAAAAATCCGATACTTGGGCAAGGAGTGCCCGGAGCTGATGTTTCCGATGTGCAGTATGGACGCATCTTAAGAGAAGTCGGGATTGTGGGGTTTTTGTCATTTGTCTGGATTATCTGGATGGTTTTTAAAACCGGACTGAGGAGCTACTTTTATTCTAATATGGATGGTTTTGGCAGAGGATTAAGCGTCGGTCTTATTAGCGCCTTAGTGGGTTTGCTGATAATGGGATTAGGCGCGGAATTTTTTATTATTATTAGAATCATGGAACCGTTTTGGTTTTTAGCGGCGATTGTTTCCGTGCTTCCGGAGACAAATCTTGTTGTAGAAACAAGTCCTGCTTAAGCAGGATATCATAGATAAACAAAAAGGTGGCGTTATGAGCGGGATTTGCGGATTTATAAGCAATCGACAGACGGTAGACATCAACTTGTTAGAACGTATGGCTGCTTCTATGTGCTATGTTAAAGAAGATAAAACAGATAAATGGCAGTTTGACTTATTAGGCCTTTGCCGGGTGCATCACGGGCTGATTAATCAACAAACGCAGCCAATATTTAATGAAGACAAAAATTTGTTGATTGTCATGGCCGGGGAAGTTTTTGATTATGAGGTTGAAAAGGAAAATTTAATTAAAAAAGGCCATAAATTTATTTTTGAGGATAATGACGCGGAATATTGTCTGCATTTGTATGAAGATAAAGGCACTGAATGTTTTAAGGAATTAAACGGTTCTTTTGCTATCGCCATTTATAATTTAAAAACTAAAGAGTTGTTATTAGTCAATGACCGGCTTTCAACTTACCCTGTGTTTTATTATTCTGGAGAAAAACTCATTTTTGGCACACAGCTGTCTTCCTTGATGCAGCATTCTGATTTAGCGCGTGAATTAGATATACGTTCCTTTTTTGAATTTTTTAGTTTTGAGAAAATATTAGGGGATAAAACATTTTATAAAAATGTAAAAACACTTCCTCCTGCCTCGGTTTTAATTTACTCAGAAAATAAAGTAGAGAGTAAAGCTTATTGGCAAAGAAAGTATACAAATAGTAATTATCCGGAAAAGTATTATGTAGATAAATTAGCTTGCGGCTTAAAAAAATCAATAGAACGCAGAATGCGTGGTCATTATCGTTTCGGACTTCTTTTAAGCGGGGGCTTAGATTCAAGGGTAATCGCGTCTCTTAGCAATAAAAAAATGACTGCTTTTACAGTAGGAGAGTCGGCTGATCAACAGCAGGTTAAGGTCTCTAAAATGATTGCCGATACCTTTGGATATGAGCATGTTTTTCTTAAGCGTGAGTCAGATCACTATGCGAATCTCGCAGATAAGGCGGTGGAAATCGGCAGTGGAATGTCTTTGTTTGTAAACGCGCATAATCTTGGATTTTTCCCGATCATAGAGAAGAAATGTGATATTTTGCTGCATGGCTATCTTTGTGATACTTTATTTAAAGGCTGGAAAATACCGACAAGAACAATAAATATCCTAGGGAAAAAGATTAGTAATCCATTTCAGGCCTGTTCTTTTGATAGAGGGGTAATATTAAAAAATAGTTTATATTCAAAAAATCCGGCACAGCTTTTTATGCCGGAATACGCGCAGGAGTTTGAGGAAAGCATAAAGAAATCTCTGGATAATTTTTTTGCTCAGACAGAGAAAAACGGAGTTCAGGAATCACATAAAGAATATGAATATTTTGCTTTTCCTTCAGCGCTTAAACATATTGATTGTTTATATATTCTGCATAATCAGGCATGTTTTTGTGAACGGACGGTGTTGCTGGATAATGATCTTTTGGAGTTATATCTGGAAACTCCGGTTCGCCTAAGATTAAATGGTAGGTTGTTTAAAAAAGTGATTAAAAAAATTTGCCGCAAAATATCATTTATTCCGGATGCTAATACCGGCCTGTCAATTATGAGCGGGGGGATTTTAGAATGGATAGTTTTAAAGTCTAAAATGGTTTTAGATAAAATATCAGCAGGCAAAAAAAGAAAAGAGAAGCCCTCACCGCAGATGTGTAATCCTGATTCCTGGCCAAATTATTCAGAGTTAATCAGGCATAATCAGAGATTAAAGCAGCAAATAAGCGATATTATCGAAGATCCACAGGCGCTTGATCCGTCAATTTTTAATATTTCTCGAATAAAAGAAATGTTTATAGAACATATGGAGCGAAAAAATAACCATACGATGTTTTTATTATTATTGCTTACTTTTGGAAAATGGAATAAAAAATTTCCGAGAAAAATTTAATTACATGAAAAATGAAGATAGTTTAAAGCAGAATATGGTTTCCGGGGTGAAATGGACCGCGGTTTCTCAGGTAGCCAGACAGATATTGCAGTTTGTTTTTTTGGCAATTTTAGCCAGGTTGTTGTCTTTAGAGGATTTTGGCGTAATTGCTATTGCGATAATTTTTTTGGAATTCGGCATGATGCTCAGAGACTTAGGGTTTGGCTCGGCGATAATTCAAAAAAAAGATATTCACCAGGAGCATCTTTCAACGACTTTTTCGGTATGTGTTATTGCGGGGACAGTTATGTTTATAATATTAAATATGACCGCTCCGTTAATCGCCGGATTTTTTAGCCGGGAAAACTTACGTTTTATTATTCCGGTTTTAGCTCTGCGTTTTGTATTATATTCTTTAAGTGTTGTGCATGAGTCTATGCTTATCAAGCAGATGCAGTTTAAAAAACTGGCGATTATTGAAATCGGAGAGACAATTACTTATGGAACGATAGCGATTACCTTAGCCTTAAACGGCTGGGGAATCTGGGCGCTTGTTTGTGGATATTTGATCAGCGGTTTTGTGCGATTTATTTTATCCTGGAGTGTTTACCGATGGGATATTGAATTGAGCGTAAATATTAAAGCCTTAAAAGAGATCATTGGGTTTGCCGGGAATATGGTCGGGTTTAAAGTAGTTAATTATACTAATGCCAATTTTGACCGGTTTTTAATCGGACGGTTTTTACCTTCAGCAAGTTTGGGATTGTATTCTATGGCTTATAATCTGGCGGTTTTTCCTTCTCAGCAGACTGCGACAATGATTTCCCGGATCGGGTTTGCCGCATTTTCTAAGATCCAGGATGAGCGGGAGAGGATAAAGGAAGGATATTTGAAGATGGTGGGCTATGTTTCCACGGTCACTTTTCCTTTACTATTTGGATTATTTGTCTTGGCCCGATATTTTGTACTTACAGTGTATTCAAGTAAATGGCTGGAGATGGTCATCCCGCTTAGAATTTTATGTATTGCCGGCGTAATGCTTTCGATGACCGCATTTGGAGGTATTATTATCCTTGCTGTAGGGCGTGCCGATAAATTGCTTAAACTTTCGTCAATAGGACTCGTATTAAAAGCCGGCTTACTTTTATATGGAGTGCAGTATGGTTTATCCGGAGTTGCCCTAATGATTGTTGTTTACGCGGTGGCAATTAATCTGCTTATGCAGATGATGATCCGGGAACTTGTAAATTTAAAGATGAGGAAGTATTTTTATGCCTTATTGCCGGCATTCATAAGTTCATGGGCTATGGCCGGGGGGTTGTGGGGGATTGTAAGTGTGTATCCGGATAAGATGTTCTTGCATACGATTCCCGGAATCATAAGCCTGGTGGGCATGGGCGTGATTATTTATTTAGGGGTTGGTTTTATGATTAACCGTAAAATATTAAAAGAGTTACTGCATATGCTCAAAGGAGCGTTTATTAAATGAAAAAAATATATAAGGTAATAGTCAGAATCTTAAAAGCAATTGATCGGAGCTCAGGATATAAATTAGGTAGTTTTATTAGAAAGAAAACTAATGTGAACACAATTGATTTTTGGAATGAAACCTGGACAAAAAAAGAAGGAGACGAAGATTTTCGCTATAATTATTTTTTAGAATTTTTGCCTAAAGCCAGAGTTTTTTCTCTTTTGGATATTGGGTGTGCTTCCGGGGAGGGGTGTGTTCTCATTAAGAAACATTTCCCAAAAGCAGAAATTACTGGTATAGATTTTAGTTCCGTGGCAATTAATATGGCCAATGAGAAAAAATCAGATATTAATTTTATCAGAATGGATATTTTAAAAGAAAGTCCAACTCAGAAATATGATTATATTACGATTATCCATACGTTGGAGCATTTTAATGATCCTTTTCAAGTTGTGAATAAATGTTTAAACTTTGTAAATGAAGCGTTGATTATTGAAGCTCCTTATACAGAAAAATTTGATGTGCCGTATTTGTATAGAAAAGGCCAGCATAGATATCTTTTTAATGAGAAAACTTTTGAAAAATATAAATGTAAAGTTCTTAAAATAACTGAGTATATAGAGTCAGCTAAATATAGATATATTGTGTATCAAATAGAACCATAATATAGGTTTAATAATTAGGGGGAAGTATGCGAGGAATAATCAAAAAATCGTATAGTTTTATTATAAATGCTGTTAAGGCATGGGATAAAAGGACAAATTATGCAGCTTTGCGTTGGTTGCGGAAGATAACGAATACAAATTCTAAGAAATTTTATGATGATTTGCTTGCCCGGAAGGGGAAGCAATGGAGGTCTTTTCCTTATGAGACTCTATTGGAATTTCTTCCGACAGATAAGCCCTTTACTTTACTTGATATCGGTTGTGCTCTTGGTGACGGGTGTATTTTTTTAAAAGAAAAATTTCCTGATAGTGATTTTAGCGGGGCAGATTGGAGTAGTGTTGGTATTGCGACAGCAAAAGAAAAATCCAAAGAGATCAATTTTTTTGAATTGAATATACTTAAAAATTCTCCGCCGAAGAATTATGACTATATTAGTATGTTAAGTACTTTAGAGCATTTTGATCATCCTTATGAGGTGATTGAAAAGTGTCTGAAATTTGTTAATAAAGCATTGTTCATTTATTCTCCATACACAAAATCTTTTGATGATCCACATCTTTACGGATCCGGACTGCATAGATTCTTGTTCAATGAAGATACTTTTGCCGGATATGACAGCGAAGTATTAAAGATAACTCAACTGGTTGAAGCGACAGGGTATCAATATATTCTTTACAGGATAAATCCATGAAAATACTAAGTATTTCAAATATGGATATTTGGCCGTTTGGGAAAAATAAGGGAATCCCTTCGGTATCAGCTTCGCAGATAGGATTTGCCGACTTGGGGCATGAGGTTTATTTTTCATGTCCGCTAAAACGGAAAGGATTGCCGGCAGAGGAAGAAATGGAAGGGGTGCATATCCGGCGCTATAGACTGCCGTTTGGCCTGAGCAGTCTTTCTGTCTATAATTTGCCGATGGATAAACTGGGTAATCGAATAAAAAGCAGTATGATTTATAATCTGGAATGGTTTTTTGTCCAGATTTTCGGGTTTTTTCACGGGATTACTCTGGCGCTGCGGATAAGGCCGGATCTTATTTATGCTCATAGCACTACGGCCGCGTTTCCGGCATTTTTGATTAGCCGGTTGTGCAAAGCGAAATTTGTGATCAGGGTTTATGGGATAAAGGATATGTCTACGTTTAATACCTGGGGCCGGCTAAGAGCGATCAGGGATATCGCGGCATTTAAATTAGCGGCGGATTACTTTATTGTCACTAATGACGGTACCGGAGGGTATGCTTTGCTTAAGGATCTGGGAGTAAAAGAAGAAAAAATTAAAAATTGGCGTAATGGGATCGACATTTCTATATCAGATCCTGTGCCGCAGGCAAAGCAAAAGGTATGCGCGCAGCTGGGTATTCCGGAATCTTCACGGATCATCCTTTCTTTGTCCCGGTTTATTCCTATTTACGGTGTAGATAATCTGGTATTATCTTTGCCGGAATTATTTAAAAAACACGAGGATATTGTTTGTGTTATTGCCGGCAGCGGCCCGGATAAATCTAAGTTAGAAGCTATTGTTAATGAGGCGGGGATCGCTTCCCGGGTTTTCTTTTTGGGGACAGTCGACCATGAGCAGGTAAAAAGACTTTTATATGCCGCGGATATGTATGTGTTTTTACCGCGGATTCATAACTGCACAAATACAATGTGGGAAGCTATCTCATGTGGGGTTTGTATTTTAACTACCGAAACAGAATCAATAAAAGAGGTTCTGATTTCCGGGGAAAACTGTGTCTTGATATCTTATCAAAGGATAAAAGAATTACCTCAGGTTTTAGATTCTCTTTTTAATGATGATGAGCAGATGCGTAAATTGGGAGAAAATGCCTTAAAGCGTTCCCAGGAGGTCTTGGAGAGCTGGCCGGATAGAATAAAGAAAGAAGCAGAGCTTTTGGAAGAATTAGTGAAAAAATGAAAGATAATAATAAGAAATCAATAAGCCTTATAATCACCGGAGATAT
The DNA here is from genome assembly GCA_043826565.1 of Candidatus Omnitrophota bacterium. Taxonomy (GTDB): domain Bacteria; phylum Omnitrophota; class Gorgyraeia; order B26-G9; family B26-G9; genus JBDRPX01. The sequence continues at coordinate 51,010 of JBDRPX010000004.1, forward strand.
TATGCTCGGAGGAACATTATCTGCGGGATTAAAAAAATATAATTATTCACATCTTAGAGATTGTTTTCAAGATGCGGACATTGTTTTTGGTAACTTGGAAGCTCCGTTTTCTAATCAAGGACAACCGCAGGAGAATAAGATACTTCTTTCTCAGCCTCCGGAAGCTGTAGAATTGATTGATTATTTGGGTTTTAATGTATTGTCCTTAGGGAACAATCATATTATGGATTATGGAGAAAAAGGCTTAGATGAAACATTGCGTATTCTTTCTGAAAATAATATTCAATACATCGGGGCAGGTAATGATCTTGCTCAGGCCAGAAAACCGGCAGAATTTAGTATGTGCGGGATAAAGGTGTCAATATTAGGCTATGCCAGCCAGTCTACGGAAAAAAGTAATCCTTTGGTGTATGCCCGGGAAAATAAAAAAGGTTTGGCTGAATTTAATATGGAAGTAATTAAAGAAGATATTAAACGCGCCAAGGCTCAGGGCACGGATATTGTGGTTGTTTCTTTGCATTGGGGCGAAGAAATGTATCATTTCCCCTATCCAGAACAGAGAAAACAAGCGCATGAAATTATTGATATGGGCGCGAATATTATTGCCGGGCATCATCCGCATCTTTTACAGGGGGTAGAGAAATATAAAAACGGAGTTATTTTATACTCTCTGGGTAATTTTATTTTTGGTGAGTTTATAATGCCGAATGATAAATGGTACCGATGGTCGCCAAGAAACCGGCTTAGTGCTTATCTTGAGTTTACGGTGGGAAAACAAGGGATACTTTCTTATAATGTAGTTCCTTTGTGGATAGGCAAGGAGCTGATTCCGTCCCAGGCTAAGAAAATATCCTGCCGCAGGGCGATAGAACGATTTTCTAAAATATTGAGCAGCCCGGATTATGAAAGATTATTTAAGGGTATAAAAGCAAAAGAAAACCAGGCAATCTTTTGGGATAAGGTTAAAAGGAGATTTTTAGGTTATGGTCTATAAAAAAGTATTCCTATTAACCCCGCCATACCGGGGCACCCGCGTAAAAGGAGTTTTTTCCGCGGGGCTTGGGTATATTGCCGAAAGCCTTAAGAACGCGGGCATTGAATATGAAGTTTGTAATATGAGTTTGGGGTATGATTATAAATATTTAAAAATGAAAATAGATAGATTTGCTCCGGGATTGATCGGTATCTCAATGATGACCTATAGATATAAACAGACCTATGAATTAATAAGAAGCCTGAAAAAGGATTACCCCAAAATTCGGATTGTTGTCGGCGGTCCGCATATTTCTTTGTTTCGCAAAGAAGTTTTAGAAGCATGTCCGGAAATAGATTTTGGGATTACTTTAGAAGGGGAGGAGACAATAGTGGAATTGTGCAGCGGGACAGCTGCGGGATCGATCAAAGGACTGATTTATCAAGGAGAAAAAGGGGTTATTTATAATGGCGATAGGGAATTTATTAATCCCCTGGATAAGATTGCTTTTCCTCAATATGAGAAGTTTGAAATGGAAAGGATCTTTAATAAGGAAATAAATTCCGTTCCCATAGTTTCCTCTCGCGGCTGCCCTTTTGCTTGTGTGTACTGTCCGGTTAAATTTTCCGTGGGTTGTGATTTCCGGGTGAGAAGCCCGGAAAGTATTATTGCCGAACTAAAGTATTGGCATCAGAAAGGGTACCGCAGGTTCAGTTTCGCGGATGATAATTTTACTTTAAAGAAACAGCGGATAGTTGACTTATGCGAAGCTCTCAGGAAAAACAATCTGAATGATTTAAAATTAAGCTGTGATAATGGCATCCGTGCGGATAAGGTTGATAAAGACCTTTTGAAGTTGATGAGGGATGTGGGTTTTTATAGAATAGCTTTTGGTGTGGAAGCGGGCAATAACAAAATTCTAAAGCAGTTGAAAAAAAGTGAAAATATTGAGACAATAACCGCGCGGATTCAGGAAGCCTGTGATCTGGGCTATGAGATGGATTTATTTTTTCTTGTGGGTTCTCCGGGAGAGACTTGGGAAGATTTGCAGGATTCTTTTAGTATTGCTTTAAAATATCCCATCGGGACAGCCTACTTTTATAATATTATCCCGTTTCCGCATACAGAATTATTTGATTGGATAAAAGAAAACGGCAGGTTTTTAAAAGAACCGGAAAACTATTTAGATGATTATCCGATCTTAGATAATGTGCCGCTTTTTGAAACTCCGGAAATGCCGCTTAAAATGAGAAAAAAAGCTATAAAAAAGGCGTTTAGTATTACCCGGCTAACCATGTACCGGGCTTGGACAAAACGGCTGGAAAAATTAGGCGGCCTGGGAAAAATATTGGCGTTCATTTATACGCGGGAATTTGTTCAGGATGTGATTTTGCGCAATGAAATTACCCGAAAAATTGTTTATCGCTTAGCCTGGCTGTTTATTAAGTAAAAGGACGAAAAATGCTTGTTTCTATAATCATACCTTGTAAAAATGAGAGTGAGAATATAAAGAGCTTACTGGAAGCTGTGCAAACGCAGGAACTTGATTTTGATAAAGAGATAATTACTGTTAATAATGTAAGCCCTTCGGGCCGGGCGAGGAATCAGGGCGCGGATAGAGCAAAGGGAGAAATCCTGGTTTTTCTGGATAATGATATTAGTTTTGGCAGTTCTAGAGTTTTAGCAAATTTAATCGCGCCGCTTTTGGAAGACGCGGAGATCGGGATTTGCGGAGTTTCTCAAAAAATTCCCAAAAACGCGAATTGGTTTCAGCGCTGGTGTGCTAAAGAAATTCCGCATACTGAGCATTTAGTTGTGGAGAAAATAGAAGAACGGGGAATGGTGGGGGGCGCCTGCTGCGCGATAAAGAAAGAATTGTTTTTTAAATCCGGAAGATTTAATGATGGATTAAAAAGAGGGGTAGATGTTGAATTTTGTGCCCGGGTAAAGGCAAATAATTATCGTGTTGTGATTGTGCCGCAGACCTGGATTTATCATCCGCCATCGGAGAATTTATTTGAGTTTATAAGTTTGTGTTTTCGCAATGGAAAAGCTACCGCGTTTATTGACCGGTATTATCCGGAATTAAATTTTGATGTCGGCGTAGGAGAAAAAATTGGCCCGCTTAAGAAAAAAAGTATTTTAGAAAGGTTCTTACGCTATGGCCAAGGGGTTTTGAAAGCTATAGTATTTTTAAAGATATTAAATCTAATCTATAGGATTGCTTATTTTTTAGGATATATTCAGGAGAAAATATTCGGCGGGAGAAAAAATGTACGATAAAATAGTCAAACACATCTATTACCCGTTAATGCAAAAAATTAAGGGACAAAAGGTTATTAGCTACGCGCAAAAACTTGAAAAATCGCAATGGAATACTGCCGATGTTTTAGAGAAAGAGCAATGGGATAATCTGAAAAGATTAATAGATAGCGCGGGTAAAAATGTGCCTTATTATAAACGAATTTTTAAGGAGGAAGGTATTGATACGAAAAATATTAAAAATTACAGTGATTTTAGGCGCATTCCTTGTCTGGAAAAAGATACAGTGCAGCAAAATTTTAAGGAACTTATTAATCCCGATTATAAGGAGGGGTTTTACCGGACTAAAACCAGCGGTTCTACAGGGCGGGTATTGGAATTATTACACAGTATTGAGGTGACCAGTTGGATATTTGCCGGACAAAAAAGAGCGCAAAAATGGTTTGATGTTGAGGTTGGGGATAAAGCTTTATTTATCTGGGGAAGGCCGCTGGATTCGCGTTTTCAGGAGTTGGCGGGTTATATTAAAACGCGATTAAAGAATATTATACTGATTTCGGCTTTTGAGCTAACTGAAGCGAATCTAAAAAAACAATGGCAGAAAATAAAACATTTTAAGCCAAAATATATTTACGGTTACGCATCGTCGATTTTTAAATTAGCCGAATATGTGCAAAAGACAGACAAACAGGCAGAGTTTTCCTCAAAAGCCGTGTTTACTACCGCGGAAACGCTTTTTAATTATCAGCGGGAAGTGATTGAAGCGGTCTTTGACTGTCCGGTAGCGCAGGAATACGGCTGTGCCGAAGTAGGCGCGTTTGCTTATGAATGTCCGCAAAAAAACATGCATATTTACGCGGAGAATGTTTTTGTGGAAGTGCTTAAAAACGGACAGCCGGCAGCTGCAGGAGAAACCGGTGAAATAGTGATTACATCTTTAAATAATTATTGCATGCCGTTTATCCGTTACCGGGTGGGCGATATGGGAAGTTACTTAGATAAAGAGTGTGCTTGCGGCCGGAAACTCCCCTTATTGGATTTAAAAGTAGCCAAAGTTACGGATATGGTAGTGACGGCTGGCGGAGAAGTATTCTCCAGTGAATTGTTTGATTATATAAATTTAGAGCTTAAAAAGAAGCAGATCACCGGAATTGGTCAATTTCGGGTAACCCAGGAAAATCAGGAAGCTTTTGCCGTGGAAATAGTAAAACAAGAGCCATTTTCTGAGCAGGCAATTGATTTTTTCCGCAAAAAAATGATGGAATTTTTCGGCAATAATATAAAAATAGAATTTATTTTTAAAAAGGAAATACCCAGAGATAAAACCGGAAAGATGAGATATTTTATTTCCAAATTAAAGTAAAGTGACTATGAAAAAAATATTAATTATTAACTTAGGCGGAATCGGTGATTTCTTGCTTTCTACTCCGGCTGTAAAGGCTTTACGGAACGCTTATCCTGATGCGGAAATAGATCTATTGGCTTCTGCCGGGATCGGGAAGATTGCCCGGGGATTGGATTATATAAACAGGATATTTGTATTTGATATTAAATACGGTGGAATTATCCGCTGGCACCGGATATGGAAAAACATCTCAACCTTATTAACGCTGCGCAGAAGGCACTATGACTTGGCTGTTAATATGCGTACGATTACTTCCGCAGACAGCGCGAAAAAGATAAAATTCCTTTTAAAAGTAATTTCCGCGCATAAAACAGCCGGCAGAAATACCGAGGGACGGGCTTCTTTTTTTAATATAAAAATTCCGGAAACTGATGACGGAGATAAATATGAGAGGGAATATGATATTGATACAGTAACAGCTTTAGGCGTGAAAGTGCTGGATAAAAAAGTATCCTGGGAGATTAAGAGTAGTGCTCAGGATAATATTGAAAACATGCTTAAAGAAAAAAAGGTAAGTAAAGAGGATATTCTTATTGGTATCCATCCCGGAGGCATGTTTTCGCGCCGCTGGCCCTTAGAAAGATTTGCCAAGGTGATTGATGCTATTGCCGAAGCAATGCCGGCTAAATTTATTATCACCGGTGCTAAATTTGAAGAAGTATTAGGTAATACCCTGAAATCTATTTCCGATACCGAAGTTATAAATGCGGCGGGGGATTTGGACATCCATGAATTATTTGCTTTAATTAAAAGATGTAATGTTTATATATCGAATGATACCGGGCCCATGCATATCGCGGCGATACTGAAAACGCCCTTAGTGGCGATATTCGGGCCGGGGCATTTTATTCGTTATGATCCCCGGAATATTTCCGATAGGGTCAAAGTTTTGTATAAAAAGAAGGAGTGTTCGCCTTGCTTAAAGGTGGAGTGTGATGATCTGCAGTGCTTAAAGGCTGTTTCCCCGCAGGAAGTTATTGACGCGGTAACGCAATTATTAGAGGAAAAACAGTGATTAAACGTTTATACACCTGGTTTCATAAAGCAGTTGCTAAGGATGAAGAAAAAGATCAGCCTTCGGGCGGGGTTTGGCCGCATGTAGTCAGAAAAGGGGTTTTAAATATCTGCCAGGCAACCCAGGGGGCAGTCATGGAAGTCGGCTGCGGGGAGGGATTATTTATCCGCCAACTGGCATTAAATAATCCAGGACTGAAAATTACCGGAGTGGATAATAATAGTGTTAAATTAGAAGAAGCAAAACGTAAATGCCATGAGCTTGGGCTGGTCAATGTTAACATAATATTTGCTGACGCAGCCAATATACCTGTTTCTGCGGAATGTTTTAATTGCGTTGTGTGTATAAATGTTTTGCTCAATTTACCTTCGATAGAAGTAGTCCGAAGCATTATAAAAGAAATATCCCGGGTTTGCGCGTGCGGAGGAAAGTTTGTGTTTGATTTTCGTAATTCCGCTAATCCGGTGGTTAATTTAAAATACAGGCTGGCTCCTTATTATGATGAAACAGTTAAAAGAGACAGTTTGCCGTTAAATACATATTCATCCAAGCAGATCACGGCGCTGTTATCGGAAAACAAGTTTAAGGTCATTAGCCGGAAATATCTGGGATTTCCTTATAATCGGTTAGCGCCGATTATTATAATTGAGGCGGAAAAATGTTAAGAAAAGTACCAATAGTTGCTGTGCCCATCGAAATTACGGATTTATTAGCGGGGTTTAATGCTTTTAGCCGGAAACTCAGTCCCGGCAGTGAACCTTCGGATGTATTTTTTGCTGATTCCGCAACAGCCTGTCTTTACACATTCCTGCAGATTCTTAAAGGTCAGTCAGATAAACAGGAGGTCATCCTGCCGGCTTATACGGCATCGACATTAGTGATCGCGATTCAAAAGGCGGGATTAAAACCAGTGCTTTGTGATATCCGCCTGACTGATTTTAATATGGACCCGGATTCATTAAGGCAGATTATTACGGAAAAGACATTAGCGATTATCGGTGTGCATATGTTTGGAATTGTTGATGCGGGGTTGGGTAATATTAAAAAACAATTTCCGGAAATTATCGTTATTGAAGATTGCTGCCAGGCGATGGGAAGCGAAATTGACCGTGAATTTGTGGGCAAAATGACAGATGTAAGCCTGTTTAGCTTTAATCGCGGTAAAAACATTCCCACTTACGGCGGCGGTTGTTTGGGTTTAAATATTAAATTTCTTATAGACAAGATTAAGCAGTCCGGGGTAAGGGAACAGCCGGTGACATTGGCGCAGGAACTTAAATCAGCAGTTAAGCTGATGGCTTTAGCTGTTATTATGCGGCCGTGGGTATATGGGGCGGCTTTGCCGTTTATCGCGGGTTTAAAAGAGAAAGCTCCGGCAGAGGATTTTGCGGTCCAGGGGTATACGAAGTTTCAATTAGGTGTTCTCGGTTCTCTATTAAAGAAAATGAAATCACTAAGTCAACAGCGTTATATTAATGGAATGAAATTAATCGAAGGATTGCAGAAAACAGAAGGGGTTTGTACCCCGGAAATCGCGAAAAATACTAAGCCGGCATTTAACCGCCTGCCGGTTTTATTTAATGATCCTAAGGAGAAAGAAACCACTCAGAAGAATTTAAGTAGGTCCGGCATAGAAACTTCCCAAATGTATTTTAAACCATTGCATCATATTTTTGCTTTAGGATATAAAAAAGAAGAATTTTCTAACGCGGTTTATCTGGCGCAGCATCTTTTGACTTTACCAACACATCCTTTGCTTGCGGATAGCGATATAGAAAAGATCATTAAAACGATAAGGCGGGTAGTTAAATGAAAAAAATTCTTATTGCCAATTTTGGGGGGATCAAAGATATTATGCTTTCTGCTCCGGCTTTGCAGGCGCTAAAAAAAGCTGATCCTGATTCCGTTCTGCATATGCTTATTTTCCCTGAGCCGTTAGAATATGCGATGATGCTTTCCTGTATAGATAATATCACTGTTTTGCAGAGAGAGCTGGTTTGTTTGTCCTCTAATTTAAAACTGCTTTTTGAATTACGTAAAGAAAAGTTTGATATTATGATCAATATGCGTACGCTTTTTACTAAAAAAGAAGCGAGTTACATCCAGTGGATTATTAATGCGGTTAACCCTCAGTTAAAAGTCGGCAGAAATACTGATGGCCGCGGTAAATTTTTTGATATTAAGATTCCGGAAACATCGGTCGGAGAAAAGTATGAGATGGAATATAATAGTGATATCGTAAAAGCTTTGGGAGTCGAAGAGGTAGGACGGGATATTGATTTCCCCATTGATGAAAAAAGCCAGGAATACGCGGATGATTTGCTCAAACGTGAAGGTATTGAAGAAAATATGTTTCTTATGGGGATTCATCCCGGAGGAGGAGTGTTACGGCGCTGGTCAATAGATAAATTATGCGAGGTTATAAGAGAACTTAATAAGAAATTCTCATTTCGTTATGTGATCACCGGAAGTAACGATGAAAAAGACCTGGGCGAATATATTGTTAAGGAAATAGAAGAGGGCCGGGTGATTGACCTTACCGGAAAACTGGGCATGCCTTCATTAGGCGCGGTAATTAAAAGATGTAATTTGTTTGTTTCTAATGATGCCGCTCCGTTACATATTGCCGCGGTATTTAAAACTCCTTTGATCGCTTTGTTTGGGTCTACAGACCTAACGCGGTATGATCCGCGTAATATATGCGATAAAGCGGAAATTATTTATAATAAACAGGACTGCGCGCCTTGTAAAAAATCCAAATGTGAAGCAATAAAGTGCATGGATAGTATAACCATAGAGTCGGTAGTTCAGGCCTGTTTGAAATTTATTAATCCGGTGCAGCTTTAATCCCGGACCAGAATTTGATTAAGATAGGGGAAAGATAATGAATATAAAAGGCGTGCATTTTAAATCAATGTTATCGGCGGTGAAGATACTTTTTGGAGAAGAGGGGTTTAAAAAGGCAGTAAGCGGTCTTACTGAAGAGGATAAAAAGATTGTCAATACCGAACGAATGGCGAGCGTAAGGTTGTTACCTTTAGATTCGGTAGTACGTTTTATGGAAATAGTTATCCGGGATTTAGCTGCTGGTGATGAAAGAATAGCTTTAAAAATGGGAAAAATAGTCGGAGACCTCGAACTTAACAGTATTTACCGGGTGTTTATAACAACCATCGGTAATCCGGAATTTATTGTTAAGAAAACACCGATGATCTTTGAAGCTCTCCATGATTCGGGAAAGCTTACTTTTGAAAAATCCGAGGAAAATAATTTTTTGATGACGGTTACGGGTTTTAGCAAAAATCAGCGGGTTTATGAATTTGGGATGATGGGCTGGATAAAATATTATTTTGAACTAAGCGGAGTAAAATCCGTTAAAGCGGAAATAATAAAATCTATTGGGGCCGGAGAAAAGGAAGCTCAGTATAAGTTCTCCTGGGACTGATTTTAGTATTGAATCAAACTGCCTTGCTGGCGTGCTTTTTTTAAAGCATAGCCAAAGGCAAAGAAGCTTAAAGGGGACAGGATAATCGAGAAGATCAAAAGGATCGCGCATTCTGAGGAGAGCTGGCTCAAAGTGTAGTTTTTATATACGGCTAGTTCAATTGCTCTGATCGCGTGAGTGATCGGTAAAAACTGGGCTATTGTCTGCAAAAACTTAGGCATTACCGCGATTGGGAAAAATACTCCGCCTAATAACCCTTCCAGATTATTGATCACCCAGGCAATGGGATTACCGCGCTTGAAGACAATGATAAAACAAGCCGAGAGTATGCCTAAACTGCTGAAGCAGATGATCGTCAGTATTAAGATTATGATCGCCGAAAGGATATTTACATTCCCAAAATCTATATGGAATAAAAATACACCTAAGATAAAATATATACATATATTAAATGTGGCAAAGATGAGATTCCAGCAGGCCATACTGCCTAAGATAATGCCCACGCGGGTGGGAGTTAAAAGAAGGGTTTCCAAAGTGCCCATGGTCTGTTCCTGGCGGACCTGGTCGGCAAAAGAACCCATGCCCACTCCGATATAGCTGAAAAAGGCCATGCTTAAAAGTACATAAGAAAAGTAATTCACCCCGAATTCCTGCAGATGTTTACTTATCCGGCCGCTGAAGAGTTTATCGATAAAAAAATAGGTAAGCAGAAGGACAAAGACGCTGAATATATTCAGAAAAAAAGAAAGCTTATAACTGGTTTCAATGAGCAGGTCTTTTTTTATTAAGGCATATAATTTTCTAAACATTTTTTGTTAGTTCCCTATATATATCGGTTAAACCGGCTTTGGGCATTTTAGTTTGCTTCCTTAGTTCTTCAATTGTTCCGTTTCCGCAGAGTTTTCCTTTGTGAAGGATGAAAAATAAATCACAAAGATCTTCAGCTTCTCCTATATTATGTGTAGCCATAAGAATTGTTTTTCCCTCGTCGGAAAGGTTCTTAATTGTAGTTTTTAAAGTCTCAGAAGAATTATAATCCAGGCTTTTCATGGGTTCATCTAAAAGCAAAAGGGACGGTTCGTGCAGAAGCGCTCTGATCAGGGAGAGTTTTCTTTTCATGCCCGTAGAATATGAATCAAAGCGCTGGTTTTGATAGTCAATGTTGAATAACTGAAGGAGCTCGGCTAGCCGTTTTTTTGTTTGAGCCTTATTTAAGCCGTACAAAGCGGCGAAAAATTCCAGGTTTTGTAATCCGGAGAGTCTCCAGTAGAAACTGCGGTCGTCATTGGAAACCAGCCCGATATTTGATTTAACAGCGATGTCATTTGTTTTGACCGAATAATTGTTTACGATAACATTGCCTTCATCAGGAAACACAAGCGTGGAAATTATTTTAAGTAAAGTAGTTTTGCCTGCGCCGTTTTCTCCGAGTAAACAGGCGATTTTCCCTTGGGGTAAAGAAAAAGATACATTGCTTAATGCGGTTATCCGGGGCATTTCCCGCAATAGAAGCATATCAGTGATTGAGGCAGGAGTTTGAAATTGCTTGGTTAAATTTTCTATGCTTAATATTGTATTATTCATGTAGATAAGGTTAACAGATAAGCCTGTTTTCGTCAAGGTACAAGACAGTCGCTAAGCGCTCAGCTACTGCGTTATTTTTTCGCTTACTTGTGCGACGTGCATTTTGCACGCCTCCGCGTTCGCTCAAAAAAGCCTTGTATCTGAGCACTTTTCGACAGCTTGTATGATTCTTTATGGTTTTTGTTTAAGTTATCTGTGTCTTGGGTCTTGCGTCTTGAGTCTATTAATTTTTTCCCTTGTAAGTGTTTTTATGACTGTGATACAATTAAATAAATAGGGGCGGGGCAAAAATACCGCAGATATTTCATGGAATGGATTATTAAAGACAAGGAGTGGGGTATGACTATTTATCGCCAAAGTTTATTTTTAGCAGCAGTTGTTATTCTTTCCTTAGTTTTCCTCTGTTTACCTTCTTACGCGCAGGATCCCCAGACTAAACCGCCGGAAATTGCCGGAGAGTTTTTCGGCATGCCGGTACCTTCAAGTAATTACTTTTTTGCCAAAAGGGTGATCATGTCTTATGGCGCTAAATGGCGCGGATCTCCGCAAACCCAGGCAGAACTAGAAGATATGGTTTGGCAGGAGCTTTTATTTTCATTTGAAGCATATCGCCGGGGCATAGAGGTAAGCCAGGAGGAAATTGGCGAGGAAATCGAAAAAATATTAAAAGCGCAAAAGGCAGAATTCAATTGGCGCTTGGATAAAGAGGAATTTGAAAAATGGGCAAAGGATACTTTGGGGGTTCCGGTAGATATGTTCATGAATCAAATAGAACATTTGGCTAAGATCGAAAAACTGCGTCAGGAAGTGATCGATAGTATTGAACCGGAAGTTACGGATGAGGAAGCTTATCAGAAATTTTTAAATGAGTATAATACTCTTTTGGTGGAATTGATCCAGTTTGATGATCTGGAAAAAGCAAAAGATTTTTATGAAAAGTCCATTCTGCCGATCGCGGATAATGCTCCGGAGCAGCTTGTTTGGGATGACTTAATTCTATCCGATGAGGCTTCCAAACGGGGAATTAAAGCCGAAGATGAAGAGGTGGACAAAGCGGTTTCGGCATTATTGCGGGCCAAAGAAGCCAGGTTTAAGTGGCAAGAAGATAATGAATCGTTTAAAAAATGGATTGAGGAAACAACCGGAGAAACCGAAGAAGGGTTTCGTCAGCGTTTTAAAGCTTTTGTAAAGATCGGTAAGCTTATGAACAAGATATCCGCAAAGGAAGAGCCGGAAATTAAAGATAAGAAATATAAAAAGTTTCTTAAAAATAATAAGACTTATGCGCAGGCATATGCGGAGTTTTTCGCGGCTTATAAGCCAACAGGCGATGTCCTTAATTTTGCTTCTTTTGAAGAAGCCTTAGCTTATTATCAGAAGATAGATAGACAGCCGGGGTTCTGGGAAGACCGCAAGAGAGAAAACCCGGATCTATTTAAACAGCCGGGATTTGTGGCCCTGGATTTTCTGCTGAATATGTGGGGTTTTAAAAAAGAAGACGCTTATAAGATGCTGGATGCGGAAATCGGGGCGTATTATCCGCCGTCTCCTATATATAAGGGATATGGTGTGTTTAAGATCCTGAAAATCCGTAAGGCAAAGCCTGAGGAATATGAGGGCCGCAAAGATTATTATGTGGAAAGGGTAAAATCTATCAAAAAATATGATGGTTTTACCGCGTGGGTCAAAGAGCTTAAAGAACAGGCTGATATAAAAAGATTTATTCAGTAATAAGTGGTAAGAATTAAGGATTAAGAAGAAAACAAAAGGCAAAAAATAAAAGAAAAAAAATATAAATTAAAAAAATGTCACTTAATACTTACGACTTAATCCTTATGACTTAATTATGGAAGAAATCATTCTGAAGGCTAAAGTTGATCTTTTGTGCAAGCAGCTGCGGGAAACCGGGAGTATTCAGGTATCTGTGTCCGGCAATTCTATGTTTCCGTTTATGAAAAACGGAGATATGCTGCTGGTTGAGCCGATAAAAATAAAAGATGTTTTTCTCGGGGAAGTAGTAGTTGTCTATGCGCATAATAATCTCTACTGCCACAGGGTTGCATTTAAAAATCCTAAATTTATTCAAACAAAAGCAGATGCCTTAGTACTCTGGGATGTTCCGGCAAATCAGGAAGACTTGATCGGAAAAGTTGTCGGCCGGGTCAAAAAAGGGAACATAATTCGTATTGATAATGGATGGCTGAGGATCGCGGGAATTTTAATATTAGGGTTTTCTTTTTTGGCCGCGCCCTTATATATCCCTTTACGGATGATAAAAAGGCTATTTAGAAAATGAGTACTTCTCTTACGGAAAAGCAGGCGATATTTGATTATTTTGTATTCACTCTTATCGCGAAACCTTCATTATTTGTCTTGGAAGATTATTCCGAGTTATTAAAATCAATGGACTGGCCTTATTTTTTAGAAAAGGTTTTTCGCGAGGGTATCTCCGGTTTGATCTTTTACCATGTGCTTAAAACTAAAAATTGCCATATATTTCCTGATGATGTCCGGGAGCAGTTAAGATATGATTATGAGAACAATCTGGGCCGGAATTTATTTTTAAGTCTTCGGACAATAGAATTCCTGGATTATCTGAATAAAGAAAATATCCGCGTATTGTTACTGCGCGGAGCGGATTTTATCGACCGAATCTACCCGGATTACGGAATCCGGGCCATGGGAGATGTGGATATTATTATTGCTGAGGAAGATTTTAAGCGGGCTGAAAAAATATTCAATACTCTTGGGTATGAGAATTACAAAGGATACCGGTACTTGTTTTTAAAAGATGAGGTTTATATCGATGTTCATCTTGATCTTGCCGGTTATTGGCGAATCCCATCACGTTTGCATACGATTAGCATTAAAAATGAAGATGTTTGGCGAGATGCCCAGCCCATAAATGATGTTCGCCCATTGATCCGGAAATTAGGGGTATATGACGCGATTCTTGCGGCTTGTGTTCATATGCAGGAACATTCGTTTAGCCGGTTGATATGGTTTGTCGATGTTTTGTTTTTGATAAAAAATGAAGGTGAGGATTTTAACTGGCCGCGGTTATGGGAAAGAGCCCGGCAGTGTAATCTGCATAAATCACTCATGTTTGCGCTTAGTTATTTGCAGGCCCGGGAGCTTATAATTATTCCGGAAGATATGCTGCGGAATTTTAAGCAGGTGCCTTTAAATGGGTTTGAGTCAAGGTCCTTGCAGATACTTAGAATTAATAAGCGGGAATATATATCCGGAGAATTACTGTTCTTTTTTTCTCTGGGGACTTTAAAAGAAAAACTTAAATATATTAAAGAAGTACTGTTTATTAAAAAAGAGTTGTTTCCTTCGGTGCTCCCAAACGCCAATATCTGGAATTATATATGCCGGTTTTTTAGGATAGTATGGTACGGAGTGAGTAAATTATTCGCGGCATTTAAAAATGAAAACAAATTGATAAGCAGATAAGATTATGAGAGAAATATTATTAAACATCGGCGGGATAGCGGTATTAGTTGCTAATGGCAATGAAGAGTTTATTTCTTTGTTAAAGGATAAATATAAAGATTTTGTCATGGAGTGTTCCGGGCTCGAAAACATCCGGATTGAGATGAATAATAAACGGATTGAAAACGAAACTCCCCGGATTACAATTGATAAAGATGAGCAGCAGTATTCGATTATCGGTGATGAGTTCTTGGGCAAGCTGAATATAGAAGATAAAAGATGTGTTGTTTATATGCGAAACAATGAGAGTTTGTTTGATACTTTCTTGAGGGTGCTTTTTTCGGTATTACTTGTTTATCAGGAAGGATTTTTGGTGCATGCTTCGGGTATATCCCGGGAGGGAAAAGGATTTCTTTTTCCCGGAGCTTCCGAACATGGTAAGACAACTACCGCGCGCCGGTTTTGTGAATCGGTGATATTTAGTGATGAACTGGTAATTGTTAAAAAACAAGATGACGGATTTTACCTTTTCCCTTCGCCGTTTGCCGGAGAATTCGTTGGTAGTAATATGAATGAACCGGCACGATTAGAAAAAGTTTTTATACTTACCCGGGAACATATCGGCGTAACGGAAAAGGTTAAGGATTTTGAGAGTTTTCTTAGCCTGCTGGAACGTATATTTTTCTTTGCTTCTGACGCGGTCCTAAATCAGAAGCTTATTGATTTAGCTAAACAATTATGTACAAGAGTTGCTTGTTTTAAAATGAATATAATGGAAGAGAAAAACTTAGAGAGGATTTTTGATGAAATTTCAAAAGATGATGATCGAGCGCAATGCCCAGGCAGCCTGGCAGGAAATTGAAGATAATGTTGTGGTTGTTACTCCGGCTAATAGTAAAGTTCATGTTTTATCCGGTATCGGCGGGCGAGTTTGGCAGCTGCTGGAAGAGGAAAAAACCGGACAACAGCTTAGCGAGATTATAATTGAGGAATTTGATGTGGGGATAGAGCAGGTCCAAGCGGATGTGGATGGTTTTTTGCAGGAGCTTTTGGAGAAAGAGATTATAAAAGTACAGAGGACAGAGGACAGAAAACAGAGGACAGAAGAAACTACGTGCTAAAATTTTTTTCAGACTTCTGATCTCTGACATCGGATTTCTGACTTCTTGTTTTCCTTCGGAGAAGCGTATGACTATTTGGGATGAGGTCGGCAAGGCTATAAAAGAGAAGTATATTCCGATTACTATGGTTCTGGAAGCTACCCGGCAATGTAATCTGCAGTGCTGCCATTGCTATAATATTAAGGACAATGTGCAGCTGAGTTTTGATCAGATAAAAGACATTGGCGGGCAGCTGCGCCGGGCCGGATGTTTGTTTCTGGTGCTTACCGGAGGCGAAGTGTTTACAAAACCGGATTTTCTGGACATTGCCGGATATTTACGTAAGCTGGGGTTTGATTTAAAAGTTTTTACTAACGGTACTCTGATTACTTCACAAATGGTGGAAAGAATAAAAGATCTTGCTTTTAGTGAGGTGGGAATAAGTATTCAGGGAATCAATGCTCAAACGCATGATCGAATTACGGGAAATCCGGGATCTTTTGCCAAAGCTTTATCGGCAGTAAAGATACTTAAGCAGGCTAAGGTTCCCGTAGGTATAAAAACTACTTTAATGAAAACTAATTTTAGTGAATATAAAGAAATCATGGAATTAGCGGACAATCTGGGAGTTACCTATGTTATTGATCCGGTTGTTTCTCCGCGGGATGATGGATCAAAAGATGTTTTATCCTGCCGGTTGAGTGATGGCCAGCTTGAAGAGTTTTATCGGGAACAATTTTCTAAAATTGATTCTGTTTCTGCAGAAGTCAATAATGAGGATATTTGTGAGGCGGGTAAAATATTCGGCAGTATTTCGGTTTTAGGTGATGTGTATCCCTGTATTCAAATTCCTTTGAAATGCGGTAATGTTTTCCAGCAGGAGTTTAAAGAGATCTGGGATAATAGTGATATTTTAAATAAAATGCGAACAGTAAAACTTTGTGATATTGAAGAGTGTGCGACTTGTAAGATAGCTTATGGCTGTACCCGATGCCCGGGGCTGGCTTATTTAGAGGACGGAGATTTGTTTGGGCCGTCTTCGGTGGCGTGTATGAACGCGCGTATCTATGAGAAAATTAAAGAGTTAAAAATATAATATCATGGGATTAAAAATTAAAAATAATATTGGCAATAAACTTCTCGTTCAGATGATTATTGTGGTAATGATCATCGCCGCGGGATTCTATTCAATTATCAGCATGCAGACTAAGGAGCTTGAGAAAAGAATATTCGATAAAGCTAAATTGTTTTCCACGATCCTGGGAGTGCATCTGGATAGAATAATCAGTGATAATATTTCCGCCTATAATAGCCTGCAAATGATTGTTAAGGGGATTGCTAAAACACATGAATCAGTAGAAGATATCCGGATTATTGCTCCGGAATTTATTGTCTTAGCTTCAAGTTCTCCGGAATATGTATGGCAGGCGGTAGATTCCGAGTATGTCGAAGTGATAAAAGATGTTGCCGCGAATATGAAGCCCCGGTCTTTGCTTAAGACGGAATTAGGTAAAGACCTGGTTATCCATTTTATGCCTCTTTTGTCTTTGGATAAAGAAAAGCGGCTGATCGGAGTTATGCAGATCGCAGCGCGGTTTCCCTCACAGCAGGCGCAGACAATGGCTTATTTGCGCAGCAATAAGTCTGTTTATTATAAGGAGGAAGCCGCTGGATTTGCCCAGCAGGTATCTAAAGATCTTAAGAGCGCTTTGGATGAAGTGGATAAGAATTTTAGATATTTGGATGCTCTTTTGGCGAGTATGTTAAAGGATGATGAAATTCAGGATGTAAAACTATTTTCACATGATTTGCGTTTATTAGGATCCGGCAGTTCCGGACGCAAAACGCCGTTTATTTCTCAAAGAGAAATTGCTTTATATGAAAAAGCTGTTTTAGGTGAAGAAACATTGAACCTTAAGACCCCGGGGAAAAATGAGCAGCGCGAATTAGTCAGCCCGCTGTATTTAACACAAAATAATAATCGGGAGATCATTGGCGCGGTGGGAATCACAGTTTCCCTGATCAGGATAAATGCTTTAGTAGAGGCCCGGAGAAAAAATATTCTGGTGATGAGCCTGGTTATTATTGCCGCGTTTTGTTTGTTGATCGGTGTGTTTTTCAGAAAGACGGTTATGCTTCCGATAGATAAACTCATGGCCATGACTCAGCGGATAGGAAAGGGAAACTTCTCTCAGAAAGTAGTGATCAACTCTAATGATGAAATCGGCAGTCTGGCCCAGGCTTTAAACCAGATGTCGGATGAGTTGTTTAAATCAAAACAGGAAATAGAAAGATGGAATCTTACGCTCAAAGATCGTGTGGTTGAGGTTACTAAGGAACTTCAGCAAAAGCAGGCCCAGCTTATGGAATCCGAAAGAATGGCGTCTTTGGGGGTGCTGTCGAGCGGGATTGCTCATGAAATAAATAATCCCTTGGGAATTATTCTCGGGCACGCGCAAATGCTGTTAAAGGAATTGAACACAAAAGGTAATATCCAGAATGCCCAGGAAGCGGCGGTTCTTTTAAAGACCATAGAAGAATATACCAAGCGGTGTTCGTATATCGTAAATAGCCTCCTGGAATTTTCCCGAAAAAAAGAATTGCAGTTTCAGTCTGTTTCGGTGACGGCGGCAATAGAGAATGCTTTAATGTTTACGAGCAGCCGTTTGGGGCAAAAGGGAATAAATGTAACCAAGGAATACAGTAAAAATATGCCTCAAATTTCCGCGGACTCAATACATCTGGAGCAGGTGTTTATTAATATAATTCTTAATGCCGAACAAAGTATGTCCGGAGGCGGCCAGCTGAAAGTAACCGCGGATATGAAAAAAAATGATATTTTGATCAGCTTTTGTGATACCGGACAGGGAATAGCTGAGGATGATCTTAAGAAAATATTTGATCCGTTTTTTACCACGCGTCAGCCGGGAGAAGGATCCGGATTAGGGCTGGCGATTAGTTATGGAATTATTAAGGCGCATAGCGGAGATATAATTGTGGAAAGTAAAAAAGGCCAAGGCACAAAAGTAATGGTGAAACTGCCAATAAAAAAATAATTAACCTGTAGGGGCCTGGCTTGCCTGGCCCGCAACTTCAAGAGGTTTTTCAATGCACAAAGAGCATATTTTAGTTGTCGATGATGAGCATGGAATGCGGGAATATCTAAAAAAACTTTTAACGGATAATAATTATTTCGTATCCCTTGCCGCTAATGGCGCGGAGGCATTAGAGCAGATAAAAAATGATGAGCCGGCTGTGGCCTTAATGGATTTTAAAATGCCGAATATGAACGGATTGGAACTGTTGGAAAAATTTAAACAGATGCATCCGCATATAACGGTGATCATGATGACTGCTTACGGCACGGTGGAAAACGCGATCAAAGCTATGAAGCTGGGCGCGTATGATTATCTGAATAAACCATTTGAAATGGAAGAAATACTATTGGTTATCGCTAAGGCTTTAGAGAAAAGGCGTCTGGAAAAAGAAAACATTTCTTTGCGTAAGCAGATTAAAAAGACATATACTTTTGAGGATATTGTTTCCGGAAATAATCAAATGCAGCAAATTTTTGAAATTGTAAAAAAAGTGGCCGGGGCAAGAAGTACGGTGCTTATTGAAGGTGAAACCGGAACCGGTAAAGAACTGGTTGCCCGGGCTATTCATAACCTAAGCGAGCGGAAAGACAAGCCTTTTATTGCGGTTGACTGCAGTGCGCTTACGGAAAGTCTTTTAGAAAGTGAATTATTCGGCCATGTGCGGGGCGCGTTTACCGGAGCAACTAGAGATAAAAAAGGGCTTTTTGAAACTGCTGACGCCGGAACGATATTTTTGGATGAAGTCGGGCATATGTCTTTGGAGATTCAGTCAAAATTATTACGCGTATTGCAGGAGGGGGAAATTAAGCGTGTCGGCCAGGCTACTCCGCATAAAGTGGATGTCCGCCTTATTGTTGCGGCTAATGAGCGTTTGGAAAACAGGATAAAAGCCGGTAAGTTCCGGCAGGACCTTTATTACCGGATCAATGTCGTGCCTGTATATCTGCCGCCGCTTAGAGAGCGCAGTGAAGATGTGCCTCTTTTGATTGAATATTTTATTGGGAAGTATAATAGTATTGAAGGCAAACAGTTAAAGGATATATCTCTGGATGCGTTGAAAGTTTTAATGGATTATTGCTGGCCGGGGAATGTGCGGGAACTGGAAAATCTTATTCATCGCGCGGTGGTTATGGAGGTAGGGCCAATGATCACTCTTAATGATTTGCCCGCAAACATAAGAATGCCGGAGACCGCGGAAAAGCGGGAGGAATTGCCGCGGATAAAAAATTTCCGCCAGGCCAAGCGAAAAATCGTAGAGTCATTTGAAAAAAGGTTTTTAACGGAAGCCTTGACGAGGCATAACGGCAATGTGAGTAAAGCGGCGAGAGAAATGGGATTGGATCGGAGGAATTTGCAAAGGAAATTTAAAGATTGTGATATAGATTCTGATAAATTTAGAGTTAAGGGAAGACCTCTCACCTAAAAGGTTCGAGGTTAATTTGTTTACACAAATTAAGGAGGTGTTGTATGAAGTGTCCGAAGTGTGATAGTGCTCTAAGGACGGCTAAGCATAGTGATGTTACCATTGATTTCTGTGAATTATGTTATGGAATTTGGCTGGATAAAGGGGAGTTGGAAAGAATAGCTGCTTATGAAAAAAAAGACGCGGCAAAAGCTGTGGAAACCCTGAAGAACTTGCTTAAGGCGGAAAATGAAATTGTTCAGGAGCAGAGTATTTGCTGTCCGCATTGTGAACAACAAATGCAGAAAATTAAATTCACCACTAAGGACGGAATTGTTGCCGATAAATGTGCCGGCTGCCAGGGTATTTGGTTTGATAAGGGTGAATTAATATCAATTACTGATCATATGGACGGAAAAAAGAATTCTAATCCAGGCCAGAGCAGGGATGTTTCCCTCTTACCCAGCATATTGGCTTTGGGAGGTATCATTGCTTTGTTCATTTTATTATTGATTTGGGCTATTAGTTATTTTAAATAATAGCGTGTTTAATGTCGCGATGTGTCTAAAAATACGCATTAATTTTATTGATTTTGCGTTTTCAGAATTTCCTCATATTTTTATAAATATAACTCCTGTATTTTAAATAGGTTATATCAAGGCAAAATTTGCCGATTATTTATAGGTTGGCATATTGATTGCTTACTATATATATGTATATTTAAAAAATAAAAAATTGGAGTTAATAATGTCAGCTAAAACCCTAAAAATCTTCCTGTTTTTTACCCTTATTTTTTGTGTTGGAGTAGTACCTGCGCAAGCCGGTCTTAAGGTGCAAAAAGGTGAGACGACTATTGTAAACGGTCAAACATCAGTAACAGTTAATATTACAGCAGTTAGTGATCTTTCCCGCGCAATGCTGCTGATGTGGTCATCTGGTGATAGCGGTACAGACTGGGGAGAAGCCTGGCAGGCAACCGGATATCTTTCTTCTACCAGCCAGATAGCTTTTGAGCGGGTGGGCACACGGGATGATTGTCAGATCGGATATTATGTTGTTGAAGCAGAAAATCAGGAATTCGAAGTTATTGACCGGGGATTAATGGTTATCGGGGCTGAGAATACGATGCAGGATACTGATATTTCTCAGGCGATTGACCAGGCTCATACCGCTATAATCGCAAGCTCAATGTTAGGAGATGCCACCGGCAATGATGATGAAGTGCATAAAGGTTTTGCCACGGTACATTTTGTGGATAATGATACTATTCGCGCGACTCGAGGCGCTTCCGGAACATATTCCTGTGATGTGCGATATCAGGTGGTACAGTGGCTGGATATAATCAATGTGCAAAGTAAAGAATTTAGTTCATCTATTAGTACTACGGAACTTACCCAATCTATTGATACTCCTGTAACTGCAACGCGTACCTGGTTATATGCTACAGCCAGCCATTCCGGAGGCAGCGGTATTTCTCAGGTTGCGGTGGATACCTATCTTAAAGACGGATCAACTGTTGGATTTAGAAGGCGTCAAGGAACTTATAGTGACGCGATTCGCTGGTGGGCCATAGAATTTCCCTCAGATGTTTCTGTCCAGCACGTATCTGGGGCAGCGGCAACCGGTGATCTTACTGTGGTAACACCGATCAGTGCGGTGACGATTGCTAATTCCTGGTCCGATGTTTATAATAATTGTAATGGTACCGGACAGGCATTACCTCGTCAGGCTTTTTATACTCAGATTACATCAACAACTCAGGTTACCAATACCCGGTATTACAGCGGGCAGGCTGCGGATTTATCCGTGGAAGTGATTGATACCGCAGGTTGGACTGTTACAGTGCCTACGGTAAATATTACGGTAACTCCTAATATTACCAAGTCACAAACCGCGGGAAACCTGGAAATTAAACTGGTATTCAGTGAAAGTATGAACCCTTCCGTATCTCCGGTAGTGATGTATGACCCGGCGGGAACGACCGGAGCGCAGTCATGTACCGGAGGGACATGGTCAACAACGACTTATTCTAATGATACTTATACGGTATATAATGATGCGGCGATCGATGAGGCTACCGGCGACGGCATTGCAGCTGTCAGTGTCAGCGGAGCAAAGAGCGTGATTGGGGTTATTATGACCCCGGATACTAATGATACCTTTGTCATCGATACTGCAGCGCCGGCAAATCCGGGCGCGCCGTGTAATGCCTGGGAAAGTTCAGCGAAAATAACTTCGCTGACCGATGATACCTGGCAGGAAAACGATGATACACCTTATTTTGAATGGGCCGGAGCAAGTGACAGCGGCGGTTCCGGAGTAAGCGGTTATTCTGTTTATTGGGGGAATGATCCAAATGGTGTACCGGCGGCAACTCAGGAACAGACAGCAGCTAATTTTGATGTGACCGCAGCCACAGGAGACGGGGTATTTTTCTTAAGAGTAAGGACATTTGATAATGCGTCCAATTACAGTGACCCGGTGACCTTATTTACATTTCGTTATGATGCCGGGGCACCAACAAATCCGAATGTGCCTTGTGATGGCTGGCAGACAAGTTTAAAGTTAGATGCAATCAGTAATGATACCTGGCAGGAAAGTGACGATACTCCCTATTTTGAATGGACCGGGGCCAATGACGCTGGCGGTTCCGGAGTAAGCGGTTATTCTGTTTACTGGGGAACTGATCCCGGAGGAGAGCCCGGGATTACGCAGGCACAGGGAAACGCCGATTATGAAGTAACTACTCCAACCGGTGACGGGACTTATTATTTAAGGGTGAGAACATTTGATAATGTGAATCATTACAGCGCGCCGGTAACTTTATTTACTTTTCATTATGATGCGACTGCGCCGTCTAATCCCAACACTCCCTGTAATGCCTGGGATTCTTCTTCTAAAAATACAGTGGTATCTGACAATATTCCGCAAGGCGCGGACGATACTCCTTATTTTGAATGGACCGGAGCCAATGACGGCAATGGGCAGGGAGTAAGCGGATATTCTGTATATTTAGGAACGAATTCCGAAGGCGAGCCTGGAACTACTCAGGAGCAGTCCGGGGCCAGTTATGATGTAACGGCTTCAACGGGTGCGGGAACATTTTATCTGCGGGTGCGGACTTTTGACAGTTTGGGGCACTACAGTGAACCAACAACTTTGTTTACATTTATCTATGATGAAACCAAACCGACAATGAGTATCGGCGTGCTTCCTGATCCTGCCGGACATCGGGCAGTGGGGGAATTGGCATTTATCCTGATTTTTTCCGAGTCAATGGATACCGGAACAATACCGGTAGTAACCTATGACCCGGCCGGGTCAACTGGTTTGCAAAGTGCGGCTACTAATGGTTCCTGGTCGACGACTAACAATAATAATGACACATATACCGTATATAACAGCAGTGCTATCAATAGTTCAACGGGTGACGGCATTGCGGCTATAACCATTAGCGCGGCTAAAGATATTGCCGGCAATACAATGCTTGATGATACTAATGACACCTTTACTATTGATACTTCCATAGATCATTTTGTGATTATTCATGACGGTTCCACGTTAATTAATACGCCAGAGGATATCACGGTCATTGCTAAGAATATTACCAATTGTACGATTACTGATTTTACCGGGCAGATCACTCTGAGTACGCTGAATGAAACCGGAGAAATTGCCTGGGCGCTGCAAACCGGCAATGGTACATTTGCGGATAATGGCGTCGGAAATGATACGGCTACTTATACGTTTAATGCTTCCGATAATGGTGAAGCGGTTTTCCAACTGACGTCAAGTACTACAGGCAGTCTGGATGTGGAAGCTACTGACGGCTCGCATTCTGATGATGATACTGAAGGAGCTTTGGTAGTCTCCACATATGCTTTAGCGTCGTTTGTAATCAGTCACGATGGGGCCGGCATTGCCGGGACTCAGGAAACTATAACCGTAACTGCTAAGAATACCAATGGACAGACCAAGACGGATTATATAGGAACGATAACACTGGATACCAATGGCACGGCGACGACGGTTAGCTGGACTAAGGTTACGGGTAATGGGATATTTAGTGATGCTGGCGCGTTGCTCGATACAGCTACATATACATTCCATGCCAATGACCAGGGAGTCGCGGTCTTTACCGTAAAAGATACTAAGGCGGAAACAATCAATCTTGCGGTCAATGACGGAGGAGTAACTGATGATAATACCGAAGGAAATCTGGTTATCAGCCCGGCGGTTATTCATCATTTTACAATCAGCCATGACACACAGGCGGTAGCGGGTGCGGCTGATAACGTAACAGTTACTGCCGGGGATGTGTATAATAATACCAAAACAAATTATACCGGAACAATTACACTGGACACCAACGGCACGGCAGCGGCAATTACCTGGGCCAAAGTTACAGGTAACGGCTCGTTTAATGACGGCGGTGCGTCGGTTGATACAGCTACCTATACTTTTAATGCCTTGGATAACGGTGTCGTGGTTTTAAGTATTACCGATACCAAAGCCGAATCAATTGATATCGATGCCAGCGGAGACGGCAAAACCGATACCGATACCGAAGGCAATATGGTTGTCAGTGCCGCCGGGATAGATTATTTTATTATCAGCCATGACGGCGCGGCTGCGGCCGGGGTTTCCGAACAAATTACTGTAACTGCCAAGGATGCTTACGCGAACACCAAAACAAATTATGCCGGAACGATAACTATGGATACCAACGGTACGGCGACAACCATAGGCTGGGCCAAAGTTACGGGTAACGGTACGTTTGATGACGGCGGCGCGAGTGTGGATACAGCAACTTATACTTTTGATGCTTCGGATAACGGGGTTGTTGTGTTCTCTTTGATGGATACTACTTCGGAGACGATCAATATTTCGGTTAGCGGAGACGGGAAAACCGATAATAATACCGAAGGAAACCTGGTTGTCGGAGCGCCGGTTATCTGGTCTTTTTTGATTTCCCATGATAATGCTGGTAATGCCGGAGTAGCAGAAACCGTAACAATCACAGCAAAGGATAGCATTGGCGGAATTAAGACCGATTATACTGGAACAATAACCATTGATACCAGTGGCACGGCAACGGCAATCAGCTGGGCCAAGGTTACTGGCAATGGCTCGTTTAATGACGGCGGTGCATCAGTCGATACGGCAATTTACACATTTTCAGCTTCGGATAACGGAGTGGTGACCCTGTCAATAACCGACAGTGCGGTGGAAAGTATTGATATTGATGTGACCGGCAGTGGAAAAAGTGATGATGACAGTGAAGGGAATATGATTATTAGTCCGGCGCTGCTTGATCATTTTCATATCAGCCATGACGGGCAGGCAACTGCCGGGACAACAGAGAATATTACAATAACCGCGATCAATACACTGGGGCAGACAAAGACAGATTATACCGGACAGATTACTGTAGACACCACTGGATCAGAAACCAAGATAACCTGGTCTTTGCAGACCGGCAATGGTACGTTTAATGACGGCGGCGTGAGTGCGGATACTTGCACATATACTTTTACTGGTTCGGATAACGGAGTAGTTGTTTTAGCTTTTAATGATACAGCCAGTGAGACGCTGAACATTTCAGTTTCCGGTGATGCTAAATATGATGATGATACTGAAGGTGATCTTACGGTAAAACCGGGGACTTTAAATAATTTTGTTATTTCTCATGACAACAACGCGTTTACAGATAAACCGGAGCATATCACCATATCCGCGTATGATAGCTATTCCAACATCAAGACTGATTATACCGGGCAGATTACGGTAGATACTAACGGAACTGCTGCGACAATTTCCTGGGCTTTATATTTAGGTTCCGGAAGTTTCGTGGACGGCGGAGCCAGTGTGGATACCGCTACTTATACTTATGCCGCAGCGGACGCGGGAGTGGTTACTTTAAATATTACCGACTCTGCGGCGGAAACAATTAATATTTCGGTTAGCGGCGGCGGCAAGACCGATGACAATACCGAAGGGGATCTGGTTATTACCCAGTTTTTACTGGGGGATTGGACCTATCATAAAGAGGTTCTTATCAATCATTCTCAGGTGACGGCTACACTAAGCAACTTTCCGGTGCTAGTCAGTATTGTAGATACCGGATTGCGGGATTATGCCCGCAGTGATGGTTATGATATAGTTTTTACCGCGTCTGACGGCAATACTAAACTGGATCATGAAATAGAAAGATTTGATAAGGCTACCGGTACTTTGGTGGCTTGGGTCAGGATTCCCAGTCTTTCTTCTGCGGTTGATACGAAAACTTATATGTATTACGGCAACAGTTCAGCCAGCGACCAGCAGAACGTGAGCGGGGTTTGGGAATCTAATTATAAAGGAATCTGGCATTTGCATAAAGATCCTTCCGGTACAGCACCCCAGGAAAGCGATTCAAGTTCAAATAACAATAATATGACTTCATCCGGTAGTATGACAGCAGGAGATCTCATAAACGGTAAGATCGGAAAAGCCATTGATTTTGACGGAGTAAATGATTATTTTATCAAGAACAGTCCGGTAGGCCTGGGTACGCCGGGTGATTACACGATTTCCGGATGGTTCAGTTATACTTCTTCTCCGGCAAATTACGGAACGGTTTACAGTCATAATACCTATACTCCCCAGTTTGGTTTTTATAATCAGAGTGTGGCGATGGTCTATCACAGCGCATTGATTACCTCCAGCGGTACCGCCACCCACAATGACGGGCAATGGCATAAAGTCGACTACCGCCGGGTCGGTTCTACGGTTTATTTCTATGTGGACGGGCAATTGCATGGAACCGGCTCTCATACCAGAACATTTCCCACGGCAACGCGGTCGATGATCGGTTGGTCTTATTATAGCAATGAGTATTGGCGCGGGCAGTTAGATGAAATTCGCTATGCTACTGTAGCCCGTTCACCAGAATGGATTGCTACTGAATATAATAACCAGAGTTCTCCAGGAACATTTATTTCCGTGGGATTAGCGGCAACTGCTACGGCCAATCCGGTTACTACGGATGCGGTCCCGGCAGGGCAGACAGGCAATATTATATTGAACGTTACCGTTTCCAATAACGAAGGCAGCCAGATAACAGTTAACAGCGTGACAATCAATAATACCGGAACAGCTGCCGATAATGAGATTCCCGCGGTAAAACTTTATTATGATTCCAATAATTCCCTGGATTATACAGCGGGAGTTGATACTCAGGTCGGAAACGGGGTTTTCTCTTCCGGCAGTAAGGTCTTCTCCGGATTCAATATTAATATGCCGGCATATACCACGGAGTACTTATTCGCGATTTTGGATGTTTCTTCTTCCTGCGCGAGCGGGAAAATTCTGGACGCGGCAATACCTATCGACGGAATAGTTTTTTCTAACGGAAAAAAACTGGACAATGCGGTATTAAATTCCAGTGGTACCCGCCTGACATATATCGCGTTGGACCATTTTGTCATCAGCCATGACGGCGGCGCGGTTAGCGGAATGGATGAGAATATAATTATTACGGCAAAAGATGCCTATGGGAATACCAAAACCGACTATACCGGTACCATAACTGTAGACACCAGCGGAACCGCGAGCGCGATATCCTGGTCCAAGCAAACCGGCAGCGGTGCGTTTAATGACGGCGGCGCAGGCGTGGATACGGCTACTTATACCTTTAGTTCCCAGGACAACGGAGTAGTTGTTCTCAATGTCAATGATACCAAAGCTGAAACCATAAATATCTCGGTCTCCGGAGATGGGAAAACCGATGACAATACCGAAGCGGACTTAGTCGTGTCCGCGGGGCTTATCGATCATTTTGTTATTGTCCATGACGGCGCGGCAGCGGCGGGAGATGACGAGGCAGTATCGGTAACGGCAAAAGACAATTATGAAAATACGATTACTAATTATACCGGGCAGATCACGTTAGACACCAATGGTACTGCTGAGGCAATAAGCTGGGCGCTTAGTTCCGGGTTCGGTACTTTTAACGATGGGGGAGCTTCCGTGGATACGGCAACTTACACATTTTCCGCCAGTGATAACGGAGTTGCTGCTTTTATGGTTACGGATAATCAAGCGGAGACGATCAATATTTTTGTCAGCGGGGACGGCAAGACTGACGATGATACTGAGGGGAATATGGTAGTCAGCCCCGGGGCACTGGATTATTTTGTCATCGAGCATGACAGTTCGGCTAATTCCGGAACGCCGGAATCCGTAACGGTCACGGCTAAGGATGTTTTGGGCAATATTAAGACCGATTATATCGGGACGATAACGCTGGATACGAATGGAACGGCTACAACTATTGGTTGGGCTAAGGTTACGGGCAATGGTACATTTAATGACGGAGGAGCTTCTGTAGATACGGCAACATATACATTTGTTGGTACGGATAACGGAACCGCAGTTTTTACCATAACTGATACGAAAAAGGAAACGATTAATATCGCCGTCAGCGGCGATACTAAAACCGATGATAATACCGAAGGTGATTTGGTTGTGGCTGCCGGGGATATCGATTATTTCGTTATCGCCCACGATGGCACCGCGACAACCGGGGTGTCGGAAAATGTAACGATCACCGCCTATGACGCACAGGCTAATGTGAAAGATGATTATACCGGGCAGATAACGGTGGATACCAACGGTACGGCAACAACAATATTCTGGACATTACTCAGCGGAGAAGGAAGTTTTGCCGATGGCGGTGAATTTGATGATACCGCGACCTATACTTTTGCAACTGATGATAGCGGGGTAGTTAATCTAAGTATTATCAATTATACCGCGGAAACAACAAATATTTCTGTTTCCGGAGATGGTAAAACCGATGATAATACCGAAGGCGACCTGGCTTTTATCGATTCCGGGATTCATCATTTTCTTATCGTGCATGACGGCAACGCGATTTCCGGCATCGCGGAGAATGTTTCGATTTATGCCAAGGATGCCAATAATATCACTTTGACGAATTATCAGGGGCAGATCACTGTGGATACTACCGGGACTGCGGTGTCGATTGTGTGGGCAAAAGTCACGGGTAACGGAACTTTTACTGACGGCGGCGCGGAGGTTGATACTTGTACTTATTCCTATTCATCTTCAGATAACGGTGTAGTAGTATTGACAATTATTGATACTACGGAAGAAACTTTGAATATCTCGGTTTCCGGAGAAGGGAAAACCGATAATAATACTGAAGGAGATCTGGTTATTAATCCGGCCGGGCTGCACCATTTTACGATTTCTCACGATGCTAATGCGAATGCCGGGGTCGCCGATGCGATAACTATTACGGCTAAAAACGCGAATAATAATACAATAACTAATTATACCGGTCAGATTGTTGTGGATACTACGGGAACTGCTACCGCGATAACCTGGGCTAAGCAAACCGGCAGCGGCAGTTTTAGTGAAGGCGGGCCTGCGGTCGATACCGCGACTTACACCTATGTTGCCGCGGACAACGGCGTTTGTGTACTGACGATAACGGACACGAAAGTTGAAACTATTAATATTTCTGTTTCCGGCGGCGGAAAGAGCGATGATAATACTGAAGGAAATCTTGTGGTTGCTTCAGGGGCAATAGACCACTTTGTGATTATTCATGACGGTACAGCAACCGCCGGTATTGCCGATAATGTGACTATCCGGGCTGAGGATGCGTATAATAATGTAAAGGCAAATTATACCGGACAGATTACGGTCGATACAAACGGAACGGCTGGCACGATAACCTGGGCCAAGGTGACGGGCAGCGGTACTTTTGTCGACGGCGGAGCTGCGGTTGATACCGCGACTTATAATTTTGCCGCCGCGGACAACGGCCAATGTATTTTAAGTATTAACGATATTACAGCGCAAAGCCTGAATATTTCCGTGACTGGTGACGGCAAAACGGATAATGATGCCGAAGGTAACCTGATCGTAAAACCGACGGTTATCCACCATTTTACAGTTAGCCATGATAATACCGCGGAAGCCGGAATAGCCGAGCAGGTTACGGTTACCGCTTATGATACCTATTCAAATATAAAGGACGATTACACCGGGACAATCACTCTGGATACCAGCGGAACAGCCGCAATGATCACCTGGGCTAAAGTGACCGGCAGCGGAACATTCGTTGATGGTGGTGCGTCTGTCGACACCGCGACTTACACATATGCCGATGCCGATGACGGGATTGTCGTATTAACGATTACGGATACTAAAAAAGAGAGTATTGATATTGATGCTGCCGGCAGCGGCAAAACGGATAATGATACCGAAGGTAACCTGGCTGTTGGGCCGACTATCATCCATCATTTTGTGATTGTTCATGACGGGTCAGCCGAGGCCGGGATTGCTGATAATATTACGATAACTGCTTATGATACTTATTCCAATATAAAAGATAATTATACCGGACAGATTACGGTTGATACTAATGGTACCGAAAACACGATAACCTGGGCCAAGGTGACGGGCAGCGGAACATTCGTTGATGGCGGTACGTTGGTTGATACCGCGACTTATACGTATGCTGATGTCGATGACGGGGTAGTGATATTGTCAATAAACGATTCTAAGTCGGAAAGTGTTAATATCAGCGTTACCGGTGATGGTAAAAGCGATACTAATACCGAAGGAGTTTTAGTCATCGGCGCCGGAGCCATTGACCATTTTACTATTTTTCATGATGGTTCAGCGATAATTTCGGTTGCCGAATCCGTGACTATTTATGCTAAAGACAGTTTTGGAAATACGAAGAATAATTATACCGGCCAGATAACTGTAGATACCAATGGAACCGCGGCATTGATCGCCTGGGCTTTAAGTTCCGGAAGCGGGACATTTCAGGACGGCGGCGCCGGAGTGGATACGGCAACTTATACTTTCAGCAGTTCCGATGCCGGCATAGTTATTTTAACGGTTACGGATAGTACTGAAGAAACTATTAATATCACCGTATCGGGGGATGGGAAAACCGATGATAATACCGAGGGCAATTTAGTGGTTAATCCGGTCGGCGGATTAAATACCGGTTATTTATCTCCTTCGGCCAACAGCGGCTCTTTTACTAATCCGACGTATGCCTATGCCAATGATACTTCCCGGGCACGCTCATCAAATACCTTGACACATCAATATTATAATTACGGAAACAATATCCCGGCTGGTTCGACAATCATGGGCATAGAAGTAAAACTTGATGCGTATGCTTCAACGACTTCCGGTTTATCGCAGGCGCAAATCGAACTTTCCTGGAACGCTGGCACCAATTTTACTACTACCGGAAAGATAACTCCGGATATGATTACCTCAGAAGTCACTTATATTCTGGGCGGGCCGGCGGATACTTGGGGAAGGGCCTGGACTCTCTCGGAATTAAGTAATGCTAATTTCCGGGTGAGAATGCTGGCTCAGACATCCGGTTCAACTTCCTATATTTATTTGGACTGGATTCCGGTAAAAATTTATTATGAACTGCCGCCGGATGCTGCGGCTAATGCCGTAACCACTAATTCGGTTTCCGCAGGACAGAGTAATGCGCTGATTCTGGATGTGACGGTTACCAGTCATTCCGCGCAAGATAAGACGATAAGTTCTGTGACCGTAAATAATACCGGTACCGCGTCCGACGCGGAAATTTCCGCGGTAACCCTTTATTATGACAGCAATAATTCCGGAGATTATAACTCGGGGATTGACAATCAGGTTGGCACCGGAACTTTTACATCCGGGAGCAAGACTTTTTCCGGATTAAGTATTACACTTCCGGCCAGCGGGACAGAAAACCTTTACGTGGTTTGTAATATCGCTAATACAATCAACGAGGCGGATACTATTGATGTCCAGATTCCGGTGCAGGGAATCACTTTTTCTTACGGGGTGCAGATTGAAGATACGATTTTAAATTCGTCAGGTACCCGGGCGGTGTCTCTGGTGCTTGATCATTTCGTGTTATCCCATGACGGGGCTGCTTCTACCGGGGTTCCGGAGCCGGTGAGCGTTACGGTTAAAGACGCGTACAATAATACAAAAACTGCGTATTCCGGGACAATAACTTTGGATACTAATGGTACGGCAACAGCCATTACCTGGGCTAAGGTGACGGGAAGCGGGACATTTAATGACGGCGGGGCGAGTGTGGATACCGCGACCTATACTTTCAGCCCTTCGGATAACGGAACAGCTGTATTTAATATTACCGATAGTAAAGCCGAGACGATTAATATTTCCGTTTCCGGCGGCGGGAAGACCGATGATAATACCGAAGGTGATTTAGCGGTTTCTGCCGGGATCCTGGATCATTTTAAAATTACGCATGACACAGCTGCCGTGGCCGGAGCAGCGGAGACGATAACTGTGACGGCGAAGGACGCATATAATAATACGGTTTCTAATTATATCGGACAGATAACCTTGGATACTAGCGGTACCGCAGCTTCGGTTTCCTGGGCTTTGACGACTGGATTCGGCGTATTCGCGGATGGCGGAGCCGGAGTAGATACCGCTATTTATACTTTTAATACCGCGGACAATTCTCAGGTTACTTTTTCTTTGACCGACATCACCGCGGAGACAATTAATATTTCTGTTAGCGGAGACGGCAAGAATGACGATGATACCGAAGGAAACTTAATTATTTCAGCCGCCGCATTAGATCATTTTCTGATTATGCATGACGCAAGTGCCGAGGCCGGAGTAGCGGAAAATATTACGATTACGGCAAAAGATCAGTATGAAAATACCAAGCAGACCTATACCGGCCAGATTACCGTGGATACCAATGGTACGGCAACGGCTATTACCTGGGCTAAGGTCACGGGCAGCGGAACATTTGTGGATGGCGGCGTGGACGCGGATACGGCAATCTATACGTATAATATTTCGGATAGCGGTGTGGTTTTATTATCTATAACCGATGTTATTATGGAAAATTTAAATATCGCGGTTTCCGGAAACGGCAAGAGCGATAATGATACTGAAGGAGTTTTAGCAGTTGGACCGGGATTGATTGATCATTTTACAATCAGCCATGACGGCTTAGCCATGCAGAATCAGACGGAGAATATAACAATTAAAGCTTATGATGCATATAATAATCAGAAAACTAATTATATCGGGCAGATCACGGTAGATACCGATGGAACCGCGGCGGGTATCAGTTGGGCGCTGGTTTTCGGAAGCGGCATATTTAATGACGGCGGTACGGGAGTAGATACGGCGGTCTATACTTATAGCGGAGCGGATAACGGAGAAGTGATATTGTCGATTAATGACGCGACCGCGGAAATTATTAATATTTCGGTTTCCGGTGACGGGAAAACCGATGATGATAATGAAGGAATTTTGGAAATAGTGGCGGCAGGTTTTCATCATTTTAAAATTACCCATGACGGCAACGCCGTGGCTGAGGTCCCGGAACAGGTAACTGTAACCGCTAAAGATGTAAATGATATTACGGTGACGAATTACGCGGGGACAATGTCTTTGGATACCGATGGAACCGCTGTGGCAATCGGCTGGGCTCTGGTTACCGGTAATGGGTCCTTTGCTGATGACGGGGCGAGTGTGGATACCGCGGAATATACATTTGTCGCGGCGGATAACGGTGTTGTTGTATTAACCATTACCGATTCAAATCAGGAGACCATTAATATCAGCGCTTCCGGAAGCGGCAAGACAGACGATAATTCCGAGGGGAACCTTACGGTCAATCCCGCTGGAGTGCATCATTTTGTAATTGCGCATGATGGAGCCGCGATTGCGGGAATTGTGGATAATATGTCTATAACAGCGCACGATGCTAATCATGCAGTAGTTACTAATTATGCGGGAACTATTACAGTGGATACTACCGGTACTGCGGGAACGATTACCTGGTCGAAGATTACGGGCAGCGGCATATTTAATGACGGCGGTGCGGCTGTGGATACGGCGCAGTATACTTTTGTATCCGGTGATAATGGCGCGGCTGTTCTGGGAATAATTGATACAACCGCAGAAATAATAAATATCAGCGTCAGTGATAGCGGAAAAACCGATGATGATACCGAAGGCAATTTAACTGTAGCGGCAGCAGGAATTGATCATTTTATGATCTCTCATGATGGCGCGGCAGAAGCGGGAATAGCGGAAAATATTACGATTTATGCCAAAGATGAATATAATAATAGTTTATTGGATTATATCGGACAGATAACTGTAGATACAAATGGAACTGCGAATACAATTACCTGGGCCAAAACAACCGGAAATGGGGCATTTAGTGACGGCGGGGCTTCTGTGGATACCGCGACTTATACTTACGCTGCTTCTGATGACGGTGTGGTTGTCTTAAATGTTATTGATACCACAGTTGAGATAATTAATGTTTCTGTTTCCGGTGACGGTAAGAGTGATGATAATACCGAAGGTAATCTTAATATTGGATCCGGAGCTTTAAATAAATTTGTGGTGGTGCATGACGGAAGTGCAACCGCGGGCATCGGAGAATCAGTGACAGTTACGGCCTATGATATCTATGGGAACATTAAAACCAATTATACCGGACAGATCACAGTAGATACTAATGGAACGGCAAACGCGGTTTCCTGGGCCTTGAGTTCCGGAGCAGGTTCTTTTAATGACGGCGGGGCTTTGGTGGATACGGCAACTTATACTTACGCGGGAGTGGATAACGGTACCGTAACATTTGCGATTACGGATACTAAAGCCGAGACAATTGATATTGATATCAGCGGGAATGGAAAATTTGATGATGATACTGAAGGGAATATGATTGTTTCTCCGGCCGGGCTTTATGATTTTAAAATTACTCATGACGGGAATGCAGTTGCCGGCGCACCTGAGGATATTTCGATTTATGCTAAGGATGAATATGATAATAATATTACTGGTTATACCGGGCAAATTACTGTAGATACCAATGGGACCGAAACGGCAATTACCTGGGCTTTGGTTACCGGAAACGGTGTATTTAATGATAACGGAGCTTCGGCAGATACCGCGACTTATACTTTTAATGCTTCAGATAGCGGACAGGTTATATTATCGATAAATGATCTGGCCGCGGAAACAATTAATATTTCCGCCAGCGGTAATGGAAAATATGACGATGATACCGAAGGTAATTTAATTGTCAATCCCGGGGCTTTGGAATATTTTGTGATTACCCATGACGGCAGCGCGATCCAGTCTATTGGAGAAGAAATTACGGTTACCTCAAAAGATGCCCAGGGAAATACAAAGACCAATTATACCGGGACTATAACATTAGATACAAACGGCGACGCGAATAATATTTCCTGGGTATTGAATACCGGTTCCGGGACTTTTAATGACAACGGGGCTTCTGTGGATACGGCAACATATACGTTTGTGTCCCTGGATAACGGAACCGCGGTGTTTGAAATTTCCGACGCGACCGCGGAGACAATTAATATTTCTGTTAGCGGTGACGCTAAGAGTGATGATAATACCGAAGGGGATTTGGTGGTGCAGGCTTCTTCGACGACAGTGGATGCCGCGGCCAATGCTCTAACCACTAATTTTATCGGGCAGGGGACAAATAATCATTTAGTGCTTGATCTCACTTTGACAAATAATAATGTTTTAAATACAGATACATTGCAAAGTATTATTGTTAATAATGGCGGAACAATCGCGGACAATCAAGTCGCGGCGGTGAAACTTTATTATGATAGTAATAATTCCGGAGATTATACCTCCGGAGTGGATAATCAGTTGGGAAACGGAACATTTTCCGCGGGAACAATTACTTTTAATAATATAAATGTTGTACTGGCCGCGGCCGGAACAGAGGAAATTTTTGTTACGATTGATTTGGCGGGAACAGTAACTCATGGCGTTACCGTAGACGCGAGTATTCCGGTGAATGGTTTGAATTTTGTCAATGCTCCGAACGCGGAAGATACTATTCTTAATTCTTCCGGGATTTATAATGTTGATTCTTCGGCTCCTTCGGAAGTATCTAACCTTACATCGTCAAGTCATAATAATGCGATCGGAGCCTGGAATGATCCGCAATCAAGAGACAATACGGTTTATGTGAGCTGGACTCCGGCAAGTGACAGCGGTATTGGATTAGACGGATATTCCGTGCTCTGGGATAGTAATCCCCTTACTTTACCGGATACGATAAAAGATATCGAAGAGTCTGTGACTTCGCAGACAAGCGCGGTATTATCGGATGGGATGGCGCATTATTTCCATATTCGCAGCACTGATGGAGTGGGTAATTGGGATGATACGGCAACGCATATCGGCCCGTTCTATATTGATATAACTGCACCTTCTTCGGTTTCTTTATATCAAATTGTCGAATATGCCGGTAATGATTATTTGCATGTCAGCGGTTCTGCGATTTATTATTCCGGCTTGGCCTATTCCGCGTTCCGGGTGTTTGTAGATGCGGCGGATGGTTTATCCGGGCTTAACCGCGGAGTTTTTCCAACAACAACAAGCGCCGGTGGTACGGATAATTCCGAAGAAGGCGGGGCATACGAATATGTATATACTTATGAAATAACTTCCAGCGGTGCTGATTATAATAATGTAAATGTGACGATTTATGATAATGCGGGAAATAATACAACTGTTCCCTTTAGTGTGAAACTTGATAATACCGCGCCGAATAATGTTGCTTCCTTAACTTCCAGCACGCATACTTCCGGCGTTGCTTCACCGAATAATGATATTACTTTTAACTGGAGTGATGTCAGTGATTCAGAATCCGGTCTTGCCGGGTATAGCATATTAGTGGATACCGGAGCATCGACATTGCCGGCAAAATTTAAGAATGTAAATAGCGGAGTGGGAACATATATAAAAAGTGACTTAGCTAACGGAACCTATTACGCGCATATACGGGCCATGGATAATGTCGGCAATTGGACAGCTTCGGCAACACATTCTAATTCTTATAGTATTTCCCGAGGGAAATTATCCGCGGTAATTGCCGGCGCGCAAAGTGTGGTAAGTACAGGTCAAAATTTTATTGTGACGATGACGGTAAATAATACTGGAGGCAGTGCGGTTAATAGTGTGGGTCCTTCGACGCTTACAGTTAGCGCTACTGGCTTAGCAAGTGCTTCTACTAGTTCTAATCCTACGGCGCAGGATATTAATACTTCCGGCCAGAAACAATATCAATGGACTTATACTGCCGGCTCTTCCAGCGGTACATTAAATTTTCAAGGATATGCTCAGGGTACGGATCAGGAAGGAACAATTACTTCTGATATTGTCAAATCAGCAGACATACTTGTAGAAAAAAAAGCAGCTTTAACAGTGAGTGCTACGGCAACTCCGGCAACGGTAAGTACAAATGAAACTATAAACATAATCGTTACGGTTGCCAATAGCGGACAGGCAGATGCATTATCGGTTATCCCGAGCTTAACTCCGTCAGGAACGGCAAGTCCGGTTATTGATACCGGCCCTAGTCCCGCCAGTGCGCCAGTTAAAGGCGGATCTTCAAAACAGTTTACGTTTACCGCGCATGGGACAGCTGCCGGTACAGCGATATTTACGGCTAATCTTACCGCAGGTACAGATGAAAATTCCGGAAACAATTTAACTGTTACAAATAGTCAGGATTCTGTTACTGTGGAAGCACCGGTTCCTTATGAGTTAACGGTTTCATTAAGCGCATCGCCTTCTGTGGTCAGTTCTACAGATACTATAACTGTGACAATGAATGTTCAGAATACCGGTGCTAACAGTATATCCAATATTGCTCCGACAAATCTGGGAGTTGGCGGGTCGTCAACTGACGCGATCTACGTTTCCGGCCCGGTTCCGGCAAATGCTGCCAGCTTAGCATCCGGAACAAGTCAGAATTTTATTTGGACATATACTGCTGGATCCACTGCTGGAACTATTATTTTTGGAGGAAAAGCTGTAGGAACAGAAGTTTCCTCGGCAAATACATCATCTGCGGCAATTCTTATTCAGTTAGCTCCGTCTTCTTTAACATCATCTATCAGCGCGACTCCGTCAAGTCTGCTGACTCAAGCTACAATTACTGTTACCATGACCGTGACGAATACAGCAATAATCGGAGGAGCAACCGCGGAAAGTGTTACGCCGTCAACTTTAACTCTCAGCGGAACAAGCAGTGGGGGTAATCTAATCAGCGGTCCGGTTCCGGCAAGCGCACACATAATTCCGACAAAAAGCCAAAATTTCATCTGGACTTATAAGGCCGGGGTTTCCGCGGGTACAGTTAGTTTTAGCGGTAATGCCAATGGTATCGACCAACATTCTGATAATGTGGTTTCTTCATCTTCTAGCGGGTCTAATAGTGTTACTGTGGGGACATTAAGCCCGGATTGGATTTATCCGACAGGCGCTAATGCTACCGGACCGATACGCAGTGTGCCGATTGCTTACTGGGGATATAATAATTACATTTATTTTGGGTCTGATGATAAAAATATGTATATCATTAATGGTGATACTCACGAATTAGTTTCTGCCTTTACCAGTTCCGGAGAAATCCGCGGATTACCATATCCGTCTACCGAAGGCTCAGATGATATAATTTATTTTGGAACTCTGGGCAGTACGGTTTATTCTTTATGGGCGGATAATACTTTGAAATGGGAGCGGGTTATTGGCGAGCCGTTATCAACAGCAGTGCTTTATGATTATGTTTCCGGAATATATTTTGGTACTACCGGCCAAAAAGCATATTGTCTGGATTCGGCTGACGGAAGTGATGCCTGGGCATCTCCGGCATCAGTCGGCGGAGCCATAGAGTCTTCTCCGGCAATGGTCTTTGTTCCTACTTTAGACTATGATGAAATATATTTTGGGGCCAGTGACGGAAAAATTTACGCGTTTAAAGCTGCTGACGGAACCGGAGCCAGATCTTTTGATACCGGGTTCGGCGAGACCGCGGCAATAAAGACTGCGCCGATAATTTCCAATCAGGAACCGGGAAATACAAGTTCCCGTAGGCTTTTGTTTTTCGGCACGGGCAACGGCAAGTTTTACGCGGTGAATACGTCCAATTTAAGTGCCAGTACAGCGGAAACCGGATGGACAACAAATCCGGTCAGTACCGGAGGCGCGATTAATTCTGCTCCTTGGGCAGATCCGGATACTGATTATGTATACTTTGGCTGCCAGGATGGCAAACTATATGCTTTGAGTTTGGCAGACGGAAGTATGAAAGCAAATTTTCCGGTTAACTTGGGATCGCCGATTGATTGCTGGCCTTTAATTGAAAACAGAATTTGTTATGTGGGAGCTGATGACGGAAAATTTTACGCGGTCAATGTGGATACAGGAGAAGTTGTTGCCGGCTGGCCTTATGATACGGGAGCGCCGATAAAAGGCGGAGCTTCTTTGCATTTAATATATGATACTGAAACTTGGGATGTTATTGATGTATATGTAATCGTGGGATCTGATTCAGGTAGGCTTTATGCGTTTAAAGCAGTACAATAAAAAGTAACCGGAAACCAGTTGCCAGAAACCAGAACGATAATGGTTCAATGAAATTAGTGCTATAAGAAGAAAAAAGACAGGTATTAATTAAAAATTGAAGAAACATTGTTTTTTGATATATAATATATATTATAATAATGGGCGTACTAAAAAAGTCCAGCTAAAACATTATAGATTATCATGTTGATTTTAACATAGTTTATATAAGACATATTTAAACTAAAGAGATGGGAGGTGGGTCATGAGAAAAATTTTCTTAATGACCTTGCTAATAACTTTAAGTTGCCATGTTTGCTATGCGGAATGGACGATGTTTCGTAGTGATACTTCTAATTCCGGCCGGGCGGAAGAATATTTGCAAACACCTTTATCTGTAAAATGGGAATGCCATCTGGGAGGGAAGATTGTTTCTTCACCGGTAGTCTTCAATAATAAAGTTTATATCGGTAACCGGGATGGCAAAGTGTATGCCATCGATAAGACTAATGGTAAAGTTGTTTGGGAATTTAATGCTCGAGACTGGGTTGATTCGACTTGTTCGGTCACGGAAGACGCGGTATATTTTTCCTGCCGGGGAGGGGCTTTATACAGCCTTAATCCGGAGAACGGAGAGTTGATCTGGAAATATGGTACTTATGGGACTGATTCAGCTTCTCCTTTGGTTATTGACGGAAAAGTTTTTTGCGGTTCCGGGTTTGAGAATAAATTTGTCTATTCTTTGGATGCGAAGCTGGGTGTGCTGATGTGGAAAACTGATACACAGCAGATGGTCTATTCATCTCCGGCAATATCCGGGAGTAAATTATATGTGGGCTCTGATGACGGATATGTTTATTGTTTGGATAAAAATTCCGGAAGTATAAAATGGAAATATAATACCGGCGGCGGAATATACTATGCTTCACCGGCAGTAGCGAATGGGCGGGTGTATATTGCTCCGGGTAATTTTAACTGGTCAGTATTTGCTTTGGACGCGCAATCAGGGAATTTGATCTGGAAGTATGAGGTGGAAGATAAAAAGTCTACACCCACATATGTTTCCAGTGTCGGAATAGGCAAAAATGAGATTTTTTTTGTTTCCGGATATGAACAGCAATACTTGTATTGTATTAATTCATCCGGCGGGAGTTTAAAGTGGAAAGCTCCTTTGGGCGCGGCATTGCGTTATGGTTTTTCATCTTCACCGTGTGTGCTTGAAGACATTGTCTTTGTCTGTTCCTCTAATGGCGCTCTTAAGGCTTTTGAAATAAGCACCGGCAATTTAGTGTGGGAAGAAAAAATCGGCCGGGGAATACTCGCGTCACCGGCAATAGATAATGATGTTCTTTATATCGCGACGTTTGAAGGAGTTTTGTACGCGCTGGAGTGATAGGCACGAATAAACACAAATTATACGCCAATGCACACAAATATTTAATAATTCGTGTGAATCTGTGTGAAATTCGTGAAAATTTGTGACTAAGAGTATTTTTTTGTTCCCCGTATACATGCTGCGCTGATGGAAAGAGTATTCGCATTCGGGCATTTTGAGCACCCTAACGCATTTACTTCATAAACATTGCGTGATTCTATGCAAGGTGGTTTATATTGTTTCTTTGTTTTATTTGATTTTATATCCATTGTTTTTCCCTCCAGCTAAATTATACTTCTAATTGATCCAAAAGTCAAAAATTAGTCACAAGTCTCAAGCTACAGGTCACAAGTATTTATTTTGGTTCTTTCTTATTTAGGTTG
This sequence comes from Candidatus Omnitrophota bacterium, assembly GCA_043826565.1. Lineage (GTDB taxonomy): Bacteria > Omnitrophota > Gorgyraeia > B26-G9 > B26-G9 > JBDRPX01. Next base: position 91,942 of record JBDRPX010000004.1, read on the forward strand.
ATTGAAAGAACCTGATTACAGCGATTAAAATCGATTACAAGGGGCATTCTTAATTTGTTCTAATAACTTGCAAATCATTGAGTTACAGAAATCCATTCAACTTAATTAAGAATGCACCTTTATTTTATTTTTTTTGTCTATGGTCTATGGTCTTTTGTCTCTGGTCTTGCTTTTTCCTCGGGGGAGGAAAGTCGACTGCTTTTCTGACCCCTTGTTTTAACTGGCTGCGTTGAATGTTTGTTACCGCTTCCAGCTTTTCTTTTGAAGGCTTACTTATATTTTCAAGATCTTCCACGCTTTTTAGTACATGCGGAGTGAGAAAAACCAGGAGTTCTGTTTTTATCATTGTTTTTTCTGTTTTCTTGAAAAAATGCCCGACAAAAGGAAGGTCCCCGAAAAAAGGAATCTTATTCTCAATAATGCTGTCATTGTCCCGCATTAATCCCCCGAGAACAACGGTATGTCCATCCGGGATTATTACCGTGGCGTCAGCTTCACGCTTATTAATAATGCTGGCATCGAATAGGGTCTTGGCACTAAGGTCTTTTAACTCAGCATGGATCTTTAGATTGACAAAGCCATCCTGGCTGATGCGGGGAGTTACTTTTAATTGCAAGCCGACGTCCTGGTATTTAAAATTAACCGTGGTGACATTGTTGACCAGATCGGTGACCGAGGATTCAATGATCGGTACTTCCTGTCCCACAGTGATCGTGGACTCCTGATTGTTGGAGGCTAATATCCGCGGGGTAGAAAGTACTTTGCTGTTTTCCTGCGAGTTAAGGATAAAACCGAGAAGGTTGGAAGTTTCTTTCTGGGTTAAGATACGATAAGTGAATCCATTGGAGGAGGCACTTGTGGAGAGCCCAAGCAATGAATGGAAAATGCTTTCTTTATCGGATTTAACTCCGGCTAAATCCACCTTAATCCCTTCAGTTGTGACAGTGGGAGCGGTGGCTGATCCGTATTCGACTCCCATAGTAAAATCATCGTCGAGTGTTACATCCATAAGAATAACTTCGATCATTGCCTGTGGCGGGAAAATGTCAAGTTTAGCGATGATATTTTCAATTGCCGGAAAATTTCTCGGAGCGGTAGCAACAATAATAGAATTAGTTTCCTCATCGCCAAAGGCTTCAATTGCACCGAAAAGCTCAACCGGGGTATCCGTTAAGCCCAACTGCTGGATCTCCTGATATTGGCTGGCGGTTTCTTTGTTGGAAAGCGCAATAAGAATTTTTGCGATTTTCACGGCTTCTCCGTAATTGATGGTAAATGATTTTACCTGCATTTTTGAAGGCATGTCTTTATCAAGCTGTTCGATTATTGTGGCCAGGCGTTTTATATTTGAAGATAAGTCGGTGATGATTATTGTGTTAGTACGTTCATGGGCCAGGATATTCCCGTGTTTGCCCACTAGTGTCTGCAGATCGTTTTTCAACTGAATAGCCGAGGCATTGCGCAAAGGCATGACCTGAGTGATAACAATATCCTTTTCTTCAATAATACCCGGCGCCGTGCCGATCTCTACCGCGACATTTGTTTGTTTTGTTTCCGCGATCGGTACTACTTTTAAAGCTCCCGCGGACTTGACCAGCGTATATCCGCGGATCATTAATGCGCTTTCTAAAATATTAACAACTGTTTCCGGTTTAACCTTTTCTAAACTGACGATATTGATTTTTCCCTGTAATCCTTCATTGGGGATGATCACGGTTTGCGTAATATCTCCGAGCACTTTGAGCGCCTGGTTAATATCCACGTCCTGAAAACTCAGGGAGATTAATCCTTCCGTCTGGTCAGTTGATTCTGCCGGCTCCTGCTGGCATAATGCCCGGGTGTTCAGAAATAACAATGGTATTAATAATGCTAATAGAAAAATATTTTTTTTCATCTTTGCCCCCTGCCTCCGGTGCGTAATTGCTGCATCGGGTTTATTTGGTGATTTGTCTGATTGTTGTCTTGTGTATTTATTGTTGTTTGATCTAGCGGTTTGTTTTCTGATTGTCCGGAAGAAACATTATTTATTCTTACTTCCCTTAGTTTTAAGTCAAATATCTGAGAATCACGTTCGAGAAAGATTTTATTGTTCAGGATATCTTTGACTACGTAATCTTCGATCATATCTCCGACGGCAACATAATAGCCTTTATCCTGATCGGTTTTTTCCACAATCGCTTTATATCCGTTTTTAATGTTTATGACTCCGGTGAGAACTAAATTCTGGATGCTTGTCGAGTTGCTGGAAAAAGAAAATGCTGAATAGTTATCAGTTTTGATCTTTGTTTCCTGTAAATCTTTTGTCGGCCGGAAAAAATTTCTTTGTTCAATGATCTCATAGTAGGAAAGATCCGGAGTTTCTTCCTGGGCAAAACAGGCCGCAGGCCGCAGGTAACAAGTTGCAAGCCATAATAAAAAAATAAAAAAACATGATATTAAAACATGTGACCTGAAACATGTGACCTGAAACTGATTCTTCATCGCGTCTCCTTTAAAAATATTGTCGAGATCACTAAATGCCCTTTTAATAATGCGGAATGTTCAGACTTAGGCTCAAGGTTCAGCCGGTTAGCGATAAGGACAACAGAAGATTTTCTGATCTGATAAAGGAACCTGACCAGGTTTCCGAGATTGGCCTGCAGGTTGATCTCTACAGATAATTCATTGAATGCTCCCAGATTGTGCAAGGGGAGAGGATTCATTGTTTCAATATGTACATTACTATACTCAGCTACTGTGCCGATGGCCCGTAAAAAAGCGCCTTCTTCACGGTCGGAGGATAATTTTCCCTGCATTTTTCTGGTTAGATCAGGGAATTGCTGCTCTAGTTGATCCTTGGTGCTGATAATATTTAAACTTCTTTTTACCATGTCCTCTTTTTGTGCTATTTCTTTTGTCTGCTGGTTCCACTTGTGCATAAAAGGTATGACCCCTTTAGTAAAAAGCAGTACGATAACGACAATGCCGGCGAGTATCCTAAGTATTGTTTTTTTGTGCGTGAGTATATTCACTTTATCTGACCTCCGACTGCTTTAATTTGCAGAAAATTTCAAAATCAACGACGGTATCTTCGGTAATATCGGATTTTTTTGTAAAGACGATCTTCGCGCTTTCAAAAAATGGCGATTCCTGAAGATCCTGAGAAAAACTTACTACCGAAGCATGTGATTGGGCAATACCGATGCAGATCACGGATTCATTTTTTTCAAAAGCAAAGCTGGTAATTGTAATATCATTAGGTACCAGGATACTTATTTCCCGCATGATTTCCATACAGGAGTTTTTAGTGGAAACATAGTCTAAAATGGTCTGCATCTTATTGCGCAGTTTTTGTACTTCCTCAACCGCCGGCTCAAGCTCCAGCAGTTTTTTGTCCAGGCGGCGGATAACCGTATTTCTATGTCCCATAAAAATTGCCGGAAGAACCAAGAAAAGAAAACAGATAATCGCCAGAGCAGCAGTGCCGAAAACGTACTGCAGTTTTCTTAGATGTTTTACCGCGGCGTTTTTGTTTTTTTGCGGCAACAAATTTATTTTTATATTATTTGATTCATTTCTGGTCCCGGAAGCACCGGCGGCAATTGTGAATTCCTGAGGGTATTTATCCAGAATGTCGAGCTCCGCGGGGATGTGAAAATTAAAAATTATTTTTTGAACGGTAATTTTTGTTTTTAGGGACGTGCGCAGATATTCATTAAGATTTTTAAGTTGTGAGCCTCCGCCGCTAAGTAATATGCGGCTTAGTTCATCAAGTTCATATTCCATTTGAAAGGATTCTACGGTCTGGTTAATTTCCTGGATGAGTATGTCCGCCCATTTTTTAGAAATATCGGAAATTATTTTTTGCATTTTAGTTATACGTTTTTTTGTCAATATTATTTCGCTGTCGCGTTTGATCGTTTCGGCATTATCTTCAGCAATGCTTAATTTTTTAGCCAGCTCAATGCTCAGATCCTGTGAACCCCAATGGATACCGCGGCTAAAACACAGAATTCCGTTTTGAATTATGTTCAGGTCTGTATATTCCGCGCCGATGTGTGCCTGCAATATTGTTTTTTGTTTCGGCAGGATAGAAAGGATCGCGTCATAGAGCCCGATCGCGCTTAAAGATACGATACCCGGACGTATGCCCGCTTTTTGCAAAAGAGAAATATGCCCGGTGATATCATCTTTTTTTATCGCGGTAAGGATTATATGAGTTTTTCCCTGAGCTCTGGCAATTTCTTCACAGTCAATTTCCGCTTCGGATAATGAGAAAGGTAACTGCCGTTCTATTTCCAAGGCGAGAGTTTTTTTAATCTCTAGTTCATCTTGAGTGGGAAGGGTAATGAATTTTACAATCGCATGACTGCGGGGGAAAACTGTGATAATGCTCGATAGCCCCAGAATAGACGGGGGCAGATGTTCGGATAAAGCCGCAATAATAAACTCTTCGCGTTTTTCCTGATTTGATGTCAGGAGGTAAGGTATATTAATATGCCAGCCATTTACCAGGGTAACGCTTGTTTTTTCTTTTTTAAGCTGTAATATTTTTATCGCGCTTGTTCCAATATCGATTATGAGAGTAAAAGGAGCCTCTCCGGTAACAGCGTATTGAAAATATTTCCAGAAAGAAGTATGCGCGGATTTTAACTGCTTAAGCGAAATACCTTTTTTTAATTGAGTGAAAAATTGAAAATCCTCCAACCGGATTGATTTCTTTTGCGAAGCAGTATTTAAGGGCTCGTCCTTTTTACTCTTATCGACCTGATGAAAAAGAGCATCCAGCCCTAATCCTTTTATCCGGGATCGGACAATTTCGTCAAGCCGTTCTTTTTTATCCTGCTTTTTATTATTCATTTCGTTTTTCTTCTATTTCTTTCGCTAAATCCATAAATTGTTGTGCTGCTTTATCTTGCGGCGCGTATTGATGGATGTGCTGTCCATTCATTTCTGCTTCCGGAATTTTTTTGCTCCGGTAAATCCGGGTATTGAATATCTTGCGGGCGGTAAAGTATTCGGTAATTCCATCCGCAACCGATTTGTGCAGGGTTATGGATGGGTCAAACATATTTACCAAAACTCCAAGAAAAGATGTATAGTGTTCTAAGTCTTCTTTGATTTTTAAAATTGTACTCATGAGCATGCTCATTCCTTTTAAAGCATAACTGTTTGGTTCAATCGGAACGAGCAGGGCAGTGCTGGCCACTAAAGCATTAACGGTCAAAATACCTAAGGAAGGCGGGCAGTCGATGAGCACATAGTCATATTTATCTGTTTCCGCACGCAAAGCTTTGCGCAATTTGAACGGCCGGGTGATATCCGAAGCAAGTTCTGTTTCCGCGCCGGAAAGACTGATATTTGCCGGAGCAATAAAAAGGTTATCCAATTGATGCGGAATAATAATATCGCTTAAAGGAACTTCATTTACCAGGGTATTGTAGATAGTATCTTCAAGGCTGTTTGTGTTTATGCCTAAGCCGTCTGAAGAATTGCCCTGAGGATCCATATCTATAGTGAGGACTCGATATCCTAATATAGCCAGGGCTGCGGAAAGATTTATCGCGGTCGTTGTTTTTCCGACACCGCCTTTTTGATTAGTAACAGCTATTATCATAAACCAACAACCATCCTTTGTTTCGGCTTATATGGCACTGTTCTAAAACGTACATCTACTGCGTTATGCGCTCTTTCGTTTGTGCGGCGTACTTTTAGTACGCCTCCGTACTTACTCGCGCAAGCCTTGTATCTGCATATTTTTCAACAGCGCATTATTTATCCAGAGTTCCCCGTTTAATATCATCAGAGAATAAAGCTTTTATTTTTATAACATCTTCTTCGGTGTAATATCGCCATTGTTGGCTGTCGCGCCTGGCTTTTGGCAAAATCCCTTTAGCTTCATAGTTTTTAATCGTCTGGATAGCCACGCCCAATTCTTTGGCCAGGTAGTTGATCTTAATTTTCTTGATTTTCATGTCAGATTTATCTCTTTTAGCGACTTTTAGCTCTAAACTCAACAAAATTATATTACTTTTTGGGAAATTTGTCAATGATTTTTGCGCTGAAAACGCTTTAGTGATACAACTATTAATTCTGTAACTGATTCTAATGCTTGACGTTGAAGTGGTTTTTTGTTATACTATCTAACAATACTGTAGATTATTCGGAAAATGAGGATAAACCAGGATGGCTATAAATCCAAGAATTAAATTTATTAGTAATCTTTTGGTTAAAAAAGGATTTTTAACTAAAAAGAAGTGTGAAGATTTTTTTCACAATTGTCAGGAAAATCCGCCCCAAACCCAGCAAGACCTGGACCTGCGTTTGATCCAGGATGCGGGTATTTCGGAAAAAGATTTACTTACTGCTTATGGGCAGCATATGAACATTCCATTTCTTGATTTGGCTTCCCTTAAGATTGATTCTGAGTTCATCTCACTTATTCCTGCTAAATTCGCGAACAAAAATAAAGTGATTGCTGTTAAAAAAGAAGGCAAGAAACTTACGGTTGCTCTGAGTAATCCATTTGATATAAACATGCTTGATGAGTTAAAAGTTCTGACTAAACTCAAAATTCAGCCGGTATTAAGTTTTCGGGAAGATATTGATAAAGCGATCAAGGAATATTATGGAGTAGGCGCGGAAACTGTCGCGACAATTGTCCAGGATGCAAAGAGCGAGGAAGTCTTAGATGGTTCCGGTGATTATGAGAAACGTACTCAGGAGAAGTCTGGGGAAGCTGAGCTTGTTGATAACTCGATGATTCAATATGTTAACCAGATTGTGATGGAAGCTTATCAGAAACAGGCCACGGATATCCATATCGAGCCTTTTGAGCATGTATTGAGGATCCGTTATCGTATCGACGGAGTTTTGTACGAAATTAAAACACCTTCGGAACTTAAACAATTGCACAATTCGATTATTTCCCGGTTAAAAATAATGGCGAATCTGAATATCGCGGAAAAGCGTAAACCCCAGGACGGACGCTGTAAAATAATACTGCAGGGAGAAGAAGTCGATATGCGTATTGCCACATTCCCGACACTCTATGGGGAAGGTATGAGCATTCGTTTATTAAGTAAAAGTCTGATTTTACTTGGTGTTGATCAGCTGGGGTTGGCAAAAAAAGAATTTGCGCAGCTTAAGACAATTCTTAAAAAGCCGAATGGAATGCTGCTGGTGACCGGGCCGACCGGCTGCGGTAAGACGACCACTCTTTATGCCTGTCTTAATTTCCTTAATGATTCAAAGGTAAATATTATTACTCTGGAAGATCCGGTTGAATATCAACTCGAAGGGATAAATCAGATCCAGATAAACCCTCAGGTTGACTTGGTCTTTTCCAGCGGATTACGTTCAATTTTACGTCAGGATCCGGACATCGTGATGGTCGGAGAGATCCGGGATCTAGAAACCGCGCAGATCTCCGTGCGGGCAGCGCTTACCGGGCATTTAATTTTTAGCACTTTACATACAAATAATGCTGTAGCGACAATTGCCCGGTTAATGGATATGGGAATCGATTCGTATCTGGTTAACGGAACAGTGCGCGGGGTTATTGCCCAAAGGCTGGTGCGCAAGGTCTGTAATAAGTGTAAACAAAAATATACACCGGATAATGAAATATTAAAAATAATGGGTTTGACTAAAAAACAGCAATTTGTCCGGGGTAAAGGCTGTCAAAAATGTAATAATACCGGTTATCGGGGGCGGACAGGTATCTACGAACTGCTGATCATTGATGAGCGTTTGGGGGCTTTGATATCTTCAAATGTAACTGAAGCGGAATTAAGGAAACAGGCTTGTAATAATGGGATGAAGACTTTAAAAGAAGACGGTTTAGAAAAAGCTAAAAATGGGATAACTACGCTGGAAGAAGTTATCCGCGTGACAGAACAAGAATAATTATTATAAAAATTACAATAACCAAATCCCAATGACCAGACAAGTTACAATATCCAATGTTCAAAATTTAGAAACAAAAATATTGTTTTGATTATTTGAATTTTGGTGCTTGTTTATTGTTTGTGATTTGGTGCTTGTTATTTGGGATTTAGAACCAGGACAGTGAGGAATGATATGCTTGTTCCATGGAAGAATTTCCGCAGGTTCAGCCGAAAGGTATTCAGACAGCCGGGTTATGCTCTGCGGGTTGCGTTTAGGCGCTTGAGCGCTTTTTTTAATTTTTCTTTTTTTAATGGTAGAAGCAGCCCTCCGGAAGCAATAACTCTGTTTTTAACTCATCGTTGTAATTTGCGCTGTAAGATGTGCGGGCAATGGGGAGAAAGCGGAGTTACCAAAACCATGTGCGATGATTCGGTAAAAGAATTACTGCCTCTGTCCGCCTTGACGACCATTATTGATGATGTCCGCCGTTTTAAGCCGAGTATTACGCTTTTTGGCGGAGAGCCGTTACTGCATCCGGAATGTTTGGAATTGATCCGTTATATAAAGAAGAATAAAATGCATTCTTTGATGATCACGAACGGTTCTTTATTAAATAATTTCGCGGAAAAATTAGTTGACGCGGGATTGGATGAATTAAATGTTTCTTTAGACGGAGGAAAAGAATTACATGACGCGATCCGGGGTCTGCCCGGGCTTTTTGAGAAAGTTACTGCCGGGCTTAAACTGGTAAATTCTTATAAACAAAAAAAAGGAGTTAAAAAGCCGCTGATAAACCTGCAGTGCACAATAACTAAATACAATTATAAAAAACTTGAACAGTTGATTGAAGTCGCCAAAGAGATTAAGGCCGATTCTTTGACTTTTCATAATCTGATTTTTCTCGGAAATGATCTTATTGATCAGCAAAGGGAATTTGATCAAACGCTGAATTGTTCTTCCGAGGCGTGGAAAGGGTTTGTATTTGAACCGGAAATCGATCCGGATATGCTGTATAAAAAAATTCAGAAAATATTGACCGGGCAGTATTCTTTTGCCGTGGATTTTTATCCGAATCTTTCTTTGAAAGGATTAAAAGAGTATTATTACAATCCCTCATATTTACCTTCGGAGTATCCGAAACGCTGCCTTAGCCCCTGGATCACCGGATATGTTTTTCCGGACGGAACAGTCCGTCCCTGCTTAAATAGCAGTTTTTCTTTTGGGAATATTAAGGTTAATAGTTTTACGGGAGTTTGGAATAGTGTAAACGCAGTAATGTTTCGAAAGACCTTAAAAAAGAGTAGTATTTTTCCGGTGTGTGTGCGGTGTACGGAACTTTATAGGTACTAATAGAAAGTCAAAAGTCAAAAATCAAAATGCAAAATTTCAAATCAAAATTCAAAACTGATTTAAAAACAAGGTGTTACAAGTATAGTTTAAATATAATAAGTTTAGCTGATAAATTACCAAATAAACGTAGTGCTTGGATTATAATAGACCAATTGATCAGGTCAGCGACTTCTGTCGGAGCAAATCTTGTAGAAGCTAAGTCGGCAAGTTCTAGGTTGGAATTCAAAAAATTTCATGAGATCTCATTAAAAAGCGCTAATGAAACTAAATATTGGTTAGGTCTTTTACGTGATTCTCAATTGTCTAATAAAGAGGATATTAATTTTTTGTTGGATGAAATTAACGAGATATCCAATATGTTGGCTGCAGGGATTTTAAAATTGAAAGATAAAAAATTTTGATTTTTGAATTGTATTTTTGACTTTTGCCCTTTGAATTTTGATTTCAAGGGTCGTATTTGTAGGAATAAAGAAAATGAAAATTGAAGCTGGCTGCAAAATTAAAATATGTCATATCATCACCCGCATGGATTGGGGCGGATCACCGGATATTCTCAGGATGATCTGTGAGCGTTTAAGCACGGATGAATTCCAAACCACACTTATAACCGGCCCGAGTTTGCATGCTTCTCGGAAAACGCAAAAGTTTTTTAGAGCGTTTTCCGATCAGGTGATTTGTGAACCTTTCTTAATCAGGGATATAAGTCCTTTTTTTGATTTTTTTGCTCTGATCAAATTATACTTATTAATTCGCCGGGGAAAGTATGATATTGTGCATACGCATACAGCTAAAGCCGGAATGCTGGGCCGGATTGCCGCACGCCTAGCTGGAGTTAAAGTAATTGTGCATACTTCCCATGGGCATAATTTTTATGGGTATTTCGGCCCCTTAATGAGCGGATTGATTATTAATTTAGAGAGATGGGCAGCTTCCCTGACCAATAAGATTATTGTATTAACGGAATTGGAGAAAAATGATCTAATTGAATTTAAAGTTGCTTCTTTAGATAAGATCGAGAAGATTCATACCGCGGTTGAAGCCGAAGAACAAGAAAAGGCGGTAAGCCGGGACCAGTTTGATCTTAAAAACGATGATATTGTTATCGGTATGGTCGGCCGGCTGGAACCGATTAAAGGTGTGAGTTATTTTATTGAGGCAGGGGAATTACTTTGCGGCCAACATGAAAATTTAAAATTTGTTTTAGTCGGGGAAGGAAGCCTTAAAAAAATGATGGAGGAGCGGGTAAGGAATAAACATTTGGAGAATAGGATATTGTTTGCCGGGTGGAGAGACGATGTCCCGGCGATAATGCCGATGTTTGATATACTTGTTTTGCCTTCTTTAAATGAGGCGGTAGGGCTGGTTTTGATTGAAGCGCAGCGTATTGGGGTCCCGGTGGTTGCGGCAAAAGTTGGCGGGATTCCGGAAATGGTTAAAGACGGCAGTACCGGAATATTGATTGCCCCGGAAAATGTGCCGGAACTGGTTAAAGCTATTGAGATTCTTGCCCTGGATAAAGATAAAAGAATAGCCATGGGTGAAAAGGCAAAAGCTTTTGTAAAAGACAGATTCAGCCCGCATGATTTAGTCGAAAAAGCGGCAAAGATATATAAGGAATTATTAAAAGATGCGAAATGATAAACTAATTGTAATTTTAATTTTCACTACTATTTTGCTGAATTGCTGCCGAGCGGTGTTTGCTGAGGAAGCTTTGTTTCAGGTTCCGGCCTTGATTCAAATAAGTTCTGATTTAAGTGACGGACGGTACTCTCCGAATGAGATTGTTAATATCGCGGCAAAGACAGGTTTTAAAATTGTCATTTTTACCGAACGCGATATTATGCGCTGGGAATATGGTATTTGGCCCTTGCGTAATGTGCTAAAAAAAGTAGTGGAAAATAATTCTTTAGCTAAGTCCAAAATAATAAATTATTTAAAGAAAATCGATCAGCTTCAGAAACTTCACCCGGAACTGGTGATTATTCCCGGCATAGAAACCACGCCGTTTTACTATTGGGATGGAAGTATTCTAAAAGGCAATCTGACCTTAAAAGATTCGCATAAACATATACTGGTTGCCGGGTTGAATGATTATGAAGATATTAAGGATATGCCGGTTATCGGAAATCTGCCGGCACTGTCCGCGGGATTTAATATTTTAAAATTTTGGCCGCTGGTATTTATCCTGGCCGGGGTGTTTTTATTTATTAAAACTAAAATCAAGCGCAGATATATCTTATTTGTGATAGCTGTGGGAATTATATTTCTGATAAATAATTTTCCCTTTAAAAATAAATTATTCGATCAATACCATGGTCAGCAGGGAATTTTGCCGTATCAGAATTTGATTGATTATGTCAAAGCTAAAGGAGGGCTTATCTTCTGGGCGCATCCGGAAGCAGAGAATAAACAAAAAACCCGATGGGTATCCATTGAGACAGAATCGCATAGTAATGATCTCTTAAAGTCGAAAGATTATACGGGATTTGCAGTTTTATATTCCGGATATAATATTATCGGTAAGCCCGGAGGGATCTGGGATGAGATATTATGGGAGTATATTAACCTAAAAAGAGAACATCCGGTATGGGCTATTGCCGGGCTGGCTTTTGATTATCAGGGTAATTTAGAGCAAAGGTCCCGGGATTTAAGGAATATGGTATTGCTTTCTGAACAGACTCCGCAAGGAGTATTGGCGGCTTTAGCTAAGGGGAAAAATTACGTTACTCGGGGTGCTCAGTCTGACAATTTTATCCTGAAAGATTTTATGGTTTCCGACTATAAGACTTCCCAATCAAAGCGTATGGGGGAAACTCTTTTTTTAGAAGGTGCTTTACCGCATGTAATAATTAGCGGGGGTTTTACTTCCGGCGGGGCGCAGGAGCTGAATATTTCTTTAGTGAAAAATAAGGAAATAGTGAAAAAATTTGTTGTGCCTGCTCCGTTTACCGTGGAATATGCCGACGGAGATTTTGAAAAAGATGCTTATTACCGTGTGGAAATCAAGGCCAAAGATTTGCATGTGATTACTAACCCGATATTTGTTAAAAAAATGAAAATTGATAATTGAGAATTGAAAGTTGTTTTTTGTTCTTGCCAATATTCAATATTCAACTTTCAGGAGTTTATAATGATTGTTTCGGTCCATCAACCTCAATATTTGCCGTGGCTTGGATATTTCGATAAGATATCGAAAAGTGATTGCTTTGTTTTTTTGGATACGGTACAATATAAAATAAGAGAGTTTCAGAATAGAAATAAGATTCGTATAAAAGACGGATGTATATGGCTGAGTGTTCCGGTAATGTCTAAGGGGCATTATAAGCAGAATATAGATGAAGTCTGTATCGATAATGACGCTGATTGGGCTATTGAACATAAAAAAAGTTTAATGGTTTGGTATGGAAAATCAGCTTATTTTAAAAAATATTTTCCCTTTTTTGAAGATGTTTACAGTAAAAAATGGGATAAGCTGATCGATCTTAATATTTACATTATAAAGTATATTCTGGAGCAGTTAAAAATTAATACGCCTTTATATTTGGAGTCAGAGTTAGGCTCGACTAAAAAAAGTACTGAGCGTATAATTGAAATTTGTCAAAAACTTGAAGCAGATATATATCTTTCCGGTAGTGGCGGAAAAGATTACATGGATGAAGGGTTGTTTTCGCAGACAGGGATTAGTTTGCAATATCAGCAGTTTAACCACCCCTGTTATCAGCAACAGTTTATTTCCACCGCACACCCTTTTCACCCATATATGTCAATTATAGATTTGCTTTTTAACGAAGGCCCCAGAAGTATTAATATTATTAGAGGGCAGTAAAGTTAAAGATTTTTCAGGTTTTGATTTTTGACTTGAATTTTTGCATTTTGATTTTTGAATTTTGATTTTAACCTGGAAGGTTACTATGTACGAACAATATTGGGGCTTAAGCGAAAAACCTTTTGAAAACACTCCTAATCCTTATTTTCTTTATAATTCTCCGCAGCATGAAGAAGGTTTATCCAGGTTATTTTATGTTGTAAGTGAAGGTAAGGGCGCGGCTTTGGTTACCGGAGTTTTCGGCTGCGGAAAAACACTTTTAGGAAAAACCCTATTTAAAGAACTTGACCGGGATATATATAAGACCGCGTTTATTTCTAATCCTTATATGACTTATGAAGAACTGCTTATGCACATTGCTTATCATTTAGGCGCGAGAGACCTGCCGACAAAAAAGCAGGATGTGCTGGTTAATGTGGTCTTAGAGCGCTTAGGGGAAATTCTACAGAATAATATGCGTGATGGTAAAAAAACAATTGTGGTGATCGATGAGGCGCATGTTATTACCGACCGCAAGGTGTGGGAAGAAATGCGCCTGCTGCTTAATTTTCAATTGGAAAACCAGTTTTTACTTACTTTATTAATATTGGGACAGCCGGAACTTAAGGAAATAATAGATTCCAATAAGCAGTTTTCCCAAAGAATCGCGGTGAAATTTCACTTGGGCCCGCTTAATAAAAAGGAAACTCAGGAATATATTTTGCACCGTTTGAAAATGGCCGGAAGGACCAAGCCTGTATTTTCTCAAGGGACCTTTGAATTGATCTATAAAAAGAGCGGAGGCATTCCCCGCCGGATAAACCAGATCTGTGATATGGCCTTATTTGCCGGATTTGGCAAAAACGCGTCCATGGTAAATGAAGCAATTGTCAATGAAGTGGGCTTTGATTTGGAGGAATAAATAATAGCGTATAGCGGTTAGCGAGTAGCGTATAGAAAAGAAAAAAAATAGTAACAAGGGTTTCCTAAACGCTAAACGCTTTACGCTGAACGCTATAATGGAGGGCTACTATGAATATTCTGGCTGTAGGGTGTCATCCGGATGATATTGAATTCGGCTGCGGCGGTACTTTAATAAAGCACGCGGAAAAAAATGATGATATTTATTTGTTAGTTTTGACAGACGGCGCAGTCGGAGGAGATCCCCAGGTAAGACGTCAGGAACAGTCAGAATCCGCGAAAATGCTGGGGGTAAAAAAGGTTTTTTGGGGAGGGTTTGAAGATACTAATTTGCCGGGTGACCGGCCTTTAATCTCGGCGATTGAAGAGGTTGTCAAAGAAGTCAACCCGGATATAGTTTTTTGTAATTATTTTCATGATGTGCATCAGGATCATCGGGCCGCGGCAAAAGCCTGTTTATCCGCGACTAGATATATCAAAGAAGTATTGTACTATGAAGTCCCGACAACTCAGCATTTTGAACCGGAGATATTTGTTGATATTGGCAGAGTGCTGGTGAAAAAATGGGATTTGCTTAAAGCTCATGGCTCTCAGGTGGATAGAACCCGGGTGGAGAATTTGAGTATCCTGGAAAGCATAAATGCCTGCGCGACATTTCGCGGATACCAGGGCCGGGTTAAATTTGCTGAAGGGTTTAAAGCAGTAAGAATTTTAAGGGATATATAAAAATCCTGTAGGGGCGGCGGCTTGTCCCCGCCCGAGTTAAATAAATTGATAAAAAAGAGTTTCTATTATATAATAAAAGAGTAATTCAAAGGAGGAGTTATATCCACAGCTTTATGGTGATTAAAGGATTAATTACATGAAGACATTAGTAGCTTTCGGCATATCATTTTTTACTGTACTTATCTGCACTCCTTTATTTCGCAGGATTGCGCTATATCTTAATATTCTGGATTTCCCCAGCAAAAAGAAAATACATAAAGACCCGATCCCTCTTTTAGGAGGATTGGCGATCTATTTTGGCGTAATCATTTCTTTCCTGTTTTTTCAGCAAAGCTTCTTTGTTTTTTGGCCGATTCTCGTCGGAGCTACCATAATCATGTATATGGGCGCTCTTGATGATATGAAAGGGCTTTCCGCGCGCATACGTTTATTTATTCAGATAGCTGTGGCTTTATTTGTTGTCATGGCCGGAGTGAGAGTGAGTTTTTTACCGAATAATATCTGGGGTAATATCGGAGAGTATATCGTAACAATATTCTGGCTGGTGGGAGTAACGAATGCTTTTAATTATCTGGATGGACTGGATGGTTTAGCTGCCGGGTCAGCAGCTTTAAATTTTTTATGTTTTTATGTAATTTTGTACAGCACCGGCCAATTTCCCCTGGGATTAACCGCAACTATATTAATGGCAGCCTGCCTGGGGTTTCTACCCTATAATTTCATGAATAAGAAAAAGATGTTCTTAGGGGATGCCGGGAGTATGTTTTTAGGTTTTTGTTTAGCCGGCATGGCGGTTATCGGGCACTGGGCCGGAGATGCGCTGGTTAAATTATTTATCCCCATATTGGTAATCGGGGTGCCGATCTTTGATATGATCTTTACGACAATTATGCGTATCAAAGAGGAGAAAATAAGGAATATCCTGGATTGGCTTAAATATGGAGGCAAAGATCATTTTCACCATTATCTGGTGGATTTGGGTTTAGGGCAGAAGGGGGCGGTTTTATTTATATACTATCTTACAGCGTCATTAGGCTTAGGAGCGGTAATGGTAAGCAATGACAATGCGGTGGAGGGGGTTTTAACGCTTTTACAGGCTTCAATAATTTTTGGCGTCATCGGAGTTCTGATTGTTGTCGGTAAAAAACACAGGTTTGAAAAGAAAACAGGGCAGGAAGAGTAACAATTTATGTAACTGCTTTATATATTTAATGTTACAGTAGTGAATATAACTAAATGAGTAATATAAAAAGTTTTATAAAGCATTGACTTATATGGGAAAATGTGGTACACTTGTATTAGTGGAAAAAGGCAAACTCGTGGTAACGCGAGGGCGCAAAGCCGTGCACCCCGAAAATTCGGGGCAGGCAGGTTGCCCGATGAATTAATTTACGTTACCCAGGCAGGAGTTTGCCTGGGATTTTTTTTCGGAATATTAAAAAGTGCCAGGTATGAATGGGGAAAATCAGTAAAAGTGCCAGGCATAATCAGGGATGAACGTAATATATAAAGGAGTTGGAGCGGAAAATGCCCAGGTTGCCAAGAGTTTACATTGAAAATTCAGTTTATTATGTAACATGTAAGGGATTGCAAAACCAGGTAATTTTTAAAGACGCGAGGGACTACGAAATGTACTTTGAATTGTTGAAAAAATACAAAGAACAATACGCAGTCAAACTTTATGCTTATACTTTAATGCATAATCATTTGCATTTATTAATGGAAGTTGATAAAGAAGCCAGTATTTCCACAATTATGCACGATTTGACCTCTTCTTACACAAAATATTTTAATGGCCGCTATGACCGCAAAGGCCATTTATTCCGAGAAAGATTTAAAGCCGCTGTTGTAGAAAAAAATCCGCAAATCCTTTTGGACCTTACCGCATATATCCACCTCAATCCCAAGCGATTGAACTTAGGCATACAAGGACGTACGTATCCGTATAGCAGTTATGAGCTTTATCTGGACTATTCCCCAAAGTCCGATAGAGGGCTGGCTATAAAAAATGAAATTGAAAGTATTGTTAATAAGCTGGTTGGCGAAAATTATGTTGAGTTTATGAACCGCATGCAGGATAACGCGGAGTTCCAGAAAAATTATAAAAAACTTCAGCGTAAAGGAATGATCGGCTCAGGTGAATTTATGAGCAGAGTTAAAGAAGCTATCGAGCAGCAGCGAAGTGAGCCCGAGGAACCGGAGTTAGAAGAAAAAATATTACATTCTAAGAATGTTCTTATGAACACGGGAGTGGCGGTATTGCTTTTGAGCATAAGCGCGGGGGGCGTTTATTTATATTTTAATTACGCAAATAAGGTATTGGATAAACCCCAGATACCTGTTGCGACAGTTGAGCTGCAGTTGAAAGACCTGAATAATACCGAGTGGCAGGTGGAAATGTTCAATATGGATGGGTCCCTGGCCCGCGCGGATATTTTAAGTTTTATGCAGGGGAAATTCAGTTCGGCATATCTTTCTCAGTTTGAATTCCCGCATATTAATTATTCTGTTGTTTTTGAAGGAAATAAAATAATTTGGGAAACAATGCAGACATCGGCAACCGGGACCGCGTCATGGCGCGGTGAAGTGGTAGACGGCGAGATGCTGGGAATGGTCAGCCTGCGGCAGGAAGGGAAAGAACCGCAGGATTTTTCTTTTAAGAGTCTAAAATACAGGAGGAGATAAGATGAAGGTTGTTAATTTAAATAAGCTTATTACTATCGGAATGATCAGCGTTTTTTTTATCAGCTTTTTGCAGACCGCGGTGTTTGCCGAGAAAAAAGACAGGAAAAATCCGGAGCCGCTACGCACTAATTCTACTATTAATGAAGTGGTCGGAGAAGTAGCAAGTTTTGATGGAGAAATTATTGTTATTACTTACGGAGACCCTGCTCAAACCGGGGAATCTTTTGATATGTCGATCAGTATTGAACCGGAAAATTTAGAATTAAACCATATAAAAAGTTTAGATCAAATAAAAAAGTGGAATACCGTCAGGATCAGCTATGAAGTAATCACTGAGGAGTATGCCGAAGAAAAAGTTAAAACGCGTAATGTCGCCAGGGCGATAAGCTTTATAAAGGCTGGCAAGCCGCCGGTTTATGAGCCGGAACAGGATGAATAAAAGAAAGGGCAAAAGCCCTCTAACACGAATAATTTAGTAATACTAACTGAGAGGTGTCGGATGAAGATGAAAAGATCAATAGTAGTTATGATGTGTATGGTTGTTTTTTTTACAATTCACTTTGCTGGTATTGATGATGCCAAAGCCTTTCAGATTAAAAGGGTGATCAGGGGGTCCTATAGCCAGGCAATTGATGAGGAGGTAACAGTTGTTGATCTTACTTCTTTATTGGGCGGGGTGAACCTGGTTCCTGCGAAAACTATTCTTTTTTATACTATTGATCTTGATGATGAGGATGCCGAAGAGACTTTTACCAATGTAGCTTTAGACAGCCCTTCGGATCTGCTGATCAGCCGGTTTACCTCAGGTACGGGGCTTACAGTTAATTATGAACTTGTGGAGTTTGTTTCCGGGGTTAAAGTTATGCGCGGTCTTACCACTGTTCCGGAAACAGCAACGATTAAAACTGTAACTTTACCTCAATCCATAATTGTTAATAAATCATATGTAACGGTTAATTCTAATGCTGTAAGAGGTTCTAATCTTAATGAAGAATTAAATACGTTTGCCGCGGAAATAGTTGATGAAACTACGGTCAGGTTCACAAGAACTGTTACTACTTCCCGATTTAATAATACTCTGGCTTATCAGGTTGTTTGTTTTGAAGGCCTTGATGGTTTAGGCGATGATGTCGTCTCAGTTCAGAAAGGGATAGATATTCTTCCTTCACCTGCCGGCGGGATGAGCCTTACTGTAGGTATAAATAGTGTTCAAACTGATAAATCTTTATTAATATTTTCAAGCCGGCCGGATACTCTTGCTGACGGTGATGAAGATATAATGTGTGTGGAGGGAATATTAAATGATGCCGGCGGCGGAATGAGTGATGCGATACTTTTTAACCGTCAGGAAAATAATAATGATGATGTCACTTTATACTGGTTTGTAATTACTTTTAGTAATGAAACTTTTGTTCAGAGTAAAACCCAAACCTTTATTTCTAATAGTAATCCCAACTTTACCATAGACACAGCAATTGTGCCCAGCCGCAGTTTTATTCAAGCATCTGTTTCGATTACCGGAGGCGGGACATCAGGTAAAGAAGAAACTACTCATGCCTTATATATTACTAATCCTACGACCATAGATACGCAGTGTTCCACAACCAGTGCTTATACTGTAAAACTTTCCTGGTTTGTAACGGAAATGCCGCCCTTAGAAGTTACTTATCCCAACGGCGAAGAAATTTTTGAAGTCGGAACAACAGAAAATATTACCTGGAATCATTCAGATGACGTTTTAAATACAGATTCAATGAGTATTGATCTTTCTATCAACAGCGGCAGTACGTATCCTTTAAATGTTATAACCGGAGTTGACCCGACTTTAGATACATATGCCTGGAATATTCCCGCGGAAATAAGTTCAACCGGTATTATCGGAAATACCATAAGAGTTAAAATTACAGATACGACGATCAGCGCAAGAAATTTTGATACCTCAGACGCTGACTTTATAATAAAGGGAAGATTAATTATTGATCAGCCGCCGGACACCTGGCGTTTAGGCGAGACTCAAAATATAACCTGGGATGTACACGGTAGTTTAAATAGTTTACCTACAAACACTATGACGATTATGCTTTCTACGGATGGGGGCGGAAGCTTTGCTCATACTGTGAGTGCAGTGGCTGACCCGGGTGCCGGACAGTCTGATGGAAGTGCCGGCTCCGGAAGTTATGGGTGGACTATCCCATCAGATATGGATGGTGAAAATTTAATCGGTACGGATAATCAAATAAAACTTATTCTTAATTACGACCCGGATGCGCCGAAGACAACAGTAACCAGTACAAGTTCTAATTTTGTTTTAAAAGGGCGAATTTTTAATGTTTCCCCGGCTAGTGATGAAACCTGGTTTTTGGGTGAAACAAAAAGTATTACCTGGGATAAAAATGGACACTTCGGCGCCGGTATTGCCGAGGGAACAGTAGATGTTTATTATTCCAGTAATGGCGGTTTGTCATATGGTACTATTGTTGCTGTAAGCCAACCTGCGGGGACAGATGGTTCGGGGGGGAGTTATAATTGGACAATACCCAATAACACTCCTTTAGAAAATCCTGATTCGAAAATTAAAGTTTTTCAAACTACAGATACTTCGGTTTATGGAGAAAGTGCTAATTTTTCTTTAATCTCATCACTTTTGCTGGATATTCCCAGCGGTACGGGAATTCTCTGGAAAGTGGGAACGGCTCATGATATTGAGTGGACAACTGCCGGTTCGGTTAGTATGGTTGACTTGCTCTATGATTCCGGCTCGGGTTATGTTTTAATTACACCTGCCGCGGGTATAGCTAATGCCGATGTTTACAACTGGACAATTCCCGACGCTATAAGCAATAGCGTTAAGGTAAAAGTTCAGGATCACGATAATACGAATATATACGATGAGAGTGATAATTTATTTTCCATAAAAGGATCAATAAGTGTTACCGAGCCTCATGCAACCGAAATTACACAAGTAAGTATAAATAAAGTTATTCAGTGGAATACTACGGGAAGTGTAGCCGGAACCGTAAACATTCGTTTGTCACAGAATGGCGGTTCTTCTTATGGGAGTATCATTAATTCAGTTGACGTTTCCAGCGGTTCGTATTCCTGGGCTCCGGTTGCCGGAGATATGGGTACTAATAATGTGATCAAAGTAGGGCTGCAGGGAGATGAAGACCCGGGAACCGGGACAGCCGGGGAAACAGGAGTTTTTGCCGTAGAAGCCAGTATTGACCTTACTTATCCGGATGCTTCCGGGTTAACGTATGGTATCGGAGATGAGGTTTATATCAAATGGACATCAAACCCCGCTGCGTTTGGAAACGTAAATATACGTTACTCAACGGATGGCGGATCTAATTATAATGGATTTATTGCCGACGGTGTTGCCTCAAATAATGTTCCCGGAGGAGAGACAGAGATCGGATATAAGTGGACAATTCAGGATGTCGTGGGAATGGTGAGCCCGACTTGCCGTGTAAAAGTATATCAGGTTGGGAAATTAGCACAGGTGTATAGCGAATCACAATATGATTTTAATGTTAAAGGTACTTTGAACTTAACCGCGCCGGATGGAGGAGAAACCTGGTATGTTGACCAGTTTGAAAGTATTACCTGGACCAAAGGCGGAGATCTAGGAACTCTAAAACTTGCCTATTCAATTAACGGCGGTTCTGACGGGTATCCGGCGACGATCGCTACCAGTATAGATGCGGATGATCTTTCTTATCCTTGGCAGATCCCGGATGCTATTGGTACGCAGTTAAAAGTAAAAGCTATTCAGGAAACAGATACAACTACTAATGATGTATCCGTAGGGGTATTTACGATTAAAGGAAGATTTTCAATATCTGCTCCGGTGGGCGGCGAGACCTGGTATGTGGGAACTCAGGAAAATATTGGGTGGACCACTTATGGCACCATTGATAAGGTAAATTTGTATTATTCTACTGACGGCGGCGGAACATTCGGTTCTACGATCGCTACCAATCTTACCAATGCCGAAGGATATCTGTGGACAATTCCGGACGCGATAGATAATGATATCAGAGTAAGAGTAGAAAGTTTCTATGATAATACAGTTGCTCATGAATCAACCGGTAACTTTACTATTAAAGGAAGAGTTTTTGTTACCGCGCCGAACGGCCCGGAAGAATGGCGGGTCGGAGCAACGGAAAATATTACCTGGACGGTGTATGGAGCTATTGGAAATGTGGAGATTCGATATTCCACTAACAGCGGTGCCAGCTATGATACAGTTATCGTAGCCAGTACTCCGGCATTGAACCAGACTTATGCCTGGACCAATATCCCGGATGAGATCGGCACAAGTTTAAAAGTGAAAATTACCAGTATCTCAGACGGTACAGTTAATGATGAGTCAGACGCTGATTTTGAATTAAAAGGGGTTTTAACTTTAACCGCGCCTAATGGTGCTCAGATATGGAACGTTGGGAATTCCGAAAATATTACCTGGACTAAACAGGGAACTTTGGGGAATGTGGAACTGCGTTTTTCCACGGACAGCGGCGTGACTTTCCCGGTTGGCAATGTGATCGCGACCGGTGTAGCGGCAACCGCAACACCGCATCCCTGGACAATCCCGGATAAGATCGGAGATAAGCTGCGGGTAAGAGTTATGTTATTAAATGACCCGACAAATGTTTATGATGATTCTGATAATGATTTTGAGATCAAAGGTAAGTTGACATTGACGGCACCGAACGGGCCGGAAGAGTGGGGAGTGGGGACAAGCCAGGCAATTACCTGGGCCCGTTTTGGAAGTATCGCGAATGTTAAACTGGAATATTCCACCGACGGGGGCAATACATTTCCTAACACGATTACAGATTCAACAAGTGCTTCCGCGCAAACTTATAATTGGACGATTCCGGACGCGATCGGAACTTCTTTGCAGGTTAAGATCAGTGATGCATCAGATGGCGCGGTGAGTGATACTTCTGATGCTAGTTTTGAAATTAAAGGCCGCTTAATATTACTGCATCCGAACGGCGCGGAAACCCTGGCGGTAAATCAGCCTTATACTATTGACTGGACAACTTATGGAACGATCAATAAAGTAAATCTCTATTATTCAATTAACGGCGGAAGCAGTTATGACGCGAATATTGTTTTAGCTTTAAATAATACCGGAAGTTATGGCTGGACAATTCCGGATGCTATCGGTTCGCAATTGCGCGTAAAGATTAATAATGATGATGATACAACAGTCGAAGATGTGTCAAACGGTGATTTTACGATCAAAGGTTCGGTAACCTTGACCGCGCCGAATGGCGGTCAAACCTGGATCGTTGACGATTCTCAGAATATTAGTTGGAGCAAACAGGGAAGTATCGGAACGGTGCAATTGGATTATTCGACTAATGGCGGAACCAGTTATGATTTTAGTATTGCTGCCGGGGTGGCTTCCGGGGATCTAAGCAAAGCCTGGACAATCCCGAACGCGATCAGCAATAATGTGAAAGTAAAAATTACTCAGGAATCTGATACTTCAGTTAATGATGAATCAAACGCGGCGTTTGAAATTAAAGGTTCAATACTTGTTACAGCTCCCAATGGCGCGGAATCATGGTCTATCGGCGGGACTGAAGATATTACCTGGATACGCCATGGAAGCATTGGAAATATTCAGATCCTTTATTCAACTGACAGCGGTTCGACTTATCCGTTTACAGTGACCGGTTCAACAGACTCTTCGACACAGACATACAGCTGGGTGAACATCGCGGATACTCCATCGACAACCTGCCGTGTAAAGATGACTAGTTTGTCGGATTCCTCGGTTACTGATGACTCAAATTCTAATTTCCGGATCAGGGCAAATATTACTTTGACCGCACCGAATGGATTAGAGGAATGGATCGTCGGGACAACTGAAAATATCACCTGGACCAAAACCGGTTCAATTCCTAATGTAGCTTTGGAATATTCACTTAACAGCGGATCGACTTATCCCAAAGCGATCGTGACAACTTCCGGTGAAGCTTTAAGTTATACATGGACGATCCCGGATGATATTAGCGGCCTGGTGAGAGTACAGATCAGAAATACATCGGATGCGACGGTATCAGATACTTCTAATGCTGATTTCAGTATTAAAGGGTCAGTAACCATGGAAAGTCCTGACGGCGGAGAAGTCTATGTTGTCGGTTCAGCCTATGATATTGAATGGTCATATGTCGGATCAATTCCGAATGTAAAACTGGAATATTCTATAAACGGCGGGTCGACATTTCCCTATGAGATCATCGCGTCTACTCCGGCAGTTGCTTTAGCTTATTCCTGGACTGTTCCGGATACAATTACCGGACAGTTGGTAGTGAAAGTTTCTGATGCTGTAGATTCAACAGTTGATGATGATTCTGATGCTTATGCAAAGATCAGAGGTTCTTTAACAATTACTTCGCCGAATGGAACAGAATCTTGGATAATTGATGATATCCATGCGGTTACCTGGACCAGGACCGGTTCCCTGGGGAATGCAAAGCTGGAATATTCCACTGATGCCGGAGCAACTTATCCGAATGTAATTATCGGTACGATCGCGACGAATCTTTTAACGCATAATTGGACGGTTCCGGATGATCCTTCTATCCAGGTTAAGGTAAAGATTACCAGTCTAGATGATTCTACGGTTACGGATTCTTCAAATGCCAATTTTACAATTAAAGGCAGTTTAAATTTAACCGCGCCGGACGGCCCGGAAACCTGGATCGTGGGTACGACCGAAGCGATTACCTGGACTAAATTAGGTTCCTTAAATCTGGTAACATTGGAATATTCAACTAATGGCGGAACAACTTATCCGAATGTAATTAATAATTCGGTATCCGCGGCAGCTTTATCTTATAATTGGCTGATCCCGGATGTGATCGGAACACAATTAAGAGTGCGGATTACCAGTAATGATAATGCGTCGGTAACAGATGTTTCCGCGGCTAATTTTGAAATTAAGGGATCTGTTACATTAACCGCGCCGAATGGTTCAGAAATTTGGTTTGTCGGTGAATCACGTAATATTACCTGGACGCATAATGGCGCGATCGGTAATGTAAGTTTGAAATATTCTACAGACGGCGGCAGTACCTATCCGACGACAATTACTACCGGTGTAGCGGCAACAAATCTCACCTATGGCTGGACAGTTCCGGATAATATCGGTACTCAATTAAGAGTAGAGATCACTTCAGTTAATGATTCAGCAGTAACTGATGAATCGAATAATAATTTTACGATCAAAGGAATTTTGCTCTTAACCTCTCCGAATGGCACAGAGGAATGGATCGTGGGATCTTCGCATAATATTACCTGGAACAGAACCGGATCAATTGCCAATGTGAAACTGGAATATTCAACCGACGGCGGTACTTCTTATCCGAATGAAATTATTGCCTCTACTGATGCGGCTGCTGGGAGTTATGGGTGGACTATCCCGGATTCAATTGATACGGATATTAGGGTAAGAGTTTCTGATGCTTTGGATTCTTCGGTAAACGATTCTTCAAATGCTAATTTTACGATTAAAGGATCAGTTACACTAACTGCGCCGAATGGGGCAGAAAACTGGGTGGTTGCTTCTCATGAGAATATTACCTGGACCAAGACCGGGACGATCCCAACCGTAGAACTGCGCTATTCATTAAACGGCGGGACAAGTTATGATACAGTTATTAATGCCACGGTAACCGGATCGAATTTAACTTATGATTGGACAATTCCGGATGATATTTCCGCTACGGTAAAATTAAAAATAACCAATAATAATGACTCAACAGTTTATGATACCTCCAATGCTAATTTCAAGATCATCGGTAATTTAGTGGTTGTCGCGCCTAATGGAACAGAAGAATGGGTTGTGGGAACATCTGAGAATATTACCTGGACAAGAACCGGATCAATTGCCAATGTAAAGATCGATTATTCAATTAACAGCGGTTCAACATATCCGAACGCGGTAGTGGCTTCTACCGGAGCTGCGGGTTTAAGTTATGGCTGGACAATTCCGAATTCAGTATATAAAACAATTCGGGTGCGGGTTGCAGATGCCTCAGATGTAAATGTTTATGATGTTTCCAATGCTGATTTTACGATCATGCCGGGTTTTCAAATTACCGCGCCGAATGGTTCGGAAGTATGGACTGTAGCAAATTCCGAGGATATTACCTGGATAACAACCGGTTCATGTACAAATGTAAAACTGGGATATTCAACTAATTCCGGGTCTACTTACACAGACATCATTGCTTCTACGCCCAATACAGAAACATATGGCTGGACAATTCCGGATGATTTATCTATATCTTGTAAAGTTAAAGTTACTGATGTAGATAATGCTAATGCGCAGGATGAAACTAACGGTTTATTTAAAATTCGCGGGAACTTAACTATTACTGTGCCGAATGGTGCAGAATCCTGGGATGTGGCGGATGTCGAGAATATTACCTGGACGAGATTCGGTAGTATTGCTGCGGCAAAATTGGAATTATCCAAAGACGGCGGAAGCACATATCCGGTTTTGATCATTGCGTCTACAGATGCTTCTTTGCTGACTTATGCGTGGACGATCCCGGATCAGTTGACAACTCAAGGAAGAATAAAAATAACCAATACTGCGGACTCAACGGTATATGACGTATCCAATGCGAACTTTGCGATCAAGGGTGCGGTAACTTTAGCTGCGCCGAATGGCGGCCAGGATTTGGTAGTCGGCAGTGCGTATAATATTACCTGGACACGTTTCGGTTCAATTTTAAATGTAAAACTTGAATATTCAACTAATGGCGGTACAACCTATCCGAATCTGATCATTGCGGCAACAGACGCGACTACGGAAACTTACGGCTGGGGGATCCCGGATGCTATCGGTTCGCAATTAAGAGTAAGGATAACGGACGTAGATAATTCTTTAGTGTCTGATACTTCGGATGCTAATTTTTCAATTAAAGGCGCATTGGAATTGACTGCGCCGGTTGGCGGAGAAATATGGTTTGTTAATAATATTGAAGCTATAACCTGGACGCGTACCGGATCAATTGCTAATGTGAAACTGGAATATTCTACAGACGGCGGATCAACCTATCCGAATACAATCGCGGCAACGGTAACTGCGTCTTTACAGACTTATGCTTGGACAATCCCGGATGCTATCGGTTCTCAGTTAAGGGTAAAAATTACCGATACTTCCAATGCTACGGTAACTGATGAATCCGGCAGTAATTTCTATATTAAAGGAAAGCTGACTCTGAGTGCACCGAACGGCGGACAGACCTGGGTCGTCGGTGAATTGCGGAACATTACCTGGGTACGTACCGGAAGTATTGCGAATGTGAAACTGGATTACTCTACTGACGCTGGCACAACTTATCCGAATGCTATTATCGCTTCTACCGATGCTTCTACCGGAACTTATGGCTGGACAGTAGCTGACGCGATCGGTACAAGTTTAAAGGTAAGAGTTGAAGATGCAACGGACAATACAGTAAGTGATGTGTCTGATCTGGTATTTGAGATAAAGGGATCGTTAGTGTTGACCGCGCCCAACGGCGGTCAGTCATGGGTTGTTGATACAAGTGAAAATATCACCTGGACTAAGACCGGAACTATTCCGCTGGTAACTTTGGAATATTCAGTGAACGGCGGATCAAGTTATGATACGGTAATTAATAATTCTGTAACCGGATCAGACTTGACTTATGCGTGGACAATACCGGATTCGATTGGAGCAACTGTAAAGGTAAGAATAACAAATAATGATGACGGTACTGTTTATGATACCTCAAATGCAAATTTCAAGATTATCGGTGCTTTGGCAGTAACTGCTCCGAATGGAACAGAAGAGTGGGTAGTAGGCACATCTGAGAATATAACCTGGACCAGAACCGGAAGTATTGCCAATGTAAAAATCGATTATTCGATCAACAGCGGTGCAACATATCCGAACGCGGTTGTGGCTTCTACCGGAGCGGCCGGATTAAGTTATAGCTGGACGATCCCGAATTCAGTATATAAGACTATCAGGGTAAAAGTAGCGGACGCTTCAGATGTAAATGTTTATGATGTTTCCAACGCTGATTTTACGATCATGCCGGGTTTTGCGATTACCGCGCCTAATGGCGGAGAAGTCTGGTCAGTATCAGATTCGGAAGATATCACCTGGATAACTACCGGTTCATGTACAAATGTAAAACTGGAATATTCGACAAACAGCGGTTCTACGTACACAGATATTATTGCTTCTACGCCCAATACAGAAACATATGGCTGGACGATCCCGGATAATTTATCCATATCCTGTAAAGTCAGGATATCCGATGTAGATAATCCTAATGCCATAGATACAACTGACGGATTATTTAAAATTCGCGGAGCTTTAACTTTGACCAGTCCGAATGGTTTTGAATCCTGGGATGTGGCCAGTGTTCATAATATTACCTGGGCCAGATTCGGTAGTGTTGCTAATGTTAAATTAGAACTATCAAAAAATTCCGGTTCAACTTATCCTGTTTTGATTATTGGATCAACTGATGCTTCAATATTGAGTTATTCATGGACAATTCCGGATCAATTGACGACACAGGGAAGAGTTAAGATAACGGATACTTCAGATTCAACAGTATTTGACAGCTCAAATGATGATTTTGGTATTAAAGGTGCGGTAACTTTAACCGCGCCCAACGGCGGACAAGATCTAGTGGTCGGCAGTGCGTATAATATTACCTGGACACGTTTCGGTTCAGTTCTTAATGTAAAACTGGAGTATTCAACTAATGGCGGTACAACCTATCCGAATCTGATCATTGCGGCAACAGACGCGACCACCGGAACCTATGGCTGGGGTATCCCGGATGAGATTGGTTCTCAATTAAGAGTGAAAATTACTGATGCGGCGAATTCCCTGGTTTTTGATACTTCAGATGCAAACTTTAGCATTAAAGGTAATCTGCTTTTAAATACACCTAATGGCGGAGATATTTGGTTTGTTAATAATATTGAAAATATAACCTGGACGCGTACCGGATCAATTGCTAATGTGAAGTTGGAATATTCAACTAATGGCGGCAGTACTTATCCGAATACAATCGCGGCAACTGTAACAGCTTCTTTACAAACTTATGCCTGGACAATCCCGGATGCGATCGGTTCTCAGTTAAGGGTAAAAATTACCGATACTTCTAATTCTACGGTAACTGATGAGTCTAATGCAGATTTTTATATTAAAGGAAAGCTGGTAGTGAATGTGCCTAATGGCGGGCAGACCTGGATCGTCGGTGAATCCCGCAATATTACCTGGACGCGGACCGGTTCAATCGCCAATGTAAAACTTGATTATTCTACTGACGCTGGCACAACGTATCCGAATGTTATTATCGCTTCTACAGATGCTTCTACCGGAACTTATTCCTGGACTGTACCGGATGCGATTGGAGCTAATTTAAAAGTTAGAGTTGAAGATGCAACGGATAATACAGTCGTTGATGTGTCGGATGCGGTTTTTGAGATTAAAGGCTCTTTAACCTTAACCGCGCCCAATGGCGGACAGTCATGGGTTGTTGATACAAGTGAAAATATCACCTGGACTAAGACCGGAACAATTGCCAATGTGGAATTGCGATATTCAATTGACGGAGGAACAGGATATGATTATGTGATCATTGCTTCAACGCCGGGTGCTAATTTAACTTATGCTTGGACAATTCCGGATGATATTGGAGCAACAGTAAAAGTGAAGGTTACGGATGTAAGTGATTCTTCTGTATACGATACCTCAAATGCAAATTTCAAGATCGTGGGTGCTTTGGCAGTAACTGCTCCGAATGGAACAGAAGAGTGGGTAGTAGGCACATCTGAGAATATAACCTGGACCAGAACCGGAAGTATTACCAATGTAAAAATCGATTATTCGATCAACAGCGGGGCAACATATCCGAACGCGGTTGTCGCTTCTACCGGAGCCGCGGGATTAAGTTATAGCTGGACGATCCCGAATTCAGTATATAAGACCGTCAGGGTAAGAGTAGCGGATGCGTCAGATGTAAATATTTATGATGTTTCCGATGCAAATTTTACAATCATGCCTTCTTTTGCGATCACCGCGCCTAACGGCGGAGAAGTCTGGGATGTTGCCTCATCGAGAGATATTGAATGGACAACTACCGGTGATTGTACAAATGTAAAACTGGAATACTCAGTTAATTCCGGGTCGACTTATACAGATATAATAGCTTTAACGCCGAATACAGAAATCTATTCCTGGACAATTCCGGATAATTTATCCATATCCTGTAAGATCAGGATATCTGATGTGGATAATACTAATGCCATAGATACAACTGACGGATTATTTAAAATTCGCGGAGCTTTAACCTTAACCGCACCGAATGGATTTGAATCCTGGGACGTGGCAGATGTAGAGAATATTACCTGGACGAGATTCGGTTCGGTAGCTAATGTTAAGCTGGAACTTTCTAAAGACAGCGGCAGTACTTATCCGGTAATGATCATCGCTTCCACCGATGCATCTTTGCTGACCTATGCCTGGACAATTCCGGATGAGTTAACCACAACCGGACGTGTAAAAATAACCAGTACTGCGGATTCTACGGTACTGGACAGCTCAAATAATAATTTTGCGATCAAAGGGTCATTACTTTTAACCGCGCCCAATGGAGCAGAAGAATTAGTCGTAGGTAATGCGTTTAATGTTACCTGGAACCGCTTTGGCTCGATTATGAGTGTAAAACTGGAATATTCAACTAATAGCGGAACAACTTATCCGAATCTGATTATCGCGGCTACGGACGCGACCACCGGAACCTATGGTTGGGGCGTACCGGATGATTTAAGTATCACAGTAAGAGTAAAAGTATCGGATGTGGATAATGCGCTTGTCTATGATACCTCAGATGCTAATTTTATAATTAAAGGCTCTTTAACCTTAACCGCGCCTAACGGCGGAAACATTTGGTTTGTTAATGATGTGCAGAATATTACCTGGACCAAGACCGGATCAATTGCGAATGTAAAATTAGAATATTCAACTGACGCAGGCAGCACATATCCGAATACAATTGCGGCAACAGTTGATGCGGCATTAGGAACACCGTATGCGTGGACAATACCAGACGCGATTGGTTCGCAGTTAATGGTAAAAGTAACCGATACTTCTAATGCTACGGTGACTGATGTTTCCAACGGCACTTTCTATATTAAAGGAAAGCTGGTTTTAAACGCGCCTAATGGCGGGCAGGTATGGGTTGTTGGCGAATCCCGCAGTATTACCTGGACGCGGACCGGATCAATTTCTAATGTAAAGCTGGATTACTCTACAGACGGCGGCACAACTTATCCGAATGCTATTATCGCTTCTACAGATGCTTCTACCGGAACTTATGGCTGGACAGTAGCGGATGCGATCGGAGCCAGCTTAAAGGTAAGAGTATCAGACGCGGCGGATTCAACGGTCAATGATGTAAGTGACGCGGTATTTGAAATAAAAGGATCGATATTATTGACTGCGCCTAATGGCAGTGAAGTCTGGGAAGTGAATTCCGTACAGAATATTACCTGGACCAAGACCGGTACGATTCCTACGGTTGAATTAAGATATTCGAAAAATGCCGGAACAAGTTATGACTATATTATAAACGCGTCAGTAAGCGGCGCGGCTTTAACTTATGCCTGGACTGTACCGGATGAAATCGGTGCGACTACCCGGGTGAGGATAACTAACAATGACGATACCAGCGTATACGATACTTCTAACAGCAATTTCAAGATAGTTGGTGTTCTGGTAGTCACATCGCCGAACGGCGGGCAGGAATGGGTAGTAGGTACATCGCAGAACATCACCTGGACGCGCACCGGGTCAATCGCCAACGTGAAGATCGATTATTCGATTAACAGCGGCAGTACATTCCCGCTGGCAGTAGTGGCATCGACACCGGCTGCCGGGTTAAACTACGCTTGGACCATCCCGAATTCCGTGTACAAGACGATTCGGATAAGAGTAGCGGATGCTTCAGACGTGAGTGTTTATGACGATTCGAATGCTGATTTTACGATAATGCCGGCATTTAACATTACGGCGCCGGACGGCGGAGAAGTATGGGATGTCGCGTCTTCTCAGGATATTACCTGGGCGACTACTGGCTCCTGTACTAATGTGAAACTGGAATACTCAGTGAATTCCGGGTCGACATATAATGAAATAATTGCTTCCACGCCGAATACCGAATTGTACGCGTGGACTATCCCGGATAATTTGTCGATATCCTGCAAAATCAGGATCACGGATGTCGATAACCCCAACGCGCAGGACGCGACCACCGGGTTATTTAAAATTCGCGGAGCTTTAACCTTAACCGCACCGAATGGATTTGAATCCTGGGATGTGGCGAGCGTACATAATATTACCTGGACGAGATTCGGTTCAGTAGCTAATGTTAAGCTGGAACTTTCTAAAGACAGCGGCAGCACCTATCCGATAATGATAATTGCGTCAACAGATGCATCTTTGCTGACCTATGCCTGGACAATTCCGGATGAGTTAACCACAACCGGACGTGTAAAAATATCCAGTACCGCGGATTCATCGGTACTGGACAGCTCAAATAATGATTTTGCAATTAAAGGTGCGGTGACAGTAACCGCGCCCAACGGTGGACAAGATTTGGTTGTGGGCAGTGCCTATAATATAACCTGGACCAGGTTTGGTTCAATTATGAATGTAAAACTGGAATACTCAACTAATAGCGGAACAACCTATCCGAACCTGATCATTGCGGCAACAGACGCAACCACCGGAACCTATGGCTGGGGCGTACCGGATGATCTTTCTACTACAGTACGGATAAAGGTAACTGATGCAGGTAATGCCTTGGTTTTTGATTCTTCAGATGCTGATTTTACGATTAAGGGTTCCTTAACTTTAACCGCGCCCAACGGCGGGAACATTTGGTTTGTTAATGATGTGCAGAATATAACCTGGACTAAGACCGGTTCTATCCCGACCGTGAAACTGGAATACTCAATTGACGGAGGATCAACATATCCGAATATGATCGCGGCCACAGTTGACGCGGCTTTGGGAACTCCGTATGCCTGGACGATTCCGGATGCGATTGGTTCTCAATTAATGGTAAAAGTGACGGATACCTCTAATTCATCAGTAACCGATGTTTCTAATAGTACCTTCTATATTAAAGGAAAGCTGACTTTAACTGCGCCCAACGGCGGGCAGACCTGGATAGTTGGTGAATCCCGCAGTATTACCTGGTCAAGGATTGGGTCGATTGCTAATGTAAAAATAGATTACTCCACAGATAGCGGAACAACTTTCCCGAATGCAATAGTTGCCTCTACAGATGCTTCTACTGGAACTTATTCCTGGACAGTAGCTGATGCGATCAGCACGACTTTGAAAATTCGGGTATCGGATGCTTCGGACAGCACGGTCTATGATGATTCCAATGCTGATTTTGAAATTAAGGGTTCCTTAACTTTGACCGTGCCTAATGGCAGTGAAGTATGGACAGTAAATTCTGTACAAAACATCACCTGGACCAAAACTGGTACAATTTCCAATGTGGAGTTAAGATATTCAAAAGACGGCGGATCTGCGTATGATTATGTGATTATTGGCTCAACTCCAGGTGCTGATTTAAGTTATGCCTGGACCATCCCGGATGATATTTGTTCGACAACAAGAGTTAAAATTACGGATGTAAGTGACGCGGCGGTATATGATAATTCCAATTCCAACTTTAAGATCGTGGGTGCTTTTGGGGTAACTACACCTAATGGGGGTCAGGAATGGGTTGTTGGAAAAACCGAAAGCATTGTTTGGATAAGGACCGGTTCGATTGCTAATGCCCGCATTGAATATTCGATTAATTCCGGAACTGCGTACGGCAATCTGGTAATTGCGTCTACTCCGGCAGCCGGGTTAAGTTACGGATGGACACTACCCAATGCCGTGTATAAAACGATCAGAATTAAAGTAATGGATGCATCGGATATAAGTGTGTTTGATACTTCGGATGCTGATTTTACAATTATGCCGGAATTTACAATTACTTCCCCGGATGGCGGAGAAGTATGGGATGTAAATTCATCGGAAGATATTACCTGGAGCACTACCGGTGACTGTACAAATGTAAAATTGGAATATTCGGTCAATTCCGGTTCAACATACACAGATATAATTGCTTTGACACCGAATACGGAAACTTATGCCTGGACAATTCCGGATAATTTATCCATATCCTGTAAGATCAGGATATCTGATGTGGATAATCCTAATGCGATAGATACAACTGACGGATTATTTAAGATCCGCGGGGCTTTAACTTTGACCAGCCCGAATGGTTTTGAATCCTGGGATGTGGCGGATATCGAGAATGTAACCTGGACGAGATTTGGTTCGGTAGCTAATGTAAAACTGGAACTTTCTAAAGACAGCGGCAGTACTTATCCGGTTCTCATAATCGCTTCTACAGATGCGTCTTTACTGACCTATGCCTGGACGATTCCGGACCAGCTGACAATTAACGGAAGAGTGAAAGTAACCAGTACTGCGGATTCCACGGTATTTGACCGTTCGGATGCTGATTTTGCGATCAAAGGTGCTTTGTTGTTAACCGCGCCTAATGGCGGAGAAGAATTAGAAGTAGGAGTGCCGACAACAGTTACCTGGAATCGTTTTGGTACGATCCTTAATGTAAAGCTGGAATATTCAACTGATGCCGGTTTGACGTTCCCGGGATTAATTATCGCGGCAACTCCTGCCGGTACAGGCAGTTATGTCTGGTCAGTGCCGGATGCGCTTTCTCCGGAAGTCAGAGTTAAAGTTACTGATGTGGCTAATTCCTTAGTTTTTGATACTTCTGATGCTGATTTGACGATCAAGGGTAAATTAACTGTGGGCGGTCCTAATGGCGGAGAAGTGTGGTTTGTTGGTGAATCACGCAATATTACCTGGATCAGAAGCGGTTCTATTCCCACAGTAAAACTGGAATATTCAACAAACGGCGGAGCAACTTATCCGAATATGATCGCTCCATCATATGATGCGTCTTTACTGAGTTATTCCTGGACGGTTCCGGATGCGATTAGTATTCAGATAAGAGTTAAAGTTACGGATATCGCGAATACTACGGTTGCGGATAGTTCCAATGGCGACTTTACAATTAAAGGTTCATTGATTTTAACCGCGCCCAATGGCGGAGAAGAATGGGTTGTAAACGCGGTACAGAATATAAGCTGGAACCGGACCGGAAGTATTCCGACAGTGAAACTGGAATACTCAACTGACGCGGGTTCAACTTATCCAAATACGATTATTGCTTCGACAAGTGCTGCGACCGGCCTTTATGCCTGGACTATCCCGGATGCGATTGGAACACAGCTTCGCGTTCGTATATCGGATACATCGGATGCTACGGTAATGGATACATCAAATCTGAATTTTATTATTCGCGGTGTATTGCTTTTGACCGCGCCTAATGGCGGAGAAGCTTGGCAGATAGCTACGAGTAAAAATATTACCTGGAGCAGAACCGGTTCAGTTGGTTTTGTTAAGCTGCAATATTCACTTGACGGCGGAGTAACTTTTCCGACGACAATTATTGCTTCTACCGATGCTTCTACCGGAACTTATGCCTGGACTATTCCTGATAACCCCTGTACAACAACAAAAGTAAAGATTAGTGATGCTTCAGACAGTGTTGTCGCGGATATTTCTGATGTAAATTTCAAAATAATCGGTGATTTGACTCTAACTACGCCGGTTGGTACGGAACAGTGGGTAATTGGCGGTCCGCAGAGAAAAATTTCCTGGACCATGGTGGGATCAATTGCCAATGTTAAATTAGAATATTCAATTAACAGCGGAGCAAGTTATGATTACCTGATCAATGCTTCTACTCCGGCTGGTGCTTTAGAATATTACTGGACCATTCCGGATACAGCAACGACTACCGCGAGAGTAAAAATAACCGATGCTTCAGATATTAGTGTCGGAGATACCTCGCCGGCTGATTTTAGTATTCAGGCTGATTTTACGATCACCGCGCCCAATGGCGCAGAAGTTTGGATCGTTGGAGATTCTGAAGATATTACCTGGGGAACAGTAGGATCAGTAGGCAATGTAAAACTGGCATACTCAACTGACGGCGGCGCGACTTATCCGAATGTAATTATTGCTTCGATTGGAAATACCGGTACATACGGCTGGACAATTCCGGACGCATTATCGGCAACTGTAAGAGTGAAAGTTTCTGATGTTAATGATGCTCAGGCTTTTGATGATTCGGATGTAAACTTTAAGATCAGAGGCGACTTGGTATTAACCGCGCCTAATGGCGGAGAAACCTGGATAGTTGCTTCCAGTCACAATGTGACCTGGACAAGATTGGGGAGTATTCCGACAGTAAAACTGGAATATTCGATCAATGGCGGGCTGACTTATCCAAATTCCATTATTGCTTCTATTGCCGCTTCTTTAGGTACACATAACTGGACTATCCCGGATAATATCAGTAATCAGGTCAGGGTGAAAGTAACCGATACTTCTGATTCTACGGTTTATGATGAATCTAATTCCAATATGTTTATTAAAGGATCATTGACCTTAACTGTGCCCAATGGCGCGGAGGAATGGGTTGTCGGTACCGGAGAGAATATAACCTGGGCCAGAGTCGGTTCCATCGCTAATGTAAAACTGGAATATTCAACTAACTCCGGCGGTACTTATCCCAACACGATAATCGCTTCCACAGATGCATCCACCGGTTCTTATGCTTGGCCGATCCCGGATGTTTTAAGTACAACATTGAGAGTCAGAGTATCAGATGTTACTGATGTTGCGGTTAATGATACTTCGAATGCAAACTTTATGATCAAAGGTGATCTGGAACTTAATTCACCTAATGGCGGAGAGATCTGGTATGTCGGGCAGTCACGCAGTGTGACCTGGACCCGCACCGGAAGTATTGCGTCGGTGAAGCTGGAATATTCAACGGATAGCGGAACAACATTCCCGAATACAATTATTTCTTCGACAGACGCGTCCACCGGAACATATGCCTGGTCAGTTCCGGATGCGATAAGTGAAAATTTAAGAGTGAGAGTTACAGATACTTCAAATGCCACGGTATTTGATGATTCTAATCTGGATTTCACAGTTAAAGGTGTATTGTTATTGAATGCGCCCAATGGCGGAGAAACCTGGGTTGTGGCGGCCAGTCAGAATATTACCTGGACACCGACCGGAACAATTTCTAATGTAAAACTGGAATATTCAACTGATGGCGGAAATACTTATCCGAATACGATAATCGCTTCTACTCCGGGTATGGTTGGTACATATGCCTGGACAGTTGCCGATTCAATCGGTGCGAATGCTAAGGTTAGAGTATCTGATGCTGCGGATGCGAGTGTATATGATGTATCCAATGCTACGTTTACGATTAAAGGATCATTAGTTGTAACCAGTCCGAACGGAGCGGAAGTTTGGGGAGTCGCGACAGCTCATAATATTACCTGGAGCCGCACTGGTTCAATTTCTACGGTTAAGATAGAGTATTCCACGGACGGCGGTTCAACATATCCGAATACAATTGCCGCGACAGCTGATGCCGCAACCGGAAGCTATGGCTGGACAATTCCGGATGATATTTCCAGTCAGGTTAGGGTTAAGATCACGGATAATAGCGATGCTACGGTTTTCGATGCTTCGAATGTTAACTTCAAGATCGTGGGTATTCTTGATCTTATTTCTCCGGATGGCGGAGAAATGTGGGAAGTAAATACAAACCATAATATTACCTGGACCAGAGTCGGTTCCATAGCTAATGTGCGCTTGGATTACTCGGTTAATAGCGGAGCAACCTATCCGAATGCGATTGTTGCTTCTACACCGGCCGGAGCATTAAGCTTTACCTGGACGATCCCGGACGCAGTATCAAAAACCGTGAGAGTGCGGA
This sequence comes from Candidatus Omnitrophota bacterium, assembly GCA_043826565.1. Lineage (GTDB taxonomy): Bacteria > Omnitrophota > Gorgyraeia > B26-G9 > B26-G9 > JBDRPX01. The sequence continues at coordinate 129,292 of JBDRPX010000004.1, forward strand.
TTGCCGATGCTTTGGATATCAATGTGTTTGATGCTTCGACTGCGGATATGACGATTATGGCGCAGTTTAATATTACCGCGCCGGATGGCGGCGAAGTATGGACTGTAGCATCTTCGCATGATATTACCTGGGGTACGACAGGAACCGTTACCACTGTTGTTCTTGATTATTCCACGGACGGCGGGGCTACTTATCCAAATAATATTACCGGGTCCGCGGCAAATACCGGATCATTCCCCTGGACTATCCCGGATGCGATTTCTTCTCAGGTAAAGGTAAGGGTAAGTGATTATAATAATGTTGACGCGTCCGGAGCTTCTGATGCTAATTTCAAGATCAGAGGAGGTGTTACCGTAACTTCGCCGAATGGCAGTGAATCCTGGATGGTGGGGAATAGTCAAAACATTACCTGGTCAATTATTGGTTCTATTGCTAATGTTAAACTTGAGTATTCCACAGACGGCGGAGCAACATATCCGTTTACAATTATCGGTTCTGTAGACGCAACTTCAGGTACCTATGCCTGGATCATACCGGATAATATCAGTACTTCCGCAAGAGTAAAAGTTACTGATGCGACGGATTCGACAGTTTATGATACATCTAACAACAACTTTATTATCCGCGGCGGATTGATTGTTAATATCCCGAACGGCGCTGAGGATTGGCAGATCGAATCTGTTCAGAATATTACCTGGATGCGCACCGGTTCAATTCAGAATATTAAGATAGAGTATTCAACTAATGGCGGTTCTACGTATCCAAATGTAATTGTTAATAGTTTTGATGCTTCTTTAGCGACATATCCCTGGATGATTCCGGATACAATTACTAATCTGGCCCGAGTAAGAATAACTGATGTGGATAATGCTGCTGTATATGATACATCGGATAATAATTTCAAGATCAAAGGCGCCTTGGTAGTTAATACTCCTAATGGCGCAGAGGTATGGGAAGTAACAACCAGTCACGCGATTACCTGGTCAAGAACCGGCTCAATATCTAATATCCGGCTGGATTATTCAACTGATTCCGGAGCAACATTCCCGAATGCAATTGCGGCATCGCTTAATGCTGCTTTAGGCACCTATGCCTGGACTATCCCGGATAATATTTCTTCTGCGGTCCGCGTAAGGGCAACCAATATTTCTGATGCCTTGGTTTATGATGATTCTGATGCTGATTTCAAGATCGTCGGACAGCTGTTATTAAGCTCACCGGATGGCGGAGAAGTGTGGCCCGTAGGTTCTTCGCAATCGGTAATCTGGTCACCGATCGGATCGATCGTGAATGTGAAGTTAGATTTATCCACAAACGGCGGAGTATCTTTTCCGACTGTGATCGCGGCTTCTTTGACTGCCAGTGACGGTTCATATAACTGGACTGTTCCGGATACAATTTCACAAACCGCAAGAATAAAAGTATCGGATGTTTCTGAGCCGTCGATTGTTTTTGATACTTCCGACGGTAATTTTAAGATTCGCGGAGATCTGTTACTTACATCACCGAATGGCAGTGAAGTATGGCTGATCAATTCTAATCACAATATTACCTGGACCAGATTCGGTTCTATAACTAATGCCCGGTTGGAATATTCCAAGGATTCCGGAACAACCTTCCCGAACCTTATTGTCGGTTCAGTAGATGCTTCTTTGCAAACTTATAACTGGCTTACTCCGGATGATGCTGGTATTCAACTCCGGGTAAGAGTTTCGGATGCGGCGGATTCTACGGTATATGATATTTCCGACGGTAATTTCATTATCCGCGGCGGTTTTAGCCTTACCGCACCGAATGGTGCTGAGCGCTGGGCAGTAGGAACAGAACATGATATTACCTGGAGCACATTTGGCACGATTGTTAATGTCCGCTTGACCTATTCAAGTAATAATGGCTCTACATGGACAAGTATTATTGGTTCTACTCCGAACACGGATATGTATCCGTGGACAATCCCGGATAGAATTTCCAGTCAATGTCTGGTTAAAGTAGCGGATGTTGTCGATGCTGATGCTAATGACCAGTCTGATGCGGTATTTACGATTCACGGAGCATTGACAGTGACCGCGCCTAATGGCGGAGAGGCTTGGCAGGTAGCTTCCGGAAAGACGATTACCTGGACCAGAACCGGAGCAGTAGTAAACGTTAAACTTGAATATTCAACTAACGGAGGTTCTACATATCCGAATTTAATTGTTGCTTCTACTTCCGGAGCCGCGGGAACATATGCGTGGACAGTTCCGGATGCAATTACCGATTCGGTGCGTGTGCGTATTAGTGACGCGGATGATGCTTTAGTAATTGATACTTCCGACGGCAATTTTAAAATTGTTGCCGGATTCAGTATAACTGCGCCGAATGGCGGAGAAACTTTAGTTGTGGCTGCTTCGGAAAATATAACCTGGACAACTTTAGGGACAGTAGGAAATGTCCGTCTGGATTATTCAACGAATGCGGGCACAAGCTGGACGATAATTACCGCTACGACAATTAATGCCGAAACATATCCTTGGACAGTTCCGGATGCGATATCTGAGCAGTGCCGGGTAAGGGTTATGGATGTTACAGATTCAAGCGCTTTTGATATTTCCAATAACAACTTTAAAATTCGCGGGAATCTGACGCTTACCAGCCCGAATGGCGGCGAAGAATGGGCTGTGGGTACTAATCAGCTGATAACCTGGAGTCGTGTGGGTTCAATTTCCACGGTAATGTTGGAGTATTCGGATAATGCCGGCGGAATATATGTTCCGATAACTAATAATGCTTTGAATACCGGTTCGTATTCATGGGCAGTGCCGGATGCGATTACAACGCAGGCTTTAGTACGCATTACCAATGTGGCGGATCTTTCAGTGACGGATGTTTCCGATGGTCAGTTTAAAATTCAAGGCAGTTTTACTTTGACCTCGCCTAATGGCGGAGAAGCCTGGTTCGTGGGCAGCAGCCAGAATATAAACTGGACCTGGAATGGAACTGTGCCGTTCATTAAACTGGAGCTTTCCACAAACGGCGGTTCAACATATAATTTAGTATCCGATAACGTGGCAAATATCGGAACATATGCCTGGACAATTCCGGACCAGGTTTCCGGTACTTGCCGTATCATGATTTCTGATGCGACAGATGCTGACGCGAATGATACTTCTAATGGTAATTTCAGAATACGCTGTAAATTTACTATTGCTAACCCGAATGGATCGGAACAATGGAGGGTCGGCCAGACCAGAGCGATCAATTGGTCTAATGTCGGGACTTCTTCAACGGTAAATCTGGCTTATTCACGTGATGGTTTTGGCGCGGATAGCCAAACTATTGCCACGGGGATTGTAAATGCCGGTACGCATAATTGGACCATACCGGATTCTATTTCTGAAACAGTCAGAGTTAGAGTGTCTGATCCTACGGATGCGGGTGCTTATGATGATTCTAATAATGATTTCCGGATTACCGGTGATTTTACAGTTACTTCTCCGAATGGCGGGGAAATGTGGGATGTTAATTCCGCGCATGATATTACCTGGACCTGGCAGGGGACAATGCCGCAGGTTAGAATTGAATATTCCACTGACGGCGGAGCAAGTTATCCGAATATTATTACGGCCACTGACAATGACGGAACCTATGAATGGACCGTGCCGGATAGTATTACCGCTCAGATGAGAGTAAGAGTCAGTGACTTGGCTGATTTAACAGCTGCGGATAATTCCAATAGCAATGCGAAGATAAAAGCGCAGTTCTTGCTGATCGAGCCTAATGGCGGAGAGATATTTACTGTTAGCGATACCACGGATATCACCTGGACCAGTGTGGGAACAGTGCCGAATGTAAACTTACAGTATTCAACTAATGGATTCATAACTCCGGTGAGCATTATCAGCGCCACAGCTAATGATGGAAGTTATACGTGGACGATACCGGACGCGATTTCCACTAATGTGACTGTAAGAGTAATGAGTTCTACGGATAATGATGCTTATGATATTTCTAACGCGGCGTTTAAAATTCAGGGAGATCTGGCCATTACCGCACCTAATGGCGGCGAGCAATGGGCAATTAATCAGGTTAATAACATTACCTGGAATACTACCGGATCAATTGCCAATGTGCAGATTCTCTATTCAATTAACTCCGGTGTTTCCTATCCGTATTCCATAACTGCCAGCGTAGCGAATACTAATAGTTATGGTTGGACTGTTCCGGATACAGCAACAGCTAATGCTAGAATCAGGATTATTGATGTTGCTGATGCTACAATATCTGATGATTCTGATGCTAATTTCCGGATTCAGGGTTACTTTAGCGTTACATCTCCGAATGGAGCAGAATCCTGGATTGTTAATGATGTTCACAATATTACCTGGAACTGGGGCGGCACATTGCCGTTTGTGCATTTAAGCTATTCCACAGACAGCGGCACGACTTATCCGAACGTGATTAACGCGTCTGCTCCAAATGGTGCCGGTGGTGCGGGAAGTTACAGCTATGCCTGGACCATTCCGGATGATATTTCACAAACAGTTCGGGTAAAAGTTGAAGATCCTAATGACAATACCGTGTTTGATATTTCTAATGCTAATTTGAAGATCCGGGGTAATCTGACTTTGACTTCTCCGAGTGGAGGAGAACGCTGGGTAACCAGAGAAGATAGAAATATTACCTGGACTACAGTTGGTTCTATTGCGAATGTAAGGCTAGAATATTCTATCAATAGCGGAGCAACCTATCCGTTTGTAATCGCGGTTTCCACGATAAACGCTGATTTTTACACTTGGTCAGTTCCGGATAACCGTTATCCTACAGTAAGAGTCAGACTTGAAGACGCCAGCGATGATACAGTAGCTGATGAATCAAATGCTGATTTTACGATTGATTACTACTCAGTTACCTGGGAACTTCGTGATTTGTTGACCAATGAACATATTAGTCAGCTTGTAGTCGATGGTAGTTCAACTAAAGGTGATGGATGGGCAACTGACAATATGCCGGGTAATCCGGGTGTGCCGCTTGGTTCTCCGGTAACGGTGGAATTGCCGTATGGTTTGTGGACCATGGTCTGGACATGTGTAGGGTATGGTGATAAGCAGTATACGTTTGAGCTTAATGCTGATAAGGTATTAGATCCGCTGTATATGGAAACTACGGTAATCCATATCTGGCGTGCATATTCAGAGTTTACCTATGAAACAGGAACCGATACTTTGAAAGTGACTTCCTGGCTGGAACGTGACGGATATGTAGTATCAGGTGCGGAACATGTGGATCTGTTTATTTATGAGGAAACCGGTGATTTGATCAACCGGGTCACTCGTAACTACATAGATAAAGATGGTGTGCCGCAGACTGTAAATTGTACGATGACTTCCTCAACTCCGAACACTGCGGGATTTTTCAACCTTAATTGGGCAAGTTGCGGTTTGCAGGATCAGAAAGTATATTCAGTAGTAACGTATATTACCAATGCCAGCGGCGCGCTGTTTAAAACGCCAACATCGTTCAGTATTACTGCGACTAAGCAGTTGAAAGAAACGCAGGATGCAATGACAACTTTGACCGGAACGACATTCCCGGGTTTCCAGACATCAATTGAAAATACGATCAATACAGCCACGGCCCAGCAGACGGCAACGATCAATGCCGCTACAGCAGCCCAAAAGCAAACTTTAGAAACCGGTATTGATGAGCAGAAGACAATGATTGAGACTAAGATGAACCAGCAGACAGAATTGATCGATACAAAGACCGATGAAATGCAGGCATCCATGGATGCGACGCTGACTAGTTTTGAAGAAAGAACCGATGAAACTGTTAAGCAGCTGCAGACTGGTGCGGATACGGCAATTAAGGCCGGTCAGGAACTCGAAGCAACGGCTAAACGTCAGTCCGGTGAATTAATCCTGCCGAATACTGTATTGGCTGGTGATAGAGTAGAAATCCGCTATCGTAACGATTCCCGGCTGATGCCGTTAATGGATATTATCACTTATGACGGAACCTTGGTTTACAATGCTCAGCCGTTGATGGAGTCTGCGACAACTGCCGGTTTGTATGGGTTTGACCTTCTTGCCGATGGAAAAACATTCAAGTCGGGAAAAGCGGTTACCGTAGTGGTAAGAGAAATTAAAACAGGGAATTTGGAAGCCGGATCATTCATGGTAGAGGCAACATCATTAACATCGATTGAAGGTCTGCTGGCAATGAATCCGCAGATGAAATCCGATGTGCAGGAAGCTTTGAGTTCTATTCAGTCGGTTCAGGGTTCCTTGGCTACCGGCGGTGATGTGGGTAAGGCCTTGAATCAATTACAGCAGACAATGGATGATCTGCCGGCTATCCTTGCCGATGAAGTATTCTCCGAAGGCACTGCCGGCGGTGAGATGGTTACTAATATCAATGCCATGGTCGAAAAATTGATCGGCTTAGCTAGTGAAGAAGGCTATGACATAAGCGGACTGGTAGAAGATGCTTTAAGTAATTCGCCGACGATTAAGGAGATCAGAGAGAAGACAGAAAAGATCAAGAGCGCGGTTAAATTCCTGCAGGCTTTGTTTGAGCATAAATTCGGCGGTATGGAAGATGAGCCGATTGTTTCGACATCAATGTCCAGCGGCAGCATCATCCTGAATGTTGTGGCGGCTAATCCGTCCAGCGCGAAACCGCAAAATACAAAAGTAAAAGTATATCTGCCGCAGGAGGTAACGCCTAAAGATATTATGGATACCGGCGGATTAGATGTGGAATTTGATGCGACTAAATCTATCTACTATGTATACAAAGATAATATACAACTTGCAGAAAAAGAAATAAGAGTGTATAAAGTAGAAATAGAAGATATCTGGATGATTTCGCAGTCGACACTTGATATCCTGAAACTAAGATCCGTGAAGTTAGCAGAAGCTTTTGCTAAGACCGAACATGCCGAACAGATAAGTGAATTAGCAGACCGGATTGCTTCTCAGTTAGAGGATATTAGTGTATCGCAGGCAGATGCTAATGTCAGCAGAGAGCGCCATATCGGGATCTATCGTACCAATATGCAGACAATTGAAAGCATAAAGGAAGAACTTACCGATATGGAAAAACTCTCTGTTCAGAAACCGGGAGAAGTCGGAGCACTGACAAAGTCGATGACGGTGAAGATCATTCTGACGGTAATAGTGTTTATCGCCTTATTGGCCGGTGTATTCTTCTTTACCTGGAATAGAGCCGCGAGCGCGACAAAAGGGACTTTAGATAAAGCGAAACAGTTTTCTTTCCCCGGAGGTGAAGAGGAGGCTGAAGACGCAGATTCCGACAGAGAAGTTAAAAAGAAAAAAAGAAAATAGGATTTGATGTTAAGCAAGGAGGCGGACCATTGTCAGGATTAAGATGGCAGAGGGCAGATGACAGGAGTCAGTATTCAGAAAGTATAGTTCAGATATTTGGAAGCAAATGTTTGAAAAATATATTCTGTCTACTGGCTTCTTTTTTTCTGACTTCTGTTTTCTGATTTCTGTCTTCCGTAAAAAATATGGAAGCAAAATTACTAAGTGTTACTGTTTTAAGTCCGGAGAAGATTGTCTTTAAGGGGAAAGCTAAACGAGTTATCCTTCCGGGAGAAAAAGGAGTTTTTGAAATCCTGCCTTTTCACAAGCGGCTATTAAGCCGTTTACTTTCCGGAACGGTTATTATTGATGAACTAATGATTTCTATTTATCGCGGAGTAGTGCAGGTCGGAGAAAACAACGTGATGGTGATCATGGAGAATGAAAGAAAAGAATGAAAAACAGCGCATAGCGGGCAGCGTTTAGCGGATAGAAAAAGCAAAAAAATAATATTAACTATACGCTATCCGCTCTACGCTAAACGCTATAAACGGAGTGAATTTATGGCCCGGCAAATAATATTACTATTTATTTTCATGCTTTGTATTTTAGGCCCCTCAGGCGTAATGGCTATTGCCGCTTTTGCCAGTATCTCGGCCCTGGGCCGGAATCCTTCGGCCGCGCCGAAAATTTTTACGGCGATGACAATTACCTTAGTTTTTGCGGAAGCGCTGGCAATTGTGGCAATGCTGATAGTTTATCAGCTGTTTATGATGGGGTAAACAGGTCGCAGGTTGCAGGTTTCAAGATATACTGTAACAGTCATAGTTTTTGAGACTTGTGACATGAGACTTGAGACATGAAGAGTGACTTTTTGTGTAATTATAGGTATAATAAGGACATAAGTATAAAAAATGAGAATTGATAATTGAAAATTGTAAAAGCCAGTCAGTGATTTTCCAATATTCAACATTCAATACTCAATTTTCAAACTCGATGAGGTGATATATGGTAGTAGTAAGTATGATATTATTACAGGTTATTATCTTCGGCGGACTGATATTTCTTTTAAGGCATCTTCTTACCCGTAATGTTACGGATGCGACCTCACATATGCAGGGAATGATCAAAGGGTACTCGGAAAAAGAGGACCAGATAAAAATTAAACTTGAAGAGGCAGAGAAATATTATGCAGAAAAAATAAAAAACGCGGATAAAGAAATTGAAAAATTGAAAGATGAATGCAAGAAGCAGATTGATGAAGAAAAAGTGCAGGTATTGGCCCAGGCGCATAAAGAGAGTGAGACGGTGATAAACAAGGCCAGGCTTACCTGCGAGGCAATAGAAAATGAATTGGAAAGTAAAATTAATCAGAGAGGAATAGAAAAAGCCGGAGAGCTTATTTGCCAGGTGCTTTCGCCGGAACTTTGCCAGATAATTCATACGACCTGGGTAGAATCATTAATTGAAAGCGGATTCGCCACAATGGAGTGGCTGAAGGTACCGGAAGCTGTAAACGTGGCCAAGGTTTCCACGGCATTTGCTTTAACTAAAACACAGAAAGAGACTTTACAGAAAAAACTTGATATCAAATTAGAGAGAGAAATTAAAATAGAAGAAAAGGTAAGTGAAAAGCTTGTTGCCGGGATGATTATTAATCTGGGCAGCTTGGTTTTAGACGGGAGTTTTGTTTCCAAGATCCGGGAGGTTGTGCGTGAGTCTACAGCAGATGAAAGTTAAGCTAGCTCAAGAAATAAAATTTAATGTCCGGGAAATCGGCAAGGTTAAATCTGTTCGTGAATTTATTGTCCGGGCAATAGATATGCCCTCATGTATAAACGGACAGATTGTTGAGTTTGATAACGGATTGCCCGGAATGGTGATGGGGTTTACGGAAAATGAGGTTCAGATTTTAGTGCTGGGGCCTAAAGCTCAGATCCGGGCCGGTGATCGGGTGTATAGTAAAGGCCGGTTTCTTGCTCTTCCGGTAGGAGATGCTTTTGTCGGAAGAATCGTAAATGCTTTGTGTGAACCGGTCGATAATAAAGGACCGATAAATGCGCGGGAAAATTATCCGGTATTTAGAGAGGCCCCCGGAGTTATGGAAAGGCTTCCGGTAGAAAGGACATTAGAATCCGGAACACGTCTTATTGATACAATGATTCCTTTGGCCAAGGGACAGCGTCAGCTTTTAATCGGAGACCGGCAGACCGGCAAGACAACAATTGCGATAGACGCGATATTAAATCAAAAGGACAAAGATGTAATTTGTATCTATTGCTCGATCGGAAAAACATATTCCAGCCTGGAGAAATTAGTTGCTTTATTGCGTGAAAAAGGCGCTATGGATTACTCAATTGTTGTCAGCGGGATAGCCTCTGCTTCGGTGGGAGAACAGTATTTAGCGCCGTATACGGCTTGTATGCTTGGTGAGTATTTTATGTTTAACGGCAAAGATGTATTAGTTGTTTTTGATGACCTGACCAGGCATGCCTGGACTTACCGGCAGATATCCCTGCTTATGGATAGAGCTCCGGGAAGAGAAGCGTATCCCGGAGATATCTTTTATACGCATTCCCAGCTTATGGAAAGAGCCGGACAGATGAATGAAGCTTTAAGCGGCGGTTCAATGTCTTTTTTTCCGATAGTGGAAACTTTACAAGGTGATGTTACCGGTTATATACCGACTAATCTCATATCTATGACTGACGGGCAGATTTATTTAAGCACCGCTTTGGTAAACAAAGGATTTATGCCGGCGGTTGATGTCGGTCTTTCGGTTTCGCGTATTGGCAGTAAATCGCAATGGCCGGCTTTGAAGGAACCCAGCCGCAGCCTGCGGCTTGATTTTTTGCAATATCAAAAATTGCAGGAGATGACGCAGTTAAGAACCAGTGATCTTTCTGAAGATGCGGCGAGAAAATTAAAAAGAGGCGCGGCCATAACACAATTGCTGATCCAGGATAAGAATGATCCGGTGACCATGGAAAGAGAAGTTTGTGAAATGTATGCGTTTGTCCGGGGAGTTCTGGATGACTTTACTCCTTTGGAAATAGATAAGTTTAAAGAAGAGTTTTATAAAAAAATTGTAGAAGTAGCTCCGGATCTGCCGAAACGTTTGCGCGAAACACAGGTGCTCATGGATGAGAGTATGATGAATTTGGAAGAGGGGATTGGTATTTACTTCCCCAGCTAGTATTATGAGTAAAAAGATTTTTTAAATTACAATATACAATTTTCAAATTAAAAATAAGTAGAATCTTTAGGATGTTTTATTACACTTTGTGGAATTATTTAAGTGATTTTGATTTGTATATTGGAATTTGGTTGTAATTTGAGATTTGTAATTTTTGTTTATTCTTCTTACTTGGGATGTACTGTTATTTAAGGGGCTAATTAGAATGGGTGCGATAGCAAAGCTCAAAGATGATATGAATTTTTATCGGTCCTTAGGAGGACTTATCGAGCTTTTGAAAATGATCGCGATCACCCATTATCATAATTTGGAAAAAAAACTGGAAACTTATGAGGAATATCTTAAGGTGATCGCCGGGTTTTTCTCCTGGCTGGATATGCAAAAGACAAGCCATCCCTTTATGCGCAGCTCGGATAAACCTACCGGGATTGTGGCGATCACTTCTGACGGCGGGCTTTTAGGCGGTTATAATGCGCTGATTATGAACGAAGCTATGCGTCAGAGACAGGAAGAAGACGGTAAACTGATTATTGTCGGTAAACGCGGTAAGCTTTATGTTGAAAAACAGAAAATAGTGTATGCTGTTTTTCCCGGGATAACTAATGCTGGCCGTTTAGAGCAGGCATTAAAATTAAGGGATTATCTGGTAGAGCAGGCATTAAAAGGGAATTTGGGGAAAATAAAAATTGTTTTTTCTAACCCCATTTCTTTTACTTTACAGCGTGTGGAAACGATACAGCTTTTACCTTTTGTGCAGAAAATTCGGAGACCGCCTAAATTAGAGGTCAAAGATGTTATTTTTGAGTCGGACTTTGCCGGATTGGCAGAATATTTGATACATTTATGGATGGGGCAGAGAGTTTTTGAAATCCTTGGCTTAAGTCAGTTGTCCGAGCAGGCCGCGCGGTTTATGCATTTGGAGGTTTGTACCCAAAGGATAAAGGAAATGGATCAAAAGCTTAAATTTAAATATTTTCGGGCGCGGCATGAGATTGTTGACCAGAATATGCGGGAGCTTTTTTCCGCGAGGATTATGAATGCGCAATAAAATAAAAAATAAAGATGATAAAAAAAACACGGTTGGAAAAGTGATCTCCGTGCAGGGGCCGGTTGTGGATATAAAGTTTCCCCAACAGGAAGATGTTCCGAATGTTTTTGATCTTATTATCACCTATACTGTTGACGGACAAAAGGTGAGTTTGGAAGTTGCCGAACATTTGATTGGAAATGTCGCCCGGTGTATTTCCCTTAATTCGACTTTGAACATTCAAAGACATGCCGACGCGTTTGTGCCCGGCGGCGGGATTGAGGTTCCGGTCGGCGATGAGATGTATTCCCGGCTTATTAATGTTGTCGGCGAGCCGATAGATAAAAAGGGGCCGATTAATTCCACGGAAACAAGGCCGATTCGCACAGCGTCCGCAGGAACAAAGATCAGTAAAAACAGTGACGAGCGAGGAACAGAACTTTTAGAAACCGGGATTAAGATTATTGACCTTTTATTTCCTTTGGTAAAGGGAAGTAAAAACGGGATTCTCGGCGGTGCGGCTATGGGGAAAAGTGTTCTTACTCTGGAAATAATCCAGCATATTGTTAAACGTCATCAGGGTTCTTGTGTGTTTACCGGAGCCGGAGAGCGTATTCGTGAAGGTAATGAATTATATTTCGAATTGGAGAAGCATAATATTCTGCCGAAAATGAAAATGGTTTTTGGACAGATGAATGAACCTCCCGGAGCTCGTTATGCAGTAGCGATGACCGGGATAACCTTAGCCGAAAGTATTCAGCGTCAAAACAAAGATGTACTTTTATTCATTGATAATGTATTTCGTTTTCTTCAGGCCGGGCAGGAAATATCTACGCTGCTGGGCCGGGTTCCGTCGGAAACCGGATATCAGCCGACATTGTTTTCCGAAGCTGCGGATTTTCATGAACGTATACGTTCACAACAGGAATACGGCGGGTCGATTACCTCGATTGAAGCCGTATATGTTCCGGCAGATGACTTAACTGATCCGGCGGTAGTTGCGATATTTAGTTTTCTGGATTCGCTTATTGTTCTTTCTCGTGAACGGGTACAGATGGGGCTGTATCCGGCAATAGATCCGCTTCTATCAGCGTGTAATAACCTGGATACCGATATTGTCGGGAAATATCATTATGGAATTGCTCAGGATGTATTGCGTGTTTTTCAGCGTTATGAAGAACTTAGAAAGATAGTATTAGTTGTCGGTATTGATGAGCTTTCTTCTGCGGACCGTTTGACCTATGAACGAGCGCTTAAACTTCAGAATTTTCTTACCCAGCCGTTTTCTGTCGCGGAATCTTATACCGGAAGAAGAGGGGTGTATGTTACGGTTGACCAGACACTGAGCGGGTGCAAAAGAATCATGTCCGGAGATTTTGATAAACAGAATGAAGGGGATTTTTATATGATGGGAGCATTGGCCTGATCTCAGATTGACAAAATTATTTATCAATGCAATAATAAAAACAAAGTTAAAAATAGTTTAGTTAACATAATGACGCATAAATTTCTCGAATTTTACAGGTAGAATATTATGGGTAAAAATACTGATGCAATGGTTGTTCAATTGTTAATTGAGCATGAAATTCTGGATAAGAAAGAGATTCAGGCTTGTTTTAAGGAAGCTGAAAAAAAGAATAGTTCACCGATACATATTATCGCCGCCCGCAGTAAAACCCCGGAAAAAAAGCTTTTAGAAATTATTGCTAAAAAACTTCAAATAGAATGTATAAATTTGAAAACCATAGAAATAGATGCCAATGCGCTTAAAAAGGTTCCGGTCAAAGTTTCCTCCTATTATAAATTTGTTCCGATTCGTTTAGAAAATCGTGTATTGACCATTGCCGTAGCTTACCCGCTGGAGGTAAGGATGCTGGATGAAATCAGAACGCATCTGGGATTTAATATTGAAATGGTATTGGTTCGGGAAGAAGACGTTCTGGAAATGCTCAAAAATTACTATGGGTTAGGCGCGGAAACAGTTGAAAAGATTATTGCCCAAAAGACGTATGATTCTCCGACGGAGAAAGTAAAGGAAGATGTTGTCGATGACCTGGAAGCTCTTAGCGGTGCCGCGTCGGTAATTCAGCTGGTAAATCAGATTATTTTAGAGTCCTATAAAAAAAGAGCGACAGATATTCACATTGAACCGTACCGGAATAAAGTGCGGTTAAGATACCGTATTGACGGCGTGCTTTATGAATCTAAGGTTTCTCCGGAAGTTAAGAATTTTCTTACTCCCATACTTTCCCGAATTAAATTGATGTCTAATTTAAATATTGTCGAGCGGCGTTTGCCGCAGGACGGACGGGCAGTAGTAAAAGTCCAGGATCAGACTCTTGACTTGAGAGTATCGTTTATCCCGACACCTTATGGGGAAAGCGTGGTCATTAGAATATTACCGGCGGCAATGCTTTTTGGATTGGAGAGGCTGGGGCTTACGGAGTCTGAACATGAGTGTTTAAACGAATTAATTCAAAAGCCGAATGGTATTGTTTTTCTGACCGGGCCGACCGGAAGCGGAAAGACGACTACATTATATGCTTGTCTTTCATGTATTAATACCGATAAACGTAAAATAATCACCATTGAAGATCCCATAGAGTATGAACTTGAAGGCATAACTCAAATACAGATAGCTCAGGCGGTCGGGCTTGATTTTGCGCGGGGATTGCGCAGTATGCTGCGCCATGATCCCGATGTCATGATGGTTGGGGAGGTTCGGGATCTAGAAACTGCGGAAATTGCGATCAGGGTTGCGCTTACCGGACATTTAGTATTTTCCACATTACATACTAATGATGCGGCCAGCGGTATTACCAGACTTGTGGATATCGGTGTTGAGCCGTATCTTGTAGCTTCCAGTGTCGAGGCTTTTATCGCGCAGCGTTTAGTAAGAATGATTTGTCCTGCTTGCCGGGAGGAAGATTTAGAGATTGCCGATAGTATAAGGAGACAGATCTCCCAGGATTTGGGATATGATAATTCTCAAGAAATTAAAGTTTTTCGCGGTAAGGGTTGTCAGGAATGTAATTTTAGCGGGTATTACGGCCGAACCGCTATTTATGAAATACTAATGCTTAATGAGGCGCTAAGGGAATTGGTTTTGCATAAATCTTCCAGTGATGAGATCAAGAGGATGGCGATGGCTAATGGAATGAGGACATTGCGCCAGAGCGGCTGGTTAAAGGTGCTTGAAGGAGTAACCACTCCGGAGGAAATATTGCGGGTTACTCAAGCAGATAAATCTGTTTCTAAAAAAATATCAGAAAAGAAAACTTCCGCCAGTGAGATTATGGAAATTGCTAAAGAGACATTACAAAAACATATTGCTCCCAAAAAAAAGGAATTTAATCCCGCGGATAGACGTGTGTATGAGCGCCTGGATAACAGAGTGTATGTGCGCTATACAATATTTAAAGCCGAAAAGAAAAAAAATGTCGAAGGTGAGTATGAAGCAGTACAAGTGGCAGTAACAAGTAATATCAGTGCTGGAGGATTACTATTTAACGCGGTGGAAAATCTAGCGATAGGGCTGATAATTGACCTTACGCTGGAATTGCCTGATGAGGGTCCGGTGCAATGTCTGTCCCGGGTGGTTCGGGTTGAGGAAAGAGTGCCTAATAAAGATTATGAGATCGCGATATGTTTTCTTGATCTGCCCAGCTCGGAACGGGCACGTCTTAATAGGTTTGTTTTACGCGACATAAAAAAATGATTTTTAATCAGTAAGAAAGAATTATGGGTGTATTTAAATATCGAGCTAAAAGAGGACCTAAAGATATTGTGGAATCGGTAATTAGCGCTGATTCCAAAGAGGAAGCTATTGAAAAAATCAGCCAGATGGGATATTTGCCCATAAAAGTAGAACCTTCAGATGCTTCGGCTGCTGGGGAGACTGCAAGAAGCCGGTTTTCTTTTAAAGGAATCTCTTCAAAGCGCTTGACCATACTGACACGGCAATTGTCTATTTTACTTAAGTCCGGAGTACCGATATTAAACGGATTGATGATCCTTGCCGACCAGGCGGAAAATGCTTATATGAAGTCAGTGTTTACGGAAATTTATGATGAAATAAAAAAAGGAAAAACATTATCCGGGGCCTTGGATTGTTATCCGCGCTTATTCTCTCCTTTATATGTAGCGCTTGTCCGTGCCGGAGAAG
This sequence comes from Candidatus Omnitrophota bacterium, assembly GCA_043826565.1. Lineage (GTDB taxonomy): Bacteria > Omnitrophota > Gorgyraeia > B26-G9 > B26-G9 > JBDRPX01. Next base: position 144,984 of record JBDRPX010000004.1, read on the forward strand.
ACAGCGGAACATTGGAAGAGGCCTTGTTAAGGATTGCCAGTTACCGGTATAAGCAGGAACAGATCATTTCTTCGGTAAAAACAGCACTTACTTATCCTATCCTCATGGCGATTGTCGGTGCGGGTACGGTTATATTTATGCTTACATTTGTCATGCCTAAGCTTCTGACTATTTTTACGCGGTTAGGACAGAATTTGCCTTTACCGACAAAAGTACTTATATCTATAAGTACTTTTTTAAGACAGGGTTGGTTTTGGGTATTGTTTTTTCTTTTGTGTGTGGGGATCGTACTTTTTTTTAAATACGGAATGCGCTCAAAGAGAGAAAAAATTATTTTAAGCGCGGTGAAACTGCGCCTGCCTATTTTTGGAAAAATTTTTTTAAAAACGGAATTAGCCCGCTTTAGCCGAACTCTGGAGATTTTATTAAAAAGCGGGATTCAGCTGCTGCCGTCAATAAGGATCAGTATCCCTACTTTAGATAACGAGGTTATCCGGGAAGAATTAAGGAAAGGTTATAAAGATATTGAGCGGGGAGAATCAGTGGGCGCGACAATGAAGCGTTCTAAAGTATTCCCTCAGTTTATGGGTAATTTAATCAGTGTCGGCGAACAATCCGGCAGGTTAGAAGAAGTATTGCAGGAATTAGCCGATAGTTATGAAAACGAGACCGATGAAGCCGTAAAGATAATGACTAATCTTTTAGAGCCGATGATGATCCTGCTGATGGGAATAGTTATCGGGGGAATAATCATCTCTATGCTTCTGCCGGTATTTCAGATCAATATGATGATTCAGTAGCGAAGTTACAGGTTACAAGTGACAGGTGACAAGTTGTAATAAATAAATCAAGAAAAAATCAATAATGCGAATTAAATTGTTCGAATATATTTCTTTTGGAGTGATACTATTTTTATTCACATGTTCTTTGGCAGGAGCGGAAGAATGGGCGGAGGTAAAAGGGGATCATTTTATTGTCTATTTCCAAGGTCCGAATAAAAATTTTGCCAGCCAGGCTGCCCGAAAAGCTGAGGAATACTACCTGTCTATAGCGCAAGACCTGGGATATGTACGGTATTCCGGTTTTTGGAAATGGGAGAACAGAGTAAGAATTTTTATTTATCCGGACCGCGATAAATATTTGGAATCTACCGGCCGGCCGCAGTGGTCCCGCGGTATGGCTGATTATACGAAAAAGCAGATAGTAAGTTATATGTGGAGCGAGAATTTTTTGGAAGTTCTTTTAGCTCACGAGATCGGTCATTTGATTTTTCGTGACTTTGTCGGTTTTAAAGGAGAAGTTCCTCTTTGGCTTGATGAAGGCGTCGCGCAATGGGAAGAAAAACAATTTCGGATTCCCCGAAAAATGGCCATGAAAAATATGCTTGAAGAAAACAAAATGTTTTCTTTTTTGGATATGATGAAACTTGAAATCAAAAATATCGATGAAGAAGATCCGATATTTATTACCTCATCATTTAACGGGAAGAATGAAGTTAAAATTGTCGAGGGTAAAACACTTATTGAGATGTACTATTTGCAGTCATTCTCATTAGTGGGATTTCTGATGGAAGAATATCGCGGAGAAAAATTCATCGCTTTTTGCCGGCAGTTAAGAGACGGAAAATCTGTGCAGGAGGCTTTGGGGCATACTTACCCTACCGATTTGAGGACATTTGAAGATTTAGAAGAAAAGTGGAGAAAATACATACTAAAATAAATCAAAAATCAAAAGTCAAAAGGCAAAATTACAATGCAAAATTCAAAAATAAAAAGATAAATGATAAAAAGACTGGAGGAAAGTCATGAAGAGAAATAAGGGATTTACATTAATTGAGTTGATGCTGGTGGTAATAATAATCAGTGCGCTTGCGGCCATGGTTCTGCCGCGCTTAGCGGGCCGTTCAGAACAGGCTCGGATAGCGGCGGCCAGTGCCGATGTGCGGGCTAATATCGCTACCGGGTTAAAACTCTTTGAATTGGATAATGGGGGATTTCCGACGACTTCCGAAGGCTTGCAGGCGCTTTTGACCAAACCTTCATCGGGAATAAACTGGAGCGGGCCTTATCTGGAAAAAGAGCCGGTTGATCCCTGGGGCAGGCTTTATGAGTATAAATCTCCGGGAGAACACAGACCCCAGGATTATGATTTATATTCTTTGGGAAAAGACGGCGTTGAAAGCGCGGATGATGTTAATAATTGGGAGTAAAAACAGAAGTCAGAGGTCAGAAATCAGAGGTCAGAAGAAAAAAAATCTGTCATCTGTTATCTGTCATCCGACGTCTGGTTTTACCTTAGTCGAGGTGCTGGTTGCGGTGGTGGTTTTGTCCGTAGGATTAGTCATTATATATGAATCATTCTTAATGTCGCTCGATGTCATAAATTTGTTCTTCAATCGGTTAAATGCGCAGTTTTTCATAAGTGAAAAAATTGCTCAGGTTCAGCATGGATTCGACCAGCCGGCGGGAACTTTTTTCTCTCCAAATCAAAACGGAATAGTTACTTTAAATAACCGTCTGTTTAATTGGCAAATAGATATGAATTTGCTTGATGTCCGAGGGGAACTTTATAAGCTTGATACTGTTGTTTCCTGGAAAGAGGGATCTAAAGATAGTGTGATCCGCCGGTCTACGCTGGTTAAAAAATATTTTTCTAATTCCTGCCCGGAGAAAAAAAGGTAATCGTGTTTATGGGAATAAATAATAAAAAAGGTTTTACTTTTCTGGAAATGCTCATGTCCGCGGCCATGACCGCGGTTTTAGCCGTGACTTTATATGGAATGCTGGCTAATGGTTTAAAAGTATGGACTGTAGTTAATCGAGAGTCTCCGCAATTAGATAGAAGTTTATTTTTTGAAAGTATTACGGAAGAATTAAGTAATAGTTTTGAGTTTGCCGGTATCGAATTTACGGGAGATCAAATCAGTTTTTCTTTTCCTGCTTTGATGAAGGTTTCGGGAAGAGAAGACGGATTTTATGAAGAAATAGGTTTGGTTAGATATTTTTATGATAAGAATGATAAAAATATAAACAAACAGCAAGTCAGTTATCAGCAATTACACCAAATGAAGAAGACAGAGTCCCGGGAAAAAATGAAGGAAGTTGAGTCTTTTTCCTTAAGCTATTATTTTTATGACAAAGAAAAAGATACATTTTTCTGGTCTTCCGTATGGCCTCCGGAGATGCCGGAACCAACTAAAACTATAGGCCTTCCTCAGGCGGTGCATATAGAGATGTCTTTTAAAGACGGAGTCAAAATTGAGAAGTGCAGCAGGATTATTACGATTCCTTCCGGAGGATTGGTTGGTTGAAATGATGATTATTGAGAGTTGATAATTGAAAATTGTAAAAATATTTGATGTTTTTCCAATAGACAACACTCAACGGTCAATTTTCTTATTAACTATTTTAGGAAAAATTATTTAAGCATATGAAAAGGTTACAGTTTAACGATAATGGTAGCGTACTAATATTAGTGTTATGGATGCTTGGACTTTTAACGGTTTTTGCGGTATACTTAGGAATTGGTGTCAGGCAAAAGTTAGACTTTCTAAATCGCTTGGAAACGCGGAATAAGCTGAGTTTGATCGCGGAAGCCGGGGTCAAAAAAGCGATTGCCGAGATCGGGAATATGGATGTCGAACGTTCGGTCATATCACTAGGTGAGCCGATCTTTAATAATGAAGCAGTTTTTTCGCAAAGTAAGATCGCAGAAGGATGGTTTACCGTAGGATATAATTGTCGTCCGGATGATTTTCATGCTTATGGCAGTGTGGGCGATGAGAAGGAAATGATGTTCGGGGTGCGGGATGCGGCCGGAAATATAAATCTCAATTTTGCGAATCGTAATGAACTTATCCGGTTATTACAGTCAGCGGCGGGAGTGGAAGCGTATATGGCTGATCAAATCGCTTCCAGTATTGTTGACTGGAGAGATAGAGACAGTATGTCCGCGCCTAATGGGGCAGAGGATAATTATTATCAAGGGTTAAAAGAACCTTATGATTGTAAAGATGATTTATTTACAACACAGGAAGAATTGTGTTATGTCCGGGGGATGACCCGGGGAATTTTTGAAAAAATTGAACCGTATATTACGGTTTTTGGTTCCGGGCAGGTGAATATTAATACCGCGCCGAAAATAGTGCTTAACAGTTTAGGCTTAAGTAATAGACTGGTGACAAAGATTCTGTTGTTCCGCTGCGGTGAGGATAAGATTCCGGCAACTGCTGATGACCGTGTTTTTAACAGCTCTTCTTCGGTTATGGCCGAACTAAGTCAGATGTATTCTCTGACTCCGAGCGAAGCGGCAGAACTAAGTAATTTGGTTTCTCAAGGGAGAATTACGGTAAATTCAGGTGTTTTTTTGATTCAAAGCACAGCTTTTCTTGAACGCAAAAATGGCAAATGTAAAATTGATTGTGTTCTTGAAAAAAATCTGGTACCGGAAACTATAAGAGCAGGCTGGATTTTAAGTTGGCGCATAAGGTATTTAAATCAAGAGGAAACTTACAAACTGGATAATATATGATTAGACAATCAGATATAGTTGGATTTGATATCAGCGGAGATGAATTGGTTTTTTGTTATGTGAAAAATTCCGGTACAAAAAAAGAAATCCTTAGCCTGCTGACATATAATATAAAGGAATCATCTTCTGATGATATCGCCGGAATGGTAAAAAAGATTTTTAAGGATCTAAAAATAAAAAATCCTTATCTTGTCAATGTTATTCCCCTTAATCTGGCGATTACAAAAAATTTGGAAATTCCTTCGCTGGACCCTAAAGAAATAAAGGAAATTGTGGATTTACAGTCCGGACGGCAGACGCCGTATGCACGGGAAGAGATCATTGTCGATTATATAAATCATGGTGAGTACCGTCAAAGCTATACAAAGATACTATTGGTGATTGTTCCCCGGGAGGCGATAAAAAAGCAATTTGAAGTGATGACTAAAGCCGGAGTTAATATCGAAAAGATCCTGTTTGCTCCGGAAGGCTTAAGCGCGGTATGTACGCAGCAGATAAAAGCAGAGATACAGGATAACCCGATAGGGATTATTCATATCGATACGAATTTTACTGATTTTATTATTTCCCTAAAAGGTGTTCCGATTTTTACCCGAAGTATTCCCATAGAATCCGGACAAATAATCAATGAAAAGGAAAAATTCGTGGAAGAGTTAAAAAAATCGGTGGAGACATATTATTCCGAAGATATAGATAAATCACCGCATGTGCTGATCTTGACGGGTATTACCGAGCAATCAAAGGAATTGGAAATTTCCTTGACCACGCAATTGCATATCCCGGTAAAAACTATCCCATATTTTAGCCAATTACCTCTTAATGCTAATATTTCCACGATGCCTTCAATAGCGCGGCATCTTTCATTTTTTAATGTTGCTTCGGTGCTTTTGTTCCCGCAAGATATGAAAGTCAATCTTATCCCTGAAGAAATAAAATTGAAACGTTCTTTTGAGGAGAGGGCTTATGAATTGATAAAAATGGGCGTATATGTAATTTGTCTGCTGATTATGGTTGGCGGGTTCTTTCTGGGGAGGGTATATTTTAGGGGCAGATATCTCGAGCGCCTGAAGGAGCAGTATCAGACGACTAATCAGGAAGCCCAGGTTTTAGAGAAATCAATGGAGAAGATCCGGATGATTAAACATTATCTTAAAAGCCGGGGGTATCCATTGCAGGTTTTGGCGGCTGTCTATGATGTGCTGCCCAACCGGATTTTACTTGATAGTATTAAGATGGATAAAGATGGTAATCTATATTTAAAAGGCACGGCCAGAGCAATGTCGGATGTATTTGCTTTTGTGGTTGCTTTAGAAGATTCTTCTCATTTTAGTAATGTGCAGACTAACTATACGACTTCCCGAAAAGAAGACGGCGAGGATTGGGCGGATTTCGGTATTGTCTGTCTTTTGGAACAAAATATTATTAACTGATGTAAACCGAGGAAGAGATGATTAAGGGATTTATTTCCAGGCTATCAAAAAGAGAAAAGACAGTATTATATGTTTCTCTGGGGTTTGCACTGCTGGCCTTAATGGATCGGGCGGTGGTTGGCCCGATTATCGGCAAGCTGAATTCTTTGGAAAAAGAGATTCAGGAGACCGAGCACCAGATCAAAAAAAATCTGATCATTAAATCTCAGCAGAAGCGTATAAATGAGGAAGAAAAGCAATACGCGACGTTTTCTGTGGAAGCCGGGTCCGGAGAAGAGGAAACAGCTTCTTTATTAAAGGATATCGAAAACCTGGCTACGGAATTTTCGATTTATCTAATTGATATGAAACCGCTTACTGTGGTTTCCGGAGGAGGAATTAAGAAATACGTGGTATCCTTAAGCTGTGAGGCGGAGATGAAAGCAATGGTTACTTTTTTATATGCCATGGAAAATGCCGATAAACTTCTACAAATAGGAGCGTTTAATATTACTCCGAAGAATAAGCAGTCAAGTGTCGGACGATGTGAATTATTAGTATATAAGATAGTTATCCCGTGAATTTCTCCCCCCTCTATTGCCAAAGCCTTTTTACAGTGGTATAATAATTCTCTGATACAAAAAGATAAAAAAGAGTTTACCGTTACTCCTGCCCGCCAATCTTTATGGCGGAAAGATTGGCGAGGTTTAATTCGCAGACGGACAAACCCCTATGATTTGCAATTCTGCAAATCATCTGCTCATTAAAGAAAGAGATTAACAAAATGAACAAAATGACTGTAAAAGATGTTGATTTAAAGGACAAAAAGGTATTGATGCGGGTGGATTTTAATGTTCCGCTGGATGAAAACCAAAATATAACCGATGAACTTCGGATAGTTTCCGCACTACCGACAATTAAATATTGTTTGGAAAATCAGGCTAAAAAGATTGTCCTGATGAGCCACCTGGGCCGGCCTAAAGGAAAAGTCGTCGATACAATGAGCCTGGCTCCGGTTGCAAAAAGATTAAGCGAATTGCTTAATCTTCCGGTAAAAAAGCTCAATGATTGTGTGGGGAAAGAGATTGAGCAGGCAGTTGATTCTGCTTCTGAGAAGGTTATTTTGCTGGAAAACCTGCGTTTTCATGCGCAAGAAACAAAAAATGATGAAGATTTTGCCAAGCAATTATCCCGCATGGGTGAAATATTTATTAATGATGCTTTTGGTACGGCGCATCGCGCGCATGCTTCGACAGAAGGAGTAACCCATTATTTACCTTCATATGCCGGACTTCTATTAGAAAAGGAAATCGCTTATTTAGGTAATATAGTTCAGGATCCGGAGCATCCTTTTGTTACGATCTTAGGCGGAGCAAAAGTATCCGACAAGATCAAGATGATCGAAAATATTATGGATAAAGTAGATTGTTTTTTAATTGGCGGCGGTATGGCCTATACATTTTTAAAAGCGCAGGGAAAAGCTATTGGCAATTCTAAGCTGGAGGAAGATAGCATTGAACTGGCGCGTTCGATTTTAGAAAAAGCAGCGGCTAATAACGTAGACATTGTCCTTCCTGTTGACAATGTTGTTGCCGATGAATTTAAGGAGGATGCTAATATCCTTAATGTCGGGGAAGATATCCCCGATGGTTATATGGGGCTGGATGTGGGCCTGAAAACAATTGAGCTTTATAAAGAAAAATTAAAAAGCGCAAAAACAATTGTCTGGAATGGACCAGTAGGTGTTTTTGAAATGCCCTCTTTTGCTAAAGGTACGCAAGCGATTGCTGAATTTATCGCCACGCTTGATGCGACCAGTGTTATCGGCGGAGGAGATACTGCCAGTGCGGTGCGTAAATTTAATGTTGTCGACAAAATGAGCCATGTTTCTACCGGCGGCGGAGCCAGTCTGGAATTTCTGGAAGGGCTGGAATTGCCGGGAATCGCGGCTTTAAAAGACAAATAATTTTAAAATTAACAATGCAAAGTTAGCAATTTAAAATGAAAATAAGAACTAAAATAAAAAAAGGATTTTCACTTGTTGAGCTTTTAGTTGTTATCGCGGTATTGGCGGTACTTATCGGATTGCTGGCAGGCGGAGGCTCAACAGCGCGGAAAAAAGGAAAAATTTACAGTACCAAGGCAATGATTGCTTCCCTGGAAACAGCATTGGCAATGTATCATTCTGATTATGGACAATATCCTGTGTCGGGAAATCAGAATTTAGTTAATCGTTTAGCTGATGAGGCAACGTACGGGCAGGGTGGCACCGCGCCGGAAGCTGATTGGAAAGGCCCATACATAAGTTTTAAGAATGAAGATTTGAATGGATCAATACCCGCGGCTAAGGTAATCGATGCCTGGGATAAAGATTTTCAATATACACTTAATGTTAATAAATACTCAATTGTTTCCGGAGGGCCGGATGGTGATATTGGGACAACGGGAGATAATATAACTAGTGAGTAAAGACCTCTCACCCCTAAAGGGTTCGAGGTTAATTTGCTAACGCAAATTAAGGAGAAAAATGAGAAAGACTATAATTGCCGGAAACTGGAAGATGAATAAAACAATAACCGAATCTTTAGATCTTGTTCGTGAACTAAGCATGGAGTTAAAGGATATAAGGGATGTTGATGTCGTTGTGTTTCCGGTTTTCACAGCTTTATACAGCGTGAGCCATGAGATCGAAGGATCAAATATAAAATTAGGAGCCCAAAATCTGTTTTGGGAAGAGAAGGGCGCTTTTACCGGAGAAGTTTCTCCGGCAATGATTAAAGATGCTAATTGTGAATATGTAATAATCGGACATTCGGAACGCCGCAGTATTTTTAAAGAAACAAATGAATTTGTGAACAAAAAACTTAAAGCGGCATTAAAAGCGGGATTATTGCCGATTGTCTGCGTGGGAGAGCGTTTGGAAGAACGGCAGAAAAATCAGACGTTTGATGTTATTCGAGATCATATAACCGGTGCTTTTGAAGGATTAAGCGCCGATGATTTAAAAAATGTTATTATTGCCTATGAACCGGTATGGGCGATCGGTACCGGACAGGTGGCCACCCCGGAGCAGGCGCAGGAAGTACATGTGTTTATCCGTAAGCTTATTGAAGATAATTTCGGCGCGCAGGCAGCTGCGGCAATGATAATTCAGTACGGCGGAAGTGTGACCCCGGATAATATAAAGGCCTTGATATCTCAGCCGGATATTGATGGAGCCTTAGTCGGTGGAGCGGCTTTAAAAGCAGGGTCTTTTTTAGGGATCATCAAACAATGTTTGCCTGCGGAAGTATAATTGATCTCGTAGGGAACGGGACTGCCCGTTCCTAGGATGGCATATAAATTTTATAATATCAAAAATACGGTTCAGGCAGGCCTGAACCCTACAGGTTCTAAAAAACCATGCTGAATAAACAGAAAATTATCAGCGAGTTTCTAACCGCTAAAGGTATAATTACAATTGACCAATTGCAGCAGGTCAAACAGCTGCAGGACCGTACTCAAGAAAGCATTAAAAGTGTTTTTAAAAAACTTAATATTTTTTGTGATAATCAGTTGGGCAATCTAATCATCGAAGAATTAGGTCTTTCCTTTATCGACCCTTTCACATTTACTTTTAAGCCGGCAATGCTGGAACTTACAGAATCTTTTTTTGCTAACCGTTTTCGGGTTATGCCGCTTGATATCCAAGGGGATGAGTTGACGATAGCGCTGGATAATCCTCTTAATTTTATTTTACTGGAATATTTCTCTAAAGTTTTAGGCTGTAAAATTAATGGTGAAATGATCCGGGTAGAAGCTATGGACGAACTGCTGAAAAAGTATTACCCCATAGCTTCGGAAGATATGGTTGCGCCTTCTCCGGAAGAGACCACAGATAGCGAGGGACATATAGCGGATGATGCTCCCGTAGTCCAGCTGGTAAGCATGCTGATTTCTGACGCGTATAGAAGAAGAGCCAGTGATATTCATATAGAGCCGTTACAGGAAACATTACGTATTCGTTACCGTATTGACGGGGTATTGCAGCAGGTCCAATCCCCGGTAAAGAAATTACAGGCTTCTGTAGCCAGCCGGATTAAATTAATGGCGGGAATGAATATCGCCGAGAAACGATTGCCTCAAGATGGAAGGATCCGTACGATTGTTGATAATCGGGAATTTGATTTAAGAGTTTCCACTCTTCCGTCGCATTATGGGGAAAGTGTAGTTCTGCGTATTTTAGATAAAAGAGTTATGAATGTTGAAGAATTAGGGTTTTCCGATTTACAGCAGGAGGTTTTTAAAAATATTGCTAATTTCCCCAATGGAATCATTCTGGTTACCGGCCCGACCGGAAGCGGTAAAAGCACTACTCTTTATGCGGTGCTAAGTAGTATTAATCGGGCGCAAAGAAAGATTCTAACGGTAGAAGATCCGGTAGAATATCAGATCTCCGGTATTAATCAGGTACAGGTAAAACCTACAATCGGACTTTCTTTTGCGATGGTCTTGCGGTCTATGCTTCGGCAGGCTCCGGACATTATAATGGTCGGTGAAATCAGAGATTTAGAAACCGCAAGTATTTCCGTGCAGTCGGCTTTGACCGGACATTTGATCTTTAGTACATTGCACACAAACGATGCCTCCAGTGCGATAACCAGGCTTGTGGATATGGGGATTAAACCATATCTTGCGGCAGCAACATTGCGGGCGGTTTTGGCCCAGCGGCTTATCCGTCTTTTATGCCCGCATTGTAAAGAAGCTTATAATCCTCCGAAAGATGAGGTGAAAATTTTAGAGATTGATTTGACGGATAAAGATGTGGTTTTATACCGGGCGAAAGGATGCAGCCAATGTTCTCATTCCGGTTATCTGGGACGCACGGGAATTTTTGAACTATTGGTATTTGATGATGATATTCGGCAATTAACACATAAGCGTTTTCCGAGTACGAAAATTAGAGAAAGAGCCCGTTCGCGGGGTATGATCACCTTGAAAGAACATGCGACCGAAAAAGTCCTGAGCGGATTGACCAGTTTTCAGGAATTAGTGAGAGTTACGCAAAGTGATGTGGACTAGAAAATAAGGCTCAGAGCCTTATTTTGAAATCACAATAAACAAATAACAGATTCCAAACAAATGACAATAACCAAAATTCAAATGACAAAAAATAGATTATAATATGCTTGGTGATTGATTTTTAAATATTGGAATTTGGAAATTGTAATTTGGAATTTAAAAAAATGGGGGTAGAATATGGCAGATATAGGAGAACTGTTACAGCTTTGTATTAATCAGAATGCTTCTGATTTACACTTGACCGTAGGAAAGCCGCCGACGATTCGGGTTGACGGGTCGTTAATGAGCATGAATTATGAGCCGCTGGCGCATGAAGATACGGAAATCCTTATGAAATCTATTACCAGCAGTGAAAATCAACGCAGGGTTCAGGAGGTCGGAGGAGTTGATTTTGGTTTTGCTTTTGAAAAAGTAGCGCGTTTTCGTGTTTCAGTGTATAAACAAAAAGGCCATTATGGGATGACCTTGCGGTTAATCCCGACTCATTTGCTTAGTTTTCAGGAAATTGGTTTGCCGACGGTAATCCGTGATTTGCTTTATCGTCCGAGAGGACTTGTTCTGGTAACCGGGCCGACCGGAAGCGGTAAAACAACGACATTAGCAACGATGACTGATTTTGTTAATACCGAAAGAGACTGTCATATAATTACGATTGAAGATCCGATAGAGTATTATCATACTCATAAGAAGGGGATTGTTACGCAAAGAGAAATCGGGGTTGATGTCCCGACATTTAGTGAAGGGTTAATAAGAGGATTGCGTCAGGATCCGGATCTGATACTTGTTGGTGAAATGAGAGATTTGGCGACGATTGAAGCGGCAATACTTGCCGCGGAAACCGGGCATTTGGTTTTGGCAACCTTGCATACAACAAGTGCCGCGGCTACCGTAGATCGTATTATTGATGTTTTTCCTCCTTCACAGCAGGAACAGATCAGGACACAGCTTTCTACTTCTATTTTAGCGGTAATATCACAGCAGCTGATCGTCAAAGCTACCGGACGGGGCAGGGTTGGTGCTTTTGAGATCATGATAAGTACGTCTTCAATCCAGAATCTTATTCGTGAAAAGAAGACTTATCGCATTCCCTCTGATTTACAAACCGGAGCAAAATATGGTATGAAACCGTTTGATACCTCGTTATTTGAGTTATATTCACAGGGGTTAATCCGGGCCGAAGATGCGGTGGCTAAAGCTTTTGATAAAGAGAGTATGCAGAAAAAAGTACAGGGAGAGTATAAATAAGTGAGAGTGGGATTAAGATTTAAAACAATAGGTGATGTCTTAAAAGAGCGCGGTTTGATTGCGGAAGAAGAATTGCGCGAGGGGCTTGAACATCAAAAAGTGAGCGGCCTTTCTTTAGGGCGCATTCTGATTAATCTGGGATATATTACCGAAAGGGATCTCTTAAATGCTTTAGGAGTCCAGGCGAATATGGATCCGATTGATCCTGCTCATATACAGATACCGAAGGAAGTCCTTGATAAAATTCCCGGGGCAATTGCTAAACTATATAACATCGTACCGGTTGCTTTTGAGGGGAATACTTTGGTTATTGCAACTTCCGAACCGCTGAATTTCAGTATCTTTGATGATTTAAGGTTTATGTTCAACTTTAATATCAAAGGTAAGGTGGCTACTTATACAAATATTTCCCGGGCGATCAAAAAATATTACGGCAGTGAAGCGGATAGTGTAGACGAAATATTTTCCGAGATCAGTAAAAAAATCCCTAACCTGCTTGAAGGCGATGAAAAAATTGAAAGTATCGAGGAAATATCTTCGCAGCTTCCGATCGTTAAGCTTATTAACATTATTCTTATTCAGGCAATAAAAAAGAAAGCTTCCGATATCCATTTTGAACCTTTTCAGGATGAATTTAAGATCAGGTATCGGCTTGACGGGATGCTCTATGATATTGTATCGCCTCCGAAAAAACTGCATCTGGCGATTACTTCCCGAATTAAGGTCATGGCTAATTTAAATATAGCGGAAACGCGTCTTCCCCAGGACGGCAGGATATTTGTGCGTATTGGCGGAAGAATGGTTGACCTGAGAGTTTCTACTTTGCCGACTATCTTTGGAGAAAGCGTAGTTATCCGCATTTTAGATAAAGCGACGGTTCAGCTTTCTTTGCATGATTTAGGATTTGAGAATGATGTGCGGAAGAAAGTAGAAGGGCTGATAAAAAAGCCGTACGGGATTATTTTGAGTACCGGGCCTACCGGCTGCGGAAAAACCACGACACAGTATTCCTGTTTAAGTAGTATAAATAATGTTGCGCTGAAAATTATCACGGTTGAGGACCCGGTGGAATTTGATTTGTCGGGGCTGGTGCAGGTTTCTGTGCGGCCGAAGATCGATCTTACTTTTCCGGTTGTGCTGCGGCACATTCTCCGGCAAGATCCGGATATTATAATGGTCGGGGAAATAAGAGATGCGGAGACCGTACAAATGGCGATCCATGCTTCTTTAACCGGCCATCTGGTTTTTTCTACTCTACACACAAATGACGCGCCCAGTGCGGTTACCCGTCTTATTGATATGGGAGTTGAACCTTTTCTGATCGCTTCTGCGGTGGAAGCTATTTTGGCGCAGCGTTTGGTAAGGGTTATTTGCCCGGATTGCAAAAAAGAATATACGCCTACTCAAAAAGAGATAGAGGAATTGAATCTGACAACGGAATTCTGGAAGGGGAAAGCATTTTATTCGGGAACAGGTTGCGAGAAATGTAATAATACGGGATATAAAGGAAGATCAGGAATTTTTGAACTGATGGTTTTGGATGAAGATATCCGTTCCTTGATTTTAGACAGGGCGTCTGTGTCGGATCTAAGGAACCAGGCAATTAAAAACGGCATGCGTACTTTACGCGAAGACGGATTGTTGAAAGTTTTTCAGGGGATAACAACTTTAGAAGAATTAATAAATGTAACGACGGGATACGCATGAAAATAAGTCAAAACTTAAAAGAGTAATACAAAACAAAAAAGTATTTTTTAATAATTTAGAAATATTGTACTTTAATAAAGTGATATTTGTATATTTTGTTAACTATATATTTTCTCATAACGGCACAATTTTCCCGTACCGGGCGCGAAAAATCAGCTAAAAATCACCTCCCGGACTGACGGGCTCGGCAATTTTCTTAACGCTAATTTTTTGCTAAAATTGTGAGTTGTTCAAAACCATATAGATTAACAACTCGGTTAACACATCTTTGTTATATTACAGTAATATTTTTTAATTTTGATTTGTCATTTTGACTTTTGCTTTTTGAATTTTGAATTAGTTAATAATAGGATATTTATAAAATTATGTCATTATTCGATTATACGGCAATTAATAAAGAAGGCAAAGAAGTTACCGGAGAGCTCGAAGCTGTTTCTGTTTCCGAGGTTGTGGGGGTTTTACGTTCAAAACATCTTTTTTCCGTTGAAGTTGTTCCCGCGGGTACAGCAAATAAAAAGAAGAGGTTGTTGTCCGGATTTATCAGTAGGTTAAAATTGTTTTCTAAATCGCGCCGGATAAAACCGCAGGATCTTGTTATTTTCACCCGGCAGCTTGCCGTATTGATTGATGCCGGATTACCTTTAGTGCAGGCATTGTATACTTTGCAGCGGCAGGCACGTTTTCAGGAGATGAGTGAACTTATTGCTGAGTTGATTGACGCTATTGAATCAGGAAGAACTTTAAGTGACGCATTATCGATTTATCCGGAATCCTTTTCAAAAGTGTATATAAATATTGTAAAAGCCGGAGAGACCGGAGGTGCTTTGGATGTTGTATTGAAGCGTTTAGCTGATTATCTGGAAAGGAATCTGCGGTTGCAGCAGCGTATTCATTCCGCTCTGATCTATCCGGCACTGGTATTGGTTATCGCCGTAATAATTTTAACGATTATTATTACTTTTGTTATTCCCAGCTTTATGGCTTTATTCGAAGATACGGGAATCCCATTGCCTTTATTAACGCAGGCAATCTTAAATATTACAACGTTTTTGCGGATGCGCTGGTATTTGTTTGCCGGGTTTTTGGTAATAGTTGTTTTTGGATATAATATATTATTGCAGAATCTTAAGTTTAAGTATTTAAAAGATAAAGTTAAACTTAATTTACCTGTTTTCGGAGCGCTGACAAGTAAAATAATTGCGGCCCGTTTTTCACGGACTCTGGCAACACTGATGAGCGGAGGTGTGCATATCTTACGTGCTTTAGAGCTAACCAAAGAAGTTAGCGGAAATTTAGTTATGGAAAAGGAAATTGATACGGTCTATGACAGTGTCCGGGAAGGCGGTTTTATTGCCAAGGTTCTGGAGAACAGCGGAGTTTTTCCTCAGCTTATGGTTGATATGATTTCTGTGGGAGAAGAAAGCGGATCTCTGGATAAAATGCTTTCTAAAGTTGCGGATACTTTTGAGGAGGAGGTTGAAATTACGGCCAGTAGTTTAACTTCATTGCTTGAACCGGCGCTTATTGTGATCATGGGTGGTATTGTCGGCCTTATAGTTCTGGCCATGTTCTTACCTCTTATAAGTTTAATAAAATCGTTAACCATATGAAAATATTATAGTTACGAATTCCGATATACTTAAAATATTAGCTTTTAAATTCATTGGTTTGCGCGGGTTGCTATTGACAAAATCATATAAATATGATATAACATAACATATACATTTTGAGTGAGTTAGAACTGGCCAGCAGTTCTAAGCAAAGAAGTCTTACCTTTAAACACCCTTTCAAGGAAGAGGGGGGAAGGAACTTAAAGGATTAGGCCATGTATAAATTTTTTGGCTTACCTATAAAATAATCAGGAAGGATTTTCACTATAGGTGTAATATGTCTATTTCAGGAAAGCACTTATTTTTAGGAGTTGATATCGGGGCAAGTGCCGTTAAAATTTGCCTATTGAGCAAAGAGCCGGGAGGGCGTTTAAAACTGCTCAAAGCTGTCTGTGAAGAATACGGCAGTTCCTCAGACACCCTACCGCAATATCAGCCGGCAATGCTGGGGTATATTCTTAAAAAATTCCTGAGCAAAGAGAAAGTATTAAAAAATATCAAGACGGGAATTTCTATTGCCGGGCAAGCGGCTTTTGTCCGTTTAGTGGATATTCCGGTTACCGCGCCCAAAAAGCTGCGTCAGATAGTACTTTATGAAACTCAGCAGCAAATCCCTTTTCCGATAAAAGATGTTGTCTGGGATTTTCAGATCTGCGGCAAAGATAATAATCAGCTTAGTGTGCTCTTAGCCGCAGTTAAAAAAGAACTTATTACATCTATTCTTGATATTACTGAGGAATGCGGGCTGGATGTGGAATTTGTTGATGTAAGCAACTTATCTGTATACAATAGTGTTCAATATTTTTCCCGAAATTTGCAGAATACGCTGATTTTAGACTGTGGGGCCAAAACAACTAATATTATTGTTGTGGATTCTCAGAAAATATGGACAAGAAGCTTACCGATTGGCGGAGAGGATATTACCGAAGCCATTGCTTCTTCTCTGAATATGGATCGGATAACTGCCGAAAGAATAAAAAAGGAAAAAGGCAAAATCCTGATGCTCTATTATGGTAAAGAGAACTACGAATCCGAAGAAGAAGGGAAAATTGCCGAGACGATTACGAATGTCCTTACGGACTTAACAAATGAAATTGTAAATACACTTAATTTTTATCGTTCCCAAGCTGATTCTCCGATGGATTTCAGGAAAGTATTACTTACCGGGGGAGTCAGCAAACTTGAAAATATTGATAAGTTTTTTGAAAACAGCTTATCTATTCCGGCAGAGAAAGTTGATTTTTTTAGTGTCTTAAATGTTCATCCCGATGTGGATGTCCAGAAAAATGAGTTTTTAGGCGGAGCGATCGGCGCGGCTTTAAGGGGCATGGGCCGTTCTGCGGTAAACATCAATCTCCTGCCGCAAGAGCAATTGCGGATTAACCGGTTTGCTAAGAAAAAACCGTTTATTATTGCTTCGGTTGTATTTTTGTTATTAATTTTAGTAAGTTCTAATATTTTTATTTTTAAAAAGTATTTTTTAAATAGAAGATATTTTGATAAAGTTGAGCTTGCCGTTACTCAATATCAGCGCAATGAAAAAAATCAGGAACAGATCCAGGCAGAGATCAGTGGTTATAATAAAAGAGTGGAGGATATGTCGCGGGCATTTGTGAATAAATATTCGGCGGTTAATACGATTGAGAGTTTAGCGCAAGCTATGCCGGATTCTATTTGGATAAAAAGTTTAACTGCGAACTGGGAAAAGGACAGCTTGGAATTACACGGATACTGCGAGGGGCCATTGGTAGAAATCGGAACATTCCAGGAGAGCCTAAAACAGAAAGATAATATTCTAGACGCTAGTATTGTAACTGTAGGTAAAGAAGAGGCCGGTAAGATTGGTTTTTCCATGAGAGTATCTTTGAGGAAATAATGATAAAAGATAAATTGTTTTACAATAAATTCAGAAATACACTGGTTTTGATCACGGTATTAAGCATTGCGTGTATCAGTATGGCCATACTGATACTAATGGGTTTATATATGAATCACTGTGTAACATTAAATACCGCGGGTATTGAAAAAGACCTACAAAAATATGTTAATGCTTACGGGGTTGCTCCGGATGAAGTTGTGGAAAAACAGGAATTTATAAAAAAAGATTTAAAACAAAAGTATGACGAGTATGCGGCAATATTTAGTTCTCAGGCCGAATCAGAGCAGGTTATAAGTCCTCTGGTGTTTAAAGAGAGGCTTTTTGGGTACGAGGACAGAGTCCGGTCAAAAGCAGCCAAGAATGGAGTTCTCCTGCCGGCGTCTTTAGGATTTAAGGAATTTGAACTGGAGGTTCCCCCACAGTCTCAGTCTTTGATTTTAAGCCGGGAGCTTTTTGCCGCGGAAGAACTTTTGTTGTTATTAATTAAAGATGGAATTTCTGCGATTAATAAGATAGAACTCGTCCATGAACTAAAGCAGTCGATCATAAGTACATTTCCGGTCAAGATGTCTTTTGATGCGGATTTTGAGGTAATAAACAAATTTTTTAAAGACCTTTCTGATTTAAATACAGTATATATAGTAAAAGAGATGACGATAGAACAGAAAGAAGATCATCCGAAACTGCTTACGGTTGGTCTGGAACTTGAGTATAACGAAATTCGGAAATGACATGAAAACTATATTAAATAAAGATTGGGAAAAAATTAGTTTTATTATTATGTTCCTGCTGATGATTGTGGTGATAACCTCATGCGCCCGGGCCGGAACTACTTATAAATTACATATTGATAAAAAAGAATCATTGCTCGGTAAAAATGGCTTTGACTTTAATGATTGGCAAAAAGAGTATTTAGATACATCTCCGAGAGGACTAGAGCTTATTAAAGAGTCGATGCTTAAGCAGAGTGCTGAAGGTCTCAAAAGAAATATATTTACTAAGTTTGAAAAGCCCAAGGAAGTAGTTACAGATATTTCCGAACTAAACGGTCCGATATTTGAGCTTTTGGAAACCGGTTACCAGATATTAGGTATTTATTATTGGGGAAGAGTAATTTTTGACGGCGGAGAGATTATTGCCCAGGTTAATTTTAAAGACCGTACTTATTTGGTTAAAGTAGGCTCTAAGGTTGGGCCTTATTCAGTGACTGCGCTTGAATATAATAGTATTATTTTAGAAGATGAGAATGCTAATATTATTGAGATTGAATATCGGAAAACAGCATATAGCCAAAGCCGCATGGCTAAAATAAAAGAATATAATTCTCAGCGTACACTTGTCGTTAATAAAGATAGTGAATTGTTTGGATATAAGGTGCTTGACATCCAGGAAGATTATGTGTTAGTATCTGACCAAGTAGAGCACCTGAAGTTAGAGAAAGGAATGGTGCATAAATGAAACGATTTATCTTCATATTAATCCTCTTGTCCTTGTTCTTCGGTTTGCAAAATTTTGCTTTTTCCCAAGGAGATTTAAGCGGTTTTGATCGTGAACAGGCTTGTGCTATTGCGCAGGAAATCGCCCAGGAAAAAGCTTTTGAGCAGGAGCAGGACGGAGCTCAGACAAGCTATACCAGTGCGAAAAATTATACTTTGGGTTCAGACCGGAAAGTTGAAATATTAAAAGAAGCGCAGCGCCGGGCGGATTTAGACAAAAAAGTTATTCAGCAAAAGAGAGTTCTGGATGTAGAAAAAGCATGGTTAGTCGATGAACCCGGGGTGACAACAACTTATACTCTTGAACGCAAAACATCGAGCCTGCTTAAAGAAAAAGCTCAGATAAAAATTGTTAGTATCGATTTTAGTGATGCTCAGCTTAAAAAAGTATTTGAGTATTTGTCTGATGCCAGCGGTATAAATATAATTTTTGATGAAGCTGCGGTAAACCGAGCCGGAAGTATTAGTATTCATGTTAAGAATGTAACCGTAATTAAAGCCCTGGAGATGATTATCCGGACTAAAGGTTTGGGCTATCGTTTTGAAGAAGACTATATCTGGATCACCTCAAAAGATGGTATTAAAAATGAAAATATGGTTACTAAAATTTTTAGTCTTTCCCAGGGGTTAGCGACATTTACGACTTTTACGACTTTTGATACGGTAACAGTAAAAGCCTTGCGTTCAGATGGAAGAATTGTTATGCCGGGTGAGGAGAATGGGGAGGATTATCGGGGTAACGGTAAGGGCGTAAATACCTATGAAGGAGTAAAAATCGGCGGTTCCGGAGGAGTTGACGGAAAATTATCTCTAACGGTTAAAGATGTTTTAAAAGAAATCATTCCCTGGCCCGAAGGCAGCAGTATATTTTTAGACCATCGTACCAGTACATTAATTGTGCGTAATACACCTACGAACTTATCTATGATCGATCAGGCTTTAGAAGTTCTTGACGTAGCTCCTCCTCAGGTTATGATCGAAGCGCGGTTTGTGGAGATCGGAGATGATGACCTGTTTTCTTTAGGGTTAAAGCTTTCTTCAGAAGTTAGCGCAACGGGTGCTAAACAACCGAATTCTTATCCGTTTAATAGGAATGAAAGTAATAAGTTGGTTAGCCCTTTTCCCGCGGCAAATGCAGAAGATTTTTCTTTTGGTACTTTAGATTTTTCTCAATTCCAAGCGGTATTATCGGCAATAGAACAGAATGATAGCAGTAATACTTTGTCTTCACCGAAAATTACTACGATCAGCGGACAGGAAGCGATTATTAAAATTGTCAAAGAATATCGTTATCCGACGAAATATGACCTTCAGTCATTTGACATTGTGGTTAACGGAGAATCCCGGACCCAGTATCTTTCTGTACCGGCGGATTTTAAGACCAGAGATATCGGGATCATTTTAAAAGTTACTCCAAATATTGGAACTGACGGAAAAACAATTAATTTGACCTTAGTTCCGGAAGTAAGTGAGTTTGATATTACCGCGGATATGTACAATTATGGGACCGCGGATAATCCTTATTTACAGCCGTTTTTTTCCGTACGCAATTGTACTGCCAGCATTGTGGTCAATAACAATGATACGGTCGTTATGGGCGGTTTAATGAGAGAAGTAGAAGAAAATACGATTGACCGTGTGCCGATTTTAGGCAGTCTGCCGCTAATCGGCAAATTATTCAGCCGAAAATATGAAAATAAGCAGAAGAGAAATCTGCTGATATTTGTTACTGCGCGGGTTATGGCGCCTACCGGCGAAACCGTGCAGAGTGCTAAGAATGTCAGATAATTATCGCAGAATCCGGAATCTAAATGGGGGCTCACGCCGTTAAAAATTAATCCTCTTAGCTAAAGAGACAACTATTCCCTGGTTAATGCAAAGAAAAACATTATATCTTGTTGATGGAAACTCATACTGCTACCGCGCTTTTTATGCGATAGGGGATTTGCGTACTTCCGATGGCCGGCCTACCGGTGCTGTATTCGGGTTCGTGAATATGATTAATAAGCTTAAAAATGATGTGCGCCCGGATTATTTGGCGATTTGTTTTGATTTAAAAGGTCCGACGTTTCGGCATGAAAAATTTGAGGCTTATAAGGCGCACCGAAAACCGATGCCGGATGATTTGGTTGCGCAGATGGGGATAATTAAGGAAGTTGTTACTGCTTACGGTATTCCGATTTTTGAATTAGACGGCTATGAGGCTGATGATGTTATTGCCAGCCTGGCGGTGAAGTTTAAAAAGAGTGTTGATGTGTATATTGTTACCGGTGATAAAGATATGTTGCAACTGGTGGATGAATATGTTAAAATTTATAATCCGCAGAAAGAAAATACAGTTGTTGATGAAGATAAGGTCCAAGAGCTTTTTAGCGTCAAACCCAGCCAAATCACTGATTTTTTAGCTTTAGCCGGCGATAGTGCTGACAATATCCCCGGGGTTCCGGGTATCGGGAAAAAAACAGCCATTGAGTTAATCGGAAAATTTGGGAGTTTGGATGAAATTCTTGAAAATACAGATCAGATCCCTCAGCAAAAAAGACGGGAATTATTGGAAGAATATTCTGAACAGGCTCGTTTAAGTAAAGATCTCGCTTGTGTGATTACCGATGTTTTTGTGGCGGATACCATAGACGAGTTAAAAACAGAAGATATAGATACGAACAAACTGCGTGAGATATTCCGTGACCTGGAGTTTAAAAATCTGCTAAAAACATTATTTCATAATAATTCGGTTAATTCTTCTCCGGTTCCCCTAAAGATTATCCAGAGCGCGGTAGAATTAAGCCAATTATGTAAAGAGTTTAACTCGGTAAAGGAATACTCTTTTTACGTATCTGTAAATGAAGAAAACAATAAGGCAATTGATTTTATCGACATTAGCCGCGATCTGAAAAATATTTATCGAATTATTCCCGGGAATTCTTTGGGATTTGAAGTAATAAAAAAAGAATTAGCGCCGGTTTTAAGTAATCCCGATATCCTGAAAATAAGTTATGATGTAAAATCTGCCGGGGTTGCTTTAGCTGATAAAGGCTTATTTCTTGAGGAACCGTTTTTTGATATTATGGTTGCCGCTTATTTACTTCAACCGAGTGAGGGTACTTTAAAAATAGAGGATATCGCACAGGCTTATCTTGATAAGAATATCTATACTGATACCCGTGCGGCCGAACAGATGCAATTAAAGAAGAAACTTCTTCATGAGCTTAAAGAAAAAGAACTGGAGAAGTTGTTTTCAAAAGTAGAGATGCCTTTGGTTAGAGTTTTATCTTCCATGCAGCAGGTCGGGATTTGTGTCGACCGGAAGCTGCTGATTTCCACGGGCAAACAGCTGGATAAAAAACTAAATGAGTTAATCCAAAAAATTTATAAAATAAGCGGCTGTGAGTTTAATATAAATTCTACAAAACAATTAAGAGAAGTGCTCTTTGACCAGCTTAAATTGCCGGTTATAAAAAAAGGTAAAACCGGTCCTTCGACTGATGCGGAGGTGCTGATGAGATTATCGGCGCAGCATGCGCTGCCGCAGAGTATTTTAGAATATCGGGAACTGGCTAAATTGAAATCTACATATGTTGATGGAATGCTTGGCTTGATAGACCAGCAGACAAACAGACTTCATACATCTTTTAATCAGGCGGTTACCGCGACCGGACGTTTAAGTTCCAGCGCGCCGAATTTACAAAACATACCGGTCCGGACAGAGGCCGGAAAAAAGATCCGGGCGATATTTGTTTCTCGTGATAAAAATTGGCAGCTATTATCTGCGGATTATTCTCAGATAGAGCTGCGTGTGCTTGCGCATTTATCTAAAGATAAGAATCTTACCAAGGCTTTTCATGAGGATCGGGATATCCATGACTTTACTGCTTCGCTGATTTTCGCGGTTGAAGAAGAAGCGGTAACAAAAAAGATGCGGGATGTGGCTAAGCGGGTCAATTTTGGGATTGTTTATGGAATGGGATCATTTGGCTTAGCTCGTGATATCGGTGTTTCGGTAGGGGAAGCAAAACAGTTTATCGAAGGGTATTTTGCCCGATATCCGGCAGTAGGCACTTATATGCAGCAGCAGATTGAACAAGCCAAGGAAAGCGGATACGTTAAGACTTTGCTTAATCGACGCAGATATATACCTCAGATTAAAGCCCGGGATCAGATGCAGCGCAGTTTTGCTGAGCGTACAGCGATGAATACGCCGATTCAGGGTACAGCAGCGGATTTAATTAAAGTGGCTATGGTAGAAATATACCGGATATTTGCCAAGGAAAAGCTAAAAGCGGCAATGGTTTTGCAGGTTCATGATGAATTAGTATTTGATGTTCCCGACACAGAGATGAATAAAGTGCGGAAAATAGTAAAAGATGTAATGGAAAATGTATTAAAATTGGATGTTCCGATAAAGGTGAGTTTAAAAATAGGATCAAACTGGAAAGACATGAAATAAGGGGAGAGTAGATATGAAAATTTTGTTTTGTTCTGCGGAAGTGGTGCCATTTGCGAAAACCGGCGGACTTGCTGATGTGGCAGGCACCTTGCCTCCAGAGCTGGCCAAACTTGGAGTAGAAATAAAAATCGTCTTGCCGCGCTATAAATGTATTGATGCGAATAAATTTAATTTAACTAAAGTTGTTGATAATTTTTCTGTTGCTAAATTAGCCGATAAAGTAGAAGTTTATTTTGTAGAAAATAAAAAATATTTTGACCGGGATGGATTATACCAGGATAAAGGAAAAGATTTTCCGGATAACCTGGATCGTTTTACTTACTATTGTGCTCAGACAATGAAATTGCTAAAGGTTATAAACTTTAAACCGGATATAATCCATTGCAATGATTGGCAGACCGCGCTTATACCGGTTTATCTGAAGACGCTTTATAAAAATGATCCTTTTTATAAAAACACTAAGACGGTTTTTACGATCCATAACCTGGGCTATCAAGGGCTTTTTACTAAAGAGGAATTTTCAAAAACCGGATTAACCGAAAAAGAGTTTTCGGTCGGCGGGCTTGAATTTTACGGAAAGACAAATCTGCTTAAAGGCGGGCTTTTGTTTGCCGATAAAATTACAACAGTCAGCTCCACTTATGCGCAGGAGATCCAGACTGAAGAATTTGGCTGCGGATTAGAAGGGATATTGCAAAACAGGAAGAAAGATTTATTGGGGATATTGAACGGTATTAATTACCAAGAGTGGGACCCGCTTACGAATAAAGCTCTTTCTTATAATTATGATGTTAATACCTTGGATGGCAAATACGAGAATAAAATGCAATTGCAGCAGTTGGGGAATATGAAAGTTGACAAAAATATTCCGCTTTTTGGGATGATCACCAGGCTGGCCGACCAGAAAGGACTGGATATTTTTGCCGAGATTATTGATCAGATATGTAAGCTTCCTCTACAGTTCGTTTTGTTGGGAACAGGAGATCAGAAATATCATGAAATTTTTGAAGAACTGCAAAAGAAATGTAAAAATACATTTATTAACCTGACGTTTGATGCGGCACTGGCGTATAAAATTTATGCGGCATCAGATATGTTTTTAATGCCTTCTTATTATGAGCCGTGCGGATTAGGGCAGTTGATCAGTCTGGCGTTCGGGACTATCCCGGTTGTGCGTAAGACCGGCGGACTGGCGGATACGGTGGTTGATTATAATCAGTCTAAAGAGGATGGAAACGGGTTTGTCTTTAGCGGATATAAATCAGAGGAATTACTGGAAGCAATTAAACGTTCGCTGGAAGTGTATAAGGATTCCCAACAATGGAACCGACTGGTTGTGAAAGCGATGAATTATGATTTTTCCTGGGGACAATCAGCGAAGAAATATCTTCATCTATATGAGGAGTTAATGAGTAACCGGAAACCAGTAACCAGTAACCAGAAATAATGTAGGGGCGGGGCTTGCCCCCGCCCGAGACATAAACATAATAAAAAAATAGTGTTGATGATGTTAAAAGTCGGGATCACCGGCGGTTTAGCCAGTGGAAAAACTACGGTTGCAAAAATATTTAAAAGCTTAGGCGGATGTGTGTTTGACGCTGATAAGATTGCCCATCGAGCGATATTTAAGGGAACTTCTTGTTATCGTAAGGTAGTGCGGACATTTGGTGAATCTATTTTGAATGCGGATCAGTCTATTAATAGAAGAAAATTAGGAGAAATTGCTTTTGGGAACAAGGTGAATTATCGCAAGTTATGTTCAATAATTCATCCCTGGTTATTTGAGGAGATTAAAAGAAAAATATCCAAAGTAGAAAAGAAAGAAGTAAAAAAAGTTATATTATTAGATGCTGCGGTGCTTATTGAGTCAGGTTTTTATAAAAACATGGATGCTCTGGTTGTCGTTAACACTACGCGAACACAGCAATTAGAACGGGCTCAAAAAAATAGAAATATAATCTTACCACAGTTACGGCAGCGAATGAAGTTCCAGCTGTCTTTAGATAAAAAACTAAAATTCGCAGATTATGTAATTGATAATCGCGGGAGTCTAACCAAAACAAAAGCTCAGGTAGAAAAACTCTGGAGAGAGTTTAAAAAAAGATAATTATCTGAGCGGCCCTTTATAGGGACAAAAAATGAGAGGTTTTTATGGTTCAACGACAGGAAAGAAAAAGATATGTAAAGCCGGGTACTCCTTCCCGAGGAATGGGCAATAGTATTCATGATAATGCGCGTCCTCCGGTAAGAAATGATTTAAAAGTGATTAAAAATGAAAATACTATTGATATCGGAGCTCTTAAGAAAATGAGTGTTGCCGGTTTGCATAAAATTGCCAAGGAATTTAGTGTAAACGGCATTAGCGGGGCACGTAAGACAGATTTGATATTTAAGATCTTGCAGGCTCAGGCAGAAAAACAGGGAAATATGTTCGGCGAAGGGATATTGGAAGTTTTACCCGATGGTTTCGGTTTTCTGCGCAGCCCGAACTATAATTATCTGCCGTGTCCGGATGATATTTATATCTCACCGAGCCAGATAAGAAAATTTGATTTAAGAACCGGAGATACTGTCAGCGGGCAAATCCGTCCGCCTAAAGAAGGCGAGCGGTATTTTGCTTTGCTGAAAGTAGAGGCAGTAAATTTTGAATCTCCGGAAAAGGCGAAAGATAAAATCTTGTTTGATAACCTTACTCCGCTTTATCCCAATCAGCGTTTTTTACTGGAATCATCTTCTGAGGAAATTTCCACGCGGATCATGGATTTATTAACACCTATCGGAAAAGGACAGCGGGGTTTGATTGTGGCGCCGCCCTATAGCGGGAAAACCGTATTGCTGCAGAAAATTGCCAACAGCATTACGGCAAACAATGAAGAGGTTATTCTTATCGTATTACTTATTGATGAGCGTCCGGAAGAAGTAACCGATATGCAGCGGTCCGTAAAAGGTGAAGTTATTAGTTCTACTTTTGATGAGCCGCCGGAGCGTCACGTGCAGGTCGCCGAAGTTGTTCTCGAGAAGGCAAAACGTCTTGTTGAATGCGGCCGGGATGTAGTTATCCTTTTAGACAGTATTACCCGTTTAGCCAGAGCATATAATACTGTAGTTCCGCATTCCGGGAAGATTCTTTCCGGTGGTGTCGATTCTACAGCGCTGCAGAAACCGAAGCGGTTTTTCGGAGCGGCACGTAATATTGAAGAAGGCGGGTCATTGACCATATTAGCCACAGCATTGGTCGATACCGGCAGCAGGATGGATGAAGTTATTTTTGAGGAATTTAAAGGTACGGGCAATATGGAATTACAGCTTGACCGTAACTTATTTCAAAGGCGTATTTATCCGGCTATTGACATTAAGCGTTCTAATACCCGAAAAGAAGAACTTTTACTTGATCCTGAAGAATTAAAGAGAATTTGGATTTTACGTAAAGCTCTTAATGAATTAAGCAGTGTGGAAGCTATGGAACTTTTAATTAAAAAACTTGGCAAAGTGAATACTAATGCCGAATTTTTGATGGCGCTTTCTTTGAATGGCTAGAAAGAGGAAAAATGTAGATTGTAATTACAAGTGCGACAAGAAAAAGCTCCACAGATCGTAAGAAACCTGTTATTTTGTAAGTGACAAACAAAACAAAAAACAGGAGATCATATGGAGCAAGAAAATTGTAGCATTAAAAGGCAAAAATAT
>JBDRPX010000005.1:0-23229 GCA_043826565.1 Candidatus Omnitrophota bacterium
ATATTTTTGCCTTTTAATGCTACAATTTTCTTGCTCCATATGATCTCCTGTTTTTTGTTTTGTTTGTCACTTACAAAATAACAGGTTTCTTACGATCTGTGGAGCTTTTTCTTGTCGCACTTGTAATTACAATCTACAAGAGCGAAAAATATTCGTCCTCACATCCGGACAATCCTTAGCCACTTGATCAATCAACTCTTTCATAAGCCGGCGGCTGGATTTTTCTCCGTGCGGACATTTAAACGGCAGGTTCGGCAGATTATTCTCTTTCGCGTATTGTTCTAAAAATCTCTCCTCCACATACGCCAAAGGCCGGATAATATAAATATTGCCTTGGAAAAACTCCTGAGAAGGCACCATCGTACTGATATCTCCGGCATAAAACATGTTCAATAATGTCGTCTGAATCATATCATCTTTATGGTGAGCCAAAGCAATTTTCCGGCAATTTAATTTTCGGGCAATTTTAAACAGATTTGTCCTTCTTTCCCAGCTGCAATTAAAACAAGGTTTTTTGCCCCGCTTTGTCTTTTTCACCCATTTTTTAGGCAATATTACATATTCGAAACCGTAATCCTTGAAATACTGTTCAATCACCTTCGTATTTTCGTCATTTTCATTGAAATGGACGGGGAATATTTCGTATTTAACCGGTGAAAAGCGCTGCCGCTGGCGCAGCATATTTAATAAGCATAAGCTATCTTTGCCTCCGGAAACACCGACAAGGATCCGGTCCTGCGGCTCGATCATATTATAATCCCCGATGGCCTGGCCCATGAATTTTCGAATTAAATTTTCTGCTTTTTTCATATCTTTAACTTATAACACAATTGGAGGGATTTTTAAAAGGGATTTTGTAAGCAGAATTAAATAGATCTATTAACAATAAGTATTTCTCGATAAGTAAATTCCGGGACACGGCCATTAATCATCGGCTGAGCCTCTCCAGACGCAGCGATTTTTCTCTCATGTCCTACTGCTGATTCATCCCTAAACACCTGAAAAGGATTATCTTCACCAGCCTCTGACGCAATAGTTTCCTCGGTTACCGGGTTTCCTTTTGCCATTTGAATATCCGCATAAGGAATCTTTAAAATATCAATAAGAACACGCTCCGTCAAAAAAGCAACTTCACTATTTTCCGGCAACAACATGCGAGGAGAAAACAATTGAGCCAGACGATAGGAAGGAAATCTCTTATTTTTCTGCGGCTGGTATTGCATCCAGTATGTAAAAGCTTCGGTCTCCTGCTCGCCAATATTCATAATTTTAATCATCAAAGCTGATATCGCCTTTCTTTTGTGCTCCTCAGCCAAAGCCCGCGCCCGGGCAGTTTCTGCCCGCAATCCTCGGGCCTGAATTCCTAACTCATGATATTCAGGATTTTTGCCCCACTCTTCATTATAATGTTCAGACAAATCCTGAAAAGACTCAAATTCCGACGGGCGATCACTCTTTACTTTAAATTCACTTCTTCGTTCGTATACAACTCCCAGCTTATTTTCTGAAGACTGCCATTGATTTTCCGCGGCAAGGAATTCGTCTATGCTCTTTGTAATATTTTGAATTTCTATTTTTTTATCGTAATAAAAAAGCAGACGGTCATACTGGCTAAGAGGAAACATATGGAGAAAAGCCATACCTTTTACGTTACCTTCCTGATCTATAACATACTTTGCCAGTAATTCCCGATTTTTTATTGCAGTACGCACTTTTTCATATTCCCGGCTGTAAAATACCTGCATTTGATCTAATTCATCCGGATCTATAAGAATTTCCTCCATAGCCCTTCTTATCCTTGGCAATATTCCTTCCTTGCCTTTGATATTTTTACCAGCAGTAACCTTGCCAAAACGTTCCGCATAAAAATTAAATGTCCATTGCTCACTTAATTGCCCGCCCTCGACCATTCTCGCCATAAACTCATCGGTTAACTCAGATAATAAATCTCCCATTAGATTATGCAAAACTGCTCTGGCGGCTCCAAACCGCTTCTTTTTTAAATGCTCAATAAATATTTTTTCATAATCATCCAATACTTTGCCTGAACTTTCATAGTCAACTTGATCACGCAAAGGAACGGCTACGGCACTAAAAAATGCATGCTGCAGTTCATGCAGCTGCGGATCATCTGAATACCCAAAACAGGCGGTAAGCCACGGCTTAAAATTTCCAATGGTTTGAGTTAAATCATTATTTTCATTATAAAGATCTTCAAAATCAAGATACGAAGCCTTATTCTTAAACTCGAAATAAACACCAAAAGGACGTTCCGGAAGAAAACGTACAGCCTTAAGTCCATATTCAAGCCTGACCCCAGTCATCGCCTCAAGCATTTTGTAGGGGCTCCAGGAATTATAATCCGCAGAATTTCCCGCATAATGCTTAATAAGAACATAATTCGTTCTCAAATAAACAAGCGACACATAAAAACGTATCCTTTGTTCCAGTGAAAGCCCCAGACAATCATCACTAAGAATATATCCGGCCATTCCTGAAGCAAATAATTCAAACGGCTTAGGCTGGGGACTATGGATATTTTCTTCCCAAGCATCCTGCACCAGTGCCATTACTTCCGCAATAGCATAACGCTGCTCAAGAATATACATCCTCTTAGAATCCCGGTCAAACGCTGTAGCCCTTCTAGCTTGCAGATGAGCTTTCCTCTCTTCTTTAATTCTATCCGCATTTTCAAAAAGCATAGCTTTTTCAAGCAAACGCAGCAATCTGACTTTTATGGCATAATGCCTAATGCCGTGAGGATTAGAAAGCAATGCCATAATATGCTGTTTTACTTTAGGATGCAGCCCTTTTTTTCCGTAATAGTCAATATTCCTGCTTATGCCATCTAGATAATCGAGAATTCGTGTCGTCACCTCGACAGCAGCACCGTTTCTGTTTATTTCTTGAATTAATTGAGAAAGCAATGCTTCCGGATATGAAGGAGTTAGTTCAATATAGCTTTTAGACTCAAATGAAGTCTGAATTGAATCAGTATCCATTCGGATAAAAGGGGCAAGCGCCGCAGAATCATCAGCAAATGCAACTGACGATATCACAAGCAGTTGTGTTAATAAAACTACTGCGGAAATGCCTGCTGTTTTATAAATATTTTCTAGTGATATTTTCATTTAAAGCCCTAATAATAAACATGGTTAATAAAATTCATAAAAGTGTACCACATAAACGTTTATTTCGCAAATCTCATAAATTCATAACCAGATACAACAAGAACAGGTTATGGAGCTCCACACGCTTGCCCATGGTTCCTTAATTTACCCGCCAAAGTTTAAAACTTTGGCGAGGTTATCCGCCCAATAATACCTTCTGGAGCGACATCTCGCCGAAGCATATCCCGCAGTCTTCTGCGTAGGCGGATATAAAAAGCGGCTGCATTTTCTGCAGCCGCTTTTCCGGTTAAATATTTTTGCTTTTTTTAGCCAATAATTTGCTTGATCAAAAAACACGCAGCAAACGCAACGATCGCGTATAACTCCGGAAATACTGCCAATACCATGGTTTTACCAAATACATCAGCACCACTGGCAATTCCGGCAATTCCATTAGCGCAAACTTTGCCCTGATAAATCGCCGAGACCAATCCGGCTGAGCCCATTATTATGCCCGCTCCTAATAAAGCCGTTCCCTGCATCATTGTAATTTCCGGGGTTAAAACATCTTTTAAGACAAAAAATGCCGCAAACCCGTATAATCCCTGTGTCCCGGGTAGAGCACTAAGAACCAGATAGTTGGCAAAGGCTTCTTCTTTTCTCTTTAAAGCGCCCACAGTTGCCGAACCTCCGATAGAAGTGCCAATCGCACTGCCGCAGCCGGATAATCCCACCATAAGCCCCACTCCGATAAATCCTAAAATTAATGCTAATGTCATTTCTTACTCCTTTCTTTAATGAGCGCATAATTTACAGAGCAAAGTGATGTAAATTATACGCGCAAATTAAATCTCGCCAATCTTTGTGGCGGATATTTACTATATCAATTAATTTTCCGGAACGGATTATATGCCTTGCCGCCTCCCTCGAAACCGGCATTCTTATAAAATTCCACGAATGTCAACCGCAAAGGATGGACAAAACTTGAAAGCACCCCTAAAGCAAAATTCATACTATGTAATACAACTAATAATACTAGTGTCACAAAAAAACCAATCACCGGAATATCCTTTGCTTGCAATGCGATACTATTAAAAACCAAACCGAGTATCGAACTTGAAATACCTAAAGCAAAAAGACGTACATAGCTTAAAACATCACCTAAAAAACCGGTAAGCCCTCCATATAATTCCCAGAGTCCTAAGCCGAATCTCACGAAAATATTGGCTTTTAAATCATTAAAAAACAAAATAAGCACAAGTCCGGTTAGTGCGGCCGGTTTCGCCCATTCCGGGGATGCTGATTTACCTAAAAACGCGATCACTAAAGGAACTACTCCGGTAAGCATTATCAGCCATCCCCAAACAGATAAACTAGCCATAAAGCCGAATTGACGTATTTTACCGACTGCTTTTAAAAATAATCCAAAAAATATTTGGACAATTCCTATTTTAAGTGATAAATAAAAAAGCTGATTGGGATCTAACAAAACCATTTTCTTAAAAAACTCTATTTTTACAAGTTCTATCCCGAACAAATTTCCCGTAATAAGTCCGAACAAAAAAGTTGATATTCCAAAAATCGAACCTAAAATTAGAAACGGACGTTTATCAGGATCGACTTTTTCCCAAAATATCGCGCAGATAAGTACAATAATTAATCCGTATCCGGCATCAGCTAAACAAAACCCAAAGAATAAAGTAAAAAACGGAGCAAAAAATACTGTTAAATCCATTTCCGCATAGTGAGGCAGAGAAAACATTTTGGTTATTGGTTCAAATAACCGGGAAAAACGGTTATTCTTTAGTAAAACCGGGATATTCTCCCCTTCCTGGGGATTGGAAAAATCAAAATACACTTCTTTTTCTTCTAAGAATTTCTCGACATTATCTGTAAGTTTGCGCGGCACCCAGCCGTTTAAAACATACACATTCCCCTCTACCTCCGAATTCAACCCCTGACTAACCGCAAGATATACTAATTCAGTATGCAGATTATTACAAAATTCACGAATTCGCGCAGTATGCGAGAATAAATCTTCCCGCTGTTTCAGCTTATCTTTTTTTAAGATCTCCAGATCCGCCATTTCCGTTTCTAATGTTTGCCTATCTGTCTGGGGATAAAAAAATTCGTCACAATCAATTTCTATTTGGTCACCTTTTTCAAAAACCACAAAATAAACATAGGTCTTATCCCGGGATATTTCCACGATGGGATAATCGGGTCCATTGGCATGGATGCCAAGTTTTGGACGGGATATTTCCACATAACACATATCTATTTGCCGGCAGGCTTCAAATTTCTTTATCGGCGCAATGAAAAATCTGGCTTTAACTCCCCCTGCGTTAAGCCCTTCTACAGCATTAATATCAAAATCACCCCAAGGCAGAATATTACGCAATTCCCTTTCTGTCTTTTCATAAGTTTCTTCAATCTCCCTGATTTCTTCAGTAATACCCTCATAAGACAGCACATAAGAAAAAACATCCGTTCGTTTCTCCCGGGCTGTTTTCGCTATGGTTGCTTTATCTTCTTTTTGCGCAACTTTTAAAAACCTCTGGCAGCTTTCCAGCTTCTTTTGTTTATTTTTAATATCTTCATCAATCCGTTCTTTCTTCTCCAAAGAAATATGCACAACCCCTAAATCCTGCAAAGCGGACAAAAACGCATCCTTGTCTTTATGAAAAATTAAAGCTGTAAGTTTTTTCATCGGGACAATCACGAGAAAACTCCTTTGACAATAGACCATAGACAATAGACCATAGACAAAAACATTAACTTATTTGTTTCTGCCCTTGAGTCTTGTGTCTTGAGTCTTGTGTCTAGAAACATGCTGCCTCCATCCGCCTTTTTAATACTTTTTGGGAAGACTTAGAGAGATTCTCATCATCTTCTAAAAAACGTTTAATTTTAAGAATTGCTTCTTCAAAAAACGGGATCTGGACTTTTTCATACAGATTTACTTTTTGGGTTGTTTTCCGGCGCGCGTATTCAATATCCTCTAATATCTTCTCTTCATTTAAGCGTTCAATCTTCAACCGGATCACTTCTTTTAATTCCTCAATGCCCTGTATAAACCATGCCGGATGAGCAAATAAATTAAGCGAAATATCCGTAAAAACAACTTCTTCAACAATGTTTACCTTAATACTCGCTATTTTTTTCGAGGTTAGTTTTATGTCAGAAATTTTTACCAGATCCGGAAATTCACACCATAAACGTTTCATCCCCGCTAAAGCATCAATTTTTTCCTGGATTTTCTTATCCATTTCTTTAAGCCTGTCCCGGATACGTTTTGTTTCGGCACGCAAAGCCGCTTCTTTACTCTGCAATACCGGCAGAGCATTTCTGCGGATCTTTAAATCCTTATTTATATTTATTAAGGTGATTTTATTGTATTGTATTTGTGACATTTTTATCCCGGGCGGGGGCAAGCACCGCCCCTACAGTTTAATTTTGATTTTCTTTCCAATATTTTTTAACTATTTCGTCCTTAATCCCAACTTCCTCTTTTTTAAAGTTATCCGCAAATAATTTCCAGCAAGTATCCAGCATCTTATCAATTTCAATATTTACATCAATTGCCAGGAGCTCGTTAGCATATTCTGCAGCAAATTTCAGACAGCGTTCATCATAATCGGTTAAATCAAATCCATTTTCCTTTTTCGTTTTAGCATTTGCCGCATCCGCATACAAGCGCACCCCCGCGTTCATTACCTGCGGATGATCTTCCCGGCTGCGCGTTCCGATAACCAGCTGTTTTAGCCGGGAAAGACTGCGGAACGGGTCAACAATAACTTTGGCAATATCAGTATTTCTGCGCAAAAACAACTGGCCTTCGGTAATATATCCGGTGTTATCCGGGATCGCGTGGGTAATATCCCCTCCGCTAAGGGTAGTAACCGCGATAATTGTAATTGATCCTTTTTCAAACTGCACGGCTTTTTCATAAATCTTTGCCAAATCACTATACAAAGATCCCGGCATACTGTCTTTAGAAGGGATCTGATCCATACGATTAGACACAATACTTAAGGCATCGCAAAATAAAGTCATATCCGTTAACAGCACCAGAACATCTTCCTTTTGTTCTACCGCAAAATACTCTGCGGCAGTAAGCGACATATCCGGTATCAGCAAGCGTTCCACCGGAGGATCATCGGTTGTATTTATAAAGCACGTGATCTTTTCCAAAATTCCGGCATCTTCAAAAACCCGGCGGTAATACAGGTAATCATCATTAGATAATCCCATCCCGCCAAGGATGATCCGATCCGCGCCGGAACGCAAAGCTACATTGGCCATAACCTGATTATAAGGCTGGTCAGGATCAGCAAAAAACGGGATCTTTTGCCCGGTAACCAGGGTGTTATTTAAATCAATTCCGGCAATACCTGTAGTAATCAACTCCGAGGGCTGTTGCCGGCGCACCGGATTAACACTCGGGCCGCCGATCGGGATTTTTTCCCCTTCCAGTTCCGGGCCGCCGTCAATTTGCTGGCCATAAGCATTGAAGAATCTTCCGGAGAGATCTTTTCCTACCTGCAATGTCGGAGGTTCTTTTAAAAAAATAACATCCGCATCATTGCCAATCCCCTGGGTACCGGAAAAAACCTGTAAAGTTACCAGATCTCCCTGAATTTTCACCACCTGTGCCGGCCTGCCGTCGATCAAAGCCATTTCCTCGTTCATTACATCTTTTGCCCGTAAAGAACATGTCGCCTTAGTTATTTGCTCTATTTTTGTATATATTGTGGAAAATGCTGCAGCTTGTCTTTTCATAGTTATAACTCCATCTTTATTTTTATCTGACTTCTGACTTCTGACTTCTGTCGTCTGTTATCCTGCGTTCCATTAAAGTACTCTGCAATTCATCTTCAAATTTTTTAAAATCATCTTTCTGAAATTCAGAGTAGTTCATCTGCTTAATAAAATTTATAAGTTTTTTAAAATATGGGGCAACATCCGCGAAATTATCAAAATCAAAATCAGCTTTACAGATATTATGAATAATATCCATCATATAGCGCTGTCTCTGCATCGATGTGACCTTATCTACCGGATCAAACGCGTCTTGTTGTAAAAAACCGAAGTCCACCAGCTCTGATTTCCAATATGCTTCGTGATAATCAGTGGGCACACTATCATCGCCGAGAATATTTATTGAATCATACGCTTCTTTCCCGCGTAATAAAATATCTCTGACAAAAAACACTTTTTCCACCCAATGCGGCTCCAGGTTTTTCTGCATATATTCCTGAACCTCTTTATATTCAAGATATTTTGAATAACTTTCAATCGTATCAATAGCCGGATATCTCCTCCCATCAGCTCTCTTTTGCGCTAACGCGTAAAAACAACGGGCAACTTTTTTAGTTGATTCGGTAACCGGTTCTTTTAAATTACCTCCGGCAGGGCTAACCGTTCCAATAAACGTTATCGATCCTTTTTCGCCGTTATTTAATTCCACTAACCCCGCCCGGGAATAAAAATTAGCAATAACTGCCGATAAATCCATGGGAAAAGCATCCGGCCCGGGAAGTTCTTCCATCCGGTTAGACATCTCACGCAGAGCTTGGGCCCAACGTGATGTTGAATCAGCCAATAATAAAACCTTTAGCCCCATCTGCCGGTAATATTCAGCGATCGTCATTGCCGTATAAACAGAAGCTTCACGTGCCGCTACCGGCATATTGGAAGTATTACAGATAATAATCGTACGCTCAATAAGTTTTCTGCCGGTACGCGGGTCATCTAACTCCGGATATTCTTTAAAAATTTCCACAACTTCGTTGGCCCGTTCTCCGCAGGCACAAAGGATCACCAGATCAACCTGGGCATTTGCCGCAATAATATGCTGTAATACAGTTTTACCGCAGCCAAACGGCCCCGGAATAAATCCCGTCCCACCTTCCACAATCGGATTTAGTGTATCAATAAGCCGTACTCCGGTCTCCAAAGGTTTAA
The DNA here is from genome assembly GCA_043826565.1 of Candidatus Omnitrophota bacterium. Lineage (GTDB taxonomy): Bacteria > Omnitrophota > Gorgyraeia > B26-G9 > B26-G9 > JBDRPX01. Next base: position 9,078 of record JBDRPX010000005.1, read on the forward strand.
AGGCGACCGGCTTATTCGCGTATGCCTTTACCGGGACTTTTACCGGCACTTTTTGGGACATCTGCACTTGGTAAGTCTGATCTTGCGCGCTCTTAAGTACAGCAATAAAATCTTTGGTCGTGTATTTGCCTTTAGGTTTAACCGATTCGACTGTCCACATCCCTTCCAGCAAAAACGGCACCATGATCTTATGATTAATCCAGTTTTCTTTTACTTGTCCCAGCCAGTCTCCCGCCTGAACCCGGTCACCGGGTTCAGCCAGCGGCTCAAAATCCCATTTTGTTTCGTAGGAAAAAGCCTGGGTTTTTTCTCCGCGTTTTAAGAAAACTCCGGTCATTGCTTCCAGATCACCCTGCAGGCCGTCATATTTTTTAGAAAGCAGTCCCGGGCCGACCTCAACCTCCAACATGTGCTCGGTAAAATCCGCTTCTGCCCCTATTTTTAAGCCGCGGGTACTTTCAAACACCTGCGCGAACGCCCGGGAACCGTCGATCTTAATTACCTCGCCCTGTATTTTTATATCATCAAGCGCAATATAACAAATTTCATTCTGACTTATCGGGCCATCGACTTCGATAGTAACTAGATTTGATACTACGCTGATTACTTTTCCTTTGGTCGTCATTAGCTCCTCCATATTATCAAGTTATAAGTCCTAAGGATTATGAATTAAGTTTTTTATATAAACCAAATGTTTTTACTTAATCCTTACCCCTTACGCCTTAACGCTTAGTTCGGCTTTTGCTCTTTCGTCAAATATCTCGCTGCCCTTGTGCTCATCAAGGTGAATCCATCGCTCGACAAGCATCAGTTTAAGCAAAAATCCGAGTAAAACATCAATTTCAAAATACTTAAATGTATTAATTTCCTCAATTTTATTCCAACGCAGCTGATCTATGTATTTTTCTATATGAATGCTTTCATTGTTATTAACACTCTCAATCAATTTCTGTAAATATTCGATATCTCCGGATAATCCAAAATCATTTGCCCCATTGCTCCGAAGCTTATTGACTATATATGAGTCCTCTTCTATATCAATAAAATCAGCGTTTTCCAGATTGAACTTACGCTTATTTAAAGCCACCAGGATATTGCGCAGCTGGAAATCAAATTTAAAGTAGGTTTGGATAAACAGGTTTTCATGCGCAGTCATTTTGCGGTAGTAATTACTAAAAATTATATCTTCAAGATTTGCCCGCAAAAGATTTTTTTCTTCTTTATTACTATGCCCAATTTGTTTTAAGGAAGAAATGATATATTCGTCAAAGCCAAAGCCATCCTCCGCCAATAAATCTCTAATCTCTTTAAAAGACCGGTTTCCCGTCTGCTGCCCCCAAGGAGTATCCCGGCCTAAAACAGCATCAACAATATTCGCATTATCATATATAGAGATAATACTGCGCACATAATTGAAATGCTCCGGATAAAGCTGTTCGCTAAGCTCGGCGACAAAGTCCTTTACCCGATAAGGCTCTTTATTGTCATCAAGATGCAGCTCCGGTAATGAAGCAATGAGATAGTAATAGTTTTTAGACATAATCTTTAGGAAAATTGAGAATTGAAAGCTGAAAATTGTAAAAAACAGTCAATATTCTCCAACATTCAACTTTCAATATTCATCTTTCATCTTTTCTAGCAAATAAGAATTCTTTCATCTTCGGACGGAGAAAATAGGCAATTAATGCCTGGAAATCACTTTCGGTAAATCCCACCCGATAACTTCCGTCTTGGGGACTAATAACAAATCCGCTCTTAATATTCTCGTCAAATTCTATCTTTAATCCGGCATCTAGTGTCTGTTTCCCTTTTTCCAGCAGATAATCCTGAATATCTTTTTGTAAATCAGCCGGAAGCTTTAGATAAAACTGCTGCCCCCGGGACCCTTGAGAAATCCATTCTTTCATAACTGTCAAAAGAACTTTTTTCAAAAACTCAGTATCATCCAGCAGCCCCTTAGCTGAATCACTTGATACTTTAACGGCAATAAGTTCGGTGATTTTCTGGCGTAATAAGGATAAGGACTGCTGAGTGACCATTCTTATCTCTGATTCCGCCCGTTTATTAAGATCCGCTACTTCTTTACGGGCAGTCTCGGCAATATCCTCTGCTTCCTGACGAGCAGAGCGTAAAATTTTCTTCTTCTCCTCCTCGGCAGCTTTGATTATTTTTTCAGCTTCTTCTTTGGCCTTAGTTATTCCTTCTGCATAAATCTGTTTAGTCAATTTTTCCAGTTTATCCGTCATCTTTCACCTCATAGTAATAGTATTCATAAAAGTTTATAAATAACCATTTTCGCGTTAATCCGTAAAAATTAGCGGGAATTCGTATTTTTGAAGTTTTTCTTATTATATAACAATACGCAGAGGAAATAAAGGAGAAATCCGGCAAGCAGCCCCCGAATCCTACCTACACAGAGGGATTCGGGTCGTCTAAGAATTCCTGAATTCTGGTTATTGACCGGGCCTTACCATTTTTTTCATCGACATCGATAATTACCCCTTGTAACTGAATATTTTGGTCGGAAACCTCGAAACGCGTAGGAACATGAGTTAAAAAACGAACTAATACCTGCTCGATATTACGGCCGATAACGGAATCAATCGGACCGGTCATTCCCACATCAGTAATATAAGCCGTATAATTATCCGGCGGAAGAATTCTTTCATCAGCAGTCTGTACATGAGTATGCGTACCGAACACAGCAGTTGCTTTTCCGTTTAAATACCAGCCCAGAGCAACCTTTTCACTGGTAGCTTCAGCATGTATATCAACGATTACGATTTGGGCTTCTTTTTTGATCTCTTCCAGTAGCGCTAAGCTGCTCCGAAAAGGACAATCCAATGCCTCCATAAAAACCCGGCCATTAACATTGATCACCCCTACCTTAACACCGTTATTGGCTTCGACTATGGCAGATCCTTTTCCCGCTACCCCGTCCGGATAATTAGCCGGACGCAATAGCCTATCTTCACACCCAATGATATCCAGAACCTCCCGGCGCTTAAAAATATGGTCTCCGGAAGTAACAACATCTATTCCGGAACGCATAAGCTGCTGAAAAATTTTAGGAGTAATCCCCGAACCTCCGGCAGCATTTTCCGCATTAGCAATAACAAAATCAACATCTTCATGCTGTTTTAAAAGCGGAACAATTTTATCTACCGCCTTACGCCCCGGTTCACCGACAATATCGCCGATCATTAAAATCTTCATGTCGACCTCTGTTAGTTAGATGTCAGAGGTCAGATATCAGAAGTCAGAAAAAACTTTCTGTCCTCTGTCCTCTGTCTTCTGTTTTATTTTGCGTATTCAACTACTCTTTTTTCCCGAATAACCGTTACTTTTACCTGTCCCGGATATTCAAGCTCGTTTTCTATTCTCTTGGTAATCTCCCGCGCCAAAATCACAGATTCCTGATCTCCAACCTTGTCCGGCTTAACAATAACTCTTATTTCCCGGCCGGCCTGAATTGCAAATGCTTTATCTACGCCCTTAAAGGAATCGGCAATAGCTTCTAACTTTGATAGACGCTTAATGTAGCTTTCAAGTGTTTCCCTTCTGGCTCCCGGCCTGGTCGCGCTAATCGCATCCGCAGCCTGAACTAATACACCATAAATTGAGTTACACTCTACTTCATTATGATGTGCACCGATAGCATTAGTTACCTGCTCGTTTTCGCCATACTTTCTCGCTAACTCAGCACCGATCCCAGCATGAGTTCCTTCCATTTCATGGTCAACTGCTTTTCCAATATCATGCAGTAATCCGATCCGTCTGGCCAGACTAATTTCCAATTCCAATTCTCCGGCTAATAAGCTCATTATAAACGCGACTTCTTTCGAATGCTGTAATACGTTCTGACCGTAGCTGGTCCGATAACGCAATCTACCTAAAAGTTTGACTGCCTCAGGATGCACTCGCTGTACTCCGACATCAAATACCGCCTTTTCCCCTTCATCCTTAATAGTCTGCTCCATTTCCTTTTTGATTTTTTCAACAACTTCCTCAATACGTGCCGGATGAATACGTCCGTTCTGGATCAAACGCTCCAGAGAAAGCCGGGCGATTTCCCGGCGGATAGGATCAAACCCGGAAAGAGTAACCGCTTCCGGAGTATCATCAATAATTACATCAATTCCCGTAGCAACTTCCAGTGCCCGGATGTTTCTTCCTTCACGCCCGATGATACGTCCCTTCATATCGTCATTAGGAAGACTTACGACACTTACTGTAGATTCAACCGTATGCTCAGCAGCACAACGCTGAATCGCCAGACTTATAAGGTGTTTTGCCTTTTTATCTGCTGTCTCACGTGCCTCATCCTCGATCCTCTTGATCATCACGCTGGCATCATAACGAACCTCATCTTCCATATGCGTTAATAATATTTTCTTTGCCTCTTCGGAACTTAACCCGGAAACCCTCTGCAGTTTTTCCTTTTCTTCCAAAATTAACTGGTTTAATTCGTTCTCCTTACCTTCATTAATTTTTTCTTTTTCCGTGGCCTGACGAGCCCGATTACTGACCTCACGTTCTTTTTTATCTATAAGATCTACTTTTCTGTCCATATTTTCTTCGCGCTGGACCAGTCGACGCTCTAGATTAAGCAGTTCCTGTCTTCTCTCTTTAGACTCTTTTTCAAAGTCAAGCCTTGTCTTATAAAGCAAATCTTTAGCTTCTAAAGTAGCTTCTCTCTTTTTTGTCTCTACCTGCCTATCCGCATCCTGCAAAAGCGCTTTTACCTTATCTTCGGCACTTTTGACTTTCTTTTCCGCAAAAAATCGACGATACGCGTATCCGCAAATAAAGAATACGGCACCAATTGATACACCGATTATCATACTTATTGTATTTTCCATGATCGTTAGCACCTCCTTAAGTAGTAACAACTCAGCATTACTAAAAATACTTATTGCTGGCAAAGAGGCTGATAGGACAGATTTTAGGCAAAGATAAGCTTTGTAACAGGAATGTCGTGTGATAAGACAGGTAGTTGCTTGAGGACTTGAAATTTAAACGCAAGTCCGAACATCGGTATATTTCTTTTTTTTAGTTTAGATAAGAATCTATCATAATAGCCGCCACCCCGCCCCAAACGATTTCCCAGACGGTCAAAAGCTATACCCGGTACAACTACTAAATCAATATTTTTGAGTAATTCTTTTCTCATATACTGTTTTTTAGGTTGATAGACTCCATAAGGACCTTTCCCCAGTTCTTTATCATAACATTTTACCCGGGAAGGAATTATCTTCTTTTCTTTTACCAATGTTACTGGAACAACTACATTTTTTCCCATTTTAAGCGTATCTTTAATCATATCAGCTGTTTCTACTTCACCCTCTTTTGCTATATAAAACATTATTGTATCTGATTGTAAAAACTGAGGTTGTAAAAATAATTTTCTTTTAATTACCAGACTTCTTTTAAGTCTTTGTTCCTCCTTTTGCTCCTTTAATTTATCTTTTATCCAATTTCTTATTAGTTGTTTGTTCATTTAAAATTGTACTCCAAAACAGTAAAAATGTCAAGCAAGATACCTCCGGCATGTTTTCCTAAAGACTCCGGAAAATCCACCCTGCTTTTGCCGGTCTGAGCACATATGCTGCATATCCGAGTAATGCAAAAGCCGCGATTATCTCCCAACTGTCGAAATATCCCAGGAAAATTCTCGCCGCAAATATCCCAAAAACCGCCAAACGTGTCCAATTATTAAGTTCTTTTAAAACTATACCCACAAAAATCTGAAAAATAGACAAAATTATCATAATTATATTGAAAAGATAAGGAAAAACAAAAGAACTTGTGTTTGCCCCAAGGCTAATAAAATCATCAAGGGCCATATAAAGCCCCACGATTCCCCCGATAACAACCAAACCTGACGCGATTTTTACCTGTTTTGTCGCTTTTTCTATTGTCCAAGTAGTTTTTTCCATAATTTTCACCGAATATATTATATCACAATAAACTCGATCATGGAAAGAATTAATATTACAAGAATTGACCAGAAAATCTCTGCAGCTTTAAATAGAAGAGTTTACTAATATGTTCAGGAAATCACCCGGATTATTTTGCCTGGTTCCAGCCTGTTTAATAATCGGAACTTCTACAGCATTCCCGCTCAAGCCTACTAACACACCGGTTGCTGCTTGAGCCAAAACTCTTAACCGCATCCAGCGGGAGTCCTGAATATCTTTTACTTTATTTACACCCTGAGTTGCGCTGTCAACATATTTTCCCACAATTACTGAAACAGTCTCAAGATCAACCCGGTTAGGATTATGGGGGAGATTATATTCGGAAAACCTCTGCACTCCTTGCTGAACCCCTGATAAAATATAAGAAAGAGTTTGTTCAGTTATGGGAATATTTTTTTGTTTAAGCGATTTACAAACATAATCGTAAATATTTTCCAGCAATACTGTAAATGTTATTCTTTCCTTCATATCAACATCAATAAATCTTACAATTTTTAAATTTTGATCATATACAAAATTTGCCAGTTTCATATCCTTAATAGCAAAACCCCGATATTTACCCCGATGCTCCCTTTTAACTGAATGCAGCCAGACATTCGTAATTGTCGCAATACTCTCTTTAAGCATATCACTAAGTTCTAGAGCATTCCCCACTTTTTCTAAAACCGGGCCGTCGATAAATTCTCCGACTGTAAATCCGACTAAATCATTTTGTGAAAGCAATTGATGCATGTCACCATCCAGACGCACATCACTTATATAATCAAAAATTTCTATCGCTGATTTATCGATACCATAAAAATGGTTTAATACTATCTTTTCTTCTCTGGCCTTTCCTTCGGCTTGAGCCGGAGTATTTTCCGTACTTGTATAATAAAATCTAAAGCCGAGACTTATCTGCCCATGATCGGTTATCACACGTACACGCACTACTCTTTTTAAGGCCCCTTCATCCAACCATTGAATATGCATTGGCAGAAAAGATTTACTATTTGGCGCTACAGTTTGCCGGATCATATCCCAGTTTGACGGATTGCCAAATAATTTTTCTAGTATTTTCTGAAACGAAAGCGGTACATTAATATAATAGGGAATTACCGGAAGAAGTCCTGTTTTCGGGGCGTACGCAATCACAGGAACCGCAGGCTGACGTTTTTCAAAAGCATTTTTCAGACTGCCTTGTTCAATTTGCACAGAAGGTGCCAGCATTTCCTTCTCTTCTTGAGCCACGGAAACATCTCCGGCAAAAGCCAAAGATAAGTTCACGAGTATAAATACCTGAATCAGGAAAAAGGAAATTATTTTAAAAACATTTGTTTGTTTCATCAGTTAACTAACCTCTATAAACAAGTTTACACGATTTTTTTTCATTAGACAAAAACCTCTTAAAGATAGTACTTCTGAGCCAGAATTAAGTTCTTAAGTATACCATGCTTTCGAAAGGCCTGCAAGCCTCAGCAGAAAAATACTATTAGCATAACTGATTTAAATACAACATGTTACACTCTAGGGCTTCTTTTTTATTACTAATTTATTCGTCTTATCCGGATTTTTTAAATTCCGGCATACTTTTAATGGGTTCAAAAGTTTTGCGGTGGATAGGACAGGGGCCGTATTTAAGGATAGCCTGGCGATGGAATTCTGTGCCATATCCTTTATGTCCGGCAAAGCCGTACTCCGGATACAGCTTATCATACTCAATCATCATTTTATCACGAGTAACTTTAGCGATAATTGAAGCACAGGCAATGGATATACTTTTTGCATCACCGGCAATAATCGTAGTACACGGCAATGAAATATCCGGTTTTTGATTCCCATCTATCAGTACCCATTTTGGAATTTTCGAAAGTGCCTTTACTGCTTGCGCCATCGCCAGCAAAGATGCCTGCAGGATATTAACTCTATCAATATCTTGTTCGCTAATAACAGAAAACGCAACACAACAATTATCCTTTATCTCCAGAAAGGCTTTTTCACGCTGTGCTGCGCTGAGTTTTTTCGAGTCTTTTATTTTTTGCTTAAATTTAAATCCGCGAGGAATAATTACCGCTGCCGCGACAACCGGACCGGCCAATGGGCCGCGTCCTGCCTCATCCACTCCGGCAATATCGGCAATACCTTTATTGAAAAGTTCTTCCTCAAATTGCCACATTATATAATCTTAAGATTTTGCTTCAACTGCTTCTTTTTTTTCGGTAATTTTTGCTGCCTTACCTTTGAGGCCTCTTAAATAGTATAATTTTGCCCGGCGCACTTTTCCTTTTTTAACCACTTCAATACTGTCAATCATCGGAGAATGCAGCGGGAATACTCTTTCAACTCCTTCACCGTGTGAAATTCTTCGAACGGTAAAAGTCTGGCTTATTCCGCTTCCGCGCTTTCTGATAACCGCACCTTCAAAAGTCTGAACACGAAATTTCCCCGCTTCCTCCGGGATCTTTACATTTACTTTAATTATATCCCCGGAAGAGAACTGAACCTCTGTCGGCTTTTCATCTATTTTTTTTACTTTCTTAGCCACTTTTTCCCTCCTTTAATGAGCACATTACTTAGCGAACAAAATGAAGCTAAGTAATAAGTGCGAATTATGTCCGTGACGCATCTTTTTGGCGTTCGGATTTCCTTATTATTTCATAATTTACATCACTTTGTTCTGTAAATTATCTGTGCGAATTAAACCTCGCCAATTTTTGTGGCGGGTCATCTACTTTTTCTTTACCTTATTGTACTTATCTATTAAATCTTTCCTTCTTTCTTTTGTTCTTTTCAAAGACTGCTTAGTACGCCATCGCTCAATTTCTCCATGGTCTCCTGATAAAAGAATCTTCGGCACTTTCATATCCCGATATACTCTTGGTCTTGTATACTGAGGATATTCTAACAAACCATCATTGAATGATTCCGAATCTAAAGAACCCTCCTGCCCCAAAACTCCGGGGATAAGTCTTACTACCGCATCAACAATAATCATTGCCGGCAATTCTCCGCAGGTTAATATATAATCACCGACAGATATCTCGCTATCCGCCAGCGTTCTTATCCTCTCATCAAACCCTTCGTAGTGGCCGCAAATTAATAATAAATGCTTATGTTTTAAAAATTTTTTAGCCTGCTTTTGTTCAAATCTTTTTCCCTGCGGAGTAAGCAGGACGATGTGTGTATTTTTCTTACAAATTTCATCGCATGCCTCAAACACAGGTTCAGGCTTAAGTACCATTCCGGGGCCGCCGCCAAACGGCTTATCATCAACAGTCTTGCGCTTATCATGTGTCCAATCTCTGAGATTGTACACCTTGATTTTTACTTTTTTCTTTTCCTGCGCCCGTTTTAATATCGAGTCACCCAGAACACCCTCAAACATTTGAGGGAAAAGTGTCAGAACATCAATCTGCATATATTAATTATACTACAGTCACAAGACACAAGCCTCAAGTCACAAGTTAAAACAAAAAACAAATAATGTAAATAAGATTAAATCGTTTTTATCTTGTATATTATATCTCATAACTTGCAACCTGTAACCTGCAACTTTCCTTTTTACTTCTTCTGTGTTTTCACCAGTGTTTCAAGACTTTTTCCCGCATTAACCCCTTCTTCGGTATCCGGAAAATAGTCTTTAACTTTCGTATAATATTGAATCGCTGTCTCAAAATCAAAAGCTTCTTCAGCCAATTCCGCCGCGTGCACCCATTCTTTCAGGACATATTTTTCCTTTTCCGTCAAAATAATCTGCTCTTGGGATACATTTCCTTCTGTTTCTTCGGCATTTCTCTGTTTAGCCTCAGCATAAGCCGCGCTCCCGGCTAAGAGATATACTATCAACACTAACAGCAACAATTTTGCCCTATGCATTACTTGCCCCCTTTTTTTCAATGAAGCCATAATTTATGAAGTCTTCAGACTACTTAAATTATAAGACTGAATTGAACCCCGCCCTTTTGGGCGAAGCAACTAAACCTTCAACACCTAAACATTAATTATATCTACTAAACACGTTGCGCATAAAAACCTCTTTCCGCCAAAAAGGCGGGGTAAAGCTCGACATAACACTTAATTCACTTTGCTCTTTAAGTCTTGTCCTCGCTTTACCTTTAATGGTATATTTTTGCTTTTAAATATACTTTTAACTGTTGGGCTTGGCTGTGCACCGACACTTAACCAGTGCATCGCTCTCTCAACCTTAACATCAACAAACGCCGGTTCATGTGAAGGATCATAATAACCAATTTCTTCAATAAATCGACCATCACGGGGTCTATGTTGTTCAATAACAACAATTTTATGATGTGGTTTTCTTTTTGAACCTAATCTTGCTAAACGAATTACAACTGCCACTCTTTCACCTCCTTAAATGAAGCCATGATTTATGGAGTCTTCAGACGACATAAATTATAAGGCTGAATTTAATCCCGCCCTTTGGGCGAAACTATTAACATTACTAACTTGTATCTTCACTTATTCTTTAACTCTCTTTATTCTTGCACCTACTTTTATAAGCTTTTCTTCTATTTTTTCATATCCGCGGTCTAAATGATAAATACGAAAAACTTCTGTTTTTCCTTTAGCGACCAAACCCGCAAGGATCAATGCCGCGGAAGCACGTAAATCTGATGCCATAACCGGCGCACCGCTAAGTTTTTTACCTCCTTTAACAATAGCACTGGCACCTTCAAGAAATATATCTGCTCCCATTCTGTTTAACTCACTAACATGCATAAACCGATCGGGAAAAATCTTTTCTGTTAATACACTTATTCCGTCGCTTACAGTTACTAAGGCCATCATCTGCGCCTGCATATCGGTAGCAAATCCCGGATAAGGCAATGTCGTGATATCCACAGGTTTTAATACCGCACCTTTTCTTTTTACCCGGATCTCTCCGTCCTGTGCTTTCACTATTACCCCTACCTGAGTAAGTTTATCAATAAGCGCGGATAAATGTTCAATTTTTGCTTTTTTTATAATAAGTTCCCCGCCGGTAATCGCCGCGGCCAAAATGTGCGTACCCGCTTCAATCCTGTCCGGGATAATACTATGTACCGCGCCGTTTAAATTTTTCACTCCTTCAACTTCAATTATCGGAGTTCCCTGGCCTTTTATTTTTGCACCCATTTTAATCAAAAAATTTGCCAGGTCAATAACTTCCGGTTCACACGCCGCGTTTTCTATCAAAGACCTGCCTTTTGCCAATACAGCCGCCATCATTACATTTGCCGTAGCCAGTACCGAGGATCCGTATGCTCCTCCTAAGAAAACATTACTGCCTCTTAGTTTTTTAGCCCGGGCAACAATATAACCATGTTCAATTTTTATCTGGGCGCCTAAAGACCTTAATCCTTTTAAATGCAAATCCACAGGCCGCTGGCCAATTATACAGCCGCCCGGCATAGAAACCCGAGCCTGTTTTTCTTTTGCCAATAATGGGCCTAATACGCAAATAGAAGCCCGCATTGTACTGACTAATTTATATTCCGCTAAAAACTTTTTTGTTTTTGATGGCCAGACAACTACCCGGTTACCCTCCATCTGAACCTTTACTCCTAAACTGCGCAAAATTTTAAGCATCGTTGCCACATCACGCAATGCCGGGACATTTTTAATAACACATTTTTCTTCGGTCAATAAAGTAGCCGCGAGAATCGGTAATGCTGCATTTTTCGCGCCGCTGACTTCAATAACTCCTTTTAAAGGAACTCCGCCTTCAATAACAATTTTATCCATGTTTCTTTCTCGCTGTCACAAATCTGCTTATATCGTTTAAATCAGCAAAAAACTCCGGCTGCTGAAAAAAACCGCTCTGATTAATAATTTCCGCGATTGCTTCTTTTTGATTATCTCCAAATTCAAAAGCAATAAATCCGCCATTTTTTAAATATGCAGCACACCCGGAAATTATTCTCCTATAAAACACAAGCCCGTCTCTGCCGCCATCAAGTGCAGGCTTTGGTTCTTGATGCACATCTTCCGGCAAACCATCGTAATCCAGACGGGCAACATAAGGCGGATTTGCTACGATTATATCAAATTCCTGATCAGACACCCTTTCCGCCTTAAGTGCGGAAAACAAATCACCCTGCAAAAAGGATATTTTATCACTCACCCTGTGCTTAATAGCATTCTTTTGGGCAATTCCCAATGCCGCCGGGTTAATATCAGTGGCTATTATTGTACAACCCTGAGCATTTTTTGTCAATGCAACGGAGATATTCCCGCTTCCGGTACAAAACTCTAGAATTGCCGCCTGTTTGTTAAAATCCCGTTCAATTATACTGAGAATCTTTTCAACCAGGACTTCAGTTTCCGGACGCGGGATAAATACCCCTTTAGACACGAATAATTTCAGTCCGAAAAAATAAGCTTCATTTATCAGGTACTGTAACGGAATATCCAAACATCTTTTTTCAACTATCTCTTTAAAATTCGCAATTAATGATTCCGAAAGTACTTTGTGTTTATCAAGATACAACTCTATACGTTCACACTTTAAAAGAAAACTTAGAATGATTTCCGCTTCAATACACGAAGATTTATTACCTTGAGATCCTAAGCGATTAACTGCCCATTCAATAAGCCCGAGTACCGGTGTTTTTCCTTGCAATTTCAGCATATTTTCTCTGCGCCTTTAATTTTGAGCTGACGCTCTGCCAGGCGCAACGCCTCAATAATATCTCCCAAATCTCCTTCAAGAATACTCTCTATCTTGTAAAGAGTAAGGTTTATCCGGTGATCAGTAACTCTTCTGTCCGGGAAATTATATGTTCTTATCTTTTCGCTTCTATCTCCGGAGCCGATTTGTGTCCTCCGCTCCTGAGTCATTTTTGATTCCTGCTCCCGCCGGGACGCATCAAGCAATCGTGCTTTTAAGACTTTTATGGCCTTAGCTCTGTTTTTTATCTGCGAACGCTCATCCTGGCAGGTAACCACGATTCCCGTCGGAAGATGTGTCATCCGCACTGCCGAATCTGTTGTATTGACACTTTGGCCTCCAGCTCCGGTAGATCTATACACATCTACTTTAATATCACCGGGGTTAATCTGGATCTCCACATCCTCAGCTTCCGGTAAAACAGCCACACTCACCGCAGAAGTATGAATTCTTCCTGAAGCTTCTGTCGCCGGAACCCGTTGGACACGGTGAACACCGCTTTCATATTTTAATTTTCGGTATACACCTTTTCCGGCAATAGAAAAAATAACTTCTTTGAATCCGCCCAAAGCAGTAGGATTAGAATTTATAACCTCAACTTTAAATCCGCTTTCCGCTGCATATTTTGTATACATGCGATATAGTTTCCCGGCAAAAAGAGCGGCCTCTTCCCCTCCGGTCCCGGCACGGATTTCCATAATTATATCTTTTTCCGCGTTCGGATCTTCTTCAATCAGATACTCTTCCATGGAAGATATAAGCGCCTGCTGTTTTGTCCGCAAACTAAGAAGTTCCTCATTAACCAACTCAAGGAATTCCTCTTCTTCGTTCTGTTCTTTGACAATATTCTCCAGGCGCTTAATTTCTGACTGGTTTTTTTTATATTTCCGGTATTGCTCGACTCTGTCTGACAAACGAGCCCGCTCTTTAGCCAACTTTTGATACTTTAGAGCATCCTGAGAAATCTCCGGCTGCATCAATTGATCTTCAATCTGCTGAAAGCGGTTTGCAAAGCCCTCAAATTTATTTAAGAGCAGCTCATTATTTTGCATATCGTTTCTTGAATCTCTCTACTCTTCCCGCGGTATCCATCATTTTCTGCTTTCCTGTATAGAAAGGATGACATTTACTGCAGATTTCCACACGAATATTTTCTCTTGTGCTACGAGTCTGAATAAGTTCTCCACAAGCACAATGTATCGTGGTTTCTTTATACTGCGGATGAATTTTTTCCTTCATTTTTCTTCCCTCCTCAATTAGCCCCCGGGTCGCGGGGCGAATTGACCTCGAACCCAAGGGGTGAGAGGCCTTATATTAGTTAAACGTCTAATTATACAATAAAATCAAAAATATGCAAGAGTAAACCTATTTTTCCTCTTTCTAAGTGAATTGTAACTCATAGTGCGACATTGTCAAGATTTTGATCACTGTTATTTTGAAAATGCTCTTTTACCATTTGCTTCGCTGTCTTATAACCATGAATTTTTCTCGGATAATTATTTATCCATTTTTCGATTTTTTT
>JBDRPX010000006.1:0-87756 GCA_043826565.1 Candidatus Omnitrophota bacterium
TTATATTTTTGCCTTTTAATGCTACAATTTTCTTGCTCCATATGATCTCCTGTTTTTTGTTTTGTTTGTCACTTACAAAATAACAGGTTTCTTACGATCTGTGGAGCTTTTTCTTGTCGCACTTGTAATTACAATCTACAAAGCAGGCAATAATTCTTAAAATATAATGCCTGCTTCTATGCTCTAATCTAAACTAATTCCAACAGTTATACACCTGCTCCGGAAGATGGCTCATCATTAGAAGGAGTTTTCTTCAGTCTTTTGATAAGCTTTTTTAGTTGCTCTTTATGTTTATATCCAAAAAATCCAATCAGTAGGAATATAATCAATTTCAAAATATTTGCCTGAGCTTTTGAATAAATCGCGCTGACCTTCAAAGGCTGACGGCTGATCAGCTTTGTAAATGTAAACAGTCTGCCACCGGTAGGGATAGTAATATGTATGGGTAAAACTCCTTTTTGCCTTCCCTGCTCAATCTGTTTTGTCTTTTCCGGAGTAAGCTGCTGATTGTATCTGGCAACCTGTGAACTTATATTAGACAGGAAATTAAGGTCTTTCTGCTGCCGCTGTTGGGACACACTCAGTTCCCCGCTAAGACGAGTCTGGCGTTTGTCTTCTTTCTTCATTTTAGCGTAATCACTCCGGCCATATTCTTCATCCTGGCCATAGAATCCTTCATTAAGCTCCATCTCGCAGGGCGCATCAGCACAAACCTTTTCATATGATTTTCCGGCAATCACAGAAGGCCTTACCGCTTGTCCCCGCCCTTTTTCATCCCTTTCGCGCGTACTAACTGACTTACAAACAAACGCCATCTGCCCCAGTTCCATATTACTGTTTATATTGTGATAATTATATCCAAACGGAAGATATACATTCCAGGTAATATTCGTTAAAGGTATGTCAAATACCGGAGCAGTAAGACTCACTGCCCCAAACATAAAAAGTTTCGGCCGTTTAGTTTCATAAATAATTTCAACCGGAAAACTGCGGTCCTTTTCCTCATATTTGACCAACGGCAAAAGAACTCTGCCTTCTTCTGTCTTTGCCGGCTTTACGGCTTTTCCGTCAACAAAAGTACTCCAGATAGCTGCGTCTTTCGGAAGTTCTATATCCAGATACTGTTTGGAACGATTTTTCACAAAATACTTAGCATCCACGATAATCTGCCCGTCTTTCCCCATAACTGAGGTAATCACCGCTGACTCTACTACCGCTACCAGAACAGAAACATCTTCATGCTTCTTAACTTCCAACGATACCGCATAGGGATATCTTACATACTTAAGCGCGTACAATACCTGGATATCCAGCCCGGTTATTTTATCCTGAGGCATTTCTTTTACATCGACCTGGCTTGCTCCTTGGAGGTTTACCAATTCAATTTCTACATTCGCCCGAGGACCGATCGCAATACTGCCGGTCTGGCGGTCAACCCCCAAAACTTCTAAAACCGGAATATCGGATTTTTGAGAAGAATTTTTCAAAACTTTTTCACAGGCGCAGTAAAGCGTGTATTTTCCCTTAACTTTTGAGTGTAAGGAAATATCGTATATCTTTATTTTTTGGATTTTTCCATCCACCGTCCGCTCTTCCTCACGCTCATCCTTCGCTTTAATTCCCTCACCGGTAATATCAACACCGCTTACATCCTCCGGCAAGACTAGAGAAAACTTATCTATTCCGGCAAATAAGACATCAAAAGTAACTGCCGAGTTGCTCAGCATTAAGCCCTCTCCTACAGAAATAAAAGTAAACACATCCGAAGTGACCCGTGAATCTACTTTTTCCACTGCCAATTGCAGCTCATAAGGCTGAACCAGGAATTTATATCCTAAAGCAGGATACCGCACGCCTGGCAGCGGAATATTTATCAACTCAGTAAGCGCAACTTCCGTCAGTTTATTCCGGTGTTTTGTCTTAAGACGAATACTGCTTTCACATCCAACGCCGATATACCCGGTAATCTTGTCCGCATTCAGAATATTGACCATAGGCATTTCCATATCCTGATACATATCCTTTACCGGCTTTTCCAATTCCACAAACAATCGATAATCTCCCATGGCCTTACGCCGCAGCTGAACTTCCAATGTCTGAGTAACTCCCTCACTATTTACTTTCCAGTTTTCGATATTTTCCCCACCGACATCAACAACATCCATATCATTGGGAAGCTCAAGGTTAAAATTAAATACTCCGGCCTTGGCGATCCGATAGTCAACCCACATAAACAGCTTCATAACCTCTTCGGATACATCAAGAAAAACATTATTTCTTACAGTTATCTCCGGCTTTATTTTTTCCACATTAACTAGCAATTCCTTAGGCAAACTTAAAAAACGATACGCCAAAGATATTTTTTCCTCTCCTCCGGCAGCCCGCTTGATCTGATCCGGTAATTCTCCCACATTTAACTGGCTCACCCCATTCCGCTGTAAAGAACGTATATTGTAATCATCCTTTACGACAAAAGCTACATAGCCGTTTTCACGTTCCGCATTTAAAGATACAATATCCGGAGCTAAAAAGTTGCCTTCCTTGATCTGTTCTGCCTCTAAAATAAGCTGATATGCCTCAGATATTTCTTTGGTCAACTCGACTTTTAATACCTGCTTGCCTTTTTCCTTTACCAGATCCCAATTTTTAAGAAACTCACCTTTTACCGTCAAAAGATTTAAATCTTCCGGCAACCCTACTTCAAACTGAGATAACTTCCCCTGCACAATCTTATAGTTTAAAAAAGTCTGAGTATGAATAATTCCGGGAGAAACCGTAATTAAGGTACTATTTTCGGAATTTAATAATAATTTTGCTTTAGCTAAAGCCGTCGGTTTAGCGAACCAGCTTACTTTAATATCATTTTCCGTTCCCGGATAGGCAATAAACTCGGTTTGATTTCCCTTGGTTTTTAATTGTGTGCTCATTTCCGGAGCACTCTGAATATCCAGATCAGTACCCTCAAATAACAATATGAGTTTTGATACCGCTGCCGGAGCGATGCCTAAACACAAAACATTTCGATCCTCTTTTCTTCCGATTAAGGCAGTAAACTGAAGATTTATTGAATAGTTACCTTTTCCCGAAAAAATTAAATTATATTTTCCCGAACGCTGCAGCAAAAAGACCCCTTTAGGCAGGCTTGTTTTAACTATCGCCAAATTTTTATCGAAAAGCGGAACATTAACCCGGTTATCATCAAGGACCTCAATATTTATTTTAGCATCAATAAATGCTGTTGAATCTTCAACTTTCCCCTTATATTCAGCTTCCTGAATCACATAAGACGGCATACAAATTACCGGCAACTCAGTTTTCACCACACATTCTTCGGAAAAAGCCCAGGGACTACCCCCAATCAAAATTAATACACAGCTAATCCAAAATATATATTTTTTCATGACATTTCCCCTTTCTTTCTTGTCAGACAAGTAAAACTACTATTTTGATACATTATATAAAAAAACTCTTTTTATTCAAATATTATTTTACAAATAAAGAAAAAAGGCCTAAAAGCAGCGGAACAGTGAAAATCGCCAAAAAATGTGTTAAAAGAACTCCCTGACTAATAAACCCGAACCGGGAATTTTGATTAAAAGAGACTACGCTTAAGGTAACCGCAGATGGCATTGCCGCTTCTAAAAGCAGTACTAAGGCCATGGCTTTAGGTAATTTTACCACAATTATAAAAATAAGCATCAGCAGTGGAATTACGACCATTTTGCTTAAAGCCACCTCAAAGAACAACCTTTTTAAATTATTCACCTTTCCGGAACCCGCTCCCAGAACCGCCCCTAAAGTAACCAAAGCAACCGGTAATGTGCAATTTCCTATCGACTGTGTCGCCTGCATTATCCCCTTTGGAATTAATTCCCGCATTCCCAGGGAAATGATTATTAAGCTCAACACAAGAGATAAAAACGGAGTATTTACGAAACTTCTCAATCTCAATCCCCGGGGTTTCTCCCCACCCAGAAAACTCACTCCCATACTCCAAAAAATCAGATTAAACCCTTGGATAAATAAAAAAATATTCACAAACAATTCTTCGGAAAGCGGCGCAGAAAAAATCCGGGAAACTATGACCAGAGGCAGGTATCCACAATTCTGAAAAGCAATCAGACTGACAAACTCCCTTTTTTCCAAAAAATCTTTATGGAAAAGGGAGAAAAATCCGGCAACAAGCGCACCAACAACCGATACAATAATACCCAAAAGCGGATATATCCACCAGTGCTGATAACTGTTAAAACTAAAATTGTTTATGAGATGACTAAAGACCAGACAGGGCAAAAACAGATTTATGGTGAGATTGCTTAATCCTTTCAATGCCTCTGAAGTCAAAAGGTTACGTCTATAAAAAATAAATCCCCACATGGCTGTGAAAAAAATTTCCAACATTACAAATAAGACATGTGTAAACGAAGATAGAAAATTCATAAATTCCCCCGAAATAAGCCCGTTATTTTTGTAACAGGCTTTATTTTAACATCTTACGCAGCCATTGTAAAGGAGATGTTAGAAAAGATAATAATTAAATTGTATAATTACCGCAATTGGTCTATAATTGCTGTTATTATGATTTACGATGATTTTCAAAAAAAAGCCATTGAATTCACGGATAAAGGAAGTTCCGTAATAGTTTGCGCACCCACCGGAGCCGGAAAAACAGCTATCGCGGAGTACGTTATTGAAAAATGCATCGCGGAAAACAAGGGAGTTATTTACACTGCTCCCATAAAAGCTCTCTCTAACCAGAAATTCCGTGATTTTTCAAAAGTCTATCACGACCATATCGGAATCCTTACCGGAGATGTAAGTTTAAACGCTCAAGCTCCGGTTTTGATAATGACCACTGAGATATTCCGAAATACATTGCTGGAAGATCCTCAGCGTTTCCATAATATATCCTGGGTTATTTTTGATGAAGCCCACTATTTAGATGATTTAGAGAGAGGTACAGTTTGGGAAGAATCTATAATTTTCTGTCCTACACATATACGTATCCTGGCGCTAAGTGCGACAATACCGAATGCTGGTCAACTTGCTTCCTGGATTAAAAAAATCCATAACCACCCAATTGAAATCGTCCTGGAAAAAAAACGCCCTGTCCCCTTAGAGCACATGTTCCAATGTAATAATAAAATTTTTGCTAATAGTAAACAGCTCGAAAAAAACGTTTATATGAGCTTAAAAACAAAATATCGCAAAAAGGGGCGCCCGTACCATTATCAGGGTGATGATAAAAAAACTCCTGCTAACCAAATAACTTCCCTGTTAAGTCATTTGCAAAATCAAAACCAACTGCCGGCGATTTATTTTGCATTTAGCAGAAAAATCTGTGAGGAAATGGCTTTTAAAGTAAATCGTTTTGATTTTTTAAATCCGGATGAGCGCACCCGGCTTACTTTATTATTTAAAACTCTATTAAAAAAATTCAATTTGGAAGATGAACCGTCGGCAAAAAAACTTTGGCCGATAATTTCCCGGGGTATCGCCTACCACCATGCCGGGATATTACCAAGCCTTAAAGAAGTCGTGGAACAGTTATTTACCAGCCGTCTGTTAAAAATCATCTTTACCACGGAAACATTCGCACTGGGAATAAATATGCCGGCCAGAACGGTAATTTTTGATGAATTAAGGAAGTTTTACGGTTATTATTATGCAAACCTTCGCTGCCGGGACTATTATCAAATGGCCGGACGCGCCGGACGAAGAGGTATTGATCATGAAGGCTTTGTATATTCACGCATAAATCCGCGCCGTATTGAAATAGACCAGATCAGAAAAATAATTTATGGCCAGCCGGAGCCGGTTTTGAGCCAGTTCAATATATCCTATGCGAGTATTCTTCACCTTTACAAAAAATGGAAAGAACAACTAACCGACATCTATCCTCTGACACTGCATTATTTCCAGGCCTCGAAAAAATCCCGTCTGAATGCCGTTGAGCTTATTCAGACAAAAATCCGTCTTTTAAAAAAACTCGGCTATATTGCTAATCAGGAACTAACCTACAAAGGCGAGTTTGCCGCACAACTCTACGGATATGAATTGCCGATTACTGAGCTTTTCAGCGGAGAAATCATTGAAAAACTTTCCAGCATAGAGCTTAATGTAGTATTGGCAGCTCTGGTTTTTGAACCAAGAAAGAACCAATTACATACCCGGCTTCAATCCTCCTGCTTAAAAATTCATAATTCAATTACCCCGATTATTGAATCTATAATCAAAACAGAAAAAAAACACAAAATCCGTCCTTTGAGTAAAAAACCTTATTTTAATTTAGCTTCGGCAATTGAAAAATGGTCAAAAGGAGAAGCATTTTCCACAATAAAAGCAAATTCCGACGCGGACGAAGGAGAGATAATCCGTTATTTCCGCATGGTTATACAAATCCTCAGACAATTACGAAGCATTGCGATCATTTCCCCTGCTTTTAAACAAAGAATCCAGGAATCAATAAACATGATTAATCGTGATGAAGTTGATGCGGAAAAACAGCTTCGTGAAGGGATTTAATCTTTAATTATTTTTTTGGGCAGCCCGCACAATATAAACAGAAACAGGTTCTGCGTATACAGATACTTCTCCGTAGCCGTTATAGGAAACTTTTATTACATGCTCACCGAGAGACTCCGGATTAAACGCAGCCGTGAATTTAATTCTTTTGCCAGCCAACAATCTAATATTTTTGAGTTTCAAACCATAAATCACAGAAAGATTATCTTTTTTCCCCATCGGGTCGATAACTTCTATAAAAAAAGAACGGCGGTCAACAGCCGGCTCAACAATTTCCAGAGGCTCCTCACTTACATTAGTCAGATAGATGGTCAGACTTACCTCTTCCTCATTAAGCCGATAAATCATTTTATCCGCCTTAGCACGTAATTCCAGCAGATTTATTTTATCACTTTCACCAAAAAAGTAATCAGCACACGGAGCTTTAATCAGCACAACCGACATAAGCATTAAGCATAAGCTTAAACTCCATATTATTTTTTTTGACATTTATTTTTACGCTCCCGCAATTTTATCGTTTAATTCCCTTTAAAAAAATCTCTATTCTTTTCACAGATTCTTTAAGCTGCATATAATTCGTTGCATATGATATTCTCACAAAATTATCATAGGATTGTCCAAATGCTACACCAGGGATTAAAGCAACCTTCTGTTCTTTTAATAATCTATTCGCAAACTCAAGAGAACTAAGCCCGAAATCTTTTATCTCCGCAAATATATAAAACGCACCCGCGGGTTTCGAACATTTCATGCCGATTTTATTTAAAGCATCAGACATAAAATCACGTCTTCTTCTGTACTCACGCCTCATATCATCTACGCTCTGTTTACCGGTCAGCAATGCTTCACAAGCAGCCATTTGACTCATAATCGGCGGACACAACATTGTATATTGATGTATTTTAGTCATCGCCGCAATAAACTGCTGGGGTCCGCAGGCATAACCTAAACGCCACCCTGTCATCGCGTAAGCTTTAGAAAAACCATTTAGATAAATTGTCCTGGGTTTAGCTCCCTTTAAGGTGGGAAAAGGAACATGCCCCTGTTCATAAGCGAGTTCGCCATAAACCTCATCGGTTATAACCACTAGATCATGCTTTTTACATACTCTATTTATCGCCAGCAACTCTTCTTTTTTATAAGAAATCCCGGTTGGATTAGATGGATAGTTTAGAATTATCCCTTTAGTTTTGGAAGTACAGGCACGATCAAGCTGTCCCGCAGTAATTTTAAATCCGCTCTTTGGGGTTGTCGGCAAAAAAACAGGTCTTCCTCCCGCTAATTCCACAACCGGCCCATAGGAAACATAACAAGGCTGGGGAATAATAATTTGTTCACCGGGGTTCAAAATCGCCCGCACCGCAAGATCCAGCCCCTCACTAACTCCCACTGTAATCAGGATCTCATCATCCGGAGAATAGTTCAATCCATAACGCTGCTTTAATTCCCTTTGAATATAAAACCTTAGTTTATACAGCCCCTTATTTGATGTATATGATGTATATCCTTGTTCCAAAGAGAAAATACCTGTTTCCCGGATATTCCACGGAGTAATAAAATCAGGTTCTCCGACACCAAGACTTATAACTTCCTTCATCCCCAGAACTAAGTCAAAAAAAGCTCTGATGCCGGAAGGAGCCATCCGCTCGACTTTTTTTGAAATGTAATTTTTATTTTTCATATATTTATCAATTTTCCGCTATTTTTTACTTATATTTAATTAATAAGATATCGCAATTCTTTTATTCTCATCGCGATGTTTCAATATTATTCCGTCTTCCTTATACTTTTTAAGCAAAAAATGTGTTGTTGTTCCCCGCACATTTTCCATCGGAGAAAGTTTTTCCGCTATAAAATTAGAAATCGTATGCATATCCTTACCTTCAACAACAAGTAAAAGATCATAAGTTCCCGATACCAGGTAACAGCTGGTCACTTCCGGAAAACGATAAATTCTCTGGGCAATGTGATCAAATCCAAGATTTTTTTGCGGCATAACATTAACTTCGATCAATGCCCTCACTCCCTGATTCTGGGTTTTTACCAATTCTTTGTTCAAAACCGTCTTATAACCGATGATGACCCCGTCTTTTTCAAACTTCTTAATCTTTTTTCTGACAGTTGTCACATCAATGTTAGAAAGTTTTGCAATTTCTTCAGGGCTTATCCGGGCATCACCTTCGAGAATTTCTAATATTTCATCCATTTCTATTCCTCCTCTTGTAGCATCGCCAGGATATTTCCTACTTGCACATTTTCTCCCTCGAGAGCACGTAACTCCGCGATAACTCCCGAATACGGAGACTGCACAGTAAAGGCGCTCTTCTCAGTAGTAACTTCAACAATATCCATCCCCACCTCAACATGATCTCCAGCTTCCACATGCCAAAAGGAAATCGTAGCCTCATCCACATCTTCTCCCATATCCGGCAATACAATTTCTAGCATCACTAAACTCCTTTCTAAAAAATTTAACTTTAAGTTTTAGAGACAGTTCTAATTATTTACTCTGTTCTCCATCCTAACATTATCCTTCTTTTTTTGCAAGTCAGAATTTATCCAGCCTAACTTCAAACAAAACACATCCTCAAAAGATTCCGCTAACTGAATCTTTGCTTGCGAAACAGAGACACCTCTGCCCAAGATAGCCGAAACGCTGGTAACTTGTTGCTTTTGTATTCCACAGGGATTAATTAGGGAAAACAACTCCAATTCGCAGTCTATATTAATACTAATGCCGTGAAAACTGATCCACTTACTTATTCCAATACCAATAAACCCAATTTTCTTTCCCCCTACCCATACCCCGGGAAGTCCTTTTACACGCATCCCTTTAATATTACAGGTCCCTAAAAAACGGATAATTACCTCTTCAAGATTACGAACAAATAAATGCACATCCTTACCACATTCATTTAAATTAAAAATCGGATAGGCAACAAGCTGCCCCGGCATGTGCATTGTAACATCCCCACCACGATCAATGTCAATTATATTGATCCCCTTACGCTTAAGATAATCCTCACTTACCAGGATATTTCCTTTAGAGGCATTACGCCCTAAAGTAATTACCGGAAAGTGTTCGAGGAGTATCAGTGAATTCGAAGATTTATTAAGACAAACCTCAGAATGCAGATATTTTTGCAAAGTAAATGCTTCCTTAACATCAACAATTCCAAGGCCTATGATTTTACAATCCATGTTTTATGTTTTTTTAATTCGTGTTAAGGTATGTTTATAGCCAGGCCATCAGCAGCTTCTGCCGCCTCCATCAAAGATTCCGAAAGAGTCGGATGAGCGTGTATAATTTGCGCAATTTGTTTACTGGTAACTCCTAAAAATATAGCCATTCCCAACTCCGCGATAATTTCTGTTGCCATAGAACCGCACAAAGATGCCCCTAAGAGTTCATCATTATCTGAGTCAATGATTAACTTAACCAGCCCCTGCGGCTGCCCTTCAATTACTGCCTTCGCATTAGCGATAAAAGGAAACCTGCCGATCTTGACATTTTTGCCTTCAAAAAGAGCCTGTCCTTCGGAAATCCCAACACTAGCTATTTCCGGATGAGTATATATACACCGCGGCACACATTTATATTTCATCTCCGTAGGTTTACCGGAAATATTTTCCGCAGCTACTTTACCTTCAGTACTGGCAACATGCGCCAACCACATTTTTCCCACCACATCTCCAATAGCATAAAAGTTGCGAACATTTGTTCGCATATGCGTATCAACAGAAATCACACCATTTTGAGTTTTTAGCCCTATTTCTTCAAGCCCCAGATCATCTATATTTGCAATTCTGCCTATAGAAAGCAGCATTTTCTCGGCAACTACGTTCACTCCGCTGGCCAAAACCGCTTCTACTTTTCCGGAAAAATTATGTTTTACCTCCTGGATGCTGGAAGCCGTAAAAACCTTAATTCCTTTTTTCTTAAACTGAGCAGTTAAAACACCGGCAATTTCACTATCTTCAGAAGGTAAAATCTGGTCAGCAATCTCCACGATAGTAACCACGCTGCCTAAACTGTTAAAAATATAGGCAAATTCGCATCCGATGACCCCGCCTCCGACGATCAGCAGACTTTTGGGCACTGTTTTTAAGTTTAAAATGTCATCGCTGGAAATTACTCCGCGAGCTTTATCAAAATGGATAGACGAAAGCTGGGCCGGGCGAGATCCGGTAGCAATAATACAACTATCAAAAGACACTATCTGCCCATCGACATCAATTGTATGCTCACCGGTAATTCTCCCTTTACCGGGAATGACATCAACCCCGCGTTTTTTCAAAATAAAATCAATTCCCTGTCTAAATTTTTCAACCACAGAGTCTTTCCTCTGCTGAGAAACTTCAAAATCAAAACTAATTTCCTGGGCTTTTATTCCAAACGCTTCACTATTTTTTAGGGATTCAAATAAATGCGCACTTTTTATTAATGCTTTTGTCGGAATGCACCCGGAATTTAAACAAACTCCTCCCAGTTGATCTTTTTCAATCAAGCATACCGATAGCCCCAACTGCGCAGCTCTTATTGCCGCAACATATCCTCCGGGGCCGGCACCTAAAATCGCGATATTATATTTTTTATCCACGTTTCACATCCTCTCCGGAGCGCTAACTCCTAAGAGTGTTAATCCGGTAAAAAGAACCTGACGAACACAACAGATTAAAACAATTCTGGAAACAGAAAGATCTTTATCCTCGGATATTACCCTATGTTTATTGTAAAAGGAATGAAATTGCCCCGCCAATTCCCTTAAATATGTAGTCAATCCCTGAGGTTCAAGCAGTTGCGAACAATCAATAAGAATATCCTGAAAATAACTAAGCATTCTTATCAGATCTATTTCTTCTTCTTCTTTTAAAAGAGAAAAATTAATACTGTTATTATCATCTTTAAGTCTTTCGTCTTGCTGATCTAAAATACCCGCAATCCGGGCATGTGCATATTGAACATAATAAACCGGATTTTCTAATGTTTTTTTCTTAGCCAACTCTAAATCAAACTCTAAATGAGAATCGCAACGACGCATAAGGAAAAAGAAACGCGCCGCATCTATTCCGACTTCTTCCATCAATTCACGTAAACTTATATATTCTCCGGCGCGTGTGGACATCCGAACCGGCTGTCCGTCACGGAATAGTGTCGCCAACTGAATGATCAGGATATCAATATCTTCCTTATTATGGCCCAATGCGCATGCCGATGCTTTCAATCTATTAATATATCCATGATGATCCGGCCCCCAAATATTAATTAAACGGCTATAGCCGCGTTCAAACTTAAGCTTATGATAGAAGATATCCGGAGTCAGATAAGTCATCTGTCCGTCACTTTTTATCAAAACCCGGTCTTTATCATCCCCAAACTCTGTTGATTTAAACCAGGTCGCTCCATCTTTATCATAAACACAGCCTTTTTGACGTAATTCATCGACAACTGCCATTATCTGTTCCGAGCTCATTGATTTCTGACTAAACCAATTATCAAATGTAACCCCGAATTTTTCCAGATCATCTTTAATTTCACCCAATATTTTTTTAACCGCAAAATCAGTAAAATACTGCAAAGTCTCGGGATTAAAATCATCGGCATCGATCTGCCCAGACTCGACTTTTTCCTTAATCTCTTGCGCCTGATCAGCTAAGTACTGTCCTTTATAGCCGTCTTCCGGAAAAGTCACGCCTTTCTTCCCCAAAGACTCCAAATATCGAATTTGCAGACTCAAACCAAGCTTACTAATCTGATTGCCTTCATCATTAAGATAATACTCCCGGTCAACCGAGTATCCGCAAAAATCCAAAATTTTAGCCAAAGTATCTCCGACAGCTGCCTGCCGAGCATGCGCGATGCTTAAGGGCCCGGTGGGGTTAGCGCTAACATATTCCATCAATATCTTTTTACCCAAGCCATATTGATTACGGGCAAAATCACATTTTTCTTCTCGAATAGCCTTAAGCACATCATAAAAAGCAGAATTGGACAAGAAAATATTAATAAATCCCGGAGGTTTAATCTCAATATTTTTAATTTTCTCCTTGAGATTTAATTCAGCAAGTGACTTCTCCAGATAAGCAGTCAACTTCTTAGCGATCTCCATCGGCGGTTTTCGGCATTCTTTTGCCAGCTTCATGGCAATATGCGCAGACCAATCACCGAATCTCTTCTCCTTCTGATTTTCGAAATAAACCGGGATATCCTGACTGGTAAAATCACACTCTTTAATTGCTTTTTTTAATATATCCGTTATGCTGTCTTTAATATCTTTACTCACTTAATTCGTCTCCGTCGTATTTAAAGAGCTCCGGTTTTGCCTTATACAACGCCAGAAAAGCATCTACTATTTCAGGATCAAATTGTTTCCCACTATTTTTCTTGATCTCCTTAATCGCTTTATCTTTAGGCATCGCATCCTTATACGGACGCTTACTCACCATCGCATCAAAGCTATCCGCAACAGCCATAATTCTCGCTCCCAAAGTTATATTATCCCCGGTAACTCCATCCGGATATCCGGCTCCGTCATAGCGCTCATGATGCTGGCGCACAATCTCTACCACTTTACTTAGAAAAGGAAAAGGCTTTAATATTAATGCTCCGGCCAAAGAATGTGATTTTATTTCCGTCCATTCTTTTTCAGTCAACTTCCCCGGTTTAGTTAAAATATAGTCATGTACTCCGATTTTTCCTAAGTCATGTAATTGACAGGCTTCCTTTAATGTTTCTATTTCCGCAGTAGACAGCCCCATACTTTCGGCAATTAATGAAGCATATAGTCTTACTTTATCCGAATGGCTCTTAGTTAGATGGTCCTTAAAATCAATCGCGGAAACCAGCGCATTAATCGTACGCATAACATTACGTCTCTCAACCCTGCTCCAAATACGCTTATTTTTGCCTTTTGATTCCTGCTGGCTGATTTTATATCCTAAAAATATACCAAAGAAAAATGTAATAACAGGAAAAGCAAATAACAAAAATTTCATCTCTTTTTTCCTTTTCTATTCTGAGCTTATGTATTCAACAGCTGCCCATAAATGCTCAAGATCATAAAAATTCCGGGTTTCTTCATCGAAAACATGGACAATGACACTAGAACAATCAAGCACTATCCAGGCTGCTTGCGCATATCCTTCCCGATGTCCCACTTGCTCTTTCTCCTGACGCAATCCGTCAAAAATACCGTCCGCAATAGCTTTGTTATGGATTTTTGAGGTCCCGGTTACAATCACAAAAAAGTCGCAAAAATTCAATACCTTACGCAAATCCAATATAACTATATCAGAGGCTTTCTTATCTGCGGCAAGTTCGGCAATTCTTAATGCTTTATTTTTCGGCTTAATAATCAATCACCCCTTTAAAATGGTTAATTTATGAAATAGTATCTCATGAATTATTCAATCTATATAATGAATTCTTCTTTATAAAATCATTTACCGGCTCCGGAACCAAGTACCTAACGGATTTGCCTTGTCGAATTAGTTTTCTTATTTGACTTGAAGAAATATCCCAAAAAAAGCCATCTAAAAATTTTGCTCCCTCAGGCAAAGAAAATTTTTTAAAAGAAGGCCGGCCGGCGATCACAAAATTACACAAGCCAAAAATCTCCTCTATATTTTTCCAGGTCTTTAACTCCGGTATTGCATCCGAGCCGATAATTAAATATAATTCAGCCTGAGGAAATTTCCGGCGCAGAAGATGAAGTGTCTCTACAGTATAAGAAACCCCGGACCTATCAATTTCTATTCTTGACGCTTTTAAGAATTTATTCCCGGCAATTGCCAGCCTAACCATTTTATATCGCAGTTCAATATCAATAATATTTTTCCGATGCTTATGCGGAGGAATCCGTGCCGGCATTAACAGCACTTCATCCAAAGCCAAAACAGTTCTTGCGGTTTCCGCCAGAACAAGATGACCCAGATGAATGGGATCAAACGTCCCTCCTAAAATTCCTATACGTTTCTTATTCTCTAATCTGGCCATTACCCATTACAACATACTTGTAAGTTGTTAATTCCTCAAGTCCCATCGGACCCCGCGCATGCAGCTTATCCGTGCTCACGCCTATCTCCGCACCTAACCCAAACTCATTGCCGTCGGTAAACCGAGTTGACGCATTAATATAAACACATGCCGCATCAACTTCTTTTAAAAACGTTATGCCATTAGGGAAATTATTTGTTATAATCGCTTCCGAATGGCCTGAGCCGAATTCAGTAATATGATCAATAGCATCCTGCATGCTATCAACAACCTTAACCGATAATATTAAATCAAGATACTCCGTAGCATAATCTTCCTTAGTCGCTAATTTTACTTCCGGGCATAATTTTACGGTTTTTGAACAACCCCGAATTTCCACACCTTCTTTTTTAAATCTTTTTACTATAGAAGGTAAAAAATATTTTGCTATTGCTTTATGCACCAGAAGACATTCCATGGCATTGCAAGTCGAAGGTCTTTGAACTTTGGCATTAACTGCCACTTCCTCCGCCATCGCCAGGTCCGCATATTCATCAACATAAGTATGACAAATTCCCTTATAATGCTTTATCACCGGAATACTTGACTTTTCCACAACCGTTCGAATCAGAGCTTCTCCTCCCCGGGGGATAATAAGATCAATATAATCTTTCTGTTTTAACAGAACATCAATTGCTTCTCGATCAACTGTCTGAATAAGATTAATTGTTCCTTCAGGCAACCCGGCTTTTTCAGCCGCTTCAGAAATCGCCTTAAAAATCGCCTGGTTAGAATTAATTGATTCCTTTCCTCCCCGCAAGATAACGGCATTGCCCGCTTTTAAACATAGCCCCGCGCAATCACTGGTAACATTGGGCCGCGATTCATAAATAATTCCAATAACTCCTAACGGAACTCTCATTTTACTGATCCTTAAACCGTTAGGCCGCTGCCACATTTTAATCATCTCGCCGATAGGGTCTTTTAACGCTTTTATCGCCAGTAAATCTTCAGCCATCTTTTTAATTCTATTTTCGTTAAGCGTCAGTCTTTCCACAAAAGCCGCCGAATTTTTGGCTTTTTTGGCAATATTAATATCTTTATTATTAGCTTTTAAGATGAGCGCTTTTTTCTTTATAAGAATTTCCGCCATTTTTTCTAAAGCACTGTCTTTGACTTCCGAAGAAATATGGCTCAAATGGCGGGAAGCTGCTTTTGCCTGCTTAGCTATCGCTATCACATCGCTCTTTATAGACATTTCCTCTGCCTCCTATTGGATTATTACAAGATTATTTCTATGGATAACCTCATCGTAAGATTTATATCCTAAAACCGTCACAATCTTGGCAGTCTTTAATCCACGGATTTTTTTAACCTCATCACTGGAATAATTAGTAAGTCCCCGCGCGATTTCACTTTCTTTTTTATCACATATAAAAACAAGATCTCCTTGCGCGAATTTACCAAGGGTATCCACAATCCCGCTAGCTAGAAGGCTTTTACCTTTTTGGGTCAAAGCTTCCTTAGCCCCATCATCAACAATTATTTTCCCGCAACCGCGGCAGCTAAATGCAATCCAACGCTTTTTTCCGGAAATCTTGTTTTGCTGAGGAAGAAACCAAGTCCCCTCCCCCTTTTTATTAATAACTTTTGCCAAGATATCTTTTGTATTGCCGTTAGCAATAACCATGGGTATTCCGGCATTAGTCGCAATCTTACCGGCTTGGAGCTTTGTAACCATGCCTCCGACACTCGTCTGTCTTGTCGTGCCCTTAGCCAAACCGTTAACTAATGAATCTATAGCATCAATTTCCTTTATAACTTTGCCTTTTTTATCATAAACTCCATCAACGTCAGACAAAATTATCAACAATTTTGCATCAATAAGCGTCGCCACTAAAGAAGATAATTTATCATTATCCCCAAATCTTATTTCATCCGTAGCAACTGTATCATTCTCATTAACAATCGGAACCACACCTTTTTCCAAAAGAGTTAAAATCGTATTACGTGCATTCAAATATCGCGGACGGTCATACAATCCATCCGGAGTAAGTAAAATTTGTGCGGTAAGTATGCTTTGTTTTCGAAATATTTTTTCATACTCATGCATAAGCTGAATCTGGCCGATCGCTGCCGCCGCCTGAAGTTCCTCAATAGTTTTCGGCCTCTTTTCATAATTAAGCAGATTCATTCCGCTGGCAATCGCACCCGAGGAAACCAAGACTACATTCACCCCTTGTTTTCTTAACTTACATATCTGTGAAGATATATTACTTAAGCGGCGTTTATCCAGTTTGTTAAATTCGCTAACCAGCGTACTGGAACCGACCTTAACAACAACCGGAGAAATGGTGTTCAGTAAATCAACTTTCATGGCAATCAACTTATATTATAGTTTGTAAGTATAGTTATTTTTTATTTGACGAAAATTTTTTTAAACAAACTTTGCGTAAGCATAGCGATTCCGGATGAATCCAAACAGGAAATCAAAAAAATCCGCTGTTTTAGTACCTGCTTAAAAAGTTTCAAATTATCTTTTGCCGCCGGAACATCCATCTTATTTGCCACAATAAAATGCGGCTTTTGCAGTAGAGTACGGTCATAACATTCAATCTCATTACGTAAATTCACATAGTCCTGCACAGGATCTCTCCCGTCAATGCCTGCCATATCAATTAAAAAAAGCAATATTTTGGTTCGCTCAATATGCCGCAGGAACTCAAGCCCCAGCCCCTTCCCCTTATGTGCATCTTTTATGATTCCGGGGATATCAGCAACGGTAAAACGATTTTCAGAAAGAGTTGATTTTACTACGCCAAGGACTGGCCTTACTGTTGAAAACGGAAAGTCGGCTACTTTTGATTTTGCTCCCGAGAGAACATTTACCAGAGAAGATTTTCCTGCGTTAGGGTAACCGATAAGACCAACATCTGCGATCAGCTTTAATTCCAACAGAACCGTAAGTTCCTGCCCAGGGGCTCCTTCAGTCACATCTATTTTTTTAGCGTTGCCTATTCCGCCTTTTCCGCCCACCGCAACAACTACCTGATCACCAACAATATTTAAATCCCTAATCAAATAATTGTTTTCCGCATCTCGAATAATCGTTCCCAAAGGCACCAGAATCAGATAATCATTACCGCATCTGCCCCTCTTCTGGTTACTACTGCCATGTTTTCCTGATTCAGCCTTAAAATGCTGCCGGTAACGAAAATCTAATAATGTGTGTACATTGGGATCAGCTTTTATTATTACATTCCCGCCATCGCCGCCGTCCCCGCCGTCTCTTCTGGGATAACGCATCGGTCTTACGTGATACAAACTATCACAACCCTTACCGCCGTTCCCCGCTTTTATAAATATTCTGGAGCGGTCCGCAAACATAAGCTGAGGGCTTTCTTAATTAGCGGTTACGCTAATTACCTTCTCTTTGGGAAAACAAACTTTCCCGTCAATACGTGAATAAAGTGTATAATCCCTGCCGACCCCGACATTTTTACCCGGTTTAAACGTTAACCCATGCTGCCTGATCAGAATTGACCCAGCGCGTACAGTTTCACCACCGTAATGTTTTACTCCCAGTCTTTGGGAATTGCTATCCCGGCCGTTACGGGAGCTTCCCATACCTTTTTTATGTGCCATGACATGATCTCCTTTTATGAAGCAAGACGCAGAAAATTTTCAGTCCTTCCCGCTGCCCGCTACTTTATTTGCTTACTTATTTATCTTCTTGATCTCAAGACGAGTCAAATCCTGACGATGACCGGTTTTTTTATGAGAATCTTTTCTGCGAAGATACTTAAATACTACTACTTTTTTAGCCTTATCATGGCCAATTACTTCCGCGTCCACCGAAACACCCTCTAGATAAGGCTGACCAACCTGAACTTTTTTACCGCTGGAAAGTAAAAGCACTTTATCCAACGTGATTGCGTCTTTAGGCTGATTGTCCATTTTAGCTACCTCGATAATGTCCTTCGGAGCCACTTTATATTGTTTTCCCTTAACCTCGATTACTGCATACACAACATCCACCTCCAAATTATTGTTTTAAATAGCTGAATAATTTTAATAGTATATCACAAAAATTTTACTTCTTCAATACCTAAATGTTCATCAGTCAAAATAGCGATTTTTACCCACATTTTCTTTTCTAAACTGGTAATTGCACCGCGCTCCTCATTAAGTAAACGCATCGCTATTGCCGGATGTACATTGACCTCTAAATACCTTTTTTTTTGTCCGATAAGATACTTTTTTATCTCTCTTAATGCTTTTATAGCAATAGTTTCAGCCGATTTAATTCTACCCCGGCCATCACAAGCCGAACATGTCTGAAAAAAGATACTTTCGAGCTTTCTGCGGATTCTCTGTCTGGCTATCTGCACGATTCCCAACTGGGAAAACGGATAAATAGTCACCCTCGCCTTGTCCTGCTCCATTTCTTTTTCTAAAAGCTGTAAAACTTTCTTCTGATGTGCATTCCTGCTCATATCAATAAAATCGATAACAATGATACCCGCTAAGTCACGCAGTCTGATCTGCCGGGCAATCTCCTTAGCTGCTTCCATATTTGTCAAAAATGCTGTTTCTTCCAAACGATCTTGATTTACAAAACTACCGCTGTTGACATCTATAGAAATCAATGCTTCCGTAGGCTCGATAATAATATATCCGCCTTTTTTCAAGGAAACTTCCCGGGCTAATATCTCTTCGCTTTGTTTATCAATATCATATTTATCAAACAAACTCATTTTTTCTTTATGCAGCCTTAACTTACGTTTTAGCTGCGGCGCGAGAATCTTGATAAAATTCAAAACCCGCTTATAGTCATCATGGGTATCGACAATCAGCTTTTCGATATCATCGCTAAAAAAATCCCGTGCTGTTCTTAAAACCAAATCGTACTCTTCATGAATCAGCGCCGGAGCTTTTTTTCGGGAAGATTTTACTCTAATATTATTCCATAACCGTAATAAGTATTGTAATTCACGAACAAATTCGCGTTTACCTAAACCCATGGCCTGGGTACGGATAATACACCCCATTTCCTTGGGCAATCCTATTTCCTTTAACAGAGTACGCAGCCTTAAACGTTCTTTCTCATTTGTAATTTTTTTTGATATACCGATATTTTTACTATATGGCATAAGAACCAAAAATCTTCCGGGTAAACTTATCTGACTGCTTAACCGGCAGCCTTTTGTACCAAAAGGTTCTTTAACTACCTGTACAAGTACTTCCTGCCCTTTGCGCAAAAGACTATCTATGGACACATGTTCTTTCTTATGCGGAACCGGGACAGCCTTATTAGCGTCACTTAATACTTCCGTTGCCGGTTCCAAAGAATACTCATCATTCTTTAAAGATGCCGGCAGGAATTCCTGGATATACAAAAACCCGTTTTTTCCCAGGCCGATATCAACAAAAGCTGCCTCCATACCTTTTACTACCTGGGCAACCCTGCCTTTATAAACATTCCCGGCTATATGCTTATGTGTTGCTCTATCTATAAAAAACTCTTCCAACCGATTATTCTCAACAAGCGCAACACGCTTTTCCTGTTCATCGGTAGTTATTAATATATCTCTACTCATAATATCCTATCTTACCTATCGAAATACCTTCTGTTAACTGTGATTGAAAACATTTTCTAAACTCATCTAATTCCATTGGTTGCCGCAAAAAAAAAGTGACTTCCATTTCTCCATCTTTTCCGACCTTTAAGGCCTGTCCAAATTTTACCTTTGGACGAGGATTAAATCCCTCTGTTAAAACATACGGAATATCCGCACGCCTTAGGGCCCGATAAATCAACCTGATAAAATCCAAATGTGAGAGATAGCGCATAAACCCGCTTTTATCAAGCCTGACGACCATTTTAGTATTCTGCATTTATTAATGTTTTTTCCTATTAAACCATCCCTTATTCTGTCTTTTTTCTTCTTTCGGCTGATCCTCTTTATTCATCGCCGCTTCAATATCATCTTCAACATTGACCACTGCTTCATTAACTGCCGGCTCTGTTTCTGAATCCATATTTTCTTCCGGAATAGATTCTACTGCTTCCAAAGATTCGACTTCAGTAATTTCCTCTGAACTTTCTTCAGTTATAGGAATTTGATCAGCAGCAACAACTTCGGCTACTATATCATCTTCAATAGATTCGCTTTCTTTTACCGGCTGAACATTTTTCTTTTTAGCTTCTTTCATTTCTTCTTTTTTCTTAATTTCTTCCATTGCTTTTGCTTTAGCTGCTTCTTCAGCCTTTCTTTGTGCTTCCTCAGCAGCTTGCCTGGCGGCAATTAATGCTTCGGCAGCTTCTTTTCTCCTTTCCAGTTGATCTCGATTTATAATATGCGGAGTTATAAATATCAGCAAATCTTTCTTTTCGATCGCGTCAGCTTTATGCGTAAACAATAATCCTAAAATCGGGATATCACCTAAAATTGGAACTTTTGTTTTGGTTGTAACTGTTTTATCTTTAAGCAGCCCGCCGATAACCAAAGTTTCCCCGTCTTTTATCATAACTGTAGCATCTGTTGTCTGGGTGGAAAGAATCGGGACCTCCGCTCCCTGAAAATTAACAACATCCTGCTTATCACTTATTTCCGGATGCAGCTTTAATGTCACAAACCCGTCTTTATTAATTGTTGGCGTTACCCTCAACAAGACACCATAACTTTTATATTCCCATCCGGTAATAACAAAACGGTCCGTTTCTTCATTATAAGAATAACTGGCAATCGGCCAATCCGTACCGACATGAATCTCCGCTTCCTGGTTATCCATTGTCGTAATACTCGGATTTGATAATATCCGGGTCTTGCCTCTGCTTGTAATCGCTTCCATCATCAAACTAAAGGATGTCGCATCTAAAACCCCGTAAGTAAAATCTGTTTTAGACGCATACGGGAATGAAGGACGGGCTTGTGTAGGAAAATCAGTAGCATTCTCACCCACTGGCATAAACTGGGTTAAAGTACTGTTTTCCCCACCGTCAGCTCCCCAAGGAAATGTTGTCACCCGCTTAGACATGGTCGCGGTAGCCGCGGGGTTCCATTTTAACCCCAGACGTTCATCAGTCGTCAAGGAAGTTTCAATTATTTTCGCTTGAATTGTAACCTGAGGAGTCATCGCATCAAGTCTTTGAATAACCTTCCCAATTTTATAAATATTAGTCGGAATATCCGTAACAATAATTAGATTAGAACGAGCATCAAATTTAACCTTACCGCGCTCAGATTTCATTTCCTCAACAGCAAAAACAACATCCTGAGCACGCGCATAATTAAGCGGAAAAACCTCGGTAATCAAAGTTTCTAATCCCTGTTTATCCAGGGTGGTTACCCGGATGATATTTCCTTCACGTTCATAAGCATAGCTATATGTACGGCAAATAACATCCAAGATTTTTTCCCAGGGAACATCCGTAATATGAATACTAATTAATCCCTTTACGTCAGGATCGGAAACAATGTTCACGTTTCCCTTTAAAGATAAAACCCGAAACACATCCTGGACATCAGCATCTTTAAATTCTACGCTAATCATTCCTTCCTGAGATTCCTGAATTTCCATATCGTTCATTCCGTTTTCCGCAAAAGATGATGCTGCCGCAACAAACAATGCTATTAGTCCAAGCCCCAATATAAATTTGAACTTTAGCTTTTTATTTCCCCTATTTTTCATGACCGTCCCCTCCCTTTCGTACTTTTACAATAAATTCTTTCCCCATTTTTTCTAAAACAACACTGTCTTCTTTTATCTCCAAAACAGTTAAGCCAAAAATAAAATCATTCTTTTTTACTGCTTTTCCGTTTATGATCGCCAGAGATTTTCCTGCCGGGTCCCAGATAATTCCTTCTAAATTAACATCACCGGTTTCTGTAGTAACTTTTGCTCCGGGAAGAATACGCCCGTCCTTTGTCACCAAGCTCATAAATGGATCACGCACACCGTTATTTTTATAAACAAACTGCTCCGGCACTCCGGCAGCTACTGCGCATGAAGCACCTATTAAAAAAATTAAAAACAAACTACATGCCCGCATTAGCATTTACACTCTCTTTCAAACAAAAAGCATCAACAGTTATAAATACCTGATGTTTATCCGGATTAGCATCATTACTCTCAATTTTTATGTTCTTTATCTTCATCAGTTTATGGGAATATTCCAAAGAATTAATAAATCCTCCCAAGGAATGATATCCACAAACAGCATCAACAAAAACCGGTATGCGCACGTAAAACATACCTTCTTCCTGAATCACTTTCTGCGGTTCAATAGCAATAATTTTAATATCATGTTCTCTTGCTTTTGCCGACAATAAATCCAGAAAAACCGGAAACTCCTCCTGAGTCGGCAATTGATCTATATAACTTTTATAGGAAAGCATCAACTCATCCAATTCCAGTTCTCTAACCTGAAAATCAGACATTCCCTGATCAATATAATCTAAAACCTCTTTTTTCTGCTTTGCTTCTTTAGAAATTTTCATAACATGTCCAAACTGAGGAATAAGCAACAACAAAAAGACAATAACCGCACCGGCCATGATTATCTGAAATATTGATATTCTAATTTTTTTA
Organism: Candidatus Omnitrophota bacterium; assembly: GCA_043826565.1. Taxonomy (GTDB): domain Bacteria; phylum Omnitrophota; class Gorgyraeia; order B26-G9; family B26-G9; genus JBDRPX01. The sequence continues at coordinate 23,096 of JBDRPX010000006.1, forward strand.
AAAACAAGATCTTTCATAACCTATGCATTGTCCTTAAAATAACAAACCAAATTAAAATCCATCACTTCAATATCCGCAATTTTTCTGCGTAATACAGACTCTACTTCAATTTTTTTAAAAAGTTCCGCGAATTCTTTATTCGCTTTTAGTTGGCGCATAAATCCGCTAATAACACCCATTTCATCATGCGCTGTCGAAACAACAGTTGCGGATACATTTAAAAACCTCAGTTCAGTCGTCGTTTCAACATAATTTATCGTAGCTTTGATTGTCTGACGTTTTAAGGCAATGCTTCTAAACCAGACTCCCGGCACAAGTGAATCACTTAAATCATTCAACATCCTTGACCAGAGAAACTCCGGGGTAAAAACCTGTTCAAACAAAACACTCGACTGTTTAAAACTATCAATCTTTCTTTTAAGGTTATCAATCTCCTGCTTCTTTACTTCCAGATTTTTTAATCGAGTATCAATCGCCCGCAATGTAAGTGTTTTATAAACATTCACCGAAGTAAGGATTAACAGTATTGCTATAAGAGTCGCGTTAATCACCAACAATACTAAATTAACCGGTAAATCATTTTTATGTACACTTTTTGCTTCTCTATATGATAATGGTAATAAGTTAATCTCAATCATTTTCTATTCCCTCAAAGCCAGCCCGACCGAAACAGAAAGTAACGGCCCGATTTCTTTAAGCCGTTCTTTGGATATCGCCTCACTACACGGCATCATTTGCGTAGGATCCCAAATCTCAACGTCTACCCCCAAAATACCGCTTAAGACTTTATCTATTCCTTTAAATTTTGCCGAGCCACCGGTTAAATATATTTTTTTCACAGAACCGCCCAGCTGGCTTTCGCAATAGTTAAAAGACAGATGAATCTCTCCGCATATCGAATCCAATACCGGGCTTATTATATTAATCAACTCCCCATAGCGTTCCTGCGGATTTCTTTTAAGCTCTTCGGCCTCAACAGTACTGATTTCAAATCCTTCAGTTATCGCCTTAGTTAAATCATTCCCGCCTAAAGGCACATCACGGTTGAAATAAGGTATATTATCACGCAGAATAGTGGTACTGGTAATATCCGCGCCCACATCTAAAACTGCAACAATTCCTTCGTTTCCTTTTTCTCCTAACTGGAAAGAGTTGATTATTGAAAACGAATCCACATCGATTACGTTCGGGATTAGCCCCGCCTCTCTAAGGATTCCGGTTCTTTCGTCAATAAGCTCTTTCTTTACCGCAACCAGCAATACCCGCATAAATTTATCTTGCGGCTTACCTTGATCTAAAATCTGGAAATCATAATTCACATCTTCGACATTAAATGGTATATATTTAGCAGCCTGAAATGCCATTGCTTTACTTAATTCTTCTTTAGTCATCTTAGGCATTTGCACATACCGGACAATCACCGCCTGTCCGGAAACAGACGTATTAACCAAAGTCGTGGTAATATTAGCGCGCGCAAAAGCATCCCGGATCGCTTTGACAATATCTTCCCGCTTATCACCCTTAAAAGGCTGAATCGCAAAATTAACCAGTTCTTTCTGCTTAGAACCGTCCATTTTTTGCACCTGCACAACTTTGACACTTGAACTGCCGATATCCAGCCCTACAGCTACTTCTTTCTTACTTGGTATTATTTTCGCTAATATATCTTTAATTATTTTCATGATTTAAGGTTAGATTAAATTACCCCCCCCCCTAGCGCCCTAATAATCGCGGCACCCTTCTTAAGTAGTGTATTTAATTTAACATAGATTAGAAAAGTATTCAAGAAAATTCAGCAGCTTTAGTCCCTTTCCGCGGGCTAAAAGAAAAAATGTGCAGGTTTTCTTCATCTTTTAACCCTTAAGAATTAAAAAAAGAGGAAAGATATTAGAATCTTAACCTAGGGTTAACGGAATTTCCAGGAAATGCTTTTATCCTCTCCGGAATAAACTGCTGAACCATAAGTCAGCAAAGAACCTTCTCCGGAATCCCGGGAAGCATCAATATTAATTGATTCCAATTCCGGATATTCTTCGGAGAGCCCCAACACCATATCCATTGCCAGCATTTTCACTTCCAGTTCTGTTCTGGGCCTAAACTTAAGGTCTAAGGTAAATATTAGAAATTTCTCTCCAAAACGAATATTCTTGATTTCAAAATCACGCTGTTCGGTACGATATCCGGAAATAAATTCCATCAAGTACAAATAACTATGCTGTTGGGGGCCGATTTCGGGTTTGGGCATCGTAGAAGAGACCTTAAACATAACAACAACAAAAAAGTAAAGCAGGAAAACCAGGAATATAGCCAGAAATCTTTTTGAGTTTTTCCCAAAAAGAGTATTCAGTCTGGTTAATAATGGATTATTATTGCCATTCATAATTTAAAATAGATAATATCGCGCTAACCGCCGTATCGCACCTTAAAACAAAATTACCCAAAGAAATATTAAAACATCCTTTTTGTACAGCTGCCTCAATTTCCTGAACACTAAAATCACCTTCGGGGCCAATAAAAACAATGACCGATTTTGGTTTTTTCCCCTTAACAATATCTTTCAATAATACCGCACCTTTTTGGCAAGAGCCGATAAGTGCCAGCGAAAAACCGTCAATGTCGTTAATCACATTTTTAAATTCGCAAACCCGGGTAATTTCCGGGACATAACCGCTCCCGCATTGTTTTGCCGCGGTAACCGCGATTCTTTGCCACCTAACCACTTTTTTTTCCTGATTATCCGATTTTATTTTAACTACTGTATTCTCCGTAATCATCGGAATAACTTTTTCCACTCCCAACTGTGCGGCCTTATCGACAATCTCATCAAACCTTGCCTTCTTCGGAATAGCTAATGCCAGGACAATGCTAACTCTGCTGCGGCCTAACGACACAGTCTTGTTTATGTTTATAATTCCCCCGTTCTTATCGCAGGAACTCACGATACCCCAGTATTGATTACCTGTCCCGTCAAAAACAATGACCTCATCATTAATTTTTGCTCTTAAGACCAGAAAGGCATGTTTAGCTTCCGATCCGGAAATCTTAATTTTATCGCCGGATATATTTTCCGGCGGCACATAAAATCTATGCACTGACATCTATTTCTATACCTCTTATCTATCTACCTTAAGGCCACACATGCCCGGATAACTGTCTTTGATTGGGACAGACTACCTCATCAGGATTGCCGGAAATTAAAGAATATTTAAGGGGGAATGGTTTATTTTTTTCCGCCGGACATATCGGCTCTTTTAAAAGATACCCCCATTTAACCAGATCCGACGTCGAATATTCTTCCCAGACTATTTGCTTATTTTCTTTAATCTCATAAGTCGCCATCGCCGCCGCGATTCTTCTTATATTAGCACGACAAATTTTATCGTCTGCAGTAATCCCGGGAATGGAAAATCTGGACATAATTAATATTGCCAATATCAAGCTCAAGACAACTAAAACAAACAACTCTTTAATAAAGCTGCCCCCACTATCTAAAAAGCTAGACTTACCACGATCATATTTACTCTGTATCTTTTTCAACATCTACGTAAGCTAAAAGTCACTCTTCTCAACTTTGTACTGCATGATCAATGCTTTTAATTCACCGATTAAATCATTCAGCCGGCGAATTATCGTTAATGCCTCTGTTTCATTAATCTTCTTATCTTTAAGATCAATATACAACCTGTCTGTTAACTGCGAAAGTTCCGCAATCAAGTGACGGTCTTTAGACACTAAAACCTGCATATTCTCAATTACCGAATTAAATGCCGTCCCCAGATTTTTCAATTCATCATCTTTCCTTAAACGCAAATAATTAGTCAGATCTCCTTTAGCCATTTTATTCGCTACTTGCTCTAAGCGATAAACCGGGCCGGCCACCTTATGAGACACAAAAACACTGGCAAACGCCGCAATTATTAAAGCAATCGGGATTTCAAATAATAAAATCATATTAATTTTCTGAAAGACTTCCGGCAAAGCTTCTTTTCCCGGCACTGAGGCAAGTTGTTTCGTCAACAATGACCAATGAGTAAAATATACTGTTAAAACAATAGCTCCGGTAACCGCAATTATCGTAAAAAGCACCATGAGCATATACTTAAACTGCAATTTTTTTTGAATTAAAAACCTTCGCCTTGTAAAAAGAGCTCTCCGAACCATCACTAACCTCCCTTTTATACTCAAATTACATTAACTGAAAATTAGCTATATTAAAAAATATATTCATATCTTATTGATAAATATACAGTTGCAAATATATTACCATAAGCTTTACTTTTTGTCAACATAACTTCCCGCAAACCCCGGAACCACGATTTAACATTAATTATCGCACAGCTTCATTATACTTTTTAAATTCACCGGAAAACAGATACACAAATCCACCAATCAAACTTGCAATCATCATCTGGGAAAAAAACAAGATCGATAGCGCAAATGCCCGTTCCGGACCGATAAGGTCTTTTAAGAAAAACACAAATGCCCCCTCCCGCACACCTAATCCATTTATAGAAGGCAAACAACCGAACACAGCAATTATGGGGGTCAAAATTAAAAATAAATAAAACGGCAATTCTACAGACATACTCATCGACAAAATATAAGTTGCTCCGGCCAATAACACCCAGCTCACAATTCCCAATACGAAAGCAAGAAATAAATACCGAGAACTCCGAAATAATACTACCATGCCGTAAATTTTATTTAATTTACGTTCAAATGCAAAAAATTTCAGGTGTTTTAAACACAAACTAAGTTTTTTGGCAAAGCTATCAAAGTAACATAAGAACATCCCGGCCATCAATACGGAAAAAATTCCGAAAATTATCCAATCCGCTGCCGGATGTTTTATATATTTTCTTCCGGCGGTCAGAGTTATCATCGCCAAAAAAACCATTGCCGCCATTCCCACTACCCGGTCAATAAACACCGAAGCCACCGGTTTTAGCATGCCGGTAGACCGCTTTTTTGCATAATACATCTTAATAACATCGCCGCCGAATGAAGTCGGCATAAAGGAATTAAAAAAAGACCCGATATAAACAAGCTTAATCACTTCAATTATCCGAAAATGAATATTATTAACCTTAAATAATAAATTAAGCCGCAGGCCCGATAAACTGTAAATAACCAGATTTAAAGTTAAAGACACCAGAAATAATGCTAAGTTTACCTCCCGCATTATATTTAAAATCTCATCTATCTTACTGCGCATCATATAAAATAATGCACCAAAAAGAACCAAACTAATGATAATTCTAATAATTAAAAAAATCACTTTATTTTTATTTTTTTTCATTTCTTTCCAATCTTTATGATGATTGTTAAAATTATATCATAGCATTATCCAAAGTTATAGAAAAAACCTCATATAAAAAATACTAAATGCCCCAAAACACCCGGAAATAGATCATTATATTAATATATATAATATAATAGTACAGCGTGATAAAATTTCTTGAAAAACATAGCCTATTATACTACAATATAATCTAGGAAATTTAATTTTACAAGACACTAACAACTATCTTTCAGTAACCAGAGTTTTAGGGGATAAGGACGAAGCTAGGCAGCATTAGATTAGCCAGGGGGAAAGGGCATCATAAAGATGCCCTTTTTTCTTAGCCTTGCCTACCCCTCATACTATTGCTATAATACTTAATCATGGAAGAAAAAATCAGATCATTCATTGCTATTGAAATAAATAATGCCTTTGCTCAGGAATTAAAACGCATTCAGGAGCACTTAAAAAATTCACTAGACGGAAAGATCAATTGGGTCGAACCGAAAAACATTCACCTTACCCTGAGATTTTTAGATAATATTACCCCAGCCCAAACCGAACAAATCAAGCAAATCATTATTAAAATCGCCCGGAAAAACAAAGAGTTTTCTATTAACCCGGGTATTCTTAGTGCCTTCCCTTCCATCTTAAATCCGCAGATACTTTGGGTCGGTATAGCTTCCGGATGTAAACAACTGCGGGATATTGCCAAAACCCTTCAGGATGAGCTTGCAAAAATAAACTTTTCTCCCGATGAAAAACCATTTCATCCGCACTTAACATTGGGAAGGATAAAATTCACCAAAGATAAAAAAGCATTTGGAAAGATGTCTAAGGAAATAGTCGTGAATAGTTCTCTTGTATCCAGAGTCAACAGGATTGTGCTTTTTAAAAGCACCTTAACTCCGCAGGGTGCAATATATTCTCCGATTCACACCGTAGAATTCTAATATATTTATTTGAAATAAGAAGCTATTGCCTGGGCAATACTTCCGGCAATCACAGGAAGTAAAAACACACTGATCAAGCGAATTAAAGTAAATCTCCAACCCATCATACCCACTTCCATCGGCAGCCTGGTAACTGCCCATAAAGACCATCCGGTAATAAACGCGACCATTGTCCCGATACTTGCTCCGGAACGCAGCAATCCTGCAGCTATGGGCAAACTGACATAAGGCCCTCCCGGCGTTAACCCACCGGCTATAGTACCAAGTAATATACCGCGCATTCCTGCTTCTGTTCCTACTAGTTTTGCCAAAAGTTCCCGCGGCATCAACACCTGAACCATTCCGGAAATAATAAAAGCAAATAAAAGTAGGGGAAGAATTTCAATAACCATTTTCAAGGCCGCAGATAACCCGCTGATATGCTCTTGCTGTCCGCGGCTATAACCAACATAAAGAAGAACTAGCGCAATCACACCCATTATTATTGTGGGGATAAACATATTTGATTTCCTCCATGGATTCCCCTGACGGGAATCATGCTCCCTATTTTTCATTTGTACCCCATCCGGCTTAAAATAAAAACAACAGTATGCAGAATACTATTTGTATATAGCGCGGCAATAATATCATCAAGCATTATCCCCAGGCTTCCTTTTAAATTTTGCGCTTGAGCGGCCGGATACGGCTTAAAGATATCAAAAATTCGAAACAAAACAAAACCTAATACTAAATTTAAAAAAGTAAACGGAATAAAAAGATAGCATAAAAGCATCGCAGCTACTTCATCAATAACAATCTTACCGGAGTCTTTTTCTTTAAACACAACTTCCGCTTTTCCTGCGGTTAAAAAACCAAGCAGAAAAATCACCAGCATAGTTAAAATATATATCAAAAAATTATCTTTTACTAACAGATAACAAACTACTCCGCCCAAACTGCCGAAAGTTCCCGGCATCAACGGCAGATAGCCTAAGAAGAAACACGAGGAAATAACCTTAATTAGATTTCGCACCAAGAAAAATCTTTCTGTTTTCCTTAAGATAGAACAAGCCGGAAATCAAGGTAAAAGCAACAGTGATAAGCATGAAAATATAAATGCTTTTATTAAACCAAAACTCTACCCAAGGATTCCAAAATGGAAAAACCTCAGCCCCGGCCTCTTTCAAAATAATAAATCCCAGAATAAGGAAAATTGACACGATTTGAGAAATAGTTTTATGCTTACCAGCCTTGGCCGCAGCCAAAACTTTCCCCTTATTTGCCGCCAAAATACGCATACCGGTAATCAGCAATTCACGCATGATAATAACCACCACTATCCAGGCCGGGATTATCCCCATTTCCACAAAAGCCAAAAAAGCTCCTAAAACCAGGATTTTATCGGCAATCGGATCAAGTAATTTCCCCAGGTCGGTAATCAGATTATACTTGCGGGCGATATATCCATCATAAAAATCAGTGATTGACGCTATGGTAAAAGCAACAAATGCTAAAATTTTAGCCGGCAAACCTTCATGAAAAAGCAAAATCATAAACACAAATGTCAGGATGATCCGCAGTATTGTTAATCTATTCGGTAAATTCATATCTTTTTTCCTATCAAATCATAGACGAAACTATCAGTTATTTTCACTTTAATCAGCTTCCCCTGTTTAAGTCCGCTGCCCTTTATAAAAACCAGGCCATCAACTTCCGGAGCATCTGCCTGCGTACGGCCCAAAACAGTATCTTCATCCTGAGTTCCATCGATTAAAACATCTTTTACTGTTCCGATTAACGCGGTATTTTTTTTAGCAATAATCCGCTGCTGCAAACGCATAATTTTTTTCACTCTTTGTTTCTTAATGCGCTCGGGAACCTGGTCTTTCATTTTTGCCGCTTGAGTATTTTCCTCACGTGAATACGCAAACACTCCCAGACGGTCAAATTCAGTTTGCCGAACGAACTCATAAAGCTCCTTAAACACAGCTTCTGTTTCGCCTGGGAACCCCACAATAAGCGAAGTCCGCAGCGTTACCCCGGGAATTTTCTCTCGTAATTTTTTTATGATTCTCTTTATTTTGGCTGACGAAACCTTACGCTTCATTGACTTTAATATTTTATCATTTATATGCTGAATGGGCAAATCCACATATTTGCATATTTTAGATTCCCGGGCGATAATGTCAATTAAAGAATCGGTATAATGACGCGGATGCGTGTATAATATCCGGATCCAGGTTAAGTTCTTAAATTCCACTAAACGCTTTAAAAGTTTATCCAAAGATGGTTTTCCATAAAGATCCGCACCGTAAAAAGTTGTGTCCTGACTGATAAGATTTATCTCCTTACCACCCTTATCTACGATCATTTTTACTTCTTTAACAATAGATTCAATTGTCCGGGAATGATGACTGCCCCTGATTTGAGGAATAACACAATAACTGCACCGGTTATCGCATCCGTCGGCAATCTTTACATAAGCATAATGTTTGGGAGTTAAAAATTTTCGCGATTGGATCCGGTCACTTAAAAAATGCGGTTTGGCAGTCAGAAAAGGCCGTTTCCCTTTAAAGGAAAGCTTAATTATATCGGCAATTTTATTAATACTGCCCGGCCCTAAAAAAGCATCCGCTTCCTGTAAAAGCTCCCGCAACTCATTCTTGTATCTCTGCGGCAAACACCCGGCAACAATAAGTCTTTTTAAACGCCCTTTTTGTTTTAACTTTGCTACTTCCAGTATGGTATTTATAGCTTCTTTTTTTGCGTCTTGAATAAAAGCACAGGTATTGACCACCGCAATATCCGCACACTCCGCGTCTTCGGTGATGGAAAAACCGGATTTTTTTAAAACCCCCAGCATTACTTCCGCATCAACCAGATTTTTTGAACAGCCTAAACTTATCAGTGCTACTTTCATAGTAATTCCTTAAAAAATAAAAAAACGCCGGACTCATTTGCCCAACGAATTTTTTCATAATATTATTTACCTGATTATTCAATATTTTCCTGGGCGCTAACTACCTCATCCCAACTATCCACTAATATTTCTCTGGCTTTTGACCCGCGGAATTCACCAACGATTCCTTCTTCTTCCATCATATCGATTAAACGGGCTGCCCGCGCATACCCTAATCTTAATCTTCTCTGAAGCATCGATACCGATGCCTGTTGGGTATTAATCACCAGTTTCGCGGCTTCTTCATACAAATCATCTTTTTTATCCTTGCTGCGGCTGAAAATCTTTTCCTGTTCTTTTAATACCTCATCCGTATAAACCGCGGACCGCTGTTCTTTACAAAAATTAACCACTTCTTCAATTTCTTTATCTGAAACAAGACTTGCCTGGGCACGTATAAGTTTGGAATTCCCGGGTTTTAAGAAAAGCATATCACCTTTTCCCAGCAGTTTATCTGCACCGTTCATATCCAATACTGTCCGGGAATCAATCTTACTGGCGACTCTAAAGGAAATCCTCGCTGGGAAATTAGCTTTAATAATACCGGTAATTACATCCACCGAAGGACGTTGGGTAGCCAGGATCAGATGAATCCCGATTGCCCGCGAAAGCTGTGCCAACCGGGTAATTGAACCTTCCACTTCTTTTGCCGCAAGAAGCATCATATCCGCCAGCTCATCAATGATAATAACAATATAAGGCATTGGCTCAAGCAATATTATTTTATCGCCGTCCTGAAATTCTTTCAAGCCTTCCTTGACTTTTTTATTGAATCCGAGAATATTTCTTGCCCCGACTTTAGCCAGAAGCTTATAACGTTCTTCCATTTCCGTAACCGCCCAGTCCAGAGCTCCGGCGGCCTTTTTAACATCAGTAACAACCGGGCAGATTAAATGAGGCAATCCGTTATAAGTACTCATTTCCACCATTTTCGGATCAACTAAAATTAACTTTACTTCTTCCGGGCTGGCTTGAAAAAGCAGGCTCATGATCAATGTATTCACACAAACTGTCTTCCCCGCTCCGGTTGTTCCGGCGATTAAAAGATGCGGCATGTCCGCAAGGTCTGTGATCAAGGTAGTTCCGGAAATATCTTTACCCAAAGCAAGTGTAAGCTTTGAATCTGATGTCTGAAATTCCTGAGTTTCCAGAAGCTCTTTAAGAAAAACCATTGTTGCTTTTATGTTCGGAACATCTATACCAACCGTACCTTTCCCGGGAATTGGCGCAACGATATGCACACTGGGCGCTTTTAAACTAAGCGCAATATCATCACTCAGATTAGTAATCTGAGTAATTTTTACCCCGGGAGCAGGCTGAAGTTCATATCTGGTAATCACCGGCCCCTGTTCAACTTCTACAACTTTAATTTCTATACCAAAATCCCGTAAAGTCTCCTCCAAAATCTTAGAATTTCCTTCTAAGTCATCCTTTATCATTCTTTCTTCAGGAGGAGGCGGGTTAACTAATAATTCCAAGGACGGTAAATTATAATCACCAATCACCTGCGGCCGTATCGGCTTAGCAGGGGGTTTCTTCGGCTTTTGAGCCTTAGCTTTTTTTATTAAAAACTTAGGCTTAAAACTTTTTTCTTCCTCGTATTCTTCTTCCACCTCATTTTCAGGCTCTTCCTCTGCTTTTATCGACTTTTCCGGTTCTTGTCTTCGGAATTTATTCTTACTTTTTAGAAGCGGAGTAGACCTTTTATTTTTTATATTAAGTTTACTTCGCGTATGAGACTGATCAATATTTTCTTTAAAAGATTGGATACGCTCACCAATCATTTTTACCAAATTGATCAAGAGTCGAGAAATCTGCATTAGCATAGGAAGAATAAGAAACTCAGTAGCGAGAAGCAAAGATAGGAAGAAAATTGTACCCAGGATGACCATCGTCCCGACTTCCCCAAAATATCGGATAAGGAATAAGGATAGATATAAGCCGATAATACCACCGGCTTTTACCTGGCTTACTTTTGCCGGAGCACTCATGGTACTCATCATTGCCGAAAAAGAACAAAGTACAAGCAAAAAACCGATCAGTCTTAAATGTAAATTGGCCGTAATTCGCCCCATAATCTTGCCAATAGCCCAAATACAAAAAATTAAGGGAATAAAGTAAGCTCCCCAGCCGGAAACAAGCAATAGTCCCCAGACTAAATACGCGCCAACATTTCCCCCTAAGTTTTTTATATGGATATTGGGATTGGAAGTATTGAAAGCAATGTCGCTTAAGTCATAAGAAAAAAAACTAACAATAAGAAAAGCGCACATTCCTAAAAGGACTACCGACCATACTATCCTAATTTGATTATCACTCATTTTTAAACCCCGGTATGGCCGAACCCACCGGTATTTCTTTCCGTCACATCTAATTCATCTACTACATCGAAATCCGCTTGGGTTATTTTATTAATTACCATCTGAGCAATACGCATACCTCTTTTTATCACGAATAGTTCCTTGCTAAAATTAATCAAGATCACATTAATAAGCCCCCGGTAATCAGCATCGACAGTTCCCGGAGAATTAACCACGCCGATCCCATGTTTTATCGACAGACCGCTGCGAGGCCTTACCTGAGCCTCGTACCCTTGCGGCAAACTAATATGAATACCGGAGGATATAAGTTTTCTATCCCCCGGCTCAAGTATCACATCGCCATCAACATCAGCATATAAATCCATTCCCGCAGAACCGTTGCTCATATACGCAGGAAGAGGCAAGTCCTCACAATTTTCTTTTCTCTTTAACTTGATTACGACCTTATCTAAAACAGAGCTTTTATTCTCCATGTTTTTCCTCTGATCCTGACTCTTTTTTAGATTCTACCTGTTTTATGCTTAAATTAATTCTTCCCATATTGTCAATTTCGATTACCTTAACCGTAACCGCATCGCCAACCTTAACAACATCTTCTACATTTTTCACAAACGTATTTGATAATTCGGAAATATGAACAAGTCCTTCTTTACCCGGCAGTATTTCACAAAACGCGCCAAAGTTCATCAGACGGGTGATCTTTCCATTATATACCTTTCCGACTTCAGCTTCCGCGATCAATCCATGAACAATCGCAATCGCTTTTTCCGCAGCTTTTCCATCGGTAGAAGCAATTGATACCCGGCCATCATCATCAATATCAATAGACACCCCGGTATCAGCAATAATTTTTTTGATAACTTTTCCTCCCGGTCCGATAATATCTTTTATCTTTTCCTGAGGAACCATGATTATTGTAATCCTGGGAGCATATTCTGATAATTCCGCACGAGGCTTATCAATCACTTCAACAATTTTATCTAGGATAAAAAGCCTGCCTATACGTGCCTGCTCTAAGGCCTGTTCCAGCAACTGGAAACTGATCCCATCGATTTTTAAATCCAACTGAATCGCGGTAACACCTTTACGGGTTCCCGTCACTTTAAAATCCATGTCACCAAAATGGTCTTCTACCCCGAGAATATCCGTCAAAACTACCGCTTTACCACCTTCTTTAACCAATCCTAAAGCAACTCCGGCTACCGGAGCCTTTATTGGTACGCCGGCATCCATTAATGCTAATGTACCGGCACAAACAGTAGCCATGCTTGAAGACCCATTGGATTCCAATACTTCCGATACAAGACGAACAGTATACGGAAATTCTTCTTTTGTCGGCATAACCGCCACAAGCGCGCGTTCCGCTAAAGCACCATGTCCGATCTCTCTTCTGCTTGTTCCTCTCATCATCCTTGCTTCTCCGACACTAAACGGAGGAAAATTATAATGAAGCATAAATCCCTTAAACGATTCTCCGGACATATCATCGATTCTCTGTTCATCAGAACTTGTACCCAGAGTAGTTACCGCCAGACTCTGAGTTTGACCGCGCGTAAAAACAGCTGCCCCATGAGTACGCGGCAAAACTCCAATCTCACAACTTATCGGACGGATTGTTGTGCAGTCACGCCCATCAATCCGAGTTTTAGTTTCGATGATCATTTTGCGGACTTGTTCTTTTTCAACTTTAGATAAAGCTGACTTAACATCCGCTTCTATATAAGGAGAGTCGGTTGTTATCAAATTTGAGATTAAATCCTTGGCAATCACACTTAATTCTCTATCTCTTTTTTCTTTGTCACTGATCTTATAAACCTCAGTAAGTTTTGCCAAAGATAATTCTTTTACTTTTCCTACTAACTCTTCAGGTAATTGTTTTAACGCAACATCTGCTTTCTTTTTTCCGCATTTTTTAACGAATTCTTCCTGAAAGCTCACAATCTCCATCAGTTTTTCGTATCCGAATTTCATTGCCTCGAGCATCAGGCTTTCGGAAATTTCCTTACACCCTGATTCGATCATTACAACTCCGCTCTTTGTTCCGGCAATGATTATTTCCAAAGAACTTTGTCCAATTTCCTCATAAGTAGGATTTATAATGAATTCATCATTAATTCTGCCTATTTTTATAGCACCTAAAGGTCCGGCAAACGGAATATCGGAAATTGACAAAGCCGCTGAGGCTCCGATCATCGACAATACATCCGGGTCATTCTTGCCGTCACTTGATAAAACCATCGCAATAATCTGCACTTCATTATGCATTCCTTCAGGAAATAAAGGACGTATCGGACGGTCAATAAGTCTGCAAGTTAAGATTTCTCTTTCCGAAGGCCGGCCTTCCCGCTTAAAAAATCCGCCGGGGATCTTACCTGCAGCATATGTTTTTTCTTTATATTCAACCGTTAACGGGAAAAAGTCAACGCCTTCCCGAAGCTCTTTAGACATTACAGCAGTTACTAAAACTACAGTGCCCCCATATTGCACGGTAACCGCAGCATTAGCCTGCTTAGCCAATTTTCCGGTCTCAACAATAAGGAGTTCTCTCCCTAATTTCATTTCTGATTTTTCTACCATTTTTTTTCTTCTCTTCTCTTCTCTTTCTCTCTTCTATTTTTTCATTCTATTCTACTTCTACCTGTTACTCCCGTTACTTTCTTAACTTAAGTTTTTCTAAGATGTCTTTATACTGTTTAAAATCCTCACGCTTGAGGTAATTCAACAGCCTTCTTCTTTTAGAAACCAGCTGTAAAAGCCCCACTCTAGAACTGAAGTCTTTCTTATGCATTTTCAAATGTTCGGTCAGCCCGTTAATTCTATCAGTAAGTAAAGCGATCTGCACATTAGAAGAACCGGTATCTTTCGGATGAACCTTAAAATCACCAATAATCTTATCTTTTTGTGTTTTCGTTGCCACTGTCTCTCACCTCCTTTCAAGTTTAAATTATTCTATCACAAATATTTCTAAAAGTAAACACAGTAATCTCCCTATTCGAATACATTAAAAATCAGTCTTTTAAAACAGGGTTTTTCTTCCATTTCCTTTTTAACTGCAACCGCTTATACCACGGCATATAGTCTATAATCAATGTGCCGTTAAGATGGTCTATTTCATGCAATAGCGCGCGTGCCAACAAGTCTTTTGCTTCTATTCGCACTCTCTCTCCGCATTCGTTTTGTGCTGCTATCTCAACACACTTAGCCCGTCGGACATCAACCTGGATTCCCGGCAGGCTTAAACAACTCTCTTCCATAAAACACTTATTCCGGCACCTGAGCACTTTGGGGTTAGCTAATTTTAAAGGCCCCAGCCCAATGTCTACTACGAGCATCTGCTTGTTAATCCCGATTTGCGGAGCCGCCAGGCCAACACCTTTTTCCCGATGCATAACCTCAAGCATTCGATTAAAAAGCTCTCTATCCTCATCCGTTACCTTAGTAAGCTTTTTCGATCTTTTGCGTAATATTGGATCATCATTTATACAAAGTTTCAATTCTTCCATAATTTAGAGCTAAAATTCCTCAATATATTTACCCGCCGAATAAGCCGCGATTGCGCCTTCACCACAGGCAGTGATCACCTGCCGCAGAGGAACACGCCGGCAATCCCCGCAGACAAAAACTCCTTTTACCGAACTCTGCATTTTTTCATCAGTAATAATCTGCCCGCTTTCGTCAACTTCCAGCAGTCCTTCCAAGAATCCTGTTTCCGGCTTCATCCCGGCAAAAATAAATACACCGGAACAGGGAATTAACTTTTCCCGTCCGTCTTTAAACTTAAGCTTTGTTCCGGCAACAAACGTTTCACCTTGAATTTCATCACAAACTGCATCCAGAACTAATTCAATCTTTTCATTTTTATGTACCCTTTCCTGGACAATCTTATCCGCTCTGAAGGCATTACGACGGTGAACAATCGTAACACGAGAAGCAAATTTGGTCAAATATAAAGATTCTTCTAAAGCAGTATTGCCGCCCCCGATAACAACAATCTCTTTATCTTTAAAAAAAGGAGCATCACATACAGCGCAATAGGAAACTCCTTTGCCGGCAAACCTCTCTTCTCCGGGAATACCAAGTTTTTTGGGCGTAGCACCGGTCGCGATAATAACCGCTTTGGTAATTATATTTTCTCCTTCGGCATCCAGATTAAATAATAAATCCGAATCCTGTTTAATGCTCTTAATTTCTTTTTGTGTAAATTTGAAATCATATTTTTTTAACTGGTTCTGAATTGCTCCGGCAAATTCAAGCCCGTTGATTCCTTCCGGGAACCCCGGATAGTTCTCCAGTTTCTCGATATACCCCAGACCGCCGCCAACCTGCATCTTTTCTACCAGTAAAACATTTAATCTTGATCTTAAAGCATAAAGACACGCTGTAAGTCCGGCCGGCCCGGCACCGATAATAACCACGTCATACATATTTATTTTTCTCCCCTTAAGCTGAATTTTAAACTAAACATATTTAATCTCAACCAAATCTTTTTAAGTAACGGCTTATCCCTGAGGATTTCTTTCTTAAGATTATTATACGCATTTAGAGATTTTTCCACATCTTCCTTTAATATCTCATGATCACTATAGCGGGCTTTAACAAAAAGTTCTGTCAGAGCCATAAAGTCCTCCATGGAGCATCCATGATGATCAGCTAAATGCAAAGCTATTTCATTAGGAGTTCTCCAGGTATCTAAATCCGCGCCAAGTTTTTTAAAAATAAAAAGTATATTTTGATACACACAAAGAACAAACCCGCAGGGATTAGAACGCTGCCATAACTTCATGCGAATATCTTCTACTGGTTTTACCGGGCTCATCCATGCTTTTGTAAAATCATCATCCCTGAATTCCGATATTGTATTCCGGTACATGTAAACGACCGTATCCCGGGAACCGCGCACAGCATAACGCAAACTAAAATCTTTTATTCTCTTAATCAATAGAAGTATTAAAATTATACCAAATAAAATTGCCATAACACGTAAAAATATTAAAATATTTATCCCGCCTTTTTCTTTCAGTTTTTTAATTAATATGTTCTTTTCAGGCTCCGGGGTTGCCTTCTTATCCGGTAGCATATTTTGCTGCTCTTTGGTTATTCCGGACAAATCATCTTTTACCTTCTCAGATTTATTTTTGTCTTGAGCTATTGCCTTTTTATCTTTTAAAGCATTGGCTTTTTCCTGATCCGATTTCCGGGAGGATTCTTCATCTTTATTATCTTCCCCCTTTTCTTCTTTCCTGTCCTGATCTGCGTTTTTTGCTTTTTCCCCGGCATTAAGGCTACCCGACTGACTTGCGGATTCTGCCCCTTTAGGTGATTCTTTTTTTTGTCCTCCGGAATCTTTATCTTGCGGCTGTTTTTTACCAGCATCAGGCTCGGTTTTTTTATCACCAGTATCTTTCTTTTTGTCATCTCCGGAATCTTCTTTGGGATTAGCACTACTATCATCCTCTGCTACACCTTCTGAATCACCACCTCCTGAATCATTTTCGGAATCTTCACCTTTCTGACCACCACCCAGACCTTCTTCTCCACCCCCCTGAGAATTAGCCGGCCCGGACAAACCATCACTAGCATCATCACCCGCTGAATCCCCGCCCGGTTTTTCTTTATTTCCAGCGCCTTGAGCATCTCCATCACCTTTTCCGGATAAGGTATCCCCGCCGGAAGCAGTTGTGTCTCCGCCTTGAGAGTCTCCTAATCCTTCAGGTTCTTTACCCATGTCCCCGGGAGCACCATCACCACCTGAGTCACCAGAACCGCTATCTCCGCCCATAGGACTTTCTCCTTTACCTGCTTGCGGCTGGCCTTGCTCACCTCCGGAAGAATCTGTTCCGCTCTCACTACCCTGCCCGGAACTATCCATTTCTCCACCGACATCTTTGTCCCCGTAAACTCCGGGCATTCCCGATTCCTCCCCCGAAAAATCTGAAGTATTGATACCAGTATTTTTTCCCGCGGAATTACCCGGTTCTAAACCAGCATTTTCTCCTTCGTTACCGTTTATACTTTCACTTTTTCCATTATTTTCTTTTCCCTGGCCTTTTCCTTCTGCACCCTTACCTTCACCTTTGTTGCCCTTGCCTTGCCCTTCGTCACCTTCACCTTCACCTTCGCCTTTTTTCCCTTTACCGATTCCTTCTTCCCCTTCACTATCGCCTTCTTCATTATTTCGCTGGCCTTTTGTTTCTTCTCCTTTGCCATATTCGCCGTCTTCATGTGTAGCTTCCTTGCCACCGCCTTTTCCGGTATTATCTTTACCGTCTTTTCCCAGGCCCTGTTCTTGTTTTCCCTGCCCCTGGCCTTCGGTATCTTCTCCTGAGCCCTTACCAATGGCCTTAATTTTACCCCATAACCCGGAAAGCGCCATCGCCAGTTTCGTATCCTGTTTCCCTAATGCGCCGCTAGCAGCGACATCTTCTGATAAATCTCCAGGCTTAATTTCAATTTTATTCTGCGCAGCAATTTGCTTTTCTGCACCGGCAGCTGATTGTTCTTTAAGCTCCTGCATGGCCGCTTCAATTTTTTTCAGTTCTTCTGTATCTTTTTTTAACTTGCTTAAGACAGCCTGAGCTTTTTCTTTATATGACGCGTCTTCTTTAGCCAGATAATTCAAAAGATCATATGACTTTTTTGTTTTTGATATTGATTGCGTTAACTTCTTTTTTTGCTGCTGTAAATATTCCCGGGAGCCTTCGGCAAAACCAGCTTCGCCGGTCTGCCCCCCGCTATCCTGATTTTTATCCGCTTTACTTAATTTATTTTTTCCCTGCCCATATTCAGACTCTCTGACTTTCCCGGGTTTATGATCAAATTCTTTGTCATCTATTTCTGATGTTCCCCCGCTTTTAACTATCTTGGGCTGTTTCCAGCGGTTCCCATAATAAGACTCCGCTTCTCCCCTTTTATCTTTAGGCATAATTAATGATTTAAAATAATCCGGAATATCCTGCTTATCCACAAGCACTGCATTGCTTTTTATATTGTTTAATTTCACATCTGCTTCCGGCATTAACCGAAAATTAACCAGCGATGAGCCCTCTCTGCCAAGTTCCATTTTGAAAGAAAATTTAGGCACAAGGCAGGTAATTCCCAAAGCCAGTGCTCCGATTATCAACAAAAACATGACCGAAAATAAGAATCGCCTGCCTAGACGGATATTATTAAATACAAATTTTTTATCGGACTTCTGCTGAGTAAAGCTGAATTGGGTTATCTGAAATAATAACAGCATCAGAAACAGCGTTCCAATCATAAATATTGCCTGCAAACGCCCGGGGAATGGTAACGGCAGGCACATTGAGAATATTACAATAAAAATACTTTCAAAGTGTACCGGAGTTAGCCGAAAATCACTCTCGACGCAAAAACAATTTACTCCGAGAATAAAAAGAAACAATTGCATAAGTGCCGGTAAAGACGGCTGCTGTAAAGGCATCCTGATCAGGACAAAGGCCACGAGCCCGATGAGAAAAATACCGGCAACAGTCCGGATTTTTTTCTTAAGGTCCTCCGGCGATGCTGCGCTGAACATTAAACCAACCGCGCACATCAACAAAAAAGCACCGATATGCCAAAACTCCAATATCTGCGATACCGATAGAATCGCGGCAAAACATAAAATAAAGGTTAGGATATAATATAATACGCTTACGTTATTTTTTTTCATATAAATTTTAAACCATAAAATGAGATTTCAGATCATCCCGGCAATTAATAAAATACACTTCCGAACTCAACCTGTTTAAGATGCCTTTAACTGAACTAAATTTATTTGATTGTTTATCAATTTTTTTATGGTCTTCAAAAGAAGCTCCATTAAAAATAACCGGAATTATACCGATATTTTTTTTTAACTGCAGATTGTGAAGCATATTGATCAACCCCTGATTTATCGCATCTGTAGTTGTAATAATTATCAGACTTGAACTCGCGGGAATAACCGATTGATAATGAGTGATCAACTCCGGAAGCTGTAGTGAACCGTCGGCTTCAATTACCGCCAACGCGTCCATTAATGAATAATAATGCCCCTGGCCTTTACTCATTCCAATGCGGAGTAATTCTTTATTTGAAGCAATCAAACCAAATGATGCTTGCTTGTATAGGATATGCTCAATTAAAGAAGCGGCGATTTTAACTCCGTATTCAAAAGTCGCGTCTTTTCCCGCGCCTAAATTATGCAGCATATTAGCATCCAATACAACCATGGCTTTCCATTGCGAACTTTGTTCAAAATGCCTGACCATAAGCTGTGAATATCTCGCAGTTGAGCGCCAATGTATACGTCTCCATCCGTCTTCTTTATGATATTCTCTAATACCGAAAAATTCTTCATAATTACCGCAAATCCTCGTTGTCTGCTCGCCAAAGCGAGGAGCTAAATGTCCCAGGATAAACGGCACATGATAAACCGGAAAGATCTTAGGATAAACCGCTAGTGGTGAATAAACCGGGATAATTTTCTGATGATAAAAAAGCCCTAGCGGCTCGGTAACTCTGACTTTAAACGGGCCGAGGCGATAATGCCCCCTTTTATAACACTGCTCCTGATAAGTAAATTCCGATTGTCCTTTAGGTAATCCGTTCAGCAAAAAAATTTTTATCCGGAGTCCGGGGGAAGCCGGGGTAAAATTATCCTGGATCTCTATGGATTGATCGAATAAGGCGATTTTATTACGCACCTGTATTGTTATATCTACGACATCGTCTTCATACACCTTAGCCGGCGCATTACGTTTGATTTCCAGATTAAACATAAGCAGGCGGGAAAGAACATAACTTAAAATAATTATTCCCATACAGGCGGAAAAAGCAATGTAAATCCAGAGCAGCTGACTTATCCACGCTCCCAGGAGAAGCAGTAATGAAAACAAAAAAATAAAAACAGCCCTTTTCGTGAGCATAAATCCCCTTATAAAGGAACAATAACCCCTTGTAAAACTTCTTCGATAATCTTGCTTTTTGTCCGGCCCTCAACCTGGGCTTCTGTTTTCAGGACAATTCTATGAGGCAAGGCATACCCGGACATATTCTTAATATCATCCGGCATTACAAAATCCCGGCCATTCAATAAAGCAATCGCCCGGCTTGTTTTCATCAGAGCGATTGACCCCCGCGGGCTAGCGCCTAAAAGAACATCCGGATGCGTCCTGGTGGCCCGGACTATCTCCGTTATATACTGAAGTAATTCCTTAGAAATGAATATCCTGGCGGCGGCTTCCTGCAGTGTTTTAATTTGTTCTAACTCTGTAACATTCTCTATATCATCGATCGGATGCGATAATAACTGTTTCTCCAAAATTAACGGTTCTTCTTCCCGTCCCGGATATCCGATATCTACCTGTAAAAGAAATCTATCCAGCTGCGCTTCCGGCAAAGGATAAGTCCCGTGAAATTCAATTGGGTTTTGCGTAGCAATTACAAAAAACGGGTCCGGCAGCTGATAACTAGTACCGTCAATCGTAACCCGTGATTCCTGCATACACTCCAGCAATCCGGATTGCGTTCTCGGGGTTGTCCGATTGATCTCATCGGCTAAAACAATATTCGAAAAAATCGGCCCGGGACGCGATTCAAACTCCTGGGTCTTTTGATTGTAAACCGACACTCCGGTAATATCTGAAGGTAAAAGATCGGGAGTAAACTGGATCCGCTTGAACTGCCCGCTGATAGAAGTAGCAATTGCCCGGGCCAGCATTGTTTTCCCCAGCCCCGGGACATCCTCTAAAAGCACATGCCCTTTACTTATTAAAGCCGCCAGGCACAATTTAATAACATTGCGCTTACCCACAATAACTTTTTCAATATTGCTTATTAAACGCTCAATAACTTCTTTATTTTCCATATCAACTCCTTTTTGTAATAAACGATTACAAGTTTTTCTTCAGCTGATTTATAATAAATTGTACCTGCTCTTTACTTAAATTAGCATGCATCGGCAGGCACAAAATATCCCGTGATACTTGCTCGGCAATCGGAAAATCTCCGCGTTTATGTTTAAGCTCTTTATAGGCCGGCTGTAAGTGCAAAGGGCAATGATATGTTTTAGCACAATGAATATTTTGCTTAAGCAGCGCATCATAAATCTTATCTCTGTTTTTTATTCTGAGAGCATAAATATGAAATACCGGTTTCGCGAAAAACGGTTCAAAAGGAGTTAATACCCCCGGAGAATCCTTCAGCCCTTGCGTATAAGCAATTGCCGCTGCCTGACGCAATTTATTCTGATCATCTAAGCATTTAAGTTTCACTTGTAATATTGCCGCTTGAATTGAATCTAACCGGGAGTTATATCCTTTAACATAATGCAGATATCTTTGCTTACCGCGCCTCCCCTGATCTCTTAACATTAATAAATTATTATAAATATTTTTTTTATTTGTTAATACAATGCCGGCATCTCCGCAGCCGCCCAGATTTTTCGTCGGATAAAAACTAAAGCATCCGGCATCTCCGATTGCCCCGACCTTACGCCATTTTCCTTGATTGTCTTTATGTAAAGCTCCCTGAGCCTGCGCGGCATCTTCAATAACTGCCAATTTATACTTGCGGGCAATGCGCATAATTTCAAGCATATCCGCGGATTGTCCGTAAAGATGAACGGGAATTATCACCTTTGTTTTTTTAGTTATCTTTTTTTCTATTTTTGAAGGATCCATATTAAAAGTCCGGGGATCAATATCTGCAAAAACAGGCTTTGCCCCAATATAAGATATGCTCAGAGCGGTAGCGATATAAGTATATACCGGACAAATAACTTCATCACCCGGGCCAACCCCGGCGCTTAACAAAGCTAAAAATAACGCGTCGGTACCGGAATTGACCCCTACCGCATACTTAGTCCCGCAATACAGAGCGAATTCTTTTTCAAAAAAACGTACCTGCTCACCGAGAATAAAATCGCCCTTATCCAAAACTTCTTTTACGGAATTAACCAGTTCTTTTTTTAAGTCATCATTTTGTTTTTTTACATCAATAAACGCTACATTCATAATATACTCTCCACGGCTTTTAATAAATCCTGTTCAGTTATCTGCTCCAGACAATCCATTGTCCGGCATAAAGGTTTTTTGAAATTTTTATAACAAGGACGGCATTTCATATCTTTTTTTAAAATAAGATTAAGTTTAGCATCACCTACCGGCCCATAAACCTGTTCATCCACCGGGCCGAATATCGAAATTGTTTTAATATCCAAAGCACTGGCCATATGCAATGTCCCGCTGTCATTACCGATAAACACGTCCAGACAGCTTATCAAAGCAGCCAGCTGCCCCAAGTCTGTCTTACCCGCAGCATTGATCGCCTCAGGATAATTAATACTTTTACATATTTCATCTAATTCCGCTTTATCTTTTTCCAAACCGAAAAAAACAACTTTTGCCTTATGCTTCTCAATTAATACCTTGATCACTGCGGCAAATTTTTCTATCGGCCAATGTTTATTCGCGGCATGTTCTCCCCAGCTGTCCCCGCCGAAGGCGGAAACTCCAATAAGCAGATCATCATGACTTACTCCGTTGCGTTTTAGAAAATCATCAGCCCAAATCTCTGCATCTTTATCCAGATGAAGTTCAGTCCGGGGATAAAAATCTTTTATGCCCATTTTATTCAGAAGGTCACGATAATATTCAATAACATGTTTACCCGAAAAAGAATCAATCCTGATCTTATGGGTTAAAAACATACCGCGGTTTTTATAATCAAAACCCCAGCGTTCAGGGATGCCGATAAGCTTCATAATAAAACTATATTGGGTAACCAGGGAAAGATCCACAACCAGGTCAAACTTACGGGAACGCAATTGAGATACGGCTCTTAAAAGAAATATTCCGGCTTTAAGCAGAGATTTACTTTTTACTTTTTTAAACTCCCCGCGGCTAAAAAACATCAATTCATTAACCGCCGGATTGTCCTTTAATAAAGGGCTAACCTGGCAGCTGCACAAATAAGCAATGTAACTATCCGGAAACTTGAGTTTTATAGCACAGATCACCGGGCTCGTAAACAGGACATCACCAATGCCGAACGGATTAATAATAAGAATATTTTTCATTATTCAATCTATAACGCTTTAATAATCGCGTCAATATCAACATATTTATTAATTAAATCAATAACTAAATTTGTTTTGGCCTTATCTTTAGGCCTTATTTTTACGGTCATATCATGCACCTTGGAAGCAATATTATAAGTATCATCATCAACAACCAGCACCGGGATATCCGTACATTTAACAAGATTAAGCACAGAAGGATGGGGTTTAATTCCTCCGGTTAAAATAAGGCCCGCCACCGACGGCCCGTTATCACCGTAAATCAAATGCATACTTAATGCCGTTAAAATAATATCTTCTCTGTCTCCGGGAATGATGATCAGACTTTTATCGTCAATATAATTTAAAGCATCATGCGGCTCCATCGCTCCGATAACTATTTTTTCCACCACATTATCCGAATATGTGGCCCCATATATAACCTCCGCTTTTAATTCTTCCTTAAGCTGGCCGATAGTCGGTTTACTTAAAATCGGTTCATAAGGAATCACCCCTAATACTTTTAACCCTTTTCTTTCTAATCCTTTTCGCACCAGGGCATCTATTTTTTTATATTTTTGGGGTAATACTTTATTTATAATTACTCCGGCGATTTCCACTCCTTCTTGATCAAACAACGCTTTATTTAATAATATTTCATCAATGGGTTTTCCGATACCTCCGGAAGAAATGAGGATTACTTTGGATTTTAAGTGTTTAGCCACGGTCGCATTAGAAAGGTCAAAAACTCCGCCCACACCGGCATGCCCGGTACCTTCAATAATAACCATATCATTATTTTTAGCGATTTGGCGGTAGGAATCTTTGATTTGTTTGAGTAATTTTGTTTTATGCGGATTTTCAATATACTTTTCCGTAAACCCCCGCTCGACAGCAATCGGGCTCATATCTTTAAGCGTACTTTTTGTCTGACAAACATGTTCGATGAGAATAGAATCTTCATCTGCTTTATACCCCTGTTCGATCAGATATCTCTGCCCCACCGGTTTGATAAATCCAATTGACTTGAATTTTTCTTTCAAACAATATATCAATCCTAAACTCACCGTTGTTTTTCCATCGTTCTGGTGAGTTGCCGCAATAAAAATATTTTTTCCCATCCCTTGGTCCCTTGTTATTATTTAACTTGGCTTTCGTAAGTTAATTCTATAGTTTTAACTAAATTAGTAAGCATTTCATTGGCCGGGGTCATCAGCCCGTAATTTTTTGCCTGACGCACAATTGCACCGTTTATATAATCAATTTCTGTTTTTTTCTTATTTAAAACATCCTGGAGCATTGAAGAAACATTTTTTGATGTAGAACGGCAAACTGATTCAACTTTCTGAATCGGGTCATCATAAACAAGTTTTATTCTCTTCTTCTTAGCCACTCTCACAGCTTCAGAAACCGCCATCGACAGTATTTCTCTGGTCCCGGGGAATTCCACAAGATTACCGTTATATAAACGGATAATCGCTGTTTGAGCATTGATCCCGACATTAATAATCAGCTTACTCCAGATAAGACTATTAATATCCTTGGAAAGCCGGGTAAGAAACCCCGCCTTGTTAAAAACCTCCCGGATACTCCGCATCGACACCGTAAGTTTTTTATCCATCCTGCCGACAACTGTTTCTCCTTTGCCGGCATAATAAACCTCTCCCTGCCCGGTTAAGGTCGCGGCCAGAGAAGTGACTCCGCCAAACACTCTATCCCGGCCGACAATCTCGCTGATCGTTTCAATATTACCCAAACCGTTTTGCAGAGTAAGTACATTCGTACTTGTATCAAGCAATGGTTCTATACTTTTAACCGCCGCCTCGGTATCGTATGATTTAACGGCAATGATCACCAGGTCACACGCTTTGATATCTTCTACCCGATTAGTACAGTTAACCTTTACAACAAAATCACCGCCGACCCCGCTGATTTTTACTCCTGATTCTGTGATCTTCTTCGCGCGTTGCGGATTTTTATCTACAAGCCAAACTTCCGCCTGTTTTTTCTTTGTTAAAAACGCGGCATATAAGCAACCGATTGCTCCCGGGCCCACAATAACAATCTTCATGCTCACCTCAAGACAGACAACAGAAGACAGTGCTTTATTTATCTGGGCACTTGTCTTCTGTATCCGCTATTCCGCTGCCGGACATTTATCCGTCAGCTATTAATAATTACTGATTATTTACTTTTCGCTTTAGTTTTTTCCAGAAAATCATGCATTGCTTTTCCGGCGATTTCCCGACAGCCTAAACCAAAAGCTAAGGCCAAAGCCAACCCGATAGATCCAAGTATGATTGTGATAAATTGCGACAGTACAGTAATCCCGATTTTAAGCTGCTCTAAGGCGATGATCACCGCAAAAACAAGGATTATGGTATGCGTAAGCATACCCATGGTTTTAGCATGAGAAAGCCCGGCATTTTTTGCGGTTGTCTCCACGACTTTTCTCAAGAAAACGGCAAACAAAGCGCCAATGACTAAAATCATCAGAGCGGCAATAACATTCGGAATGTAAATTACAATCTTATCGATCAATTCCGCGACAGTAGTCAAGCCCAATACATTCGCGGTAACCATGATCACAATAAGCATCAACATCCAGTAAACAATCAGCGCGATCAGATCAGAAAGATTATACTGTATTTCTCCTTTGGCCAAAAATTTTGAAATTCCTACCCGTTCGGAAAGCTTATCCAGCTTAAGCGCCTTTAAAACCCGGGAAACCAAACTGCGTACCCCTTTAGAAATAATCCATCCGGCGATAACCACAACCAAAGCTACCAGGCCTAAAGAGACAAATCCTACAATCTTTTCCAGCATTTCTCGCGCCGGATCAAAAAATAAAGTCTCCATTCCCCCTCCTTTTTTTTAGCGTTCAGCGTTTCGCGTTTAGCGTTTAGAAAAACTTTTTCTATCCGCTATCAGCTATACGCTATACGCTGTTTTTCATCTTATCTACTTCCTCTTTTTTCATTTTAAAAGCATGTTCCTGTCCGGGAAATTTTCCTTCTTTTACTTCTGCAATATACGTTTCCACGGCATGGGTAATCACTTTTTTCAAATCAGCATACTGTTTGACAAATTTCGGCACAACCCCCTGAGTCAACCCCAGCATGTCATGCAAAACCAATACCTGTCCGTCACATCCGGCTCCGGCACCGATACCAATAGTGGGAATTTTTAAATTTTTACTGATAACTTCCGCTAAAGCATCCGGTACACATTCTAAGACAATACAAAAACATCCGGCCTGCTCCAATGCTTTAGCCTGCTCTAAAATCAGTTTTGCCGCATCCGCGCTCTTACCCTGTACTTTATAGCCGCCAAGGGTTATTGATGTTTGCGGAGTCAATCCCAAATGGCCCATAACCGGGATACCGGCTTCCACAATTTTTTTAACTGTATTTATAACTATCGGCGTAGCACTTTCAAGTTTTACCGCATCCGCTCCGGCTTCTTTTATAAACCTTCCGGCATTAATAACCGCTTCGCGCTCACTTACATTAAAAGACATAAACGGCATATCCCCGATCAAAAGCGCGTATTTAGTTCCTTTTTTCACTGCTTTGGTGTGATGAAGCATCTCTTCAGTGGTTACCGGCACCGGAGAATCATAGCCTAAGACTATATTTCCCACAGTATCTCCGACCAAAATCATATCAATGCCCGCTTGATCAACCAAACTAGCCGTCGGAAAATCATAGGCAGTAAGCACAGTGATCTTTTCGTTATTTTCTTTCTTTTTTATTACATCCGGTATAGTAATTTTTTTTCTTTCCATATTATTTCCTCAAGAACTTAGTATATCAAATATCTCCTGATATATCAATCATTTAAAGCATTTTTGCCAAAGCCTCTTTCCCGCTCATCCCCAGACTGATTCCCAACATTTCCGCCTGCTTAGTAATCTTAACCACCGGCTTTTCCAAAAGCTCTTTTACTGTTTTTACCCCGGTTACGATACAGGCCGCGTCTTCGAGCTTACCCGCTGTAGCAATATCCAGATATCCGCACATAATATATCCTTTCGCAGCAACAACCAGGATTAACCGCGCCTGCGGCATCTGAATCACATAAGTATCTATTTCTATTCCCTCAATTATTATTTTATCACAGCTAAATTTCTCCATAATAAATCTCCTCTGTGCGTATTTTCAGTTAATCGGGCCGGGGCAAGCCGCGGCCCCTACATCTTATTGTATTAATTGTTTTGCTACTCTTACTGCTTCTACGCCGTCTCCGGCATATTCCGCGCCCAAAGACTGCGCATAAGATCTTGTTACCACCGCGCCCCCGACAACAAAACAGCATTTAAGGTTTTCTTTTTCGGCCATGGCAATAACTTCCTTCATATTTACCATGGTCGTAGTCATCAAAGCGGATAAACCGACAATCGGAGTTTTATGTTTTTTTATTTCCTTGATAATCCTGGCCGAAGTTACATCTTTACCAAGATCGATCACCTCGAAACCGTGATTTTTAAGCATCAAAGCCACGATATTTTTACCGATATCATGAATATCTCCCTCTACCGTAGCCATAATAACAACTGTTTTTTTCACGGATTTTTTCCCGTCTTTTTTTAAATACGGCTCCAAACAATCAAAAGCTTTCTTCATGGTTTCGGCACTGGCGATTAATTGCGGCAGAAAATATTCTTTTTTATCAAAGAGCTCTCCCACCTTATTGATCGCCGGGATCATATATTCATTTACCAATATACCGGCCGCAATTCCCGCGGAGAGCGCCTGCTTAACATATAGCTTAATATCATCGCGATTACCCTCCATTACCGCACGTACTATCTGCTGCTGCGGGGTAAGCACTTTGTCATCTTTATCCACAAATTTTATTATCTGCGCATGGAATTTTCGGTAATACGCAATGTACGCAGCAGCATCTTTATCTTTACCAAGTAAAACAGCTTCCGCTTTTTTATTAAACACCTCTGCTTTTGCCTGCGGATTAATAATCACCATGGACAGCCCGTTTTTTTTGAGCATCTCTAAATATGTCGCATTAACCAAAACCCGTCCCGGCAAGCCGAAGGAAATGTTGGAAAGCCCGAGAATTGTATTTGCTTTTAATTTTTTTGTGCACCAGGCAACAGTTTTCAATGTTTCTATCGCCGCGCGCGGATGCGATGACACCGTCATAACCAAGCCGTCGACAGCAATATCACTCGCCGTAAATCCGAATTTCTTAGCCTGGCTTAAAATTGAATTAATGATCTGTTTGCGCCTTAAAAAAGTTTCCGGAATTTCCTTTTCCGTTAGAGGAAGTAAAATAAACATCGCTCCGTACTTCCGGGCAATCGGTAATAATTTTTTAGTTTTTACTTTTTCCGCGGAAACAGAATTAATCAGTGCCCTTCCCGGATATATACGCAAGGCATTTTCCACCGCCTTTACATCCGAAGAATCGATAACCAGAGGCAAGGAGCTGTTTATTGATAATAACTTAACCGCTTCTCTCATCACTTTTTTTTCATCAATACCGGAAACCCCGACATTGACATCTAAAACACTCGCTCCGTTAGCTTCCTGGTCTTTAGCCATCTGCCGGACTAAGTTCATCTTGCCTTGACGTAATTCTTCCTGTAATAATTTCTTTCCGGTAGGATTGATCCTCTCTCCAACCTGAACTAGTTCATGTTTACCTTCAAGCAATATGAATTTACGCGCGGAACTAAGCGCACTGATCCCGGAACGCTTTTGCCGAACCGGTTTTTTACGGCTGATTTTCTGCCCAAGCGCTTTAATATGCTCCGGAGTAGTACCGCAGCATCCGCCCATCATGTTTACCCCGGCTTTTATGAACGCCGGCCCAAACGAAGCGAATTCTTTTGCCTGCATTTCAAATACTGTTTTCCCGTTAACCAGTTTAGGCATCCCCGCGTTCGGTTTAGCAATAAGCGGCACAGTCGCATACGGCTTGACAAGTTTGATCCATTCCATCATCTGTTTAGGCCCCGCGGAACAGTTGCATCCGACCGCATCCGCGCCTAAACTTTGTAACGTGATTAAAGCGGTTACCGGATCAGTTCCGTTTAATGTCCGGCCGTCTTTTTCATAGGTCATTGTGACCATAGTAAAAGCATCCGTAAGCTCTTTAACGGCAATTAATGCCGCCCGGGCTTCCTGGATATCCATCATAGTCTCAATTACAAATAAATCAACTCCGCCGCTAATCAGCCCTTTTACCTGCTCTTTAAAAACCTCAACCATCTCTTCAAATAATACCGGCCCAAACGGCTCCACAAACTTCCCTGTCGGACCGATATCTCCGGCCACAAAGGCCTTACCCGCCGCAGCTTTTTGGGCGATCCGGGCAAGCTGCTTGTTTATACGCTGAAC
Source organism: Candidatus Omnitrophota bacterium (assembly GCA_043826565.1). Taxonomy (GTDB): domain Bacteria; phylum Omnitrophota; class Gorgyraeia; order B26-G9; family B26-G9; genus JBDRPX01. Next base: position 52,991 of record JBDRPX010000006.1, read on the forward strand.
ATTTTTTGCGTTTTTATACTGCGTAAGTTTAAAACGGTTAGCTCCGAAGGTGCAAGTATAAATAATATCCGCGCCCGCGGCGATATAATCGTTATGCACGGCTTTGATTAGGTCCGGATTTTCCCCACACCATACTTCCGGGCATACTCCCTGCGGCATACCGCGTTTTTGCAGTTCCGTCCCCGTAGCCCCATCCAATAACATAATCCGTTTTTTTAAAATGTTTTTAATTTTTTGATTTCTGTTTTCTGACATCTGTCTTCCTAACTATTTAATAGTTTAATTCCCGCAACCGCGGTTACTGATTTTTCCGGCTGCAATATAAAATTATCCGACACGGATACGCCCAAATCATTAAACTTGATCAAATCACATATAAGCTTTTGATTTTCCAAACTAAAATCACCATAACCGGCAGAGAATCTTCTTTTAGTCAAACACTGATTTTCCCGGCGCAATACATTATTAAAATAACTCACCATCCACGCCAAAGCCACATCGGTCATTTCACTGGCCGCCGCGTCATAGACAACCGCAGCAGTTATATCTTTACCTTCTCCCTGAACATGGATTTCCCGGACGATATCTGCCCCGGAAGTCGCGCCCATTACCAGCACTTGTCCGCACCCTTGAAAAAATTGAACCAGGTCAGCACTTTTAAACTCAACTCCCCGGCTAAGCTTTACAATATCATCTTTTAATTCCCTTATCTCTAAACGTAAAGCCGCTCCCTTAAGCTCAATTAAAGACAAGGCCTGATCGATATAAAGCTCTGTCTGCTGTTTCTGCTTCTGATTAAGCTTTGTCTTGGCGCGGGAATATCCCAATCGGGCATATATCCGTTCCCGCGGCGCATTAACATTAATAGGATTAAACACTTCGATATTCATAATATCCTCTGATTATTAAAATTTTTTAATTAGAGATATTATACCATAAACAGACTAACTGAAGGAAGAATCATCCGGTAAGAAATTTTGAATTATTTTTAGGCGATCAGATCTTTTACCAGCTCATCATTAAGCTGCTCCGTAAGCAGACTGTCTTTAACTGAGCTAATATCCGCGTCTTTTTCTATTAATTTCATAAAGATATCACTGCCGGTAATATTACCAACGCCGGTAAAACCAATGATTTTATTATTCACCAGGAGTACTTTCTTATACACACTATTCTCTTCGTCTAAGAAAAGCAATTCTTCAGTTGCCGCAAAAGCGGAATCTGCGCTCTTACCAAAGAATAACAGAGGCATTGCGGAAAACTCCGTTTTTTTATCCCACGCGGTTCGCGTAAAGCGAAGCATTTCATTCTCTTTACCGTGTAATTTGGCGATAACATTAGCCCCGGCAATCCGGCCTTGCTCTAAGGCATTAGCCCAGGACATCGGCATTTTAATCTCATAACCTTCCGGAGTAAAAACCCGCGTTACATCTCCGGCGGCAAAAATATTATCATCTGATGTCTTCATATTCTGGTCCGTAATAATCCCGTTATCTTGTTTTATATCCGTATCCTGGACAAGACGTGTCCGGGGAGACTTAAATTTATCAACGATCAATATCCCGCAGCCGATTACTTTTCCGGAATCAAGTTTTATTGCTTTCACATCACTTTCTCCGAAAATCTCAACAATTTCACTCTCCGGAATAAACTCAATACCTTTATTCTGCAAACGTTTCAACAGAACTGAAGAAGCCTGCGCATCTAAAGAATCACTAAGCAAACGATTATCCTGAGTAATAATTTTTACATCCAACCCGCGCAGGCTTAAGCCATACGCTGCTTTTAACCCGGCAATACCCGCTCCCCAAACACATACCGTATGGGAAAACGCGATAAGCGTGGAAATATCTCTTAAATCATCTACGGTCCTAAATTCAAAAACCCCCTGTTTATTGATGCCTTTGACTTCTTTAGGAGGCTTCATCATTGATCCGGTAGCAATAATTAAATAATCATATTCAATTTTGCTTTTATCTTCAAAGACAACGCATTTTCTTTTAGTGTTTACTTTTTCCACCTTTTTCCCAAGCTCAAGATTTATATTCAGCTCTTCGTAAAATTCCTTCTGGCGGAAAAGAAGATCCTTATCCGTAACCGTTCCGATAAGCACATCGCCAAGAAGATAGCGGTAATACGCCAGCCGGTTCTCTACAGAAACAATAGTAATCCCGGCTTCTTTATCTTTTTCCCTTATCGCCTCAGCCGCGCTTACCCCGGCGGCGGAATTTCCCACAATAACAATCTGCTTCATCTTTTACTCTCTACTTTATTTTAATTGCAATTCTGTCGCGTGAACAAGATTACGCATTAATACCGCGACGGTTAGCGGCCCCACTCCTCCGGGGACCGGGGTAATAATGCTGGCCTTTTCACAAGCTGCGGCAAATTCAACATCACCGACAAGTTTTCCATCCACGGAATTTATGCCCACGTCAATGACCACTGCGCCTTCTTTAATCGATTCTCCCCTGACCATCTCAGCCTTACCCACAGCCACGATCAAAATATCCGCTTTATTTATATGTCCATTCAATTGACCGGCTTCGGCGGTAGCAATATGGCATACGGTTACGGTAGCAAAATGCTGCATAAGCATAACTGATAAAGGCCGGCCGACGATCTGGCTATGCCCGATGACGACAGTTTCTTTACCGTAAAGATCAACTTTCGCCGCAGCCAGTAATTCCATGACCGCGCAGGCCGTACAAGGAGCAATATCCCATTTACCTAATAATACATTACCTAAATTTTTCGGATGTACACCTTCGACATCTTTATTAGAACGGATATAACCGCGCACACAGGTCACATCCAGATGTTCCGGCAGAGGCATCTGTAAGATAATCCCGTTAACTTCCGGATCATTATTTAAATTTTTTATTAACTCGATAAGCTGCTTCTGGGAAACATCTCCGGGAAGCTGTTTTACAATATGATCAACCGAGAGTTTCTCCGCAACTTTACGCTGGGATTCCAGATAATGCGCTGACTCGAGATTTTCTCCGACCTGAATCGCACAGAGCGTTGGTCTTAGCTGATATTTTTGCTCTAACTGCTTTATGGCCGCTGCCGTTTCAGCTTTAATTTCATTAGCTCTGTCTTTACCATAAAGTAATTGCGCCATATCACATCACCTTCTCAACTTCCGCGATAACCTTACGTTTTAACCCGGCGACACTTTTTGATAATTCGGCTAATTGTTTTTTCGCCGTACTGATAAATTTTTTATCTTTTATATATTTTAAATTTATCCGGACATTTAACAGCGCGCTATAATAAGCACTCTCAAGCATATACACCGAACACCCGGCATCAGTAATCAGATTAACATTGCCGATTTTAGCGATCTCGGCGCATACTTTCATGGCTTCTTCAGATAATACGCATATTTCTAAAGGAAGTTCCGCGGCACTTTTTAAATTTTTCTGGATCAGATTAGATCTTTGAGAGCTGTCTTTAGACATCTTAAAAGTATCATGCAGTTTAAGAAAAATCACCACATCTTTATCCATCAGCAGTTCCGCGCTCTTGCGCAAAGCTTCATTTTTCTTTAACAGCTTCCGGATATTAGCCTGCACCCGAGCGTAACGTTTATTGCCGATAGTAAAGTTCGCCACCATACTGCTTAAAGCAATCCCCACACAAGCGGCTAAAGCCGCGGCACTTCCGCCGCCGGGAACAACTTCTCTAGAAGCTAAGTCATCGATGTACTTTTTAAGATTTTTTTTAATATACATAAATTATCCCCAATATTCAGACAAGGACTTCATTGTACTCGTTTTCCCCAAATGAGTCAAGACAAGGCATCACCTTAACTGTTCAGGTCTTTTTTCTTCGGTCTTCTCCGCTTCTTCTTTCCCGGTAGGTTCGGCGCTCATCCCCTTTAAAACCAAAAGCTCCATACCCCTGCCGTCGAACCCGCTTACCTTTTCGCCTGTCTTTTTGTCTGCGTTCTTGCTCCATACCGCTCCTTTTTTTACTTTACTAATAAATTAATACTCTTTGGCAAATTTATTGATCTTTGTTTTAAATTTTTTTGTGAAATAAAATATCTGTCTTCTTTTTTAAAAACAAGATCACTAAAAAAACCAAACAACCGGTCCCGAAGATTACACGCCATCCCGTAGCTAATTCCAGTTTCCCGGTAACAACTACATCCCCGACAATCTCAATAAGGGTAAATCCCAAAATTATGGCAAAGAATCCATTAAATTCTTTTCTGAGAACCTTGCGCAGGGAAAAAGGCTGGCTGGGTTTTTTCCACCCGGTGATTTTCGGGATAAAAGAAGGCGTGTTCTTTACCCAGGCATTGTATTTTTCTTCGAACTTCCTTCTTAAGAACGCTTCTTCGGCTAATATAATAAACTTGTAATAAATGAAAAAAATTACAACACTTAATAAAGTTAAGCCCCAGAGATTGACAAAAAGCAGGATGCCTAACCAAATAATAAAATTACCTAAATAGAGCGGATTTCTTACTACAGAATAAATCCCCGTAGTATTTAACGTGTCGGCCACTTGTTTATCGGTATTTCTCCCGGAGGTTCCATCCGGAGCATGTCCCACAGTATAAACCCTTATTCCAAAACCCAAAAAACTTATCAGAAAACAAATTACTTCCCAAAAATCATCCATCTTTTCGCTGGAATCAACATACTTAAAATATCTCAAGCTGAATATTATTAACGCGAAAATTATAAAAGGCAAATGCCCCCGCCACTTAAAAAACCAGTTTCCGATCTTCTCCATATGCTCTTATTCATTCCTTCCTAGTTGTTTTTAATTAAGGTATGGCTATTTTACAATATATTTCTTTGTTTTCCAATAAGTTAAAATAATAATTATATTTCTCACTGTAAATACGCACCTTCTTTGGCTAAAGCCGCCATATGGTTTTCCAGTGTATCCATAAATGATGCCCGGTCCCCGGTCCATTGAAAACTATCACCGATAAACACGTCACAGAAAAACGGCACCAGGATGGCTTCTCCTTTAGGCAGAGCTTTTCCCAGTCCCTGCATAAAAACAGGAGTTATCGCAACCAAAGGCATCTGCTCCGCGATCCGGCTTATCCCGGATTTAAAAGCAGACATTTTTTCCGGCTCTCCGCGGGAACCTTCCGGGAAAAAGATCAGAATATCATTGTTTTTCAAAGCATCATAACATCCGGCAAATATATCTTCCTTAACATGACGAATATCTCTTCTTAAAGGAATGATCCTGATGATCTTTTGTGAAAACCAGGCCAGTAAAGGATTTTTCAAAAAATAGTCCATAGCCGCAACCGGCCGGACAATCTTTAATGCCTGGCGGGAAAGAATAGTCATCAGGACCATTGTATCCAAATGGCTATTATGATTGGCCACGATTATCGCCGGCCCTTTATCGGGCAGCTTCTTGCGATTACGGACATTAATGCCCAGCACAATATTTACAATCAGCCGGACAAAAAAATTGAAGAAAATATATCTAAGGATTATATTCATATTAATAATAAAAATAACGGACAAAATGAAAGAACAAGGGAGCGGTATAGGTCAGGCTGTCGATCCTATCGAGTATTCCCCCATGCCCCGGAAGCATTGTTCCGCTGTCCTTTACCCCCATATCCCTTTTCAGCGCGGAGATACTTACATCACCGATAAACCCGGCGACGCTGATGATCAATCCGGTCATAACAGAATGCACCGCACTCAAAGGCGTCAATATTGGGGCAATAAAAAAAGCCAGTACACAAGTAACAATAACTCCGCCGATAAACCCCTCATATGTCTTATTCGGGCTTACTTTGGGAATTATTTTATGCGCACCAAACATCTTTCCGGTAATATACTGCGCCACATCATTAAACTGCGTAAGAAAAACCAGGTATAATACCCAGCCGCCGTTTCCGGCAACCAATCCGCTGATCTGGGGCATCACCAGCAAAAACGAAACATGGCTGATACTGTATATCGTGGTCATCAATCCCCAGTGCAGTGTTCCCGCGGCATTTAAAAATCCTTCGGTCTTACCGATAAGCACCATGCGCAGCGGCAGGAACAAAAACATATACAAAGGAATAAAGATCAGAAACATCCCGTACCATCCGGAATAGACCCAGTAATACTGTATCGGAATAGCCAGATAAGCCCAGAACAATACCCGGTGGTCTGCCCGGCGCGTCGGGATCATAGATAAATATTCTTTAAGTGCCATAAAACTCAAAAATCCGAAAAACAAAATTGATATTCTCCTGGATAAAATCATCGCCAGGGAAAAGATCGCCACCATTATCCACCAGGACTGTATTCGTTTGGATAATTCCGTATAGTCTTTTTTGGGGTTGAGCTTTTTTAAAACATAGACCACCATACTGGCGAGGACCAGCATCCCAAACAATCCGGATAAGCAGACAATCATATTAAACGGCATTTTTACTCACCTCGCACAAAGCGCTCCTTATGCGGTTAACTATTGTTAATAATAACAGCACCGCGATTATTCCCAGAATAATCGTATATATTCGCGCGGTAAACAAACCAAATCCGATAAGCAAAGACAGCAGCCCGAAGACAAACGCCCGGTCGCTCTTGCCCATGGGGCCATTGTATTTTCTTTGGCCGCCGATCTGCACACTGACCACTCCGGCCATTTCACTGATAACCCCTAGTAAAACAATCGCCACCACACACATCCCATTTATATCTTTTATCAAAGCAAACGGCAGATACAAAGCAATATCTGAAAATACATCTCCGAGTTCATTCAGCACCGCGCCAAAAGAAGTTTTCATGCCAAACTCCCGGGCCAACATTCCGTCAATGGCATTTAACGCCATGCGCACAAACAAAACCGCGGGAATAATAAATAATATCTTTTCATTTTCGCGAAAAAACACAATCAATCCTCCGGCAATAAATGAAAGAATTATCGCGCTAAAGGTAACCCGATTAGCCGTAATCCCGGCCTTGGCCAGATTTTTAGCCAAAGGCCTTAATAAATCCTGAAACTTAGGTTTAATATCGTATATCGACGCCATATAAATATCCTTCTTTTATGTTAATCTAACATTCTAAATTTTTCTTGAATATAAGAGCAATTGAATTGTGGCAATTATATGGAAAAGAATCGCAAAACATAATACGAGGATTCCTTCTTCTCCCAAAGGAGGCAGAAAAAACATAACCATACCGATAAGTACTATCGGAATTGACCAATATATGAATATTTTTCCTCCGTATTCATTGATCTTATACCAATTTTCTTCTGATTTAAATGCTTTCGGCAGCCTCATTCCATACCATCTATTCATTTTTATTTTTCTTTTTAAAAGCGGCAGGCATAAAGCGACCATAAGCAGCCCATAGAAAATGACTAGTGCCGCGATTTTGATATTATTCATATTTTATGCCTTTGCGAATTCAAAATGTTTAATCAGAATTATCCTAATGGGTTTTGGTAAAATGAGTCGAGAAATATTCCGGTAATTTCGTTTCAAACCTCATCTCTTGATTATTCAAAGGGTGTTTAAACTTAATCGACCACGCGTGCAATGCTAAACGCCCCTTTGTGCTCTTGCCGTATTTCATATCCCCGACAATGGGATGCCCGTTTTCCGCCAAGTGAACACGAATTTGATTTTTTTTACCGGTCAAAAGATCAATTTCCAATAAACTATACTTATTAGATTCCCTGATTACCTTATATTGGGTTCTCGCGAATTTCCCTTCTTGGGGATTGCCCACAGTCCGCATTTTATAATCATCATCTTCCGCGATATAAGATTCTATTATACTGCTTTTTTTCTTTAAATTACCATAGACTAAAGCCAGGTATTTCTTTTCTACATTTTTCCACTGTTTCGCAAAGTTCTCGCGGATCTCCAGACTTTTAGCAAAGATCAACACTCCCGAAGTTTCCCGGTCCAGCCGATGCACAACAAACAGCTCGATCCTTGCTTTGGGATTGCCTTTTTTAACATAATTTGTAAGTAACTGATGCGCGGTTTTTTCTTTTTCGTAATTAGCTTTAACACTTAAAAGCCCCGCGCTTTTATCAATGACGATGATCGCCCGGTCTTCATAAAGGATTTTAATGCCGGCCGGTACATATCTGGTTCTTACTTTTATTTTTGATATAATCATATTTTTTCAATCTTGTTGTTTTACGCTTTGTTTATCCCGCCGCGCCAGCAGGCTTAACGTGCAGATCTTCCTTGCCTTCTTTCATCACGTATTTTAAATGATTCCTCTCTTGATATGTGGACAGATTCTACCTTTTTCTCTGAGTCTGTTTTTTGCGGTGGAGCATATGACGGATCTTTTCTTAATACTATATAAACCGGTTCCATGGTTTTCCAAAGATCACAATCTAGTGCTAAAAATAAATTTTCTCCTTTTAGCATATATAACCACTTATCTCCGGAAAGATCTAACCTATCTCCCTCTATTTTCCAATTCAATATCTCGTCTTTTGATTGATTGGAATTTCTGGAAATCAACTTCCCATCGGCTTCAAAAATAAAACATTCAAAAACTGAAGCAACTAAATAATCTAAAAAAACTTCCAGTCTTTCCTTACTATATCTAAATTCTATAGCTTTCGTCAGTTTTTCATCATCCAGATCATCCTCGGAAATCGGGGTTTGAGCATCAAGTGATGCCGCATACCCATCCCATTTGCCAATGAGCTGGCTTTCACTATTGACAACACCATCCTCCTGCGCAAAGCAAACTGAACTCACCAATAACATAATTATTACAAAAACATATTTTTTCATAAAATTCTCCTTCTTTTTTGTTAAATTTTATTTTACAATTTTATTTAATTATTTTTCTCCATATAATATTTAAGCTCAACCCCGCTATGGCGGGGTTACGCGGAGTTATTGTCTCTTCTATTTACAATGACACAGTTTTTAAAGCCTTTCTTCCCCTCATAAAGGGCGTCATCGGCAAGTTTTATTACCCCATCAATATCCTTTGCCTGATTAGAAGCGGCAACCCCAAAGGTCATCGTGGTCTTGAGTAAACCACAGGACATGTTTATAGACAATCCCGCAATATTTTTTCTTAAACGTTCTATTGCCAGCTTGCCTCCGTCCCAATCAGTTTCCGGAAGTAGAATTAAAAATTCTTCTCCTCCCCAGCGCCCGATAATGTCCTGCGCGCGCAAGGTATCTTTCATCGTTTTGGTTACTTCAATAAGAACAGCATCCCCATCATCATGGCCGTAACTATCATTGATATGTTTAAAATCATCAATATCGCCGATAGCGATCAGGTAAGGTTTTTTGCTGCGTATTGTCCTGATGTTTTCGAGTTCTATTAACTCGATCATCTTTCTCCGGTTAAATAAGTTTGTTAAGGGATCTGTTGTCGCGGCTATGTATAGATTATCCTGTATTTTTAGAAGCATTGACTCGTAGCGGTTTAATGATACTTGTATGAATATGGATAATACAATACCCGACCCCAGAAAAAATATATTTGTCAGCAGGTCTTTAATCGTAAACGGCAGCAAAAACTGTAAGAGAAAATGCTGAAATAGGATCACAACCATGATCAGGCCGAATTTAAAAGAATTTATCCGGGCAAAAGCGGCACCGCCGATTATTACCAGAAGATTTCCCACGAAATAGATGGAAGCAAAGCCTTCTCCGACAATAAAACACATTAAGCTGATACCGAACGCGCTGGGGATCAGGTATGCTGCGGCTAAAAGGTCAAATTTCTGTTCCGGAAGTTTTAATGCCAGATAAGAACAGAACGACAGCCAGGCCACAAGCAGTATTCTGATTTTAATAAGTGCTGAAGTATATTCAGGATAAACAAATAGATCTAAAACATAAAATGCAAGATATAGGATTACACCTAAAAATAGATTGATGAGTATTGATTGCTTGACTTGTGATAATTGTATTTTCATATAATTCCTAAATCATTTTCCCATAGCGTTTGAGCTCAGACTATTCAGCTGATGGCTAATGGTCGATGGTCGATAGCTCACAGATGTTGCTTTTTGTTTTTTATAATATTTACTATTAGCTATTATCCATAAGCTATAAGCCATTTTGTTTGCCTGAAGTGAATCATTATAGATTAATTAAATTATCAATATCATTTTCCCAATTTTCGGGATTGGTTGTAATATAATTTCTGATTTTATTTAATGATTTATCGTTACGGATAATGTGATCGTGAAATGATCGTTGCCAGATTTGTCCGCAAACATTCAGATTTTCGTTATTAATATATTGCAGATATTCAACAGATATTTTTGATTTTAATGACCCGATAATGTTTGATATCGTAGGGACAGGGCTTGCCCCTGTCCGTTTATTTATAATTAAAATACCGTGTAAATGGTTAGGCATGATAATATATTGATCCAATTCAATGTTTTTATACTGATTAGGTAAATCGTTCCATTGGCTATCAATAATTTGACCTAATTTGGTTAATTTAATATTGTTTCGGACAGCCGCAAGGGCTGTCCCTACGTTATTTGTATATTCACCAAATATAATTTCTCGGTTTCTTGAACAAATGGTTACAAAATAATAACCTTCCAGCGAATAATCATAATCCTTTAATCTATTTAATTTTCTTGTTTTTAAATTTTGCATTTTTATTTCACTCTAACAATTAATATACATACTACACGTTTACCTGTTAAGTTAGTCTTTAATCAAATCTTTTTAGCTTAAAATCTTCGTTATTGTGATAAGTATGTTCTTATCTGAATAAGATTATCGGTTAAAGGTATTTTGCTCAGATCACAAAACCTATAGAACAACCAAATAAAAAAGAGGATTATTACAAAAGCAATGCCTGCAAAAATAATTAGATAAAAAAAGTTCTTTTTTAATTCCTTCTTTTCTCTTTGGGGATTATAACCTACTTTTAAAAGCAAATTATATACACATCTAAACAGTAAACCGATCGATAAAACATACATAAAAAATACCGGGATAAGATATCCGCTTTTAAATATTTCCAGAATAAACCACCCGCAACATATTAAATACCCCAGAAAATGCATATAACCTGATTTATCAAACATTTTATTTTCCTTTTTTCAGCATCCAATTAGTATCTGAGTTTCTGAAAATCTTACCTATTTATCAACTTTTATAACCCCGTCACAAAGCAAAAAAAGCGAGCCCCTGTTTTGAGGAAATCGCCTTAAAAAATACTAAATCAACTATAATCATTAACCTAACTCCGCTAATACATTACAATAAAATCACATAAAATAACGTACCATATTAGACGGATTTAGTCAATTCATAAAAACCTTTAATGAAAAACCCCGGCTTTGCCAATACACCTTTGAACCCTACTCCCCAGTTCAGGTAATCTAAACGGCTTTAACAGATAATCAGTTACCCCCTCAAATTCAAAAGCCTTTTTAAATTGCTCCTGAGCGGATATTATAATTATCGGAACATTACGGATGGAATTGTTATATTTAAGCTTTTTGACAAAAGTATAACCGTCAATCTTCGGCAGCATAATATCCAGAATAACTAAATCCGGATCCTCAGAAATTATCTTTTTTAAGCCCTCTTCTCCGTCATACGCGCAAATAGCTTCATACCCGTAGGCTTCCAGATAAGACTTAATAATCTCTACCATTGCCGCTTCATCATCTACAACTAATATTTTTTTGCGCATGATTAACACCTCCAATATCTATTGACAGTCAAAGAAAGATTGGCACACGATGTTATTCAATATTACATATTAATACAGCAAAAAAACAAGAGCTACCCTACAATACAATAATATCATATAATACTATGCTTGTCAATTTATAAAGGATTTAAAAGGTACGTTTAAGGCAAGTTACAAATATTACTAGATTATTAGCTTGGGCTGGTCCTTAAAAAATTTCTCAACTAAAACAGAATACTGCTCGACTTTTTTAACCTTAGTAATCGCGCGGAAAAGCTTATTTCCGCCTTCAAACGCCTTCACCCAGTATTCCCATATCTCTTTCATCTTATCGGTTATATGGCGCGGTCCGCTTAGCTCCTGTTGGTACAAAGCAAATAGTTCATTATGAAAGCTGATAAACCGGCCGAGCCTTTCTTTTTTTGTCCCGGAGTCTAAACCTTTGATCTGTTCCGCGAGAAAAGGATTCGTAATCCCTCCCCGGCCGATCATCCATCGATTGATATTAGGGAAACGCTGGGAGAGTTTTTTGAATGTTTCCAAAGAATCAATATCTCCGTTATAAACCACCGGATGTTTGGTCAAAGATAAACTTTGCGCAAAAGCCGATAAATCCACTTCTCCGGAATATAATTGCTCACCGGTGCGCGGATGAATAATTATTTCCTGCAGCGGGAAATCCTTAAGTAAAGGCAGGAGTTCAAATAATTCCTGACTGTCTTTCTTCCCCAGCCTGACCTTTAATGATATTTTAATCGGCAGCGCGGGAATAACTTTATCCAGAAATTCGATTATCTGCCAAGTATAAGGAAGCAAGCCGGATCCTCTTTTTTTATTTCTTACTTTTTTATTCGGGCAGCCGAGATTCCAGTTTACACTCTCATAACCAAGTTCCGCGATAGCCTTGGCCATAGAGATGAAATCCTCCGGGCTATTGCTTAATATCTGCGGGATGATCTTAAACCCGGCTTTATTCCGCGCCGGGAAAAGATCACGCAGGACCCGGCTTTGCGGGCTGTCAATATTACAACTGCGGATAAATGCCGTAATACAATAATCATATCCCGTAAATATGCGTGAATGAGCATTGCGGTATGTGGAGTTGGTAATGCCCTGAATCGGGGCCATATAAAGAATCTGGCTCATGCGTGTTTAGGCTTACTTTTTTTGTGATCAGGATGGAACGTGCGTTTCTTTTTTTCTGATTTTGGTTCCTGTGCCTGGGTTTTATGTTTATCTAAAAGAGGATTTTCTCCAACCCATATCGGCTCGACTTTCTTTTTTATAATAAGCGCATTAAACGCGGGAAGATCATGTTTAGTAACAAAAGTAAACGCTTTTCCTTTCCTGCCCATCCTGCCGGCCCGGCCGGTACGATGCGTATACTGCTCTGCTCCTCCGGGAAAATCCCAGTTGATTATATGCGAAACATGCGAAAAATCAAGCCCCCGGCCGGCAACATCCGTAGCAATAAGATAATGGATTTCCTTTTTACGGAACTTACGGATGATCGAAGTGCGTTTCTCCTGCCTAAGCCCGGCATGAATAAATTCAACATCTTTTACGTGATTACGTAAAGTTCGGAATAATTTATCCACCAGATGACGGGCATTACAAAAAATGAGCGCCTGCGTGATCTTTTCGGATTTAAGAAAACTTTCCAGCTCCTGCTGTTTATTCTTGGGATGAAGATATTTAAAGCAATGTTCAATACTTGCCGGAGCCGCTCTTTTCTTAATCAGCGAAATATGCACCGGGTCCCGCAAACAGTCATGAGCAAGTATCTTGATATCATCGGCCATGGTCGCGGAAAACAGAATCGTCTGATGTTCATGAATAATACAAGACATCAATAATTTGATATCACTAAAAAAACCTTCCTGTAAAAGCTCGTCCGCTTCATCTAAGATCGCGCATTTTACATTGGAAAGATCGACAATACCTTCATACAAAAGATCGATCAGCCGGCCCGGCGTCGCCACGAGAATATGTACGCCGTGCTTGAGCTTGGCAATCTGTATTTCCCGGCTAAAGCCTCCGTATATGGCAAAAGGCGCTAAATCGGTCCTCTGAGCAATCGTCTGGATATCCGTAACATACTGCAGGCATAATTCACGCGTCGGCACGATCACCAGCCCCTGAATGGTATTTTCGGACGTATCTACTTTTTGGATCAGCGGAATGGCGCAAGCCGCGGTCTTGCCTGAGCCGGTCTCCGCCAGAGCGCAAAGGTCCTGGCCGGCAGCAATTATCGGATAAGTCGCCTCCTGAATCGGAGTCATGTCCTCAAAACCCATTTTTTTCAGGGACTCCAGGATATTTGACGGTAAATTAAGTTCACTAAATTTCATATATTTTTATCCTATCTAAAAAAAAGACAATCCCATAAAAGAAGGATCGTCTTAGTTTTTCAATTCTTAATTTTTCATTCCCACTCTCACCAGCTAACAACATCATACTATATGATATTATAGAAGTAAAAATAAGTCAATTTATTATTAGCAAAGCGCCGGCTAACGGCATAAACTCACAAACGGGCAATATCGGCAGGATTCCTCGGATTCATCAGACACAAAAGGCATATTCATATCATGGATCTCTTCAATAATAAAACTAAGCAGGCCCAGGCACAACTGCATAATTTCATCTTTATGCTCATATTCTTTTGGCTTGGGGAAATAATTCATATCCAGGGTTCTTAAATTATAGAGCGCCGCGCTAACTATCTGCCCAGGATACTGCTCCTGCACACAATGCAAATATAAAGGCAGCTGAAAAGACCGAATTGACTTTTTTATGATCTGACGATCCGGAGCCTCCATTGCTTTTTCTAAAGTAGCCAAACCACGCGGAGTAATATCCGAACTGCCGGTTTTATAATCAAGCACTAATAAGTTTTCTGAATCAATCCGGTCAATCCGGTCAATCCGGCATTTAAAGGAAACAGTCCGGCTGCCCAGATCAATATTTTTGACTATCTCCTGCTCTAAACCTTCAATGCTGGCTACCGGCCGGACCTTAGGATCGGCTTCATTATCCAAAAATCTTTCCAAGCGATGCCTTAGTATTTGCTCAATCATAAAAGCATCTGATTTCATCCTGCGGGAAAACTCAGCCGCAAAACGTTTATCAAATTCCTTGAAAAATCTTTTTCTAAAAGCATCGTTTATTACCGGAGTATTTTTCATAAACGGCTTAAAAGTGTCTTCTAAAAGGTCATGAGTAAAAGTCCCGACTTCCCGGCTTTCCAGCTCATCAAGCATATCTTCTTTTTCACTTAAACCCAATACATATCGATAATAAAATTGCATTGGGCAATTAAGGTATGTATTTACACTCGAGGCTGAAAACGTAATGTCTTTTAAAAATTCCTCAACATTATTGTCTTTGGCAATTTCTCCCTGTTTCTGAAGCACTTCCACATTAAAAGCAGCTCGGGGAACACTCACCACTCCCATTGATTTAGCTTCTTTTTCTTTTTGCCAGATAATCTCTTCAATAAAGCGGCTTTTTTCTTTATCCGGGCTATCGTTATATACTAGATGAACATTCTTGGCTCCGCTGATCAGCCGCATAAACTGGTATCTTTGAATTCCTTCTTCTTCCTCCAACCGATCAATCCCCAAGCTAACCATTATCGGCCGCGGCACCAGGGGTTCATTAGCGCTAAGCCTCGGCAAGATGGATTCATTAACATCCAGGATAATGACATTTTCGAAACTCAAAGCCCGGGTCTCAAATAGCCCCAGCACTTGCAGACCTTTTAACGGAGTTCCGGAAAAAGCAATTTTTTCAGTTTTTAAAAAATCATCGAATATTTTAAATATCTCAAGTGTTCCAAAACGCTCCTTAACAATGGCCGGAGCTTTAAATTCTTCCGCGATTGAATAAATCTTTTTAATAATCTTAATATTCAGAGGATAATTGCTTAACACACTTTTTTCTACCAGCATATCCAGGAAATCTGATAGCTTATCAGCAAATTCGCCTAAAGAACCGATCTCTTCCCACATACAAAATGCATAATGATGAAGTTTGCTTAGAAAATCCTTCAGGTCATCGGTTTTTAAATCAAAACCCATGGGTTGCAGCTGTTCCAGATTAAGCGTATACAATTCTTCCTGATTTTCAATTAACTCAATATCTAAAAATAAACTGCCGGACAAAGTTGATTCCGCAAGGCCGGAAAGCATCTCTTCAATTTTATGAACCATCATTCTAGTGGGAGTTCCGTCTTTAAAAAATGCTAGATTTTTAAGCAACGGATGCATCAGCACTGCTAAATAATCTTTTGCATAGTAGCCCTGCTTATTTCGAGTTTTTTGAGCCCGATTTATCGCACTGAAAAGGCTATATAAACTACTCCGGCGCACAGGATACCCCATGGATACATTATAATCATCAACCGAAGATGTAATCTCACTTAATAAAGGCAGCAAAGTATCCGCCTGAGGCAAAACAACTACGGTACTATTTTTGTTTTTTATTTCTTTCAGTATCTGGCGAACTATCCCGACCTCTGAATGATTATCAAACCCGGCATACAAATTAATCTCCGGGCCGGAATCAGGACTTTGGGCAGATATAATATCAGCTTTCAAAAATTCCGCCAGCTCTTCAAATTGCTGCCATTTGCTTTGGTCCTTTTGAAAAAATAATATTGCCTTTGAACTATCATAATAGTTTTTAATAACTTTTTTCTCTGTTAAGTGCAGATCAAAGAAATTACAAAATAAAATTTTATCAAATTCTTCAAGGCTCTGATCCGCCACAATTTCTGAGGCTCGAAGATACAAAAATCCCCGGGCATACTTATTATCTTCAATCAAATTTTGATGATACAGCTCCCGCAATCTCATAAGATTCTCAAGCAAAGCATTAATATTATCCGGAACTTCATAACCAATCTGAGCATTACGCTCAATACTTATCAATCTGTCCTGATCAATGTTTTCGATATCCAGCTGATCGATAAAAGAACTTATTTCCCGAGCCCAAGGAAGAAAATCAGAAAAATCTTCTCGGGACTTTAATATCTCAGGAATATTAGTTTTCGCTATTCTGTAAATTGAATAACAAGCTTCTAAATCAGGAATCCTGGTGACCTTCTTACCCGAACAGACTAAATAGTTCATAAAATCATCTATAGAAAAAAACTTAGGCGGAATAAAACTTTTCTTTATTTTCTTTGCTAAATTACGCTTTAGAAATAAAGCCGGTCTTCGCCCTCCAAAAACAATCGCAATCCGGCTTAAATCCTGCGTGTTTTGAGCATAGTTATCGACGATAAAACTACCCAGCCGATCAATAAAATCATCATTAAAATTATAGGTTATTATTCTATCCATTTAACCTTTACCATTGCTTAATTTCTTCTTTAGTCATCGAGTCCATGTAGATCAAGACTCCCGTTACTTTTTTATCAGGATATATCTCAGAGACTGATTTCATATACCCCTGAACCTGCTTGATATTATCTTCTTTTGCTTCTGGAGAACTCTTATAATCTATTACCAAAGCTTGATTTTCTTTAATTATTAATCTATCCAGGCGCTGGGTAATACCATTCCTGCTGATTATTTCTCTTTCACAAAACACTATTGCCTGATCAAGGTAGAAGAATTCTTTAAGGCTTTCTTTAGTAATTAATTTTTTAATGGTTTCAGTATACCCCTTATGGTCTTTAATAAAAAAATATTCCTGTTTTAAGATAGTATTGAAGTTTTCGGACAATTTATCTAAATTTTGATCATTTAAATTTTCCACTTGTGCTAACAAATCATGAAGCACTTCTCCCCGCTTAGCCTTTAACCTGCTTTTTAATTCATCAGCTGTTGCAAACTCATCTTTTAAAACTGCAATCCAATCTCGATACTCCGGAGGCTCTATAAGGAGAGTTACCTGCCTCTCCGAGATATCTTTTGCGCCATAGACAACCCGCGCTCCCCTTTGCTTAATACTTTCCGGGACAAGAAATTTTGCTAAGTTATTAACTTTTTTCTGAGTATAAGGAATAAAAATATACAATTCTTTCTGGGCCCTGGTAAAAGTAACATAAACAACATTAAGTTCATCAATGAAAGCCCGGACATATTCTCTTTTATATATCTGGCTAATCCGACGGGAAAATTTGGCATATTTAGCATCCAAACGAAGAAGCCCAAACACCGACTCTTTTTCTTTTTCATAAACCACATACGGAGCCCGGGCCTTTTTAGTTTGAGTTCCTAACTCCCGGATATTTATTTCCAGGAATGGAGAAATCACAACCGGAAACCCTAAACCTTTAGCTTTATGAATTGTCATTACTTTTACAGCATTTTCATCAGAAAAATTAACATATAAATGTTGATCCGGAGCATTCTCTAAATACTCCAGGAACAATGATATATCCAGGCACTCTTCTTCTTGCTCTTTTATCAGCTCTAAAAATCTCATGAAGAATCCCTGATACTGAGGAAAGTTATTAAAAACCTTAAACTTTGCTAAAA
Organism: Candidatus Omnitrophota bacterium; assembly: GCA_043826565.1. Taxonomy (GTDB): domain Bacteria; phylum Omnitrophota; class Gorgyraeia; order B26-G9; family B26-G9; genus JBDRPX01. Next base: position 71,145 of record JBDRPX010000006.1, read on the forward strand.
TACTAACCATAAGCTCATAGAAAGATATTAAACCGACATTTTTAAAAAATTCGGAAATAAACTCGCCCCAAACTTCAGGATACTGATTTTTAAAAGCCCGGTACAAATATGCGCTTCCTTCATTTTTATTTCGATTAATTGTGTAGATAAAATCAGAAATTTCTTTTCTTTGCAGAGAACTTGCGCTTAAGAAAACATCCCCCATAATGAATCCGGCAAAATTAATACTATCAATCGGAGAGTTTAGGAATTTTAAAAAAGCGATAAGTTCCTGGATAAGTGGATTATTAGTAATATTCAGGGTACGCTCTGATTCAACATTTATTTTTTCCCCAGACAACCACCCGGTAATTAACTCAATCTCCCGGTTACTGCGGCAAAGGATAGCAATTGATTTCAAAGAGAAACGGGTTTTAAGTTCATTCACAGTTTGGATCAAATGGGCTTTAATGAGTTCTTCTTTTTCTTCCTTATCAATATATTCAATATATTCGACATTAACAAAGCCTTGGGATTTTTTAGGGATAAACTCCTGCTGGGAATCAGTAAAGCCTTCTAAGACTTCATTAATTTCTTCACTTGAGAGTTCCCGCAAACTATCCTGCTGGTGGTCCTGCGTAGTACCTAAAAATCTTTTAAGGTTATTACCTGAAAAAACTTCATTATTAAAAAGCACGATCTCTTTTTCTGATCGATAGTTTGTTCGCAGGCTAATTTTGTCATTTACATTATAGCTTGAAAAATCATGTTTAATTTTATCAAAAAGACCGACATCTCCCCCGCGAAAGCGATAAATAGCCTGCTTTTTATCCCCCACACAGAATAACGATCCTCCGGTAGCCAAAGCATCTTCAATCATCAAGAACAAATTACCCCATTGCAATCGACTGGTATCCTGGAATTCATCAACTAAATAATGCTTAAACCTGCCCGCCAAACGATAATAGAGCTCCGGCACGCTTAAATTCACTTCATCAAAAAGAACTCTAGCCTGTTTATTTAACTCTTCCATGAAAACAACATCATCCCGACGGGCATATTGTCGATAGTAACTATAGACCTCGTTAAAAATATCAATATAGCAATTAAATAAACTCAATGCCTCTTTTTCACTCAATATAACAATTGATTCCCGGAAAGGCTTCCAATAAGAACTCAATTCCCGATCAGCAACAAAACCTTTATTCATGGGCAATTCTTCTAAGTAGAATTTCTGACTTTTTAAATCACCAACATTAAATCCATGCGTATTATTTTTTAAAAAGGTTCCCAGGCTTTTCAGAAAGGTCTTATTCATCCCTTCGGGGTTTTTATCATGAATTTTTCTCAGCAGTTCGATGATATTTTGCTTAAGAATTATTAACTCTTTCTCCGCCGTAGGAAATTTTTCAAAAGTGCCGCCATAAGTATTACTTTGGGAAAATAATCCCGACAGGATATCAAGAATATCATTTTTCGGAAACCAGCCGGTGCGGTTTTCTAAAAACATATACTGGTTTAAAAAATTCTCGAAGATGTTTTTTATGTTGGAGTCCTTAGCTACTTTATCAATACATTCATCAAGAGCATAGGAAACATATTTTGAATAATTTTCTTTTATATTAAAATTCGCCGACAGATCCAATTCCGAAGCGCATCCGGAAAGAATAACATTAATAAAGCTGTCAATGTTTTTGACTTGAAAAAAATTGTAATTGCAGATTATATGATCCAGCACGCGAAAGGCTTTTTCGCGGGCTTGTTTTTCACCGACCCCCACCGCACTAAGCAGATCATTTTTTTCGTCGATATTATCAAAAGCATCAAGCGCGATCTTTTTGAGCTGTTCTAAGATACGCTCCCGCATTTCCCGGGTAGCTTTGTGGGTAAAGGTAATTGCCAGGATATTACGTAAAGGAATTTCTTCGGGCTTTATCCGGGGATTGATCAGCAGTTGGATATAGCGTTTGGCTAAAGCATATGTTTTCCCGGAACCTGCAGAGGCTTCGACAATGCGTACTTCGGGGAAAGTCAATTGTGAAGAATCGTTTTTGTTCATAAGCGGAAAACTACCGAAAAACCTAAAATCACTTAAAACTTATAGGTAAAATTTACGGATAAAGCCTTTTCGTCGACAAAACGCCCTTCTAAACCGACTTTAAACTTTTCCGTAGGAATTAGGAATCCCAAAAATACACCAACATTGCTCTTGCCATGTGTTTGCATAAGCTCATAAGTTGTACCTCCGGCACTGAGTTTAGCCGAAGCATCAGCATTGGAATATTTACCGCCGATATAAAAAACGCACATATCGAAATTCTTGATAATTCCTAAAGCTAGCTGTGTTTCTCTCCACTCGGCGTCATTAGCACTGGTTATCGCGCTTCCGGTATAGCTTATTGTTCCGGAGTTAAATGACTCATACCCCATATCTGTGATTTCCCGATATTTAAAATCAATGAACGGCCATACTCCGAGATCTTCCAATTCGTCAATAAAAATGGCCATGTTCACACCAAATCCCCAGGCCGGAGTATCTGCTAAATTAAATTTATTCGCTCCATAAGAATATTCAACGTCATAAGCCTGGCCATACATCCCATAAAAATCTATGGCATATGGCGTAGAATAAGTCAGTTTCAGCATACCGAAATTAGCCGCGATATCCGAGCTCAACTCCTTCATATTACGCTCACTAACCATATCCATTTCCGCGCTCAGCGAAAACTGATTCTCTGTGATTCGTTCTACAGTTAAGGCCTTTAAGCAATACGGTAAATCTACCGGCGACGCAAAAACATTAGCACAATAAATTAAAACCGTTACTAAAACCAACCTTGATAAAATCCTTTTCATACCACCCTCCTTTTAATAAAGTCCATATTGTTAAAATTTACAATTTCCAATATCCAAAATTAGATTATTGTTTGTTTTTTTATTTTTCCTACTTCTTGAATCTTGTATCCGGCATCCGGTATCTTATTTTAGCAAGCAACAGTTTCGTTTTCGCCCGTGAACCTCTTTTAGATTCTCGCTACTTGCTACTTTCTTCTCTCTACTTTTTTTACTATACTACTTTTATCAAATAAAATCAATTACTTAACGATATCTGAGATATCTTCAAACCCCTTCCAGTCATACTCATATGTCCGCTTCTTTTTGGGTTTTAATAATACGGTCAAATCCGTGAACAATAAGAATATACTCGGAACAAGAAATAGCGTAAATACTGTGGCCACCGAAAGGCCGCCTAATACGGTAATTGCCAAAGGCGCCCATAACCCGGCTCCTTCGGTCCGGTCTAAGGCCATGGGCAAAAGACCGAACAATGTCGTAAAAGACGTCATCATAATCGGCCTTAACCGGTCCAGCCCGGCCATTATTGCGGCTTTATACCGATTAGTCTTTTTCTCCCGGATAAAATAATTTATCCGGTCAACAAGAATAATCGCATTATTAACAACTATCCCGGCAAGCATAATGATCCCGATAAAAACGGAAACACTCTTTGGTTTTTTAAATATACATAAAGCTAAAGTCACTCCGATCAAAGCCAGCGGTACCGAAGAAAGAATTACCAGAGGCTGAATGTATGACGCGAACAATGCCGCTAAGACCATATAAATAAGCGTAATAGTTACCCAGGTAACAAACACCAGTTCTTTTCTACCGCGCATCATCTTTTCATACTCGCCGCCAAATTTATAATAGTAATTTTTGGGCAGCTTCATATCCGCTAAATGCTCCTGAACGATTTCTACCGTACGCCCCAGATCAAACTTGGTCATTGTCGCGCTGACTTCTATCATTCTCTGTTTATTCTTACGCCATATTTCCGTGGGGCCTTCTCCGGGTTTAAATTTGGCCAACTGCTCAAAATAGACAATGTTCCCATCATTAGTAATTAAAGTCAGTTTATGTACATCGTCAAAAGTTTTACGGTCTTCCCGGCGCAAACGGGCAATAGTTTCGATTTCTTTGGCCTCAGAATGATACTGAGTAGCCACAAGCCCTCTCATCTTAGCATGAATAGTTTCGGAAATATCACTTACACTCAAGCCCCATTTAATTGCTTTAGCTTTATCAATTTCTGCCAGCAATTCCGGACGTTTCTCTCTCATTCTTATCTTTACATCAACCAGCCCCTGGATCTGGCTTAAACGCTTGGATATATTAATCGCTATCTGGCGCAGTGTATTATAATCATAACCGTATATCTCGATAAATAATTCCTTGGACGCCATACTTTGCGGTTCTTCAAAATATATAAAAGCATTCGGAATATCCCTCACCTTTTCGCGCAATGCGTTAATAACTTCGCGGTTAGATCTTTCCCTCTCGGACAAAGGAACGAGTTTTACAAATACTCTGCTTGACCAAGGCTTAATTCGGCTGGACAAAGTCTTTATTTCCGGAACTTCTGCTAAAATATCCTCGACCTGCTTAATCACCTGATCGGAAATATCCAGTTTTGCTCCGGTCGGCAGCTCGACAAAAATAGTAAATTCATTTTCCTGGGTCTTTCCCAAAAATTCCATGCCCAGTCTTTCACTAAAAACATAAAAAGAAATACCAAAAACACAAAAAACCGCGATCACTAAATATATTCTAAACCGGAGGATTTTTCCCAATAAAAACCGATATGTCCTCTGCACTTTCTTAAACAGTTCACCCATCCTGGCTTTGCGTTTTTTAACCTCCTCCTCTTTTTTATCAACTTCAATAAAAAGGCGTTCCTCTTCCGGTTCCTCATCGGTGGGAATTTTTTTCGGCTTTAACCAATTAGTCAGCACCGGAACTAAGGTAACGGCCACAAAAAGACTGGCTAAGAGCGCATAAACAATGGTTACCGCCAGACCTTGATACATAAGCCGGATTTCTTTATTAACAAAAATAAACGGCAAGAATACAATCACTGTGGTTAAAGTAGAAGCAAATATTGCCAGCCACATTTCCTCAGCACCCTGGATAACCGCTTCGGTACTATCCATATCCGTCTGGCGTTTTTTGGATATATTATCCAAAACAACAATAGCATTATCGACAAGCATTCCGCTTCCTAGCGCCAGCCCGCTTAAAGTCATAACATTAACCGTCAGTTTCTGAACATACATTAAAATAAACGTACATATAATCGCCGTAGGAATAGCAATTCCGACGGTAATCGTGGAACCGATATCTTTAAGAAATAGCCACAGGACAAGAATCGCCAGAAAAGCCCCGAACAGCAATGAACTTTGCACATCCTTGATCGCCTTTTGGATAAAATCTCCCTGATTATAAACCGGGATAAGCCGGATACCCCGGCGAGGCAGATCTTCGTATTTTTTAAATTCCTCAATTTCTTTGACAATTTCAGCGGTTACCCGCAGGGTATTGGCCATACTTTCTTTTTGCACATAAACAGACACTGTCGGCGCAAGATTAGTCCGGGCATAGCTGGTTGCCTCTAAATAAGAATCTTTTACATTGGCCAGGTCTTTTAAACGGATAATTGTTCCGCCCTGGGTAGAAGCAATGCCCATATTTTTGATATCTTCGACATCATGATATTCACCGATTATCCGGGCGAGAAATTTATCACTCTGTCTTTCCACATCACCGGCAAGCAAATTAAGGTTATTTGCCCCCAATACATTAATTAATTTTGAAATAGGCATATTATACGCATCAAGTTTTTCCTGCGCTATTTCAACGAGGATTTTTCTCTCCCGGCGCCCGCCGATTTCTACGTCCGCAACTCCATTAATACGCTCCAGGCGCGACTTCAGGCTTTCATCTACGATCTTACCTAACATTTCTGGAGTGTAACGTTTACCTCCGGTCATCGCTAAAATCATTACCGGAACATCGGAATATTCATACTTGGCAATAACCGGCTTTTCTATTTCCGGGGGAAGGTCATTTTTTACCCGGGCAAATTTTTCCCGCACTTCCAAAGCCGCAAAGTCCATATTGGTTCCCGGCTCAAACTTTATAACAATAGTCGCACTGGCTTCTTCGGAAGTAGATTCGATACTTTTGATATGACTTACAGAAGATACTGCTTCTTCGACCGGACGGGTAATCCGCTCTTCGATCTCTACCGGCGGAATACCGCCGCGGACATTAATGAAAATAGTTACATTCCCGAAACTTGTATTAGGCATTAGCTCTACCGGCAATTCCTGCAATGAAACAGACCCCAGAATTAACACCGCAAAAAAAATCATCATGATGGTTATGGGTTTATTCACCGAATAACGCGGCAGGCTCATTTTAAGCTTCCTTATTTTCGTTTAAAATATAAATCTTGCTCGAACCTTGACCTGAAGTTTTAAGTAGTTTGCGTTCAACAAGCTCTTCGAGTTCCTTATCAGCTATAGGCAGGGGAACTTTAAATTTAACAACATAATCCAAACGAGTCATCTTCCCGATGTTTTTCAGATAATCCAAAGCCGCTATCTGCCTTTGGGTAAGGATCTTCCTGACATCAACTTCTTCTTTCTGTTCCGGAACAGCCGATTCAGGAACCGGTAATATCGGGCTCTTTTTCTTAGATACAGGAGAAACATCAATCTCTTCAATAATCGATCTCTTAGGCTTTATCAGAATAATATTATCATCTTTTTGGGAAGCACCCACAACTCCCAATATCCATTCCTTAGCCGTTTCCAGGAGAATATAAACACTGGGTACAACAAAAAGAGTCAAAAATGCCGCTGTTGTCAGCCCGCCCATAACCGTCCTGGCCATGGGCGCTCTTAATTCCGCTCCTTCACCTAAGGCAAAAGCTAAAGGTAATAAACCGAAAATCGTAGTTAATGAAGTCATGAAAATCGGCCGGGCTCTCACCTTACTGGCCTGGATAGCTGCTTCAAAAATACCCAGTCCTTTTTTTCTCGCTAAATTAATAAAATCAATAAGCAAAATTCCATTATTAACAACGATACCTCCGAGCATTATACAACCCAAAACAACTACTACACTTAAGGGCGTCCGGGAAAAATATAGTGTCCAGCTGACTCCGATTATCGAAAGCGGAACTGTAAACATAATAATGAACGGCTGGACCAATGATTCAAATTCCGAAGCCATGATCATATAAACAAGCACTAAGGCCAGGATCAAAGCAAATTTAAGGCTGGCAAACGATTCATTCATTTCTTTGTTTTCACCGCCGACCTCAATGGAATAATTCTGCGGCAATTGTTCTTTGACATTAGTAATGATCTCTTCAACTTCATCAACAACATCATTTAAAGCACGCTTATATAAATTAGCGCTGACAAACACGACTCTCTGTTTTGATTCACGCTTAATTTCCGTAGGCCCGAACCCTTTCGCTAAATACGCGACCTGTTCCAGCATAATATTCACGCCCACCGGAGAATATATAAACAACTTGCTGATTTTATTAAAATCACCCCGATCTTCTTCTCTAAGCCTTACCCGGATATCGATCTCACGCCCTTCTTCTTTAAATTTACTGGCGACATAACCGCGAATCGCTGCCTGCGCTACCGAAGCGACTTGATTAACAGTTAACTGATATAAAGACGCTCTATCCTTTCTAACTATGATTTTAACTTCCGGACTAGGCGGACTTAAACTATCTTTAACACCATAGACCCCTTCTATATTTTTTAACTGTTTTTTAATTTCTTCCGTAGCCGGAATAAGGATATTTTCCAGCTCAAATCCCTTTAATACGATTACCAGCGGCGCACTTCCGGCAAACGCAGACTTAAACACACTTTCCTGTAATACATATTCTAAGTCGGCTTCCTGCAAATTAGTCTTCTCTAAAACAGCTTTTACATTCTGCACCAATTCCCGGGTCGAAATCGCGTATTGCTGCTCCTCTTCGCTAAGTTCCTTAAAAAATTGCAATGGTCCATGGTTAGGTATTGACTTAAGATTAACAATAATATTCGCCTGATGCGTACCTAAAACTTCCACCGCACCGGCCATTTTTGATTCCTTGCTTGAGCCAATGTTCGCAGTAACATCCTTAACTGTCGAAAAACTCATAATTACATCTTCAACCCGCTGAACAACAGAATCTGTAGTTCTTAAGTTTGTCCCGGCCGGCATATCAAGCTTAATTATAAATTGCCGCTGATCTAATTTCGGAAGGAACTCCCGGTCCAGAGTAAATAAAAGCTTCATACTTATCGCCGCTAATGCCAGCGTACCGATAATAATACCTGTAACTATAAGATAAGGAACCGGGCCTCTATATTTGCCTTCTTTTGCTCTTTGCTTCTGCTTCGCGATTATCTGCTCATCGTCATCTACAGCTACCTGATCTTTTTTCCCCGAACCGCGGGACATAAACATCGGGGTTAAACTAACCGCTGTCAGCACCGACGCAACCAGAGAAAAAGTAACGGTCAAGGACAACTCTCTAAAAAGCTGTCCGGCGATACCGGTAACAAATACCAGCGGTAAAAATACAGCAATGGTAGTAAGCGTTGATCCGATGATCGCGCTAAAAACTTCATTTGATGCTTCTATGGCCGCGCTTTTAATGTCTTTATCCTTCTGGCGATACCGGTATATATTTTCAATAACTACAATACCGTTATCTACAAGCATTCCGACGCCAAGCGCCAAACCTCCTAAAGACATCATATTTAAGGAAAGTTTTCCAAAAAACATCAGGATTAAAGTAAATAATATCGAAATCGGAATACCCACAGTAACAACCACCGCGCTTCGAACATTACGCAAAAATAAAAGAAGGATTATAAACGCAAGAGCTCCGCCTTGAAGCGCATTATCACGCAATTGACCGATAGATTGGGAAATAAATATTGACTGATCGTAGACTACCTCAATTTTTAATTCCACAGGTAAAGTTTTCCTTAAGCTCTCCAAACGGGCATAAATCTGTGTATTTACCGCCAACGTATTAGATCCGGCCTGACGCTGGATGGAAAGTGAGATATTATCTTTACCATTATAGCGGGAAATACTCGATTGTTGTTTTAATGTATCTTTAATTACCCCTAATTCCCGCAAATAAATAACTCTTTTCTTTCTTTCCTGCTCTTCTTCCGTTAACGGACGGCGTTTATCCTGCTGTGCTTCCTCACGAGTCTGTTCCTTAATAAGCAGAGGCACATCATCCATTTCCGAAACAGTTTTAAACTCGCCGATAGTCCTGACCAAATATTCATAAAAAGACGTTTCAATTGTACCTGCCGGATAATTGAGGTTGGCCTGCTTAAGCAATTCAATAATATCCATTATTGATACACTAAACGCACGCAGCCTATTCTGATTAATTTCCACCAGAATTTCTCTTTCCCGGCCTCCGGTCAAAGTAACCTGAGCAACACCATCAATCTTTTCAACCTCATCTTTAATAACCCGCCGCGCGGTTTCTCTTAATTCATATGGCGAAAAATATGATTTATCTCCGGTAATACTCAGAATCATGATCGGAGTATCAAAAGGATTATATTTCATAACAATAGGTTCTTCAGCATCACGCGGCAGTTTTTCTTTAATCAAATCGATTTTTTCACGAACATTAAGGGCCGCAAAATCCATGTTTGTACCCCAGTTAAATTCACAAATTACAATGCTCGTACCTTCGCGGGAATTTGAACTTACCTTTCGGATATTTGATGCGGCGCTTACGGATTCCTCTATCGGACGGGTAATTAATGCTTCAATTTCTTCCGGAGCCGCGTTCTCATAAGAAGTAACAACCGTAATTTGCGGATATGTTATCGGTGGAAAAAGCTCTTGAGGTAAACGGGTCCAGGAGATCACACCCAGTAGAATAACCCCGGCTGCGAACATCAAAATTGTTACAGGCTTTTTAACTGAAAATTCCGGAAGACTCATATACCTTATTTGTGTTAAGTGTTAAGTTTAATTACTATCTAATATTGAGTGTTGAATATCTATTTTTATTTTTCTCTCTACTTGCTACTCGTCACTCCCTACTTCTACTTTAAACTACATTTCCCGAATTTGGATTTCTGTGACCTGAACAGGTGTTCCGGCAGTTAATCCCTCAACATTGGAAATTGCCACCAGATCACCTTCGCTCAATCCCCGGACTATCTCAACGTAATCCGTAGATTCATATCCCAGTTCAACCAAACGCTCCGCAACTGTATTGGTTTTTTCATCAACCACATATACAATAGACGCTTCTTCACCTTTTTTTATTCCAATACGCGGGACACTAATTACCCCGGGCTTTTCAAAAAGGATTATATCGGCGCGGGAAAACATACCCGGCATAAGCATCCTGCGGGAATTATCTATCTTAATTTCTAAGGGCAATGTCCTGGTTTTTTCTGACAATTTCGGAAATATATTATCGACAATACCGTCAAAAGGCAGATCCGGATAAGCATCAACATATATTCTAGCCAACTGACCGATTTTAACCTTAGTAATATCTCTCTCCACAATCCCTACTTCGGCAAATACCGTACTTATTTCCACAACCTCTATTGCCGCCTGCGTGTACGGAGTAACCAGTTCGCCTTTTTGAATATTACGTTCACTAATTATGCAATCAGTCGGTGCATACATTTCGGTTTTCTTTAATTCTTCTTTAGCTGATTCAATCTCAACATTAGCCGCTTCAACCTGATGTTTCGCATTACCCGCTTCTGCTTCGATCTCTGATAATTTTAGCCGGTTAATTGCTCCGATTTCATAAAGCTTTCTATACAATTCTGCTTTCTTTTCGGCCTGGGAAAGACTGACCATGGCTGATTTCAATTTTGCCCGGTTATAATCTATTTTTAAACGTCCCTCTTCCTGCTTAAGCCTTCCGATAAGCTGGCCTGCTTTAACGATATCTCCTTCACGAAAATTTACTTCTTCGACAATACCGGCAACCTCAAAGTTCATTTTACGTGTATATATCCCTTTAATCGACCCCATTGCCGGCAGAAAATCTTCAAAAGTCGCCCGGGAAACTTTATAAACTTTAATTGCCAAACCCCTTTGTTTTAGAAAATTTTCCTCTTTAGGCTTCGCTTCGTCTTCTTTAGGCGCTTCCCCGGGTAATGTAATTTCTCCCGGTTTTTCCGTAGCAATTTTCTTTTCTTGAAACCAACCGCCTTTATTGACCCCCCACCATCCAATTCCCATCACCAGCATAACCACGAGAATGAATATCATTATTGATCGTCTCATAACTTCCTCCTTGGGCATTAATCGTTTCTAAATATTATTTAAAGTAACCAATTATACCAATCGCCCGATTTAAACTTCCAATCGTACCATTAATCGCCGCTAATGCCTGTTCATAATTGGCATTTGCCTGAATAAGCTGAAATTCCGCTTCCATAACTTCCGCAGTTGAAGATTCATTCATCCTTTTTTTAGCTTTGGCAATTTCCAACTGCTTACGGCGAAACCCGATTTCATTTAAAGAAAAACCCAATTGCGTTTTAAACCTGATAAATGAGTAATAAGCATCCTCGGTTTCCTGCTGAATTTTATTTCTCATTTCCGCCAGATCCTTTTCCGCCTGTTTGCGGGTTATTTGAGCTTCTTTACGTTTTGAAAAATGCGCCAAATTATCCCAGAAGGAAAATTTAGTATCCATGGTCTGAGATCTTAAGTTCGTATCTGATTTAGTAACCTTATAAGGCGTGACTTGATCGCGGGTATAAGAAGATTCCACGGTGTTTCCTCCGAGAAACCATTTAACCTGCCCCACAAGAGACCATTCCGTAGCTAATTGCAGGTTTCTCTGATCAAACGCTTCCCCGCTTCTACCATAAGAACCGATCAGAGAAACATTAGGGAATTCTTCGCTACGGATAACATCCTCCCCATATTTAGTAGCCTTAATTGTTCTCTCCAGTATATTTAATTCCGGCCTATTCCTAAAAGCTAAATCTAAACATTCTTCTAAGGTTACCTCAATATTTCTATTCCGCAGCTGAAAAGACATATTATCGATATTTATATTTTCCGTAAACATCTCTTTTTCCAACTTAAGTTTAGCCAAAATAAATTCACGCTCAGTTGAAGCTACCTGAAAACAAACCTGATTAAATAAAGATTGGGCGGTAAGTAATTCTGCCGGCGTAGCGGATAAAATCTGAAACTCTTTCTCAATTTGCGTTAAAAGTTCTGCTTCTTTTATCTTTACCGCATTTAAGAGATCATAGGTTCTTTTCGCGGCAACAAGCTCATAATAAGTTTTACTAACATTAAATATCAGATCTTGTTTCAGCCGGTCAAGATTCCCCCTGGCAATCAACTCTCCCAACTGCTCCTTGCGTAAAGCCGCCGTAAGCTTGCCGCCGGTAAAAAGCGGCTGCTGTGCCTGAACACCTATGGAACGGCCGCGATACGGTTCAGTTATTGTTTTACCGTCAATTTCCTTCCATTGCCCCAAAAAAGCCGGATAAAATGAGCGTCTGGCTTCGCGTACGCGCAGCTTAGACAATTTCTGTTGTTCCTGAGCGATCTGAACCGGCAGATTTGCCGCGATCGCAATCCCTAAACAATCTTCCAGTGTCTGGATATCCGTAGCCGAAACAGCCCGGCGGATAACCGGCTGTATTTCTGAAGGAAGACTGACATCCTTATACATATTCGGATCCATCAGTTGTTCACGAGCCAAAGGGATTGTACTTATACCGGTATCTGCCTTAAGCTTTTCATAGGCCTTTTCCAAGGTCTCGCCTTTTTCTACACGCTCTTTAGCCTCTTTACGAACTTTGGATAATTTTTCCGCTGATTCTTTTTTGAGATTTTCCCTGCGGGAGTCTTTGGTAAAATTTTCAAGTCTCTCTTTAGCTCGAGTTGCTTCCAGATCTTTTATTTTTTTTATTTTTTCTATTTTTTCAGAAGGCCCGGTATCGGAAACAACCTTTGTCCATTGCGGAGTTTCTTCGACTGCTCCGGTGGGATTAATCGTCAAGACGACAAATTGATCACCCCATTGAGAATCCACCTCATATTCAAACATCTGGGTCATCTCTATGGAAATTCTAACTAACTCCGGAGGGGATTGCCTAAAATCAGTACGCTCTTCGACAACTATCCTTTTAACTCCTCTCTCATTGACCGGAATTTCAATTGGAACATTTTCATAGGTTTTAAAAGTAACCCTTGCTCCCTGAATATTAATTTCCATATGCGGTGGTTTTTCTGAGGTAACAATATCGAAATTTACCGGAGCTTTAGAGTGCTCTAAAAGAATTTGGATTCCACGCTCGGCTTTCTGAAGATTAAGAATTTTTAATTTGGCTGGCTCCTGCGCATAGCAGGAAAAGAGGGGAAAAAGAATCACCCCCCAAAAAATATTAATACTAACAAAAATCTTTATTAATAACTTTCGTTGCACCTTTTGCAATTCCTTTTGCCCCTAAAGGTTAAATCCCTATTATTTAATTCATTGGACTTATTATACTGTATGTACACACTTTAAGTCAATAAAAATATAGTATAAATTAATATATTCACACCCGAGAACTAACTATTAGTAATTAAACGCGGCTATATTAAACTTTAACCAATCATATATAAGTCGGGCAGTCAGATAATGTCCGGATTTATTAGGATGACAGTCCCCTTCCGGGATAATACGTAATGTTGTCAGATCAACCCCTTTTTCTTTAAACAATTCGAACAGGTTAATACATTTAAAGCTATATTTCTTGGAGCAGTCATCTTTTATCCAACTATCCATTCCATCATTATTAGCCAGACGGGGAAAAAGCAGAATTACTAACTCAAACCCATTTTCTTTACTCAATTGAGCAAAATCCTTAAATACCGCTTGGTTAGCCCTAACTGAGTCGGTCAGCTCCTTATACCCGGCAAACTGATATGCTTTGGGAAAATACTTTTCCGGAGACCGTAAGCTTAAATAATCATAAAGCTTTTTGTTAACCATCCGATAGCCCGCGCAGTGTTTTAATAAAAAACTATTTATGCGGTCAGGAACAGGAATAATCCGGGGAAAATTAACACTGAAGTATTCTCCTAGAGATAAATACACATGATTATTATTTACTCCCTGCGCATCTGGCATAACTACAGCACTTCGATAATAGTCATCATTAAGGAACTGATAAATAACTAAGTCCGGTTCTAATTTCAATAGTTTACTTTTAAGAAAAACAAGTTTTTGAAAAGCATTATAACCGCATACTCCGGCATTAAGCACTTCAAAATTCTTTCCACCGATTTCATTTTCCTTAAGTATTGATTCTAATACCTTAGGGTACGTATATTCTACCGGATATTCTGTTCCAAAGGTAACTGAATCACCCAAAATAATTATCCGGTAAACATCCGCAGGTTTAGGCAGGGCATATTCTGCATCCCTAATCCCCTGGGAATTGATCGAGAAAAAACCATCTTCTGTTTTTACTTGAGGAATTAATTCATAACCTAATCCGGGAATCTGAGATACTCTGTGTAATCTAGGTTTTGCCTGCTGTAAATAAACATTAGTATCGATAAGATATCTTTTTTCAAAACCCCGAGCGGCTATTTCCAAAATAAATAAAGCTAAAAAAAAAGAGATCACTAACAGACTTATTTTAATTTTGAGCTTTTTTTCTTTCATAATCGCGGCTAGTGCAGGGTAAAAAAAGAGAGTAAGCCTATAAGCCGAGTTCTGTATCTCGCCAAAGGCGGATGACGGTCATTCATCTTGCCCTGCAGATTACTCTGCAGAGTCATTGCGACCTAACCCGGGGACTAACAGGCGGGTCACCCTCCCCCTATTCGGTCTTGCTCCACGTAGAGATTGCCACGTTTCACCCTTCGACTTCGCTCAGGGTAAACCCCAATAAAGTCGAAGATTCGTCACTGTTGCTCTAATCCGTCCATACCTAAGTACAAAGGCGGGCGTTACCCGCTACGCTACCCTATGGAGCTCGGACTTTCCTCTCCGCAGTAAAAACTACGGAGCGACCATCCGGCTTGCTCTCTTAAAATCTATTATTGCTTTTTTCGCTAATTTATCAGCTTCTTTATTAAATTCTCTTCGGACATGCTCTATTTTGAAAAATGAGAAACTCTTTATCAGATTAGCTGCTTTATGATTAAGTTCTTTTAAATTATCACTTTTAACTTTATATTCACCTTTAAGCTGTTTCACCAGCAGCTCACTGTCACTTTTGACATGGACATCTTTGATGCCTAATTCAATTGCGCGTTCTAACCCGATTATTAAAGCCTGGTACTCGGCAAAATTATTTGTTGTTTTCCCGATATACTGGGAAATTGTTTCTTCTTTCTTGTGTAAGTTGTCTTTTAAAACAACTCCAATAGAAGCATCTCCCGGATTTCCTGAAGAAGCTCCGTCAATATTAATTAAGCAAATGCTATTGTCCTTCGGGTGCGACATATAATATCCTTGTACAATTCTCACAGGTAATTAACTTACCCATCTGTAATTCATTGACAACCTGAGCACGAACAGTTCTAAAACATCCCTGGCAAGCGTCATTTTTTACCAACGCAACTGCCGACTCCCCGTTATGTTCTAAAATCCGCTCATAAAGTTCCAGGACTTTCGGGTCTATTCCCGCCTCAAGCACAACTTTTCTTTTTACCTGAAAACTTTCAATTTGCTGTTTTAACTCCAAAGATTTAGACTCAATCACACTTTTTTGTTTTTTAAATTCTTGTTCCTTTTGAACAAAACTTTCTCGCTCCACTGCGATAGACTGCTTAAGGCTGTCAATCTTTTCCAAACCCATAATCACATCTTCTTCTAAAATTGAATTGTCCGCTTTTTGTTTTTCTATCTCCAGCTGCAAAGCATTATATTCCTTATTTGATTTAACCTGAAAAAGCTGTGTGCTTTGCTTAGCGATATTCTGCTCTTTAGTCTGCAAATCCAATTCTTTTTCTTTATGCGCGATTTGAATTTTTTTTAAACTATCTTCTAATGCTTTTAATGCGTCTGATTCACCGGAAAACTTTTGCTCCATTTCCGCCAATTTATGCGGGTTTTCATCCATCTCACTTTTAAGTTTATATATCTCTGAATCAATTTCCTGCAGCTTTTTTAAGGTTTCAATATCTTTCATTATGTGAGGCTTTCTGTTGGATGAATTTAGTCAACGTTATACAACCCTTGATACCATCCGCCGTGCTTAAAATGGGGGGCGATAGAGGACTCGCCTACTACGCTCGCAACTTCCTGTTGCTCTCTGCGCAGGCCCACCCGTCTCACTGCCGCTCACAATCCTGCTCGCTGTTCCTCCCGTTGGTCGGCGTTCGACTTGTTTCGAGTCCCATTTATGTATAAATGGTGGGCGATAGAGGACTCGAACCTCCGACATTTGCGATGTGAACGCAACGCTCTAACCAACTGAGCTAATCGCCCACTCTTAATAACTGGTGGGCCCACGAGGACTCGAACCTCGGACCAAGAGATTATGAGTCTCCTGCTCTAACCAACTGAGCTATGGGCCCGCCTAAAAATCATTAAGTTTAAATAATAACAAATTTGCCCTCCTAAGTCAAGGAGATAGTTCCTCAAAAATTAACCGAGTGAATTGTAACTCATAGTGCGACATTGTCAAGATTTTGATCACTGTTATTTTGAAAATGCTCTTTTACCATTTGCTTCGCTGTCTTATAACCATGAATTTTTCTCGGATAATTATTTATCCATTTTTCGATTTTTTTT
>JBDRPX010000007.1:0-82368 GCA_043826565.1 Candidatus Omnitrophota bacterium
CGGGAAAAATTTAGATTTTTCCTTGAAAACAAATGATATTAGCAGTAGTATTGACTTGTTGTTTTGAGAACTCGGGAAATATGGTCTGTCGCGATATTTTACGCAACTTCTAAAATGGAGGTCTGACCCTAAAATTTCCTAAAATTTCTAAAATTTCTCTAAAATTTCTCACTAATAAAGCCTGATAATAGTCCCATGATTCCCTTCCCCCCTCCGTCACGCACCAGTTGCGAAACTCGTCTAATATGGGGAGCTAAAATAATCACAACTAGCTTGAATTAAATAAGTTACAGATAGTTGTGATTTGCCATTTTTACGCTTTTTTTACCCTATACTACCCCAAAAGCCTTGTAAAAGGCCTATATATGTGGTATAGTTTAAATGTAAGAAAAAAGAAAATCATTGACAAGATAAATGGATATTGTAGAATAACTACAGATACTTACTCCTCGCTTAACTTCCCGAAAGGGCTTGGGCGGGGTTTTCTATTTATAGGGGATTGAGATGTCACCAGCTGAACCTAATGAAAAAAATGCGATTGTTTTTGTTGACGGGCAGAATTTATATCGTACTGCTAAAGATGCTTTTGGGTATAACTATCCTAATTATAATATCAAGCTTTTATCCGAAAAGATATGTGCTACCCACGGATGGAGAGTAGTCGGGATATATTTTTATACTGGGGTTCCAGATATCCAAGACGACAGTTACTGGCACAACTTTTGGAGTAAAAAATTAAGTTATATGGGTAGAGTAGGAATTAAAATTTTTAATCGCTCTTTAAGATATCATAATAAAGAGTGGAAATGTCCATCCTGTAATACAAGGTGTACTTCTCTTGTAGGTCACGAGAAGGGCGTAGATGTTCGCATCGCGCTTGATGTTATTAAACTGGCGCATGAAAAAAGTTATGATGTTGCGGTTATCTGTAGTCAGGATCAAGACCTTAGCGAAGTAGTTGATGAAGTGCGAACTATTTCGAAAGAACAAAATCGTTTGATAAAAGTAGCTTCCGCATTTCCTGTTAGCCCCACTTCAAAGAATAAAAGGGGAATTAATAAAACAGAGTGGATCAAAATTGATAAACGGACTTATGATTTATGCATTGATCCCAATGATTATCGATAATTCTTTAGTTCCTTAATTTCTTCTGAGCATAACCAGTTGCGAAACTCGTCCACTACAGGGAGCCAATTATTTTGTAACATATTTAAACAAAATAACTTACAATTAATAATCGCTATTGAAATTTTTAATCTTTTATGCTATACTTATAATGTAAGAAAAAGGAGTTGACAATCTATCTCCTTTTAAGTTAAAATCATTAATCATCCCAATAAGATTTATATCTTGTTGGCCCCGGACTCTTCGTGGGTTCGGGTTTTTTTATGGAAAGAGGGTGAAGTGAATAGAGTTCAATTTTTATTGATGGATTTAATCTTTTTCACGCCTTAGATGATAATCCCGCATATCATAAATTCAAATGGCTAAATCTTGAACGATTCTCAAGGTGTTTTATCTCTCCTAAAGATAATATTATTGATATATTCTATTTTACTGCTTATGTAACTTGGGACATTCAAAAGCTAGCAAAACACCAAGTTTATGTAAAGGCATTACAATTTGTAGGTGTAAAACCAGTTTTTGGAGCTTTTAGAATGAAAGATAGGATTTGTCGAATATGTCATAGGTCGTATAGAATCCCTGAGGAAAAACAAACAGATGTCAATATCGCAATAAAGCTTTTTGAAACAGCAGTAGCAGATACATGGGATACAGCTTTGATTATATCTGGTGACAGTGATCTGATTCCAGCGATAGAAGCAGTTAAAAAAACATTTTCAGTAAAACAAATAGGTGTTGCTATTCCAATCGGCAGAAGAGCTGAGGAGCTAAAACTAGTAACAGATTTTCGCAAAAAAGTAAAACAAAAACATCTGCAAACATGTCAGTTCGATGATACGATTACTATTGATTCAAACAATATATTACATCGTCCTCCTACTTGGAGGTAAAAATAGTTTAAGTAGTAATTAGCAGTTCTTTATACAGGCTTCCAGCTTCACTTGAAACTAAAAAGTTGCGAAAGCGAAGCTTCCACGAAGTGCAACTCGTCTAATACCGGGAGCCAAAAAAAGGAGTCCATTTATTTGGGCTCCCGATTTTTTTTAGCATCTCCCCAGGTGATGTGTGAGTTCGAGTAGAACGTTAAGGAAGTAATAGCCGACCTGTCCCGCCTATTTGTGGAGGGAGCCCTCTACATCAAAAAAGTTTGATGAGAGGGTTTTTTTGTATATAATATAATGATGTTAACGAAAATCATTAGAAATATATTATCTGATAAAAAAGACGATTACACTTTTTACGCTTCTGATGACACCCCCCTATATATAAATCCACAAAAAGAATTTGGATTATATATACACGTTCCCTTTTGCAAAAGTATGTGTCCTTATTGCCCTTACACAAAGGTGCTATATGATAAGTATTTAGCTGGAGAGTTCAAGCAAGCTATTATTCGTGAACTTAAGCTATACTTTGAAAAGCTTGGTAAAAGGAAGTTTTCTTCAATTTATATTGGCGGTGGAACCCCAACATTATTACTAGAAGAATTGAGAGATATACTGGACGAAATAAGGAAATGCTTTGATATAACTGGGCCTATTGCTGTCGAAACTATACCAAGTGATGTTAGTTTCGAAAAAATGCGGATTCTCAAACAAATGGGAGTTAATTATATAAGCCTCGGCGTGCAGAGTTTTAATTCTAAATACCTATCGCTCGTTGGAAGGAATTATGCGGTTGGAGAGGCAGAAAAAGCAATAACCCTCATTAAGAAAGAGTTTTTTGATTTATTTAATGTGGATTTAATCTTTGCCTATCCGCAGCAGGAAACACAAGAATTATACGATGATTTAATTAAGGTTTTATCTTTTGCCCCTGACCAAGTCACAGCTTATCCGCTATTTACATTCCCTTATACAAGTGTTGGCAAGTATATGAAAATCAAGAGACTGATAATGCCGCCCGTAAAGAAAAGAAAGGAAATGTATTATTTGATTTGCGATTTTTTCAATAATAATTCTTATCATCAATCAACTGTTTGGGGATTTAATAAGAATAAAACAGGGGCGTATTCTTCGGTTACCAGAGATTATTACATAGGTTTAGGAACTGGTGCGGCAACCTATACAGGGGAAGGATTTTACTTTAACACTTTTTCATTGCCAGATTATATCAAAACATCGAATGATAGAGTGCCAATTGCCTTGAGAATGAATGTTAGTGAAAGGCTTAGAAAGCTTTTTTGGCTATACTGGCGTTTGTATGAAACAAGTATTCCTAGGGAAGCATATAAAAAGGAATTTAGGGTTGAGATAGATAAAGATTTTGGGTTCTTACTGAATCTATCTAAATGGCTACAATTAGCACATTCTCATGATTCATTAACATTAAAGCTTAATAAAATAGGGTCTCATTGGATACATTTAATACAGAATCATTACGCTTTAAACTATGTGAGTAAAGTTTGGTCGCTTTGTCAAAGGGAGCCGTGGCCCAATAGAGTAGTGTTATAAAAATGTTACATAAAATATTGTATTATTTAAATTGGTTTTGGCAGTGTAAGGTTAGAGGGAGAAAGATTCCTTTAACAAGCTCGATTATACTTACTGATAAATGTAATTTACAATGTCAACATTGTACAGTATCAAACCTTGGCTATCCTGATTTAAGCTACGAGACCGTCAAAAGTGATTTAAAAAAGCTCTACGATAGTGGGTCTCGTATGCTTGTTGTAACAGGCGGGGAACCATTTTTATGGAAAAACAATGGATACCATCTTGAAGATGTTCTCCAATATGCTAAAGACTTGGGCTTTTTTCGTATTGTGGTATGTACTAATGGAACTTTTGAATTAAAATCTAATACAGACTTTTTATGGGTTAGTCTCGATGGATTCCCTAAAGAACACAACGAAATTAGGGGTCGGATATATGATGATGTTTTGAAGAATATAGAACAAAGCAATCATAGAAGTATTTATATCAATTTCACTATAAGTAAAATAAACCTTACAGTTTTAGAACGCTCTGCAGAAGCTATGTTTAAGTTTAAAAATATAAAAGGCATTCTTTTTCACCTTGTTACGCCTTACATAGGCTCTGATAAAAGTATAATGTTGAGCCAAGAAGAAAGGCAAGAGGCCATTCAAACGATATATAGGATTAAAAAAAGACATCCATTGAAGGTTTCTAACACCTTTGACGGCATTAAGCTTCTAAAAACGAATAGTTGGAAAAGGCCTGTTTGGTCAAGTATTGTGATAAACCAAGGAGAAATAGGCTCTTGTTGTTGCAGAAAAGGAATATATGATAGCGATGTATGCAGTCAATGTGGATGTTCGCCTGCTACAGAAACTTCAGCATTGCAGCAATTAAAGCCATTAGCAATAATAGAGAATTTGAGATTTCTTTGATTTACTAACCCAGTCAGGTAAAACAAGTTGCTTTTGGCCGTGAGCTATTCGCTTGATTTCAAACATAAATTCATCACGAAATGTAGTTTGATGAGTGGTTGTATCGGGGAGCCAAAAAAATAAGGGAGTCCATTTGTTTGGATTCCCGTTTTTTTTGTGCATCTCCCCAGGCTAGGACTCGAAGCAAACGCCAGCCAAGTAGACACATAGAAGTGGGCAATGGCTAGGTCTCGCCACGGACTGTGGCGGAAACGCCGACCAAGGGGAGGAACAGCGAGCAGCCCTGAACCATAACGAAGTTCGGTACTGGGTGTGGATTGCGAGCGGCAGTGAGTGCAGGCGGGGCTGCGCAAGGAGTCCAAGGAGGGACGACTGTAGTAGCCGAATCCTCGCGGATTGTTAATCGAGAAGTTTCGAATGTAGTGCAGTGCCGAATGACCCTCTAGTGAGGGTTCCGAGTGTTTTTTTTTGGGAGCTAGTTAAAGCTTTTGTTACATTTCAAGGTCTGGCCACGAATAAACTACTAATAAACTTTGTGTGCCAGGGGTATCGTTTCTGGAATTTTCTGAATAAATAAGTGATAATTAATTATCTTGTGGCAGGAATTTTCTATTGTATAATAGTATTAATTAAAAAAATGGGACACACTACATTTCAAACATTTTTATTTAAACCATATTTATACTAGGGGTATAATGGATCTGCTTAACTTCCTACTAAAAAACATATCGCAATTTCTTAATGGACAAATTGATTACATCTATTTTTTTTATGGCTTTTCCTTTTTCTTTTTCGGCGTCATCTGTCTTACCTCTGAATTTCAACAATCCCATAAATTACCTTGGTTTTTGCTGGGCTTATTCGGCATTATCCATGGGGTAAATGAATGGCTTCAGCTTTTTATCATTATCGTAGGGACAGGAGTCGTTACATCATTTTTGCATTCTGTTCTTCGGATGGCGTCTTATTTTTTCCTTTTTGAGTTTGCCCGTAAGGGATATTTTTACATCAATAAAAAACTCCTTGTGAGGGCATGGATATATTTCCCCATAGCGTTTATGATCTTTGTTGGCTCGCAATCAGCTATAAATGGGCTGTCTATTTACATTCGTTATGTCCTGGGATTTCCTGCGGGACTTCTGGCCGCAATTACTCTTATTTCTGCCGCAAAAACAGATAAAAAGCAACAGCAATATTATTGGATAATTGGCGCGCATTTTGCTATTTATGCGATTTTGACCGGACTTGTCGTTGATAAATCCGATGTTTTTTTAGCATCACATTGGAACACAGATACCTTTTTTGAATTCTTCGGATTTCCTGTAGAGTTCTGCCGTGGAGTTCTGATAATGTCTCTGTTAACTACGATTTTATTCTTTTTCAGTACTTTTTCATCTGTAAATTATCACTTGAAGAAGAATTATTTGAACTTAAAATTTTCTCGTTTGTCTGTCATTCTGTCTGTTATTATCGTTCTTGGATTAGGGTGGGGACTGACTAATTTTATGGATTATTATTCTAATATCAAACTGATCAAAAAAAGCATGGATATTAAAGGGTCGCCTCTGCAGGCACTCCTGAAAGAATTAACCAATCTTGAAAAAATATCTATTTCGCTTAGCAAATCGCCTGTTATCCGATCAGCAGCGGATTCTTTGGAAGGAAGAGAGAAAGTTCAGGAAATCCTGGGAAACACACTGACAAAAGAAAACCTGGTAAATTGTTATGTTGCAGATAAAGAAGGAGCTGTAATTGCGTCGGCTGGAAAACCGTTGCCTGAAAAAGTTCATGAACAACGATATATTTCCAAACTATATTTTCGTGATGCGGAGTCAAACCAGGCGGGATATCATTTGTCCACTGTTTCGGGTGACCGTGAACGGATTTATTTTGTCAGTTATCCAATTAAAAATGCAGAAGGCGGTATCGTTGCGTATGTCATATTGTCTAAAGTCATAAAAGTTAAATTGCTTTTGGAATATCGTGTTTTCGGAATATTGATCACATTATTCATTTGCATAGCTATCGTCATTATATTTGTGTCAATGCAAAAAAAGGAGGCGTTGATCAAATATATTCAGGAGGTTAACACAAAGCTCCAAGCGGCAGATCAAGTGAAAACGGATTTTTTGTCTATTGTCTCTCACGATTTAAAAACACCATTGACCGCTATTAAAAATGCGGTAACAATCATTATCCGGGACAAAATGAAGAATGGGTTTTCCAGCGCGCAGGAGAAGGAATTGATTGAGCTTATTTTGAAGAACACGGAACGTCAGGCAAGCATGGTGAGTAATCTTTTAGATGTGACAAAAATAGAATCCGGCGTATTGTCCTTAAATATTAAATATTACGACCTTTGGACCTTAACCAAGGATACTCTGCAGATTTTAAACCCTCAGGCTATGGGAAAAAATATTTCTATTGACCTTAAAGCCAGTGTGAAGACACTTACTGTTCCTGTCGACATTGATCACACTGAAAGAATTCTTGGGAATCTTATCGGTAACGCGATTAGATATTCGCCTGAGAACAGCCGTGTTATTGTTGAAATCATAGAACAGGAAAATGATGTCCTGATGTCGATTACAGATAAGGGATACGGCATTCATGAGTCAGAATTAGACAAAATCTTTGATAAATTTTACCGATCCCCGGATGCTGAGCTGCGTCAAAAGGGAGGCAGTGGTTTAGGATTAGTGATCACAAAGGGGCTTGTTGAGCTGCAGGGTGGTAAAATTTGGGTGAAATCAAAATTGGGGGAAGGAACGACCTTTTATTTTACTCTACCAAAATGGCGAAGTCGTTAGTCACTAAAGTAAGATGTAATTAGCACTAACGATACATAATAGGGTAATTAAGGTGTCCTGAAAGGAAGGTTATCATGGAAGAAAAAAAGAAGATCCTTATTGTTGAAGATGATAAGGATATCAATCGGACCTTGGAGATTTTTGTATCCATGTTGGGGTATGAACCTCTCGTTGCATACGATGGAATGGATGGTCTCAATAAGGCTAAAACGCAAAACCCGGATGTGATTATCCTGGATTTAATGATTCCTAAACTTAAAGGAGAAGAATTATGTCGGGAATTGAAGTTGAGTGAAGAATATAAACATATCTCTGTGATTATGCTTACTGCCAAAGATAGTGATGTTGATCGGGTTGTCGGACGGGTTATCGGAGCAGATGTCTATATGTTTAAACCGTGCAACTTGGATCAATTGGAACGTAATATTTCAGAGTTGTTAAAAAAACAAAAAGACGGGGAATCTTTCCCTACTGTTATAGAATAAACAGAGTAGTTAGTAGAGGGTCAAGTCTCTACTTGACTACAAGTTTCAGTTTTAGATAAACATAAGTTTTTTCAATAGCTCTGTATTCTCTTCTAAATCCAAAAAGTTGCGAAATTCATCTAACACGGGGAGCCAAAATAACAAAACCACTACGTAAGTAGTGGTTTTTTAGTTTCCATCTCCCCTCGCTAGGACTCGAAGCGAAGAGAACGGCCCGACGAGGAGGAGGGCAAATTTGCAGGACTGCAAATTTAGTGAACGCAGGGGAGGTTAAGCAATGAGCAACAGGAGGTTGCGAGTGTAGTGACCGAGTCCTCGCGCGGGAGTTTTTAAAAACCCTCTGTAACTGTTTAGAAATAAATATGTTATGGAGGGCTTCTTTTTTACCGGTTGTAACAGGCGAACAAATTACTGTTTTATGAATAATTAAATCTTAAAGATCCGTTGATTAAAGGAATTTTATTGTCTTGCTTGGAACCATCTTGTTTTATCAGCAATCAAAAGATTTCCTTTCAAGTGAATGAGTTAGTAAAAATAGTTGTTCGGAATTTCGAAAGAATATTTCTTGATTTCAAATAAATATTGCTTTTATTATTTTTATGGTATAATTAATCTATTCAAAACAAAAAGGATAATCCATAAGGTCTTTTTTATGCTATACCGAATTTACTATCAACATTATATTTTATTCCTTCTCCGTCTGGGCTTAGTACAATAGCTCGCCTCAACAAACGGCGTCTCCGCTGTTGTCCTTAAATTTAATACCCTTTTCAAAATTGAGTTTGAACAGGTAAAAATCCGGGGATTTTGTGTCTTGTAAATAAATGTAATTAAAAAATGAAAGGAGGTGATTAAAATGAGAAATATATCTTTATGCTTGATCTTTTCGGTCTGTTTTCTTCTGAGCCCATTGGTTGTGTTTTCAGCAGAAGAACAAATGATTGAAAGCACCGAAAATGCTTCAATGGAGCTTTCAGGTCAAGTGGTGTCTGTTGATATCGAGAATCAACAAGTTGTTGTTGAATACCAACTCGAGGACAGTGAAGATGTGACAACAACCGTTTTCTATCTTTCTGAAGCTACGGAAATTTATAAAGATGGGGAAAAGGTCTCAACTTCTGGACTTAAAGAAGGAGACAAAGTTGTCGTTACGTATCAGATCGATGACAATGGCAGTAAAGTTATTTCGAGATTAACTCTGAATAACTAATAGAATGTAGCTTAGGAAAGGATGTAGGTATGAACGCAATAAAAAGTTTGTCAATTTTGTTGGCAATCGTTTTATTGTATGGATGCCAGCAGGCTCCAACAAGTGAAAAACCTGTGGTGGAACAGGCTGTGACCAATTCCGTACAATAAAACAGTCCTCTAGGCTGTACCGCCGAATCTATTGAGGAATGGAACGGGAGAAATGCTTTTGGGTAAATCCGGAGAAAAATATCCGGACGGGGAAATCTGCCATCCGCACCCTTTAAATAATCTCGTAGGCGTGGGCAGATTCTTTTAATTTTAAAGCGTAGGTTTAAACAAATATGACAGTATTTATTATCTTGATTCTTGGTTTTATATTATTGATTAAAGGCGCTGATATTCTGGTCACTGGATCATCCGCTCTGGCAAAAAGAATTGGTGTGTCGGACTTGGTCATCGGTCTTACTATTGTTGCTTTTGGCACATCAACACCAGAGTTGCTTGTTAATATTTTCTCCAGTACTCAAGGCAATACGGAAATTGCAATAGGGAATGTGATCGGCAGCAATTTGTTTAATATTTTATTAATTTTAGGTGTTTCGGCATTGATTTATCCGTTGGCAGTTACAAAAGGAACGGTAAGGAAAGAAATACCGTTTAGTTTGCTGGCGGTTGCTGTTCTCGGATTTCTTTCAAACGACATTTTGTTTGATCAGGCAGAGCATTCTGCTTTAACTAGAATTGATGGGTTTGTTTTTCTGAGTTTTTTTGCCATTTTCCTTTATTATATTGCGAGTATTTCGAAGATAGAAAAGGGACAACAATCACAGGGTGAAGATGTTAATTTTTTCAAAGCATTAGGTATGGTACTCGGAGGGTTTATTGCATTGATATTCGGTGGAAAAATTGTTGTCGATGGCGCAGTTAAGATCGCATCGCAGTTAGGTGTTAGCCAATCTTTAATTGGATTGACTATTGTTGCCGCAGGCACATCTCTGCCGGAGCTTGCGACATCAGCTGTCGCCGCTTATAGAAAGAATGCTGATATTGCAGTGGGAAATATTGTCGGGTCAAATATCTTTAATATTTTTTTTGTTCTTGGGATTTCGGCGGTAATAAAGCCATTGCCAATAGCAGAGAGTGTTAACTCGGATATTTTTGTTTTGATCGGGAGTACAATGCTATTGTTTCTTTTTATGTTCACGGGAAAGCGCAGGATGATTGACCGGTGGGAAGGTGGTTTATTTGTTTTGTTTTATATTATTTATCTCGTTTTTCTTATAAAAAAAGGTTAAAGCATGAAAAGTTTTATTAATCATTTTAAGTTGTATGTGTCTAGGGGATTGCTGTCGCTTATTCCAATTGGACTGACTATTTTTACGATTCGGATTATTTATGTGTTCATTGATAAGCGTGTCATGGAGTTGGTTGATCAGTATATTGGGTACCGTATTCCAGGACTAGGATTATTATTGTTTATTGTTGTTTTGTATTTTGTAGGAATGATTACAAGCAATGTTTTGGGGAAACGCATGATTTCGGTGTTTGATAAAGTTATGACTAAAATTCCTTTGGCTAAGACTGCCTATCAGGTTGGTAAACAAATTTCTGATACGCTTGCTCTCCCAGAGAAGCAAATATTTAAGAAAGCAGTTTTGGTTGACTATTTTAAGCCTGATTCTTGGGTTATTGGATTTGTTACGGGTGAGATAACAGAGGAAGAATCCGGGGAAAAATTGTTAAAAGTCTTTATCCCAACAGTTCCAAATCCAACATCCGGTATTCTTGTTATATTAAAAGAATCGCAAACGAAAAATCCAAATTGGACTGTTGAGGAAGCTATGAAGATGGTGATTTCTGGTGGGATTATTGGGCCTGAAACGATAAAGAAATGAGTTTAGTAGAGGGTCAAGTCTCTACTTGACTACAAGTTTCAGTTTTAGATAAACATAAGTTTTTTCAATAGCTCTGTATTCTCTTCTAAATCCAAAAAGTTGCGAAACTCGTCTAATACCGGGAGCCAAAATTAACCCTCTGTAGCTATTTTAGTCGCAGAGGGTTTCTGATTTTTTCCCTGTTTTGGGATGAAGATGGTATAATTAAAAAAGAAAAGGAGGCCAAAATGAAAATATTACTTATATCATCGAGCCCGCGTAAAGAAAAAAGCCAGACCCTTCTTTTGGCAAAAGAGGCATTAAAAGGATTCTCAAGTTCTGTGAAAACAGAAGTCATCCATCTATGCGATTATGATATTGAGTTTTGCCGTCATTGTGAGGCTTGCCACAAAAAAATCATGCAGTGTCCCATAAAGGATGATGTGAATATGATCTTAGAAAAGATACTGGAAGCTGAAGGAATAATCTTTGCTTCACCAAACTATATAAATCAGATCACTGCTTCAATGAAAGCATTGTGGGACCGCGCCGCCCATTTTATCCACTGTAGCCGGTTCTTAGGCAAGTATGTTGCAGCTATTGTTTCTTCGGGAAGCGGGCAGGATCAAGTTGTTTTGGATTATATCCGCTACTATTCCAATACCTGCGGAGCCCTATACTCGGGAGGCGTATCTTCACGCGTACCGCTCAGAAAAGAAAAAATGGAAGAAGCGCTTAGATTAGGTAAGAAACTAATATTGGATATACAAGAAAAGAAAGAGTTCCCGGAGCAGGCAAAAGCTATTGAGGCGTTTAAAGAACATTTTAAGCATGTAATACAAATAAGAAAAGACGATTGGGCCGAGGAATATCAATACTGGCTAAATAAGGGTTGGATATAAATATATTTATTTAAGCAATAATAGCGAGTTCTTTATACACTAATATGAACTCTTTGTAATGAAATAAGTTGCCAGGAGTTTTTGTTTGGGGTAGAATGCGTACTCAGGGAAAAGAGCGGAAGTATCGAGTAGTAAATACCGGAGAAAGAGAAGAGTATCATTATGCGTGTATTTTTAATTAACATTCGTGACCCCGAATTTTTCACAGTGGCAAAAGGGCAACGTGCTAAAAATGGGAATATCCAAATTATTGGCTCACCCCCGATTGGAATTATGACACTTTCTGCGGTGCTCAAACGAGCTGGTCACGAGTGCCTTATGTTTGACCAAGCCAACCCGGAAACACCAAACAAGGTAATTATTGAGAGGATACAAGAGCAAAACCCGGACATTGTCGGCCTGAGTTTCTTGAGCACGACCAGCTACTCTTATGCAAAGACTATGGCCCAAGAAATCCGTGCGGCTAATGTAAAGATCCCGTTAGCTTTCGGAGGCACCTTTGCTACTATTAATGCCGATTTAATCAAGCTTCAGTGTCCTGAAGTTGATTTTGTTTGCCGCGGCGATGGCGAACAGCTTATTCTCGATCTTGTAGAACATCTGGATGACCCGGCAAAAGTCAATGGGGTTACATGGTTAAAAGACGGTAAAATAGTACGTAATCCTGATCGTGCTATAGAGAATGACCTTGATCAGTGGCCATTTCCGGATCGCGAAAGCCTGGCTTTGGATTTTATTAAGGCTCTGCCGCTTGATGTTCCGGCAGTTCTGTCGAAAAAGCGCTTTACGGTTATGCAGACTTCTCGCGGGTGTCCGCAGTCGTGTGTGTTTTGCACGATTCCAGAGATAAGCAAGAGAAGGTGGCGGGCGCGCAGTGCTCAACATGTTATTAACGAATTGAAACATTTACAGAATCACGGCTATGGTGTGATTTATTTTGTTGATGATAATTTTCTTTTGAAATCCAAACGGATCGAGGAGATCTGCAAAGGTATCAATGATAACAATATTAATATTGAATGGGGTTGTGAAGGGCGGGTTGACTCAGTAGTCCAGCATCTTTTCCCAGTCATGGTTAAAGCTCACTGTATAATGCTAATGTTTGGTGTTGAGAGCGGCAGCCAGAAGATGCTTCATCGGCTGGATAAAAAACAAACATTGTCTGAAATCCAGGAAGCTATAAAGGACGCCAAACAGGCAGGAGTTAAGCTTGTGCATGGTTTTTTTGTTGTGGGTAGCCCTGATGAAACAATTGAAGATATGAGGGCCACCTTTAAATTTGTCTCAAAACTTCGGCTGGACACCTTTAACTTTAATCGATTATGTGTTTACCGCGGCACACCGCTTTGGCAAGAGTATGTAAAGCGAGGCCTACTAAACGAAGAAACTGATTGGTATAAGTTTTTTAAATGTTCGGAGATTGACCCGACCTGTCTTTCTGGAGAAGTAATCAACCAGGAGCGCATGGTGGGTATCCGCCAGCTCTTTTTTTATAAGCTAAGGCATTACCCATTGCAAACACTACGGGTCCTATATCGCCTTGTTCGCAACATGCCATTTCGCGACATTCTGCATCTCATCATCAAGCCTTTCTTGGGAAATAAACGTGGGCCTATAAAG
The DNA here is from genome assembly GCA_043826565.1 of Candidatus Omnitrophota bacterium. GTDB lineage: Bacteria > Omnitrophota > Gorgyraeia > B26-G9 > B26-G9 > JBDRPX01. The sequence continues at coordinate 13,360 of JBDRPX010000007.1, forward strand.
GCGGAGCTATTGTCACGAGAAGTTTAAAAGGGTTAGGCGATCATAAACTCAACAAACATCCTGTTCCACCTGCCCCATGACTGTGTAAATTTTGATTAATGATATCAACCAAGCCAAGGTGGATTCCGCGCCTTGATTTGCGCTGACTCCATAACTTTCTATTCCATCACCGCAACCACCGGTTTTATAATCATATACTGGGGTTTGCAGGTCATTCTGCCCCATGAACCAGGATAGGCATCGTTCACTTTCTCGAAGCCAGTTTTTTTCTCCTGTTTTGATATAAACATCTAAACACGCATTTATCAAACTCATGGTTTCGATTGGCTGTTGACCAAATTTAGAATGCTTACCTTGTTTGTCGAGCCAACCATCATTGCCGATTAATGACAAATGTCCCTCTGGAGCTGTTTGAACTTTCAACAACCACTGCAGTGATTTTATGCCCATTTCATACATGTCTTTATTTGGCAACCATTGCCCGGCGATAATTAACGCGTGTGGTAAAATAGGGTTGGCATATGTTACCTTTTCTTCACACCACGGCCACTGATCAGTCGCATTATTTTTAAACAACTGATATGTTTTTTCGGCCAAAAGATTTCGCATATTACAGGCATCGGTATCCCCTTCGTAAACAGTCAGATATGCTTGCAGTCCCAGTATTGCAAAAGCCCATGCCCTGGGCGAAGTAAATAGTTTCATTGCCGGCAGTGCCTCCTTAAATAAAAGCATGGCAATTTTGCGAATTGAATCATCCGGAGCTTCTTTAACGATAACCCCCAAACTCCAAAGAGAGCGGGCATGAGAATCTTCACTGCCGGTTTCTTCAAGCCAACGACGATCATAAGTCATGAAATTACGGAACCTGCCGGTATTTTCATTGAAAGCATAATACAAAAATGCCAAATATGTTTGGAGTAAAGGTAATACAGTTTTATCTTTACGTAATGAATAATACATTGCAATTGCGATTAATGCGCGGGCATTATCATCAACACAATAACCGTGATGAAGATTCGGGGTTGTGTATTTAGCATGTTGAAGTATGCCAGTGCTATCGGATAAAGTTATCAAATGAGATAAGTTGATCTCAGGCAGTTCATTAAATATTTTATGATATTCCCAAACAACATTTTCTAAGTTATCTAAAGATTTCCGTTCGTTTATATCGGAAATTATATCAAAATGCTGCTTGGCGACCTTTTCCCAGATCATATTTCGGCAATGTTTATATGCCTTAACCCTCATTGCATCACGTTTTTCATCATTATCTAATAGCTCATTGATGGTCTTTGACATAGCCGCTGAATCATTAAATGGAACAAGACATCCCCGGCCATCAGCCAATAGCTCTTCTGCGTGCCAGAACGGAGTCGAAACAACTGCCGCGCCTACACCCAAAGCATAGGCAAGAGTTCCCGATGTTATCTGTTCTCTATTAAGATAAGGAATCGAGTATATTTTTGAAGTTTGAATATAGCGGACAAGGATATCAAGTTCTACAAATTTATTATGAAAAACTACATGGTTTTCCATTTTTAATTTAATAATCAATTGCTGCAAACCGTGACGATAAGAGTCACCGGTTTTATCCAGCACATGAGGATGAGTTTTTCCTAAAATTAAATAGGTGACATTAGGATGTTTTTTTACAATTGCCGGAAGTGCCTCAATCATATTTTCAATACCTTTATTCGATCCCAGAAGACCAAAAGTAAGGATGATATCTCTATTCCCCAATGCAAACTGTTTATTATATAATCCCTGTTTCTCAAAAGAAGCATTCGGTATTCCATGAGGGACAAAACATACCATTTCACGATCAATACCATAAACTCGGGTTAAAATATCAAATGCTTTATTACTCATAACAAGCAGACGATCAGAATACTTCGCTAGGCCCTTCATTACTTTTCGCTGTCCGTCTGAGGGGGTCTCAAGTACTGTATGCAGATTCGTAAGCACAGGCATTTTTAAAGACTTTAACATATGAAGAATATAGGATCCATCTTCACCGCCAAAGATCCCATACTCGTGCTGAAGAATCGCAGCTTCATATTGATGAGCATTAATATAATCCGCCGCCCAAAAATAATCAGATTGAATGTTCTGCCGTACTTTAAATTTTACAGGAGAAGGATAATCATAACCCTTAGGAATATCATCCATAGCAATATTTATTAAATTCTGTTCAACTTTAAGTTCTTTCGCTAAAGCCAAGCTTAAGTCGGTCGTAAAAGTAGCAATCCCGCAATTCCGCGGAATATAATTGCCAATAACCGCAATCTTTCTAATGTTTTTTATTTTGTGTTTATCCAATTTGCTGCTCCTCTTATTTTTTTGATTTCAACATAGCACTTAGCAAGCGATCAACAGACACGGTGGCTATTCCTGAATTTGTATCGGACATAGCATAGGGTATAATTAAATCGCCTTCATGGATTATTGCTCCGCAGGAATAGACTACGTTTGGCACATAGCCTTCGCGTTCTTCTTCTGTTGGGGCAAGTATCGGCTCAACTGTACTTCCGATAATTTTGCTGGGGTTCTTTAGATCCAGGAGAATTGCTCCAATGCAGTATTTACGCATTGGGCCTACGCCGTGCGTTAGCACTATCCAGCCTTTTTTAGTTTCAATCGGAGATCCGCAGTTGCCTATTTGGAAAAATTCCCAAGCATATTCAGGTTCTTTCAAAAGCTTTACGTTTGGCCAGAAGTAAATATCATCTGATGACATCAGAAATAAATTTTCACCATCAAAACGGGAAATCATCATATATTTCCCGTTTATCTTTCGCGGAAAAAGAGCCATGCCTTTATTGCCGGCAAATTTACCGTTGAGAGTGATTATTTTAAAATCAAGGAAGTCTTTGGTTACTAATATTTGAGGCATGATCTTAAATCCATTATAAGCAGTATAAGTCGCATAATAAGTGATACTGCCATCGGCATCAAGAAACCTTACAAAGCGCGCGTCCTCAATCCCATTACGGTCATTTTGAGAGCAAGGGAAAATAATTCTTTCGGATAATTTCTGCTCAAGTTTAAAGTGTAATTCATAGTTTGACATAGCCAGCCATAGTATTGTTTCGGCATCATCAGAATTGATTTTATCCGAGGATATCCGTAATACAGCTTTTAAATCAGAAAGCGAAAAATGCTTCTGCAATTGACTATCAATAAGAGCGGAAAATTCATTTTTAACCCCTAACTCTGCCATTTTAAAAAAGAACGATTTCTTGTCATAAACAGGATTACTTGCGGTCGTTGCTCTTTCAACATATGGACTGACTTTATCAAAACTAAAGTCACCCTTTTTATCAATTACTCCGCTTCTAAATTCTACCGAGGAAACATGGCCTTCTCCCACGGAACGAAAACTTATAATAAAACGCATGCTTCCTTTAGGCAAGTCACTTTGATCGGGATGCTCAATAATAGAGGGGTTAAAGAATGCCGCAGCCTGGACAGAATATTCTAAAGTAAAATAAGCTCCTAGAAGTACTCTTTTAGTATCATTTATCTGTATATTCTTAGGGATATATTTTTTTATTTCATTGTAATGTTCATCAAGCGAACCTAATATGTTTTTATGCCTAGGGGAAAAATCTGCCATCACTTTGTCTAATGTCTGCTTGGCCTTTTTATCAGAGAGATTTAAAACTCGTGTTATAATTTTCTTTATACGCCCCTGACCATGAGGAATATGTGCTTTTGTAATAACTCGTTTTGGATCCGGTTTAAAGATCTTATTGATTTTTTTAATATTGTAAAGTGACATTATTTTCTCCTGATCATAAAGGTTTTCGAGGATTATTAATACACAGGTTCACTAGCTCATTTATGTTTGCTTCGCCGACACACATAACAGTATCAGCCCCACCCCAATAAATCTTAACCGAACCATTATCTTCTGGCACAGCCCCGCAGGTAAAAACGACATTAGACACATAGCCGGTTATTTCCCAGGGATCTTCCGGCTGAAGTATCCATTGATCAGAAACTCCGATAATTATTGAAGGGTCGGCTAAGTCATGAAGTGCAACTCCTAGTCGGTATACTGCTCCTGCCATTGTTTGGAAAACCCCGTGATAAATATTAAGCCAGCCTTTATCGGTTTTAATCGGTGTGGCGCCCGGGCCGATCTTCATTTCATCCCAATGGTAGGGCTCTGGTTTTATTAGTAATTTAGAGTTTCCCCAATGAATTAAATCCGGAGAATATGATATCCAAATCGACCATTTCGAAATTTCAGAATGCGGCCTATCGAGCCGGACATATTGTCCGTTTATTTTTTGGGGAAATATTACAACATTTCGCAAATCAGCCTGAGTGATTAAGGCTATTCTTTCTACTGTTTCAAAATCTTTTGTTTTAGCCAGTCCGATCCGGACCCCATGCCTAGAATAAGCGCTGTACGTGAGCAAAAAATCATCATCTATTTTACTAATACGCAGATCCTCGAGACCGTATTCTTCATATTCCCCGAATTTTGAAACGCTCGATGGTATTAAAAACGGTTCGGGTTTAACTTTAAAATCATAACCGTCATCACTCTGCGCCATCCCGATAACCGACCGTCCGTTTAATAAATGAGAACGAAATAACATAATATATTTATTCTGATATTTAACAACTCCCGCATTATGCACTGTAGCGACAGGATAGGGGACAGCATCTTTAGTGAGAATGGGGTTTCCTTTATAACGGGTCACGACTTTATCTTTCATAATTAACCTGCTCTTCCATACTTATCTTCGAATCTTTCAATATCCTCTTCGCCAAAATACTCCCCTAGTTGAATTTCGATAAAAGCGATTTCTTTATCTGACACATTCTTAACCCGATGTTTACTGCCGCAAGGAATATCAATACTTTCACCTGTTTTTACAATGATTTTTTTATCATCTAGGGTTACCAGTGCTTCACCTTTTATGACCTGCCAATGTTCACTACGATGTTTGTGTCTTTGTAGGCTAAGCTCACCTGAGGGAAAAACAACAATTCGTTTGACCTTATGATCAAGCTCATCGGCAAGTACTTTATAATATCCCCAGGGACGTTTTTCTTGCCGTTTAGTGCTATTGATAATTTGCTCATAGACCTTAATATAATTATCAACCATAGTCTCAACGGAAAATTTATCCTCTACTGTTTTTCGGCAGTTCTGTCTGTTTATTTCCGGGATCTTACCCAGGGCGGCAACTGCTTCAGCAACATTATTAACAAGAAATCCGTTTACCCCAGGCTCGATTAACTCAGGCATGCTTCCTTTATTAAAAGCCACAACAGGAGTTCCACACGCCATTGACTCTATTACCGAGAGTCCAAATGGCTCTTCAAAAAAGATCGGATGAAGTAAGGCATATGCATTACCCAACAATTTGTCGCGGTCTTTAGGGCCAACACTACCCATATAAGTTATATCATCATTTAAATGACAGGCGACTTCTTTATCAAAATATTCCTGATCCTGAATTATGCCTGCCATTATTAATTTTTTACCAAATGTTTTAGCAATCTCAATTGCCTCTTTTGCTCCTTTGTCAGGATGAAACCGGCCAAAAAACAACAAATAATCACCACGATTATTTTTAAATGTAAATTGTTTAAGGTTAATTCCGTGATACACAGTTGCCACATAATCAAGTTTATCACTGCGATCAGAATTACTAATAGAAACATAGTATGTTTGATTATTATATTTTTCGTAAACAGGCAGAATGGCCGAAGAAGAAAATCCATGTATCGTAGTCAGCACCGGGGTATCAACCAAGCCGCTATAAGTTATCGGTAGAAAGTCAAAATTATTATGAATAATATCAAATTCATCGGCCCGCTCAAAAACCTCAGATATATGAAGCGCTTCCCAGACTTTAGGTTCGACTGTTTTATCTTCTTCATATCCACGCCTGCACACAAAGCTGTGTTTTGCGGCAGTTACAGAATCACCGGTGGCAAATAAAGTTACGTCAATGCCTCTTTTAATCAACCCTTCGCAAAGTAAAGAAACAACATTTTCCCACGGACCATAATGAACCGGCGGAGTCCTCCACGCAATAGGCGAGATTAAAGCTATTTTCATAAAAAACTCCTTAAAATTATTAGATTAAAGTACTTCTTATTATAGCATAGAAAACATTATTTTTATGACATCTTTTAGAATCGTATTTATCAATAAACTGTAAACACAGTATAATTATGCTGATCAAGATAACAGAAATCCGGTATTTTACCAAACTAAAATAAAGGTTGTGCAGGTGGGATTTGATGGCCCTCCAATCCCTTGTTTCCATTAAGCTTGACAGTATTTGTTGCTTGTGCTATTATTGGCATATGCCAATAATTAAAAAGGAGGAAGATGTGCCGAGGCCATGTAGGGCAAGAATAATTTGTTGTAATCCTGGGTCTGATTATTTTAAGCCCAGAGGAATACCTATGTCAAAATTAGAAGAAGTTATCTTAAATATAGACGAGCTTGAGGCGATAAGGCTTGCGGATTTAGAGAGTTTATATCAGGAAGATGCCGCTAAAAAAATGAATATTTCCCGGCAGACTTTTGGGAATATTATTAATTCTGCGCATAAAAAAATAGCAGATGCTTTGCTAAATGCAAAAGCATTAAAAATTAAAGGAGGAAAGAAAGATGAAGATATGTATTCCAACGGAAAACAATGAAGGATTAAAATCTAATGTTTTCGCGCACTTCGGCAGTGCTCCGTATTTTTTTATCTTTGATGAAACAGATGAAAATTTTGAGATTATCAATAATGCTAATGCCCATCACGCGCATGGAATGTGTCAGCCATTAAGTCAAATAAGCGGTAAAAATATTAATGTGGTTGTTTGCGGAGGAATTGGTGCTCGTGCTATACAAAAACTTAATAACGAGGGAATTAAAGCCTATCAGGCAAGCTGTGGAACTGTCGCGGAAATAATCAAAGAATTTAAAGAAAACAAATTAGAAGAGATCACGGTTAATAACGCTTGTGCTGACCATGGATGCCATTAGTTGTATATTGTCATAAATTTTTCTATTGTCTTAGCTCGGTCCTGGTATTAAAATGTACATATATAACTATTACCGGAGGCTGTATGAAAAAACGCACGAATAAAAAATCTACGCTGAGTAAACGCGTAAAGACTAAATCTTCTTCAATTGCTAAGGCTGCGGATCAGGATATTATCGGGCTTCTTACCGTATTGGTCCAGAAGCTTACCTCTTTTGAAGCAAAACTGGATATGGTTCTTAGCCGTATCCCGCCGCAGCCTATTACTGTGCCTAAGCCGCAGCCGGTGATTGTCCCTTCCCCTAAACAGGGCCGGGACAACAGGCCGATGCATAAAGCAGTCTGTGCGGATTGCCGCAGGGATTGTGAAGTTCCGTTTAAGCCGCGGGAAGACCGTCAGGTATATTGCAAAGAGTGCTTTACAAAACGCAAGAATAATAAAAGTATTTTTAAGCCGAGAGAAAGTGACAAACCCAAAGAAACAGTGCCGGTAAATACCGCGCCTGCGGTAAAGCCAAAAGCGGTCAAGCCCGCGAAAGCTCCTAAGAAATCTCCCCCAAAGAAGAAGCCGGCGGTAAAGAAAAAGAAAACCAGCCGAAAATAAGGGAACTGCGCAATAAAAGTTAGGATGACTTTGGTCTCCCTAAATTATTTTTCCGGTTACGGTTATTTCCTGGCGGTCATGGTAGAGCTGGCGGATTTTAAGTACTGAGCAATAGCCAATTAATCCAGTATCAGGATCGTTAATCTTTTTAATGATTGCCAGAGGGTCGCAGCGGCCTATTTTTAGATTTACGATAAATTTTTGACACCAGCCGTGTTTTAGCCATCGGTGGACCACTTGCAGAATAATCTCCGGTTGTTCGATAATATCACAAAATAACCAATCAATATTTAACTTATTCCCAGGAGTAAATTTTAAAGCATCTTGTTTTAAATGGGTAATATTGGGGTGGTTGGCGATTGCTTTGTTCATCCGGGCATTGTCAATAGCGATTACTTTTGCTTTGCGTTTAAGGGCGCTGTAAGTCCAGCCGCCCGGAGCCGCACCCAAGTCAACTACTTGCTCGTTTGCTTGAGGCTGGCAATTAAGAAGAATGTAGGCTTCTTCGGCTTTAAGATAAGAACGTGAGGGCGCATTTTTATCCATATGCATGCGAAGGCATGGGCCGATAATCGCAGAGCCAGCTATAAAGGCCTGATTAAAATCAGAGAAATAGGTAAAAAATCCTTCGATAGGCTTTGAAGAAAGAGGAGCTGGTTTTTTTAAAAGTTTCCCTACGCGTGACATTTTTTTACTGATTTTATTGCGCCAGGTAGATTCAACTAATTTGGCTCGGGGAGATAAGCTTTCTATGTCAGCATGTAAAAATAAAGTTAGCAAGTTATTTTCAATGTGTTTTCCTTTCATTGAGTCTAAAAAAAAATCAGCCAGCTTTCCGGCAAATTCATTCACTGAAGAAGCATTGATTTTAATGGGGTTTATTAATATGGTTTGAGCAAAACATAACTGTGTTTCCCGCTCCGCAATATTTTGATTTAGCAAGGCCTCGCAGGAGGCGGGGGATTGGGCGAGAATCCAGCAATTACCACTTTCTTTGATTGAGTAATTATGTAAGAGAAGTTCTCGAGTGAGAATAGTCTCGTAATTTGGTTTGCAGGTTATAAGTAAATCCATCCTATTTTCTCCGGGTTAATAAGTGATATATTATCACAAACCTCCTTTTTTTAATAGGGCCAGACGGAACTTCCTTTTTTGTTCCTGCGGAAAAGGAAGGACTTTATTTTTGTTTATGCCTGATATATAATATGATATCTTTAAATAATAATCAGATTGTTTAAACGAAAAAAGGAGAATAGTGATGATCAAGGTTAATGAATATTTTGAAGGAAAAGTAAAATCATTTGTGCTTAACTGCGAAGAAGGGAAAAAGACAGTTGGCGTTATGGAAGCGGGAGAGTATGAATTTGATACAGACACCAAAGAGATTATGACGATTGTCGAAGGAAAGATCTCCGTATATTTTCCCGAGTATGACGAATGGGAAGAGTTTGATAAAGGCTGTTCATTTGACGTTGCCGCGAAATCAAAATTAAAGGTAAAAGTCGAACAGGATACAGCGTATATTTGTGAATATGAATAATCTCCAGGCTTAACCAAGATCTGACTTCACTATCCCGCCTTATATAATGTTGAATAATTGTCGCAATCATAGGATATGAGTTGACATATATAATTATATGTCTTAAGATGTCATAGTGATTGGTTAATCAAAAATATAACAAAGAAAATAAAAAGAGTGGAGACCCAAATGCAATTGAGCGTAAAAGAGTTATCCAAACTATTAAATGTTACGGAGAGGACTGTCTATCGATGGATTAAGCAACAAAGCATTCCTTATTATAGGATACATGATCAATATCGGTTCAATAGAATAGAGATATTGGATTGGGCGACGGCACATAAATTGAATGTTTCTCAGGGGTTGCTGCATGATTCTGGTGATAATAATGTCGAAGAGCTTTCCTTGTCGGAGACGATCAAAAGAGGCGGGATCTATTATCGTGTCGAAGGAAAAGATAAGAAGATACTGCTAAGTGCGGTTATTAACCTTTTAAATTTGCCGGATGATGTCAAAAAACAAGATCTCTTAGATGCGATGCTTATAAGGGAGGAATTAGGTTCAACCGGATTTGGCGATGGCATTGCCATCCCTCATGCGCGCTATCCCGTTGTTACCCATATCCCTCACGTGCTTGCTTCAATCTGCTTTTTGGAAAAACCAGTTGATTATGGCGCGATAGACGGGAAACCAGTTCATTGTCTATTTACGTTAATAAGTCCGACGGTTAGAAGTCATCTAAAAATGATTTCACGGATCGCTCATGCTTTAAGAAATCCGCGCGTAAAAGAGGCTCTTGAGAATCAAGCTTCCCGAGAGATCATTTTAAGAGAAATTGAAAAAAACGAACAACCCTTAGGCAAATAAGTTAAAAATTAAGGAAACAAGAATTACATGAACGTTATTTTTTATTCATTAGCTATATTAGTCCTCACCGGATCGTTCGCGTTATGCTTAAATCGTTTTGATAAGCTGTCTAATTTTATTGGGGCTGTGGGGACTAGTATCGCATGCGTTGTAGGTTTAATCTCTCTTTTTGTTGTTCATCATAATCCCGATTCCGCAGTGGTAAGTTTTTTCTGGAAAATTCCTTATGGCTCATTTTCGGCCGCGATTGATTCTTTGGGAATATTGTTTTTATTTCCTATTTTTATTTTATCAGGCCTAGCTGCTTTATACGGGTTAGAGTATTTACAACATTATTATGGAAAGAAAAATATCGGCAGTGCGTGGTTTTTCTTTAATCTTCTTGTTGCCAGCATGGTTTTAGTTGTGATCGCGCGCAATGCTATTCTTTTTTTGGTAGCATGGGAGATGATGTCGGTCAGTTCTTTTTTCCTGGTATTGTTTGAAGGTGAAAAAAAAGAAACCGCTCGGGCCGGGCTGATTTATTTGATCGCAACGCATATTGGAACATTATTTTTACTGGTCATGTTTGTATTATTAAGCCGGAACAGCGGCTCATTTGATTTCGATGGATGGAAAATAACAGCATCCGGGTTTATGCCTTCTATAATTTTTCTGTGCGCGTTGATCGGATTTGGGACAAAAGCAGGATTTATGCCATTGCATATTTGGCTGCCGGAAGCACATCCCGCGGCGCCAAGCCATGTTTCAGCGGTTATGTCCGGGGTAATGATCAAGACAGGTATTTATGGCTTGGTCAGAATTATAACTTTTTTAGGAGTGCCGTGTGCTTGGTGGGGGTATTTGCTTATTGGCATTGGAATGGTATCAGGGCTTTTAGGAGTTTTGTTCGCTCTAGCTCAACATGATTTCAAAAGACTTTTGGCTTATTCTAGTATAGAAAATATCGGCATCATCGCTATGGGAATAGGCCTGGGCGTGTTGGGGATGAGTTTGAATAACCCTATTTTAATAGTTATGGGCTTTGCCGGCGGGTTATTGCATGTTGTTAACCACGCGTTTTTTAAGGGGCTTCTTTTCTTGGGGGCAGGTGCTCTTTACCAGCAAACCGGTACGCGGGAAATAGATGTACTGGGAGGATTACTTAAAAAGATGCCGATAACCGGGTTTTGTTTTCTTATTGGCGCGGCTGCAATTTGCGGACTGCCGCCATTAAATGGATTTATCAGTGAGTTTCTGCTTTATTTTGCTTCCTTTAAGGGGATATTAGGCTCAACATCAACAGTTGTTGTTTCTCTGGGTATAATGGCATTTTTAGCTTTGATTGGCGGGTTGTCCGTAGCTTGTTTTACCAAAGCATTCGGGATTATTTTTTTAGGCGAACCAAGAAGTGATTATTGTCAAAAAGCACGGGAACCGGGAATTCTTATGAGGAGTTCCATGCTAGTTCTTGCCGCTTGCTGTGTTTTTGTAGGATTGGGCTCGCCTTTTGTTATGGGCTTTTTTGGAAGAGTCATCGTTGATGTGACTGGGGCCCCATTTAGTATGTTCAAGACGACGCTATTTGAAGTTAAACATACGTTAATATATATTGTTATCGCGTTATTGTTTTTTTACATTGTTATTTTGTTGATAATCGCGTTACGCCGCGCGCTTCTTAACGGAAGGAGCATAGAGCGTGTTCTCACATGGGATTGTGGGTATGCCAAGCCTGACCCCCGCATGCAGTATACCGCGTCGTCGTTTGCCCAGCCGCTTGTAGATTTTTTTAAAGGCATTTTGAGAACCAAGAAATATACGACTAAAATAACGGAATATTTTCCTGACAGTTCGTCTTTTGAAACAGAAACCCCTGATTTGTTTAGTGAAACTGTTTTTCATCCCATCCTTAAATTAATTCATCATTTAGCCGAGAAATTAACCTGGCTTCAGCATGGAAAATTACAGTTTTATATTTTATATATTTTGTTCACCCTTATAGCACTTTTTATTTGGAAATTATAAAAATGTATACAAAAATAGCACAGTTTATTTTAGTCTTACTATTATCACCATTTCTCTTCGGCGTGATTAACCGGACAAAGGCTTTTTTCGCCGGGCGCAAGGGAAGTCCTCTATTGCAATTATATTATGATATTTTTAAGTTGCTTCAAAAAGGAGCGGTGTATAGCAGGACAACGACATGGATATTTATTGCGGGGCCGATCATTAGTTTAAGCGCGATCATCATTGCTTCTATGTTGATCCCGTTCCCCGGGCAGTTTTCGTTAATATCGTTTAACGGTGACCTCATCCTGTTTATTTATTTGCTGGGAGTCGCGCGTTTTTTTACTGTTCTTGCGGCCCTTGATACAGGTTCGAGTTTTGAAGGGATGGGGGCAAGCCGTGAGGTTCAGTTTGCCATGTTTGCTGAGCCGGCATTATTTTTAAGTTTAGCAGCTTTAGCCCGGGTTACAGGAGAAATTTCTCTTTCAGGAATATTTCAAAATCCCCTTATGCATTCCTGGATGACACATGGCCCATTGATTTTTTTAGTTTTAGGGGCGATCTTTATTGTTTTTATGGCTGAGAATTCCCGCATTCCTGTGGATGATCCTAATACTCATTTGGAATTAACGATGATTCATGAAGCCATGGTTTTGGATCATGGAGGGGTTGACTTGGCGTATATCCTTTATGGAGCCGCGATTAAATTTTGGCTTTTGGGAACATTATTGATGGGGGCATTTTTCAGCGTATATTCTCATGGGTGGGCGATTGATAGCGGTATTTTTATTTTAGGAATGATTTTTCTTTCCGTTATTGTCGGAGCCGCCGAATCGATTCTTGCGCGATTGCGTTTGTTAAAAGTTCCGCATTTTTTAATCATCGCGTTAGCGCTCGCGATTGTGGCATTAATATTAACAATGAGGTAATTAATGAATACTTCGACTATGCTCAGTACAAGTATGTGGGTTGACTTTATTGCTGTTGCTGTTCTGCTTATGAATTTGATGATGCTCTCATCCAGCCGCATAAGAACATGTATCAGAATAGTTGCCGCTCAAGGGATTCTGATAGGATTGATGCCGATCATAAATGAGTATCCTGTAATTGCTCTGGGAACTATTGCATCTTCATCTCTGAGCATTGTTTTAAAAGGCGTGGTATTTCCCTGGCTATTATTTCGAGCCTTACAGGAAGCTAATATAAGAAAAGAAGTTGAGCCGGTTGGCGGATATCCGCTTTCGTTATTGATGGGTGTGGTTATATTTGCCATGTCTTTTTGGTTAAGCGCGCGGTTATTGTATACGAACACGCCTGTTTCACCGCTGGTCGCGCCGGTTTCTTTCGCGACATTTTTTACCGGAGTATTTGTCATTGTCAGTCGAATGAAAGCAATAACCCAAGTCATTGGATATTTGATATTAGAAAATGGTATTTATTTTTTCGGTTCTGCTTTTTTAGGGGAGCAAACTGTATTGGTTGAGTTAGCGATCTTGTTGGATATTTTTGCGGCCGTGTTTGTTATGGGGATAGCCATATTCCATATAAGCCGGGAGTTTGATCATATTGATACTGAAAAATTATCAGAGCTTAAAGATTTAATAACGGAAAAATAGGAATTATACAATGGTCAGTATATTATTAATTATAATCCCGTTTTTATTAGGGCTGGTTTGTTTTTTCACCCGGAATGATTTTTTTCGTCGGGGACTAATTGTTTTCGGCGCGGGAATCCATTTTAGTCTGACTTGTTTGGCGTGGGTTAAACAAACGAGCGCATTTTCGGGTGAGTGGTTTGCTTTTGATAATATTAGCATTTTGTTTTTAACGATAACCAGCGTTTTATTCTTAGGGGGGGCAGTTTATTGTGTCCAGTATTTATCGGATGAAAGTCGTCAACATGAAAATGTGAAGAATAAACGCAAGCGTTTCACTAATGAGGCTGTTTTCAGCGGCTGCTTCTTATTATTTCTATCAACGATGACCCTGGTTATCGCGAGTCAGCACTTAGCTGTGCTATGGGTTGGCATTGAAGCAACAACGTTGGCAAGCGCGCCTTTAATATATTTTCATCGTACGAAACGGTCATTAGAAGCAACATGGAAATATCTTTTGATTTGCTCTGTGGGTATTGCTATTGCTTTGCTGGGAATCTTTTTCCTGGCTGTTGCGAATAATAATCAGCAAGAACTATTTTTAATTAAAATGATCGGAAATGCAGGACAGATAAATACCCCGTGGCTAAAGGCTTCCTTTTTGCTTTTGTTTGTTGGATATGGGACTAAAATGGGCCTTGCGCCTTTTCATACATGGCTGCCTGATGCTCATAGCGAGGCACCGTCTGTTGTTTCCGCGCTTTTATCAGGGGCATTGCTTAATTGCGCTTTTTTGGGGATTTTACGGGTCTATCAAATTTGTATTGCCGCAGGCTTGCAGGCATATTGCCAGGAGATATTTATTGTCTTTGGCCTTTTATCTGTTTTATTTGCCGCGGTTTTTATTTTGGGGCAAACGGATTATAAAAGGATGCTGGCATATTCAAGCGTTGAACACATGGGAATAATAACATTGGGCCTGGGGTTAGGCGGTGGTGCAGTATTGGGATCAATGATTAATATGCTCGGACATTCTTTAACCAAGGCAGGATTGTTTTTCATTGCGGGTAATATCCTGTCTTATTTCAGAACAAAGAAAATATCAGATATCCATGGGCTTATCGCTGAAAAAATGCGCAGGTCTGGAGTTTTTTGGTTAGTTGGTTTTTTGTTGATAACAGGAACTCCGCCATCAGGTATCTTTTTGGGGAAATTTATCATTTTAAAAGAAGCTTTGCTGCAAGGGCATTATTGGATCACATTTATTTTTTTAGCTGCTTTAGCAATTGTTTTTATCGGCATGGCACGAATATTTATTTTGATGACGCAGGGAAAAGTTTCAACGGAAGACGACAGTAAGCATGATCTATATAACGGTGATTCTGTCTGGCGTACATTAGTTCCAGGATTGTTTTTCGTCCTGGTGATATGTATCGGAATATATTTGCCTGCTTGGTTGAGTCGTGCCTTAGAGGCAGCCGCTAAAGGATTGGGGGGATTATGATGTCTGAGCTTCCTTTAAAAACACATAATTCTCAGGCTAACGAATCACAGAATATTACTCAACTGCCGTTTGAGGAGTTTCGCGATCTTGTGGTTAAAGAAATACAAACTGGTGCTCGGGTTGTGTGTTTCTGGGGACATCCAAATTCAAATAAAACAGTTACTCTCATTATGGTTCTTGCGTATGATCAAGAAGGATATTTAACCACTTTTTCTACTGTAGTTGAGAATTCTTATCCTTCATTGACAGTACAAATACCACAAGTCCATTTGTTCGAGCGGGAAATTTTTGAGCAGTGGGGGGTGCGTCCCGAGGGGCATCCCTGGCTTAAGCCAATTCGAATCGTTCCGGCGGTTACGAACTTTTTAAAACTTCATGGAGGAGAAATACACGAAGTCGCTGTTGGGCCAGTGCATGCGGGGATAATTGAACCGGGCCATTTTCGGTTTCAATGTCATGGCGAACAAGTTTTTCATCTGGAAATTTCTTTAGGCTATCAGCATCGTGGTATTGAGAAAGCATTAATTGGAGGCCCGGATAAGCGTACAAGCCATTATATGGAAACTTTAGCAGGGGATACGACTATTGGGCATTCATTAGCGTATTCCCAGGCAATAGAGGGGTTATCTAATTGTAATGTTTCTTTAAGAGTATCGGCACTCCGGGCGATTATGCTTGAATTAGAACGATTAGCTAACCATACCGGCGATTTAGGCGCGTTGGCTGGTGATATCGGTTATTTGCCAACATCATCATATTGCGGACGATTGAGGGGGGATTTCTTGAATATGAGCGCGCTTATTTGCGGGAATCGTTTTGGGCGTAACATGATTCGCCCCGGAGGTGTGATGTTTGATGTAAATGCCGGCATGATTAAAGAATTAAAGACTCGCTTAACGAATGTGTTTTCGGATGTTAAAAATGCTGTTTCACTCCTTTGGAGTTCTCCTTTAGTTGTTGATAGATTTGATGAAATAGGTATTATAACAAAGCAGACAGCATTGGAACTGGGATTGGTGGGAGTTGCCGCGCGGGCGAGCGGTATTGAGCGGGATGTTCGTTTTGATTTTCCTACAGGTGCCTTTAGATTTTCCCAGATTCCTTTGTCAACATATTCATCAGGTGATGTTTTTGCGCGGGCTTTTGTAAGGTGGCTTGAAATACAGCGGTCAGTGACATTTGTCCTAGATCAGCTAAATAGTTTACCTGCAGGTGAAATTAGCATTCCCGTACCGCCAATTAAACGGGATAACATGCTTATTTCATTAGTAGAGGGGTGGCGTGGAGAGATCTGTCATATCGTTTTGACTGATAAGAATGGAAATATAAATCAATATAAAATTGTTGATCCATCGTTTCATAATTGGATGGGATTAGCTGTTGCGCTTAGAGGAGAAGAAATTTCTGATTTTCCGATATGCAATAAAAGTTTTAATTTATCATACTGCGGTCATGACCTTTAAAAGGAATTAGGATAATAATGATTAAAACATTATACGCGAGAATAAAACAGGGCTACAGAACAATGCCATTTCCAACTAAAAATGCGAATTTACCGGAAAGGTTTTTAGGGTTGCCTTGTTTTTCTTCAAAGGTTTCTAAAGAAGCGGGCGAGAAGTGTAAAGCTGTTTGCCCGACCGGAGCGATTGAGCAATCTAATAATATTCTTACAATTGATTTGGGGAAATGTCTTTTTTGTGGAGCATGCCAAAACGCAGGCTCAACTCAGGCGATAACTTTTTCCCGGGAATATCGATTGGCAGTGAAGGAAAGAAAAGACCTGATCCTTTCGAATCTGTCAGACCGGCATGAACGCGAAATCAGAAAAAGAGTAAAACATATTTTCGGCCGGTCGTTAAAATTGCGTCAGGTTAGTGCCGGAGGGTGCAATGCCTGTGAGTCAGACATAAATGTTTTGAATACGTTAGGCTTTGATCTTGGGCGTTTTGGGATTCAATTTGTTGCTTCTCCCCGCCATGCGGATGGAATTGTAGTAACCGGCCCGGTTACAAAAAACATGAGGCTGGCACTGGAAAAAACATATAAAGCGATACCGTCTCCAAAACTTGTTATCGCGTTAGGAGCGTGTGCGATATCCGGCGGCCCTTATATTGATCACAATGAAGCTAACAACGGAATTGATTCTATTATCCCTGTTGATCTTTATATCCCAGGCTGCCCACCGCATCCTTTAACGATACTAGATGGCCTTTTGAGTATTATGGGCCGGTTAGAACAGCGAGTTGTTTCGCCGGTTCTAACAGAGAGGATTATTGATGGGAAAAACAAAATTTAATGAATTAAAACAAATTTTTAAGACTTTGCATGGGCCAAAAGGCTGTCTCTGGGATAAGGAGCAGACGCATCAGTCCTTGCTTAAATCCCTGAAAGAGGAAACCCGGGAATTAACTCAGGCGATAAAAAACGAAGATTTCGATAATATGAAGGAAGAATTAGGCGATGTCCTGCTCCAAGTAATGTTCCATTCTCAGATTGCCTTAAAGAAAAAGAAATTCGATGTTGAAGATGTTATCGAAGTATTAATAAAAAAATTAAAACGCCGGCATCCGCATGTCTTTGGTAAAACAAAAGTAAAATCCAGCGCTCAAATTATTCGTAACTGGAACAAGATCAAGACTGAGGAAAAGAAAAAACTGGATAAAAAGAGTGGTAGGATTGATTTGTAGCATGAAGAGAGATTTTAGTAAAAAAAATAAGTTAAAAGGGGTGGTTACTCCGGAAAAAGCCCGGCATCATGCCGAAATGCTGGCAAATTCTGTGAGAAATAAATACCGGCACCTCTCAAAACGTTTTCGTAAGGCCCGGATAGAATGCTTTAGGCTCTATGACTGGGACAGTCCGGAAATCCGGATTGTGGTGGATTGGTATGCCGGACATCTGGTCGTCGCCGAATATGAACGCCTGCAGACCGGGCCGGAATATCTGGGGCAGATGGCGCAGGCCGCTGCGGCTGCGCTGAATGTGTCCAGTGAAAATGTGCATACAAAAAAAAGGCACACCAAAGTAACCGAAGGCCCCCGCTATAGCAAACTTGCCTGCGAAGGCAAACAGATTGAGGTAAGCGAAGGGGATTTTAAATTTTTGGTTAATCTTACGGATTTTTTGGATACCGGATTATTTTCCGACCATCGCCAGACGCGTAATATTATCCGTAAGATGTCCGAAGGTAAGGATTTTCTGAATCTTTTTGCTTATACCGGAGCATTTACCTGCGCGGCAGCTTTGGGTAATGCCCGCTCAACGGTTACGGTAGACCGTTCGCAGACATATATAAACTGGGCTAAGGATAACCTCGCGCTTAACAAATTCCAAAATGAGCGGCATAAATTTGTGCAGTCTGATGTTATAAAATATTTAAATCGCGCGTATAAAGATGATCAGAAATTTGACCTGGCTTTTGTTGACCCTCCGTCTTTTTATAAGGATCAGTTAGCCGGGGTTGATTTTGATATTAATCGCGACCATCCGGACCTGATAATCAAGGTTTTGAAAATAATGCGGCCGGGCGCGGATATTTTGTTTTCCACAAATCATCAGGACTTTGAGCCGAGGTTTGATGATCTTGAAGTTAAAGAGATCATTCCGTTAACTCCGAAAACCATCCCTGAAGATTACCGAAACCAAAATATTCATCATTGCTGGCAGATAAAGATATAAGTAATAGCGGACTAAAATAACCCCTTGTAATATAATAAGTTACAGGGGTTTTTTGTCTGCGTTTTCGGGCATAATGTTTGGGAATATGGTATATTTGTAATATGGGGTAATATATGAAAAAAATTATTATTTTGTCAGTATGTTCTTTACTGGTTCTATCAATCCCTTATGTGTTTGGGGTAAAAAAGGGGGTTTCCCTTCAGGTTTATACTGTAAAAAATATTCTTTATACGATTAGCCCAGTGGGAGTAGCTGAGTTTAGTGATTTAGGGATAGTTGAGTTGTGCGGGCAGAAGGTAAGATTGCATACTTTGGAAACGCAGATATTTGGTTTTAAGGATAGAGAAAGGATTTATAGTGATTTAAAGACACTTCTGCCGATTCGGATAGAACGTGATGTCGTCCGGTGGTTTAGCAAAGAGCGTATAGAAGAGGAATATGATCAGGAAAATTTCACCCTTACTATCCGGAAATTTAAAGGTCGCAGGCAAGTACACGAATCTGTAATTCAGAAGGATGGACCGATTAATAATGCGATTATGGTGCTGTTTGATTTGCGGACGATCCCTGAGCCTGAAATAGGGGTGAGTTTCAAGGCAAATCTTCCAACTGAATTTGAGATAAAATTGGAGTCTATAGATCAGATAAATATTCGTAATGAAACATTTGAGACCTATCATTTCACAAGTGTCCCGGATACATTTGAAACTTGGATTAGTAAGGATGCCCGCAGAATGCCTCTAAAAATAAAATTGCGCATTGGCATAGGATATACGTTGGTATTAAAAGAGTATCTTGAGGAAGTGTCCCTAAGTGATTTAACGAAGTTAAAATAAAGCTGGATATAAATAGAGCCAGTTGCTCTACTTTTCTATTTTGCCGGATTTTTGAGGGATTTGGCTGTTGATAAGTAATACTTGTTTAATGTAGCAGTTATGATTATAATAGCGTGGTATTGATAAAACTGGAAAAGGAAGATACAAGGAGGCATCTTAGGCGATGCCTTTTTTAATGAGAGGGTTATTAAGGTAAAAAAATGGATAAACATCAGAACAAATCGGCGCATCCCCGTACTTTAGCGAGCGGGGCATTTACTCAGCTTATGCCGGAGCTGCAGAAGGCGGTATCAGACCGCGGCTATCATACTCCCACACCCATACAGGATCAGGTGATTTTCCATCTGCTTAATGGCCGGGATCTGATCGGCTGCGCGCAAACCGGTACTGGAAAAACCGCGGCTTTTGTCTTGCCGATCTTGCAATATTTGACAAAAAATCCGCGCTCTCCGGTGCGGGGGAAACCTCGTGTATTAATCTTAGCTCCGACGCGTGAGCTGGCCGCGCAAATCGGAGATAGTGTTAAAAATTACGGACAATATTTAAAAATATCTTATGCGGTTATTTTTGGCGGCGTTAGTCAAAATCCTCAGGTGCGTGCCTTGGCGCGTGGTGTGGATATTGTTGTGGCTACTCCCGGACGTTTACTGGACCTGGCTAATCAGCGCCACATACATTTAGATCATATTGAGATTTTTGTCCTAGACGAGGCAGATCGAATGCTGGATATGGGTTTTATTCATGATGTTCAGCGTATTGTCGATAAGCTTCCCAAAAAACGCCAGACTCTTTTTTTCTCGGCGACCATGGATCAGGAAGTTGTTAAGCTTTCGGAAAAGATCATTCATAATGCTGTTTTTGTCAGTGTGACTCCCGATAAACCGGCAGTAGAACGCATTGTTCAGAAAGTATTTTTTGTGGAAAAAAATCATAAAGATGCTCTTTTGGCACAACTCCTGGAGGCTAAACATTTAAGCCGGGTATTGGTTTTTGTGCAAATGAAGCATTCTGCTAATAAGGTTGTTCAGAAACTACAAAAGCTTAGGATCAGTGCTACAGCTATTCATGGGAACAAAAGCCAGAATGCGAGAACTGAGGCGCTGGATAAGTTTAAAAAAGGCCATATGCGTGTTTTGGTGGCTACGGATATTGCGGCGCGGGGTATCGATGTTTCTTCGATCTCACATGTGGTTAATTATGATCTGCCGCTAACCCCGGAAACTTATGTGCATCGCATTGGCCGGACAGCCCGGGCCAACACTGACGGTGACGCTGTTTCTTTTTGTTCGCCGGCAGAACGTGATTGTTTGCGCGCGATTGAAAAAATGCTGCGTATGGGGATACCGGTTGATCGGGATCACGTTTTTCATTCTAAGGCCGCTGAGACTGCTACCGGTGCTGCGGCACGGGGCCCATCTAAAAGAGGGAGACTTGGCCGCAATGTAAACGAAGGGCGCAAGCCTGCGGCGAAGAGTAGAAAATATCCGGCACCCTGGGCGCGAAGGCCAAAGAGTAAAGGCAGCGACAAAAGCCGAAGCCGTTCTCCCCGCAGCCGATAGATGGAAAATCTAGAGATTGATTTAAATAAAATTACGCAATTGGCAATAGAACAAGAGGAAGAGAACAGGGAATTTAATTCTTTTTTGAAATCCATTCAGGATACCCGGAAGATAGATAAAATTGTACATAGCTTGTATAAGCAAGTATCAGCAAAGATAGATTGTACGAGTTGCGGTAATTGTTGTAAGCTTATGGATCCAGTCTTTAAAGCCAAGGATATTGCCAAACTCTCAAAAAGTATAAAAGATTGCTTAATAGAAGATAAAGAAGAAGACTTTGTTTTTAAGACAAGTCCTTGTCTGCTTTTAAAAGAAACTAAGTGTCTGCAGTATTTATCTCGTCCGGAGGGGTGTAGGTCTTACCCCCATTTAGATAGAAAAGATTTTATTTCCAGATTAGCTGAGGTCATGGAAAGTTATTCGATTTGTCCGATCGTGTTTAATGTGTATGAAGGTTTAAAAGCTAAAATTTAATTTTGTCTTTTATCTAATTGTGATATGATAAAAGCCGCATAAGGGAGGAATAGTAATGTCAGACGAAAATATTAAAACATATGAGTATAAAGCGGAAATGAAGCAGTTGCTGCATCTTATTGTGCATTCTTTGTATACACATCCGGAAGTGTTTTTGCGGGAGTTAGTATCTAATGCTTCGGATGCTTTAAACAAAGTTCGGTATCAGCAGTTAACCGACGATACTATTTTGGATAAGGATAAAGAGCTGGATATTAGGATTACTTTAGATGAAAAGACTAAAATATTTTCGATTGAAGATAGCGGAATCGGGATGAGTCAGGAAGATCTGACTGACGCTATTGGTACAGTGGCTCGTTCCGGGACGCTTGAGTTTCTGCAGAAACTCAAAGAAGAGAATAAAAATTCCGGAGATCTGATCGGTCAGTTTGGAGTTGGGTTTTACTCGGTATTTATGGTAACTGATGAGGTTACGATCGAAACCCGCCATGCTGATAAGGATTCTAAAGGATTGCGTTGGGTATCTTCCGGAGAAGGAAAGTATACAATCGAGGAAATCGATAAAAAAACCCGCGGGACAAAAATAACTTTTACTTTAAAAGAAAATGCAGCGGAATTTGCCCACCCGTATAGAATTAAGGAAATCATTAAGAAGTATTCAAGTTTTGCGGATTTCCCGATCCTCTTAGGGCAAGAGAAAGTTAATACTGTAGAAGCTTTGTGGCGCAAAAGAGAGAGTGATGTTAAGGAGGAAGAGCGTAATGAGTTTTATAAATTCATCACTAAAGATTTTGAAGATCCGATGGCGCATCTGCAGCTGTCTTTAGAGGGAACGGGGGTTTCGTTTAAGGCTTTATTATTCATTCCCCACAGTGCGCCTCATGATCTGATGCGAACTCGTCAGCATAAAACAGTTCAGCTTTATTCTAATAAAATCATGATCATGGAAGATTGCCAAGAGCTGCTGCCGGAATATCTCCAGTTTGTAAGGGGAGTAGTAGATACCAGTGATATCCCTCTGAATGTGTCCCGGGAGACAGTGCAGGTGTCTGCGGTTATGGCGAAGATGAGAGAAGTTCTGGTTAAGAAGGTTCTGCAATGGTTAAAAGATATGTCCGAAAAAGAAACTGATAAATACATAACATTCTATAAGCAGTTTGGCCCGATGTTCAAGACCGGGTTAAACATGGATTTTATGAATAGAGATAAATTAACGGAGTTGCTTCGGTTTGAAACTTCTACTCAAGCGCCGGGCAAGTTGGTTTCCTTAAAAGAGTATGTCTCCAGGATGAAGGAAAATCAAAAAGAGATATATTATCTTTCCGGGGATTGCCGGGAGTTTGCCGAGCGTAATCCAAACTTAGAATGCTTTAAGAAAAATGATATTGAAGTTATCTTCCTGCTTGAAGCAGTAGAGATATTTGTTGTCCCAACAATCCCGTCCTATGATGGAAAACCGTTAAAAGCTATTGATAAAGGTGATATTGATCTGGACGTCGGCAGTAAAGAAGAAAATAAAGGACAAGACAATCTTTCGAAATCGCTTATTGATCTGTTTAAGACGACTTTAAAAGATCAAGTTGAGGATGTTAAGATCTCCAAGCGTTTGGTGGATTCAGCGGTTACCTTAGTAGTTAAAGACGGCGGCATGGATCACCAGATGGAAAGAATGATGAAGATGATGGGGCAGAATGTGCCGGAGGGAAAAAGGATATTGGAAGTAAATATAGATCATCCGGTAGTTAAAAACCTATCCCGCAGATATTTAGCCAATGCCACAGATGGCTTATTGGAAAAATGCATTGTTCAGCTTTATGAAAGCGCCCGTCTTATCGATGGAGAACTTTCCTCCCGGATAGATTATGTTAAGCGCATGACCGATATAATGGAAGAAGCGACAAAATAGAGACGCCACTATTAATCCCTTGCAACGAAATGAGTTGTAAATGGTTTTTATTTGAGGTATAATCTCAACTACAAGATGGCACTATGTAATATGGGTCAAGAGGCGAGGAGGATATATTGGCAAGAGATAATTACTCATTTGGTAAACGTCAGAAAGAATTAGCAAAGAAAAAGAAACAAGAAGACAAGAGACAAAGTAAACTGGATAAAAAGAACTTAAAGGTCAAAGATGATTCGGAGCAGACTCCGGATTAAGGAATAAAATCTTTACCAAAACGAACAGAGGAGGTAACATGGGATATCAAGGCGGCGGCGGTGGCGGATATAACAGTGGACCACGTGAGATGCACAAGGCGACTTGTGAAGAATGTAAACAAGAATGTGAAGTTCCTTTCAAACCGAGCGGAGATCGTCCGGTTTACTGTAGGGATTGTTTTTCAAAGCGCAAGAACGACAGGCGCTAAAGAATAGTCAAATGGCAAGACGAATATGGACGGTTCTCGCATCTAACTTAGAAATAAGGAGGAGCAGCCATGGGAGATAAAGGCCAGAAAGACAAGAATAAACACGATAAACAAGTAAACAAAGCAAAAAACATGAAAAACGAAGCAAAAAAGAAAAAACAAGAAAAAGCATAATAGTAGAAAAAATGTTGGTTTTGTTAATTGTTTAGTGAATAAAGATTTAAACCCCTTGCGATAAAAGAAGTTGCAAGGGGTTTAAATCTTTAGCGTTAAAATATATACAATTAATAACTCCAGCGTAGTTTAACTCTAACCTTAGAGATGTTGATGGATAATATAAATAACGATCCAATTAAGCCTAAGCGGCGTATTCGTTACAAAGGTACTCATCCCCGCCATTTTAATGAAAAATATAAAGAATTTAATTTTGAGAAATATACTTCAGATGTAGAGAAGGTTATTGGCGCGGGTAAAACCCCCGCCGGGACTCACCGTCCGATTTGTGTGAATGAAGTTTTAGATATTTTAAAACCAATACCCGGGGAAGTTGGTTTAGATGCGACTTTAGGTTTTGGCGGACATGCCCTTGAGCTGCTTAAAAAAATCACGCCTAATGGCCGGTTGTTTGCCTTAGATGTTGATCCGGTGGAGCTTGCGCGTACCGAAAAGCGTTTGCGCTCAATGGGTTTTAGCGATAAAGAATTAATCATTAAATCCAGTAATTTTGCGGGAATGTTTAAGTTCTTAGATGAAGCCGGGGGAAGTTTTGATTTTATTCTAGCTGACCTTGGCGTATCCTCAATGCAATTAGATAACCCCGCGCGCGGGTTTACGTTTAAGCGCGAAGGTCCGTTGGATTTACGGCTTAACCCAGAGCGCGGCCAGCCGGCATCAGTACTGATAAGATCTTTAGATGAAGAACAGCTGGAGAAATTGTTTATCGAAAACTCTGACGAGCCTTGCGCTCGGCCGATTGCCAAAGCAGTTTTTGAAAATAGAAATAAAATTAATACAACTACGGATTTAGCCAATGTTATTGCGGGTGGTTTGGGTGATAAATCATTGCGTGATTGCGGGGGTAAGGTAAAGGATTCTATCCGCAGAGTCTTTCAGGCGCTGCGTATTGAAGTTAATAATGAGTTTTCAGTGCTTGAACAATTCTTGAGGAATTTACCGTTTTGCTTAAAAGCAAAAGGCCGGGCGGCGATTTTGAGTTTTCATCCGGGTGAGGATAATCGGATTGTTGATTTTTTTGAAAAAGGTTTAAGCAGTGGGGTATATGCAGATATTAGCCGCGAGCCCATACGTCCTGGCGCAAAAGAACAATCAGCTAATCCACGCTCTCAAAGCGCTAGGTTGCGCTGGGCAATAAAGAAATAAAGGAGATTCCCGCCTACTTTTAAAAATCGGTAGAATTCTTATTCCTATCTAATTATTAGTAATGCAGTATAATATAACAAAAGCGGCGGGATAAAGGGGTGAAGTTTCTAGATGATTATTACACAAAACATTACAAAGTATTTTGGCGGATTCCAGGCCTTAAAAGATGTTTCCTTTACTATTAATAAAGGAGAGATCGTTGGTTTTCTGGGTCAGAATGGGGCCGGCAAAACTACGCTTATGCGTATTTTAACGTCTTATCTGCCGGCGACCTCAGGGGAGGTTATTATTGGCGGGAAAAACATGGCTAAAGATTCTTTAGATGTCCGCAAAAAAATAGGATATTTGCCGGAAACTCCGCCGCTTTACCCTGATATGACGGTAAAAGATTACCTTTTATTTGCGGCACAGTTGAAAGATGTTCCTCCTAAGCGACAATCTTTTCAGTTAGATAAAGTTTTAGAAGACTGTAATCTTAATGATGTTCAGGGTAAAACTATTGCGATTCTTTCTAAAGGCTACAAGCAAAGGGTGGGCATTGCCCAGGCCATAATTAATGACCCGGAAGTGTTGATTTTAGATGAGCCGACGATTGGGCTTGATCCGGTGCAGATTCTTCAGGTGCGCAATCTTATTAAAAGTTTGGAGCATAAAAGAACTGTAATTTTATGCACACATATACTTTCTGAGATTCAACAGATTGCAAAGCGGGTTTTAATTATTAAATCCGGAGAAATCATTGTTGATGGGAGTTTAAAGGACCTTTTAAACGGCAAGGGGGCGAATCTCGAGGAGATATTCTTGAAGTTGCATTCCGCGCGGGAGGATTAATAGTAATGAGCAAGATTGTTGCGATCGCTAAAAAAGAACTAAAAACATATTTTAAATCGCCAATTGCCTATATTGTGCTGATACTTACTATTTCTATCTTTAATATATTCTTTTTTCTGATTATTGATGAAAACAGAGAAGCCAGCTTGCGGGATGTATTTAAAGTTATGGAATTTTTGTTCATCTTTATTGTTCCGCTTTTAACTATGAAGATATTTGCCGAGGAGAAATCCCGCGGGACAATGGAATTTCTGATGACCACCCCCACAACAAATACAGCAATTGTCCTGGGTAAATATTTAGGCAGTTTAATATTTTTTACGCTTATTATCGGACTGACCTTGAGTTATTATTTTATTATTGAATTTTTTGGACAGCCCGGCCGCTTAACCATACTATCAGGATACTTGGGGGTTTGGCTGGAAGGGGCATTGTTTATTGCTATTGGCATGTTGACTTCTTCCTGGACAAAGAATCAGATTATTGCGGCGATTAGTTCGTATGTGATTTTGTTTTTGCTGTTTTTCTCGATAACTTTTACAAAATATTTCAGTGGTAATGCGGAATCTTTAATTAGATATGTGGGCACTCAGAGCCATGCGGAGAATTTTATGGTGGGACTTGTGACCACTTCGGATATGGTTTATTACTTAAGCGGGATATTTATTTGTATTATACTTACCAGAATAAGTATTGAAAATCGATTATGGCGATAAATAAAGAATATAAAAATCTTTGGGCACTGTTTGGCGCAGGGGCTGTTTGTCTTGGGTATGGCCTGGGACTTTCCTATATAGAGGATTGCTTCAGTAAGCTGACGATGATCGCCTCTTTAGCCGGTTTAGTTTGTCTTGGGGTTTGTTTTTTTAAATTAAAAAAACAAATGCATCGGCCGGTGAAATCTTTTTCCTGGCGAAAATGTGCTTTTAAAACGATTATTATCGTCACCTTCCTGATTTTTGTTGTGGGGATCAACTATTTAAGTTATCGCAATAATTTGCGTTGGGATGTAACTAAATTCAAACAGCATACCTTAACCGCAGGGACAATCGCTTTAATTAAAGAGATCAAGCCGGAAGTTAAAATCGTAGTTTTTTATGTGGGAATGCCGCCAAAATATCTGGAAGATCTTTTAAAAGGCTATGAAAGACAATCGCGGGGAATGATTAAAGGCGAAATTATTGATCCAATTGTGCAGATTGGTTACGCCGCGCAGTTTGGTAATGTTATAAGCGGAAATGAGAAAAAAGCTATTGTATCCTCGGGGCAGGAACGGCAGGATATTGATTTCACAGAACAACCTTTAAGTGAGGAACGATTAACGAACGCGATTATTGGCGTGACCCGGGAGAAACGGAAGGTTTTCTTTGTCGCCGGTCATGGAGAATATGATATTTTTGATAATGGAGATAAAGGATTAAGTGTTCTGAGGAAATTATTAGAAGCTAATAATGTAGAAACAAATAAACTAATGCTGGGGATAAAAGGCGAGATCCCGGATGATTGTGATGTTCTTATTATTGCCGGCCCGCAAAATCCCCTGACTGAAAAAGAAGAAGAGATCCTAAATGCCTATTTGGATAAAGGCG
Organism: Candidatus Omnitrophota bacterium; assembly: GCA_043826565.1. Classification (GTDB taxonomy): domain Bacteria; phylum Omnitrophota; class Gorgyraeia; order B26-G9; family B26-G9; genus JBDRPX01. The sequence goes on from JBDRPX010000007.1 coordinate 41,164, forward strand.
GAGATGCTTTGTTTTTAATTGAAAACATGCCTTTGACTACGCCGGATAAGCCGCTTACAGAAGAAGAAAAACGCAAAAATCCAACTTTAAACAGCATTTTTAGTAATTGGGGAGTAGAGATAGGTGATGATCTTGTGGTTGATTTGAGTAATCATATAAGCACAGATGTCGGTTGTCCGGCTACGCGTTATTATTTGCCGTATCCGGCAATTGTCAAAGGCCTGGATTATACTTTTTATGTACGGCCTCGTTCAATCTCAACTTTAAAGAATCGGCGTGAATCAATCAAATTAGGCCCGTTGGTTTTAACGTCCAGGGATGGAAACAGCTGGGGGGAGACAGACAGAACACTGAATGTAAAGTTTGATGAGGGCGTGGATACTCCCGGCCCGGTGGCGATCGCTTTTATAGTTGTGGAGCCTAAAATAGAAAACAAATCTTCGGATACAAGAATAATTATTTTCACAGATACAGATTTTTTATCTAATGCTTTTATCGGGCAATACAGCAACGGGGCAATGGGACTTAATGTTATCACCTGGATTTCGGAATTGGGTTACCAAGCTTTTGTTGACCAGAAGGAAATTAAAGTCGAACGGCTGGATTTAACTAGTAAACAAAAACGCATGGTTACGGTTATCCTTTTTTTGATGCCTGTTCTGATTGCTATAAGCGGTATAATGGTATGGGTTGGACAAAAGAATCGTATTTAATAAAAAAGGGGTGTCGGATATCCATAATTAAAAAATTTAAGGAATTTGCCGGAAACTCCGCCGCGCCATTACTAAATAGATTAATGAGGGGGGGTGTGTAAATATGTCATGCGGAGCTAAAAAATGCGGAGCAAAGAAAAAAACAGTGAAAAAAGCAGTTAAAGCAAAAAAGAAATAGTTTATTTCTTTTGGATAATCTTTTTTAACTCCTGGGCCAGCAGGGTGTGGCCGGCTTCATTTAAGTGGCAGTAATCAATGAAAAAAATGCAGGGGCTATACCCGCCGCTGGCTGCTTTTGTCTGTTTAAACAATAATTCATCAATATTCAAAATAACCAAGTTGTCCAGATTCCTTAAATCCTTTTCAATGATGTCCTGCAGGTTTGGGCTGATCGTGTGGCGTTGTTTGATCCAGAGGCGTTCTGTTTCTTTGCGGATCATTTCTCGGGAAAGCCCGTCTATATCTAAATTGTAACCGGATTCTTCCCGGATAAGATTCCTGGCGTGAAAATAATTTATGGGAGGGATAACATAGATAAAGGAAACTTTTGGGTTAGCCCGGATTATTGTCTTTAGCTCGTATAGGCGCATGTGAAAAACAAAACTTTGCAGAAGGATATCGTATTTACTGAGAGTGTTCCAGTCTTGAGCCCCGTGGTCCATCAAACCGGCGGGAATGTGCGCATAAGGATCATAGGTGCCGATCTTATCGACAATAAAATTAAAAAAATTATGTAATATATAAGAAAGATCACTTATCCCGCAGAATAATTTGGGAATATAATATGCCAGAGTATAGGATAATCGATTGGGATGATGTTTTCGGTTTAATCGTTCCAAATACTCATTATTTCCGGAAAAAACAATACATGTTTGGATATTGTTTAACCGGAGCGTTTCATATAAATAGTAGTTTACTTCGGAAAGCGGGATGCCTACTCCGGATTTATTCAAAATATTATATCCCGGGAACATAACCGCTAATTGTTCGGAATATCTATCCGCGAGATTTTTCAGGCACAAACCCTGTGAAGCAGAACCTCCCGCGCAAAAAATATCTATTTTTTTATTAAATTTTTCCGGCTGGTCAAAGTGCATGAAAGAGATATCTCTTAAAACATAGAATTTTTTTCCGCGGCCGATTGTAAAACGTAACAGGATTTCACAGATAATAAGGATGATAACAAGTATAAAATATAGGCGTTTTATTTTAGGATTCATTTTTTGTTTCTTTTCCCTAATGCATTAAGACGGCAAACATTAGTATACTTTAAATCTGAATTTTGTCAATCTTCGCTGCTATTGTTCAAGGGGATTGACATATACGGCATAAAGGTATATCATATTAGCTAGAGTAAAGCAGTTGGATGTATATACTCAGATAGGTCAAGGATGGTCTGTTTATCCTTGGCCTTGTTTATTGTAAGGAGGTGTCCCATGTTTAAAAAAAATGAATTAGTCATGCATCCTCGATATGGATTATGCAGTATCGCTGATTTTTTTTCCAACAAATATATTCTAAGGCCAAGGGCAAAAACAATCGGAAGCCTGAAAATTTTTGTGGATCGGGAAAAGGTTGATTTAAACGGGATTCGATATCCTGTTTCGAAAAAAGGAATAACCCGAATTCTTAAGATCCTGGGCAGTTCTCCCCGCGATATTTCCCGGGAAGCTAAGCACGGATATGCCGGGATTAAAGAAATAATGGGAGAAGGCCAGGCTTTTAAAGTTGCTGAAGTGGTGCGGGACCTTAGGTTTTTTAAAGGCGAGGGAAATTTTTCCGCAAGGATGAAAGCTGAGCTGCTGGAATCCGGCATCGGAATTCTTGTTTCGGAAATTTCTCATGTAAAGGCAATCACTCAGCAGGAGGCGGTAGAATTAGTAGACAAAGCGCTTACACATTCTCTGCCGCATGCGAAGTAAAATAAGGATCACGCAGGCTGTTTTTAAAAGCGTCCAGGCTTAGAGGAGATGAATTTACCCGCCAGTCTTTTTCCTTTATCGCGTTAAACCAGTAAAACGCGCCTATTTTTGTATAAGCATTTTTAAGGCAGATAAACATATCCTGGATCCAGATGGATTTATTCCCTCCGAATTGGTTGTCTTTAGGCGTGGCGATTTCCGAGAGCATTATTTTTTTTTCGCCGAAAACTTCCGGATGGCCAGCTAAAATATGATAAATAGGATAAAATAAATCAGTAAAATTTTGATTATACGGCCATCCCGGCTTTCCGTCTTCTCCCCAGTTGTAACCATCGATGCCCAGCCAATCTACCTTGTCTTTTCCCGGGTAATAACTTTTCAGAGCATCAAGCCAGGCCGGATAATTCAAAGTTGACCAGACAAATTCCACATTATCCGCTTTTTCTTTTTTGAAAATTTCATGTACACGGTTCCAAGCCGGGACATATTTATCCGGCTGGTCCTGCCAGGGGTACCATCCGGGGGTCTGCGGATTATTATCATGAATCATTTCATGGGCGAAGCGCAGCCGGATAGGATCTTTCCATCCGCGGCAATCCCGGGCAAATTTAGCAATATAAGCGTCGTGTTCTCCGGAAATAATACTGCTAAGGCTGTAGGAACTGTCATTAACCCCGCCTCTGCTCCAGGGTTCCCAGGTAATGTGCAGGTTTATTCTGGTGTCATATCCGTCATGGTAGAGGACTTTTTTTAGATCAGCGGCGGGGAAATCTCCGTCGCTCCAGGCCCAGAAGAATAGTATGGATTTAAGATGCCGGCCGATTAGCTGTTCATATGCGCGGATCTCCTCCGCGTTTGGCGGGCGTTGATTGGGATTAGCGACAAAAGCACCGATCTCACACTGGGTTGTTTTTATTGTTTTGTCCATACTAGGATTTTAAATCTTTTCATGGCTTAAAGTCAAGAAAATCCGTGGTATAATACAAACATAATGCAAAGATTAAAACTAGATGATTTTGAAAGAAAACATTCACCGCTTAAGCTGTTGATCATATTAATAATGTCGATATTAATATGTGACTTAAGTGTAGGATGTTTATTCGTGGTCCTGCCCGCGGCAACTTCTTTAAAGAGAGTTTTTATCGAGTCATTTCTGCTGGTTGTCATATTATCGCCGGTGCTTTATCAGTTTATTTATCGGCCGCTGTCTATACAGTTTGACAAATTAAAGAAGGCGGAAATAATCCAAAAAGAACTTGCTCTTATTGACGAGCTTACGGGATTATATAATCGAAGAGGTTTTCTGTCTTACGCAAACCATCGTTTGAAATTATCCAGCCGCACGCAGAAAGGGCTGATGCTTGTTTACGCGGACTTAGACGGCATGAAACAGATCAACGATCACTATGGGCATGAGGATGGAGATAAAGCGCTTGAATGTATAGCAAAAGTACTTCAGCAGGCCTTCCGCAGTTCCGATGTTATTGGCCGAATCGGAGGCGATGAGTTCGCCATTCTTTCTGTAGAGGCAAAAGCCGAAAGCGGGAATATCCTTCGTAAGCGGGTAAGGGAAAATCTCAAATTAGCCGTGCGTAATTCAGATTTTAAATATGCGCTTACAGTAAGCATCGGCATTCTATACTACGACCCGAAAAATCCTCAGACTATTGAAGAATTACTTAATAAAGCCGACGCGTTAATGTATGAAGAAAAGAGTTCTAAGGAGCATCCGTTTTATGGCAAAGCTTAAACTGGATCTGCACGAAATTTTTAATAAAGGCAAGTCAATTGACGCGGAACTTAACCGCGTGATCAACGAAGCTGTGGATAAAGGCATAAAACTTGTGGAGATCATCCCGGGTAAAGGCAGCGGCCAGCTTAAAAAAAAAGTTCTGCGTTTCTTAGAACAAAAGCATATCAAAGCGCTTTACCATCGCATTGAAAAGGACAGTAAGAATTGGGGCCGGCTTTTTATTCATTTTAAAAAATCTATTTAAATTGACGAATGGTTATTAGTGGGATACAATAGCTAGGCATAGATAAAAGCATAAACGGAAAATTGAATGTTGATAGTTGAGAATTGTGTAATGTCAGTTACAATAATCAATTATCTATTATCAATATTCATTTTTTATTAAAAAAGGATGGTTGAAATGGCAGAATTTAATTATAAACAAAACCGAACCAGAAGAACCTTCAAGCAGGAGGATTCTTCTCCGAGACACCAGGAAGAGACTGATGTCCCCGCGATGATTAAGAAAATGCAGCAGCAGCTGACTTTTTTAGAGAGGAAGATAGATATCCTGATCAGTCAGTCTTCATCAAGTCATTCCGCAAAACCTTTTTCCCGGCCGTTTTCCCGGCCTTCCCGCCCAGAGGGGAGTTCCGGACATTATGGGAGCAGAACACGCGACGATAGCTCCCGGGAAAGAAGTTTTCATAAAGGGAAAAAGCCATTTCCTTCGAAAAGAACAGCGCGTTCTTAAGCAGATAATTCAAAAGTTAGAACTCAAAATTCAAAAGTGCAATTAAAAACTCAAAAGTTTAATTGTTTTTTAATAAATTCATATTTATAAAAGCTAAGGATGCTATTGTTAAAACATATATTTTCAATTTTTCTATCGAACACAAAAAAATGTCTAAAAATAGTTTCCCGGCCTGACGGGATCGACAACTTTTTAATTTTGCCTTGCAGTTTTGACTTTTGCATTTTGAGTTTTGATTTGGCAGAGTGTATTTAGAATACAGGAGCATATTATATGGATAATGAATCCATTATTAAATATATTAGTGAAGAATTAAATCAAAAAGCCTCTGACGTTAATAGTACGGTCAGCTTATTGGAAGAAGGCGCGACAATTCCGTTTATTTCCCGCTATCGCAAAGAAAAAACCGGCGGGCTTAATGAAATTGTGATCCGCTCTATTTTTGAAAGATGGGAATATTATAAAGAGCTCAAGAAAAGAAAAGAAACAATTATCAAGACCATCTCCGAGCAGGGCAAGTTAACCCCGGAATTAGAAAAGCAGATTCTGGAGTGTAAGGACAAAAATAAATTAGAAGATATTTACCTTCCCTTTAAACCGAAAAGAAGAACCCGGGCCATGATTGCTCGGGAAAAAGGCCTGGGTCCGCTGGCGGAAATTATGCTTAAGCAGATAATCGGCCAAGATTCTAAAGAGCAGATTGTCCAACCTTTTATAGATCCCGAAAAACAAGTCCTAACGTATGAGGATGCAGTTCAGGGCGCCGGCGATATCATTGCCGAGAAAATCGCCGATGACGCGTTTATCCGCGGCTGGGTGAGAAAACAGGTTCAGGATAAAGGGCTTTTACATTCTCAGGTAAAAAAGCAATGGGCGGAAAAAGAATCAAAATTTAAAAATTACTATGAATTTTCTGAAAGCTTGAAAAATTCTCCGTCGCACCGTGTTTTAGCTATCCGCCGCGGAGCGACAGAAGGAGTGTTGCTCTGGAAGATTGAAATTGAACAGGATTTATTTGTTAATTTTATTAAAGCCCAAGTAATTAAAAATCCAAAATGTTTATTTAAAGATGAATTGGAAAACGCGGTGAGGGATAGTTTTACCCGGCTGATATTTTCTTCAATTGAACGGGAAGTTTTTGTGCTGAAACTTGAGGAAGCGGAAAAGGAGGCGATTAATGTTTTCGCGGATAATTTACATAAACTTCTTTTAGCTGCTCCGGCCGGAAATAAAGTGATCATGGGTATTGACCCTGGTTTTAGGACCGGGTCTAAAGTAGTGGTAATTGATGTTAAAGGAGATTTTAAAGAATTTACCGTAATATATCCGCATGAAGAAAAACGAAAAATTCCGGCCGAAGAAATTGTGCGGGGGTTTATTAAAAAGTATAACGTTGAACTTATTGCTATCGGCAATGGTACAGCTTCTAAAGAAACTGATATTTTCATCCGGCAGTTAATCAAAAAACATAAACTTAAATTGCCTTCGGTTGTCGTCAGTGAAGCCGGGGCATCGGTGTACTCAGCATCTGAAGTCGCGGCCCGGGAATTCCCGGATCAAGATGTTACGGTACGCGGGGCCATAAGTATTGCCCGCCGTCTGCAGGATCCTCTGGCGGAATTAGTTAAGATCGACCCCAAATCAATCGGAGTCGGACAGTATCAGCATGATGTAAATCAGTATGCCTTGAAAAACGCCTTAGATCTGACCGTAGAATCCTGTGTTAATTATGTGGGGGTGGATTTAAATACCGCGTCTTGTGAATTGCTTTCGTTTGTTTCCGGCATTGGCCGGACAGTGGCGAAAAATATTGTGGATTTTCGCCGGGCAAAAGGACCGTTTAAAAGCCGCAAGGAATTATTAAAAGTGCCGAAACTCGGCCCAAAGGTTTTTGAGCAAAGCGCGGGCTTTTTAAGGGTGCGGGGTAATTCCTATCCTTTAGATAATTCGGCAATTCATCCGGAAGCTTATCCGGTAGTGAAGAAAATGGCTCAGGATTATAATGTCAGCTTAGAAAAAATTATTGGTGATGAAAAACTGATTGAAAAGATAGAGATTGAAAAATATGTTACCGCAGATGTGGGGATTCCTACGCTTGAGGACATTCTTAAAGAATTAAAAAAGCCGGGCCGTGATCCGCGAAAAGAATTTAAAAGTATTATATTCTCAGATTCAATCAATACTATTGAGGATCTTTCTGTGGGGATGACTTTAGAGGGGAGCGTAACCAATGTGACGAATTTTGGGGCTTTTGTGGATATCGGCGTGCATCAGGACGGACTGATCCATATTTCCCAATTAAGTGATAGTTTTGTGCGTAATCCCCAGGAAATTGTCTCGGTCGGTGATAAGGTGCGGGTAGAAGTATTAAAAGTAGAGATCCCGTTAAAAAGGATAGCATTAAAGAGACTTAAATAAAGAGTATTGCCTCTTTCATTTTTTTTGATACAATAATATCTAAACAGAGGAGGATAGCGTGATGCAGGAAAGACGAGGGTGCCGCAGATACTCGGTATCATTCCCGGCGAAGGCGATTATTACCGACACGCAGCAAGTATTTGAGGGAACGGTAACGGATATTAGTTTTTCCGGGGTGAGGTTTATTTGCGGCCAAAATATCGAAGATGACCGGCAGCTGGAAGTAACGCTTTCCATAGAGGATCAGGAGCTTACTTTAAAAGCCCGGGTGATCTGGTCGGCAAGTTTTAACGACCCCAACAAGGTTAATCACGGATTAAAAGTCATCGGCGTGATGTTTGACGGAGACAGAAAAGTGCTGGAAGATTTTTTCAAAAAGATTCAGTGATATTAAACTATAACAAAGGGTTACTCCGAACCAGTCCCGAAGTTTCGGGACGATTCAGGGGGTAATTCTCCCGCCAGGGGCGGGATCATTAAAGGAGGAAAGCCATGTCGAAAAGTCATGATACTAAAAAAAATGTAAAAAAGAAACCGCTGAAAACTTTAAAGGAAAAACGGCTGGATAAAAAAGCGAAAAAACAGTAAAAGGCTTTTTTAAAAATATCTATCCTATTTTTTAATTTCTTGCTTGTGTTTTGTTTTGCCAGTAGAATAAACCTAAGCACTTAAAGCCACGGAAGGTTCTGTGGCTTTTTCAGCTGTTGGAAAATTTTAAATAAAATGATAAAGAAGAGCCGATCTAAACCCAAACAGAAGACTGTCCAAAAACTGTTTTCGGAAAAGAGAACTGATAACGGAGAACGCCGGCATTTTAAGCGCCGGGCCGCAGACCAGGATAAAACGCGCAATCATTTTAAAGAAACCATCAGCCACCAAGCTGGTGAGTTAAAAGTTAAAAATAGTCAGATCCGGCAATGGGTAACTAAAGAAAAACTAGCCGAAGAGCAACTTCATATTCGCACTAAAGCCATGGAAGCAACGCTGGATGGTATTTTTATTGTTGACGCTCAAAAGAAGGATTTTCCGGTTATTTATGCCAATCAAGCTTTTCAGAAAATGACCGGTTATGCAAAAAAAGACATCCTGGGCCGAAACTATTTCTTGCTTTATGAAGCCCAGGCCGACGCGCGTACTTCCGGAGAAATAAAAAATACATTGGGCCAAAACAAGTCTTTTCATGGCGAGATGCTTAATTTTCGGGAAAACGGCGAGAAATTCTGGAACTACCTGCGCATTGCTCCGGTGCGTGACGCGAAGGGCCTTGTTTCTCATTATGTGGGGATTCAGACCGATGTTACTGTAATCCGGCAGAGCGAGCAGGAGGTCAAGGAGCAGCGCGAAGAACTTTTGCATGTTACGCGTGTGGGAAAACTGGCGGAATTTGTTTCATCCCTGGCGCATGAAATCAGCCAGCCTTTAACCGCAATTCTTTCTTATGCTCAAGCAGCTCAGCGTTTGCTTGGGGAACGAGAACCTCAGATTAAAGAAATTTTGGAATATATTGTTAGTGATGACCAGCGGGCGGCTGAGGTTATCCGGCGCTTACGGTTATTATTGAAAAAAGGCGAGCCCATATTTGAACCCCTCGATATCAATGTCATTATTAAGGAAACTATTGTGCTGATGGCCACGGATATTACGGTGAGGAACAAAATTCTTAAAACTGAATTAGCCGCGGATCTTCCGCTTATTCGCGGTGACCGTATACAATTACAACAGGTTTTACTGAATCTTATTAGTAATAGTTTAGACGCCATGGAAGGCCGCGATGATTTTCATGAATTAGCAATTCGCACTTATCGTAAAGATCCCGGCTGGATCATGGTCGAAGTAAAAGATTCCGGATGCGGTATCCCGGGGGAGAATTTAAAAAAGCTCTTTAAGCATTTTTTTACCAGTAAACCTGATGGCTTAGGTATGGGTTTGTCGATAAGCCGTTCGATTATTGAAATCCATGGCGGCGGCTTAGAGGCTACGAATAATCCCGCCGGCGGAGCAATTTTTTATTTCACTGTTCCCGTTTTTCCAGGGAAAAACACGGGAACAAAGGATTCACTATGATCAAGCTTATTCCGATAATATATGTTGTTGATGACGATGTCTCCGTATGCCGGGCCTTGAGATTATTACTAGAAGCTCACGGGTTTAAAGTCCAGGCATTTGCATGTTCGGAAGATTTCCTGTCTTTTAAACACCCGAAGGTCCCGTCATGCCTGGTTCTGGATATCCAACTGCCGGATATGAACGGGCTCACTTTGCAGGAAATAATGGCGCAAAAGGGGATGTTTATCCCGATTGTTTTTATTACCGGACACGGGGATATTCCGATGAGCGTTAAAGGCATAAAAGCCGGGGCAGTTGATTTTCTTCCCAAGCCGTTTACGAACACAAAGCTACTCGCGGCCGTGGAGCTTGCTGTTTCAAAAAGCAAAATTAAAATTAAAGAGCTTGCTGAAATAGCAAAAATTAAACGGCGAATTAAAACATTATCCGCGCGGGAGCGGGAAGTTTTTCAACTCGTTGCCAAGGGAATGTTAAGTAAACAGATTGCTTACAAGCGGGGAACTTCCCTGCAGACAATCAAAGTTCACCGCAGCCGGGTTATGCAGAAGATGCAGGCTAAAACCGTAACTGAACTTATTAATTTCGCGCAAAAAGCAGGTATTACTCCCTCTAGGCTTTGATTTTCTGCAAGTAATCTCAAGGACAGCAGTTCCTCAAACCGCCACACAACATAATCCGCGATTATACCCAGGTACAATTGATTTAATTCCGGGATCGTACTAATAATAGTATTATGATACTGGAAAAGCTTGTTTTTGATTATTCCATACCCAAAACGCTTCTTGTTAAATTAGGAGGAGATTGGCAGATTTCTGCCGGGCTTCTCCCGATAACGGAGATTACCGCGCAATTCACCAGCCATCCTGATATCGCACAAATCAATATTATTGTTTCAGAAGAGTTAGAGTGGGACAGCGGGCTTATTGCTTTTTTGCTTAAGTTGTCCAGGGAGTGCGAGCAAAAGAATATTCAGGTTGACCACAAAAATTTACCGCAGGGAGCGCAGAAGCTCCTCGAGCTTGCTTTAAAGGTACATGATAAAAATATTTTACCTCAAGAGGCGCGCGAGTCGTTTTTTGCCAAAGCCGGAGACAAGGTTTGGCAAATTTACGAAAGTCTGTGTTCAGGGCTTGATTTCTTGGGGGATATTACGGTTTCTTTCAGCCGCATAATTACAGGTAAAGCATATTTTCGCTGGGATGATTTTATGCTCATTGTCCAGAGATGCGGGGTAGATACGTTACTGCTTGTTTGTTTGATAAGTTTATTAGTCGGAATGATCCTGGCTTTTGTCGGGTCAATACAGCTTAAAATATTCGGGGCTCAAATATTTGTTGCGGACATAGTCGGGATCGCCATGGTACGGGTATTGGCGGCAGTGATGACCGGTATTATTGTGTCCGGACGCATCGGGGCGTCTTTCGCGGCAGAGATAGGGATGATGGAATCAAACGAGGAAATTGACGCGCTTAAAACATTAGGTGTTTCCCCCGTTGAATTTTTGGTTGTCCCGCGCGTTTTGGCATTAGTAATTATGATGCCGATTTTAACAATATACGCGGATCTTATGGGCATATTAGGCGGTTTTATTATCAGCGTGGGGATGCTTAGCCTTAATCCGGTTGAATATTTGAATCATACTCAAGCCGCGGTACAGCTTAATCATGTGTGGGTGGGGCTAATTCAAAGTTTCATTTTTGGGATGATTGTCGCGGCTGCCGGGTGTTTGCGTGGTATTAAGTGCGAAAGAAACGCGGCCGGCGTGGGAATGGCAACTACCTCAGCAGTAGTTACCGGAATAACCGGTATTGTAATCGCGACCGCGATCATTACATTTATTTGTCAGATTTTGGGAGTATAAACTATGGACTCAACAGTACTGCCGGTTATTGAAGTGCAGGATCTTGATCTTGGGTATAACGATACCCCGGTAATGCACAATCTTAGCTTTAGCGTAAATAAAGGCGATATTTTTATTATCATGGGGGGAAGCGGATGCGGTAAGAGTACAGTGCTTAAGAGTCTGATCGGTCTTAAGGAGCCGGATAAAGGTAAGGTTTTATATTCCGGAAAGAGTTTTTGGGATGAAGATGAACTTGGGCAAAAAAATATTATGCGGCGGTTTGGGGTTCTTTATCAAAGCGGAGCGCTCTGGAGTTCTTTGACAGTCGGAGAGAATGTGGCGCTACCTTTACAGCTTTATACTAAGTTGTCCTTGCAACAGATACAGGAAATAGTATCGTTAAAACTTTCGCTGGTAGGCATGGAAGAATACGCAGACTCTTTACCTTCGGGAATAAGCGGAGGAATGCGTAAAAGAGCCAGCCTGGCGCGGGCAATTGCGCTGGATCCGGAAATTATTCTTTTTGATGAGCCTTCCGCAGGCCTTGACCCGATAAACTCGCGAAAACTTGATAATTTGATCCTTGATTTAAGAGATAGCCTGGGCGCTACGGTAGTTATTGTTACGCATGAACTCGCCAGCATCTTTGCTATCGGGAATAACTCCGTGTTTCTTGATGCGGAAAGTAAAACTATGATCGCGACAGGCGCGCCTAAGGATTTATTAGCTGATTCCAAGGATGAAAAAGTTATTCAGTTTTTAACCAGAGCTAAAAAGCAGGGAGTTTAAACAATGAGTAAAAAAGCGAACAAAACAATGATCGGAGTATTTACGGCCGGGGCACTATTATTGTTGATAATCGGAATAGTGGTTTTTGGCTCGGGAATGCTTTTCAAAAAAACCAATGAATTTGTTTTGTACTTTGACGGTTCAGTTAAAGGGCTTTCCGTAGGCGCTCCGGTGATGTTTCGGGGAGTTAGTATTGGTACGGTCAAAGACATCAGCCTGATCTATGATTCAAAAGCGGGAACGATCATGCTTCCGGTAATTATCGAGATTGAAGAAGGCCGAATCGAAGGTACTCCGAGTTTTGGGGAAGAGGGCGGAGATAAGAAGATGATTGAACTTGGGCTTAGGGCAAAGCTTGAGGTGCGGAGTTTTTTAACTGGGGAGCTTATGATCGCTTTTGATTTTTATCCGGATGAACCGACACAGCTTCGCAATATCCAAAAAGGTTATCCGGAATTGCCTACGCTTCCTACCTCTCCGGATATTTTCGCGCTTATGGATCAGCTTCCGATCAAGGAAATCGCGAAAAATGTAGAGGCTACTACCCAGGGGATCAATAGATTGGTAAATTCAAACGATTTGCAGAATATGTTCAAGGAGATGAAACAGGCAATGCTGTCATTCCGTTTACTTACTGAATATCTTGAGCAGCATCCGGAAGCGTTTTTAAAAGGGAAACCAGGAGAATAAGATGAAACAGGTTAAGATTAATTTTCGGGCAGTTATTAGCAGTATATGCTTTGCCGTGGTTTTAAGCGGCTGCGCGTTGATACCCACTACTCCGACACCGCGGTTTTATATGCTTGGGGCAGTATCGGAAAATTTAGTGAACAAAAAAATAAATATTTCTTTTGATGCGCTTATCGGCGTGGGCCCGGTTAAGATCCCGGAATATCAGAACCGGCCGCAAATGGTTACCCAGGACAAAGATAAAATAATTAAATTCGCTCAATTCGACCGCTGGGGAGAATCGCTTGACCTTGGCATGGCGCGTTTGATCGGAGAGGATCTTTTAATTATTCTTCCGGAGGGGAAATTTATTTTATATCCCTGGAATTCATCGGTTGAGGTCAAATACCAGGTAGTTGTAGAAATTATTCAGCTGGATAGCGAGCTTGATAAGGATCTGTTTCTTGCGGCGCAATGGATAGTTATTGATACGCAAAATTCAAAAACAATGATCATCAAAAGAACAGAATCCCGGCATCCGATTATCCCGCAAAACTACTCTGGTTTAGCCAAAACGCTAAGTATTGCCTGCGCCTCATTAAGCAAAGAGATTGCCGGGGAGCTGGAATCAATCTTAAAAGCAAAAAAGGATACTCAGGGGGCGGAAGAGTAAGCAGTCTTAGGGGTATTGTACCCAAGTACAATTGATTTAATTTTTTGCTGCGCCCATAATGGCATTAAAGCTAAGAAAAGGCGCAGGTAAAATATGGAGATTAAATGACACTTAAAAACCAACAGGTTTTTGTCGTGGATGATGATGAATCAGTATGCCGCGCGCTGAGTATGCTGCTGAGTACGTACGGGTTTATTGTAGATGCCTTTACTTGTGCTGAGGGATTTTTTCAGGCTGTACCGAATAGTGTTTCCGGGTGTTTGGTCATGGATATTCATATGCCGGGGGTAGACGGATGGAAAGCTCTGCAGAGAATTAAAGAATCAGGATCCAGCCGTCCGGTGATCATGATTTCCGCGGATAAAAATGAAGAGCTTAACGAGAAAGCTTTGAAAGCCGGAGCCGCGGGGTTTTTGCAAAAACCTTTTAATGACCAGGCTTTGGTTGATTTGATTAAGGCGGCGTTGGAAAATGAAAAATGAAAAAAATCAGGCAAAAAATACCAAACCGTATGATTATATTATAAAGCCGTTTGATTTTGACGTGCTAGGGAACAAGATAAAAAAACTGCTGAATGAAAAAGGCAGTTAACGCGAAGCAGTAAAAGTAAAAGGAAGCGAATTGCCACTATAGAAGCGGCAGGGAAAGGAGCAGGTATGGAGCATAATAGCCTGGGGTTTCGGATATAGGTTTATTTTTATCGGCGGGTTGATCGGTTGTCTGGCGGAGTAGAGAAGTATATTATTTAAAAAAAGGAAGGTGTGTAATGAAACAAAATCATTTAAAAGTATTTATAGCGGTAACAGTGTTTATTTTGTTGTTTTCGGGCATGGCAGTGTTTGCTTCTGAAATGGATGGGCGCATCGAATCATCCGCGAAGCAGTCATATGTGTTCAAAACGTATCTCAATAACGACGCGATTAAAGTTCAGTCAAAAGATGGAGTGGTTACATTAATGGGAACTGTTAAGGAAGAATCCAACATATTATTAGCGAGAGAGACTGTGGCGAGTTTACCCGGGGTTAAAAGCGTAGATAATCAGCTGGTATTCAAAGGCGAGCCTCAGGTAAAAAATTCTGACGGGTGGATCAGTATGCAGATCAAAAGCTCATTGCTTTTCAACCGTAATGTAAGCGGTATCAAAACCCAGGTTTTTGTAAAGGACGGAATAGTGACCTTAAAAGGCGAAGCCCAGAACCAGGCGCAAAAGGATCTGGCCGGAGCGTATTCCAGAGATGTTACCGGGGTTAAAGATGTAAAAAACGAAATAACGCTAGCTAAAATGCCGGTAGAACCAAAACAGATGAAAGAAGAAAAACAGACAATGGGTGAGAAAATTGATGACGCGTCAATTACTGCGCAAATCAAGATGGCTTTTTTATCGCATCATTCAACCAGCGCTTTCAAAACCGGGGTTCAGACAACTGACGGAGTAGTAACTTTAACCGGTAATGCTACGAGTAGGGCTGCAAAAGACATGGCCGGCATGGTAGCTAATGATGTAAATGGCGTAACAAACGTGATCAATAACATGATTGTAGATCAAACAATGTCAAAGATCTAAATGAGGGTGTGCTGCTGGCGGTATTTGTCAAAGGATGCCGCCAGCAGAGGTCTTCAGGTTTTATGATCGGTAAACAGAAGTAAAAGGAAGAAGGTTCTTATGTTGAATTATACGCTTACGTTTTTTGTTATTGCTATTATTGCGGCGCTGTTAGGATTTACCGGGATCGCGGGGGCGGCTGTGAATATCGCTAAGATCTTATTTTTTGTATTCCTTATTTTAGCGGTTGCCATGTTAGTTTTGGGAAGAAAGGGAAGACCCGTATAATTTTCCGAAAAATCCAAGACATGGGCTGTTTTTTAATCCATGAAAGGAGCGGTTATGATTAAAACAATATTGAGAACACTACATGTTTTAACCTGCGCTGTTTTAGTTGTTCAACTGGCAGGGTGCGGAACACTGATGTATCCTGAACGCAGAGGCCAAAGAGGCGGGAGAGTCGACGTCGGTGTTGCTGTTTTAGATGGTATCGGGTTATTCTTTTTTTTAATTCCTGGTATCATTGCTTACGCGGTTGACTTTTCTACAGGGGCGATTTACCTGCCTGGGGGGATAGCTCGGGGTCCTTTAGATATAAAACAGGTAAAATTTGATCCCAAGAATAGCAGTATGGCGGATATCGAAGAAATTGTAAAAAAAGAAACCGGATGTGATGTAAGTCTGTACAGGAGAAAGATTCAGATTGTTAAAATGGAGTCTTCAGAGGAGATGATGGCGCGTTTTGCCGAAGTATTACCGGAAAGGGAGAATAATCTTCTTGCTTTATGCGTGAAATAAAGGCTGTGAAGCTCAAAAAATGGGGGAATTATGAATAAAAGTATGTCAGCTGTATTACTGGTTACCGGAGCCATCCTGATGTTTTTTGGGTTTAACGCTTACAACTCAGCTGGTTCTGACCTCTCGCGCTTTTTCACGGGCGCGCCTACAGACAAGGCGCTCTGGCTTCTTATTGGTGGAGCGATTGCCGGCAGCATCGGGTTTTTAAGTTTAGTTAAAAAGTGAAATAGTTTTTGTTTGAGATGGAATGGAGGCACATGTCAAAAAAGTTAATATAATGCTGAGTCAGGGCGCAAACAATAAGGCTGAAATAAATCGGTTTTTAATTGCAGGGGTTTTTGTCGTCGCGGCAGACCTCTGCGTTTATTATTTTCTGAAATTTCTATTACCAAAAAGATAGGCGCGTAATATGTGGTGGAAATGGTTCCCGTTGAAATTCATCGTAAGGGTGCTTGCGCGCCGGCAGGGGTTTTTGGACCCGATTAAAATCATCTCTCAGCTGCAGAATTTCGCGCAGCCTTCTGAGGTGGCCGCTCCGATGGAACTGGTGCGCTCAGGTTTTGTTTTGCACGCGCGCGGGCTTATAAATAGTTTGGCGATTCAGCATAATCTTGATTGGATCTGGCCTTATTGGGTGGAATGTCAGTATAACCCTCGAAACGAAGCATTTATCCCGCGGGCCTTTTCATTAACTCAAATTAATCTTACCCATAGGAATTGGACGGCTCTGGGAGTTCCTGACAGCAGTGAATTTTCCATTGTAGACCCGCGCGGCCTTGTTACTCCCTGTTATGATGGGTGGTCGCTTGATGCCTGGATTATTCCAAAAGAAGGAGAGCCATTAATTCCTTCCCGCTTAAGCGGTGTTTCACAGAAACTGGTTATGGATAACGGCCTTTGTGTCATTACAGAATCATTGGGTAATAAGTTAAAGATTCAAACGAAAGTCAGGGTTATTGGCTCGGCGCAATCTCCGGTATGTCAGATTCTCGTTGAAGGATTCAGCCTACAAGCCGCGGCGTGGCTGGTTATTGCTCTGCGGCCGTATAATCCCGAGGGAGTAAGTTTTGTCCATGATATTGCTTTGCTGGAAAACCGGATGGGCTGGCAGGTGAATCGCAAAGATTTTGTGTATTTTGATATCCCTCCGGATCGATGTGAGTTTTCATATTATCATCACGGTGATGTTTATAATCATTTAGCATCTCAGGAAGATAAGAAAGAAATATGGTGCAGGGTCGGGATGGCCACTGCGGCAGGATTATACAAACTGGAGGCTGGGCTTCCCCGGAAAATTACCGCTGAAATACCTTTAACGAAAAACAGAAAAGAAAAACAATCAGATACAGATGGCCGGCATACTGCCAAGCTTGCGTGGGAGAAAAGCGTTCAAGGCGCGTGTTCGCTGCAGATCCCGGATAAACATTTTCAGTTTCTTTATGAAGCTGCTATCCGCACCATGGTATTGCATTCGCCCAAGGAGGTTTATCCCGGGCCGTACATTTACCGTAGGTTTTGGTTTCGTGATGCCGCGTTTATATTATATGCCTTGTTATGCGTTGGATTAAAAGAGCGTGTCCGGCGGGCATTGGATTGTTTTCGCTTGCGTCAGACAGTCACGGGTTATTTTCTTTCCCAAGAGGGAGAATGGGATTCTAATGGAGAGGCCTTGTGGATCATGAGCCAATATTGCCAAATGACGGGAGAAGCTCCGCCAAAAGAATGGAAAGAATCGATATTAAAAGCCGGAAAATGGATTTGTAAAAAAAGGTTATCAAGTAATTTAAAATTTATTCACGCGGGATTATTGCCCTCGGGATTTAGCGCCGAACATTTGGGGCCGAATGATTTTTATTATTGGGATGACTTTTGGGCGGTCGCGGGATTAAAAGCAGCGGCTTTTTTGTGCTCTGCTTATAATGATCAGGCTAAGACTGTTTATTTTGCCAGCCAATCAGCCGCGTTTCTGGAGAGTATTGAGCAAAGCCTGAAAAAAGTGCGGGAACGTTTAAAAAGGCCGGCAATACCGGCATCGCCCTATCGCCGCATGGATACAGGAGCGGTCGGCTCTTTGGTTGCCAGTTATCCGCTTCAGGTTTTTGAATCCAATGACCCCAGGATTTTAGATACCGCTGATTTTTTAATGAACAATTGTTTGGTCCATGGCGGTTTTTTTCACGACATGACCCATTCCGGGATCAATCCGTATCTTACGTTACATTTATCTCAAGTGCTTTTGCGCGCGGGTGACCCCAGGTATTTTGGCTTGATGCAAGCGGTAGCTAAATTGGCGACATCTACAGGGCAATGGCCTGAGTCGATACATCCGCGTACAGGCGGCGGATGCATGGGAGACGGACAGCATGTATGGGCCGCGGCGGAGTGGGTTTTGATGATAAGAAATTGTTTTGTGAGAGAGGAAGCAGACAACTATTTAATTCTTTGTTCCGGAGTACCAAGCGAATGGTTGAGGCAAGTTGGAACTATTTCGTTTGGTCCTGTTTCAACAACCTACGGCGATATTTCTTTAAAAATTAAGTGTGATGGAGAAAATGTGGATGTTCAATGGAATGGGAAATGGCATGGAGAAGAACCGCATATTGAAGTAAAGCTGCCAGAAAATATGCTGCTTTACCCAAAAAAGAATGAATAAAATGTAGTGTTAAAAGTTATTTAAATAAAGGATTAGATTTGTAATGAATAAAAATGATATGCGAAAACTCTTGGTTAAAGTCGTTTTTTTCATGGCTTTTGCAATAGTCCTTTTTGCAGCCCTGCGTTTGATGGGGATCAATTATTCTAACATGAGCGTTGCACAGATAAAGGCGAGCATTAAGTCTTATGGGGCGTGGGCACCGTTGATGTACATACTCATATATCAAATTCGTCCTTTTATTTTGCTTCCATCATCAATGGCTTTAGTAGCTGCTGGAATAATTTGGGGATGGGAAGCTCTTATTTATATTTATTTGGCTTCTATTATTTGCGCGACTTGGCAATTCTTTATTGCCCGTTATTTTGCTCGTGATGCTGTCGAAAGGATGGTTAATGCAAAGGCGGAAGAAATTAAGAAATATGTTGAAAAGAATAGTTTAGTAAGTGTGATACTTATTCGAATGATACCAAATGTTGTATGGGACATTCAGAATCTCATGTTAGGTTTAACAAAGATAAAATATTGGAAATATATTTTAGGGACAATTATTGGTATTCTGCCAGGATCAATTGTTTTTGTTTATTTTGGGGATTCATTAGTAAGCGTTTTATTAAATCCGCAACATTGGTGGAAGATGGTATTAGCGGTGCTTTTAGCTGTGCTTGTTTTAGGGGGAATATACTGGCTGCAAAAAAATATCAGAGATAAAGAATCTAAAAAGGAGATTAAAGATGAATATTGTTATGATGACCAACACCTATAAGCCTATCCTTGGTGGATTGGAGAAATCAGTTGAGGTTTTTTCCGAAGAATATCGAAAGCGGGGGCATAAAGTTTTAATTGTCGCACCTGAATTTGAGGATGCCTTTAAAAAAGAAAAAGACGTTTTTCGTATACCCGCAATTAAGAATGTTGGTGATAGTGAGTTTTCGATTGAGATGGGGATTTCTCTTGAACTTAACAAGGCGCTTAAGAGATTCAAACCAGATATCATTCATACCCATCACCCCTTTTTAATTGGCGATACGGCTTTACGAGCTGCTGCTGAATTTAATGTTCCACTTGTTTTTACCAATCATACTTTATATGAAGAAAATACTCATTATCTACCAGGTGGTAATTCAGCGGCGATGAAAAAGTTCGTGGTGAGATTAGCTAAGGGATATGCTGATTTGTGTGATCAGGTGATTGCTCCAAGTGAGAGTGTAGCCAATCTTTTAAAAAAGAGAGGCGTTAAAACGCCCATTGAAGTTTTACCAACGGGCATATACATTGACCAATTTAAGAAAGGGAATGGGGCAACGTTCCGCAAATTTTTTGATATCCCTAAAGATGCGTTTGTTGTCGGAATCATTGGACGAATGGCTCAGGAGAAAAATGTCCCGTTTTTATCAAAAGCGGTCACTGCTTTTCTTAAGAAAAATAAAAATGCTTATTTTGTCGTCGTGGGAGGAGGCCCCTTACTTGAAAGCATAAAGTCAAGTTTTGAGAAAAATAAGTTAGGGGATCGTCTAATCTGTACAGGGGTACTAAAAGGAAAACAGCTTATTAGCGCGTATGATGCTTTGGATGTTTTTGCATTTTCTTCTCACAGTGAAACACAAGGTTTAGTTCTTGTTGAAGCGATGGCAGCGGGAACCCCGGTTGTAGGCGTTGATGCCCCAGGAGTCAGAGAAGTTATTGAAGATAAGAAGAACGGAAGGATTCTTAAAAATGATAATGCCCAGGAATTTGCTGAAGCACTTTCTTGGATAGCAAAGCAGTCTCCTCAAGAACGCGCGGCTTTGAAGAAAAATGCCAGGAAAACGGCAGAAGAATTTTCAGTACCTATTTGTGTGAAAAAAGCGCTTAAATTGTATTCTTCCGCGATTAAACGACAACGTAAAGAGTGTGACTTAGACAAGAGTTCGTGGAAAAGGAATGTACGTCTTTTAAACGCTCAGGCAGAACTTATGGTTAACACAACGAAAGCAAGTGTAGTTGCTGTATCTGGAATACCCAAAACAACAGCTTTGAAAGCAGTGGAAATGGTTAAAAAAGGCTTTAAGGATCTTATTCACTCTTGAAAGCGGGGTAAGGTGCGATGAGTCAAATAAAAGAAATCATTAGATTTTCAATTACCGGTATTCTTGTTGTTGCAACGGATGTTAGCATATATTATTTATTGATTAGATTTTTACCTAGCGCGATAGCAAAGGGAATATCTTTTACTTGCGCAGGAATAGTTACTTATTTATTGAATAAGTATTGGACCTTTAAGCAAGCAGAAAAGTCTAGTTATGAAATATTCCGGTTTGTTTTCGCTAATTCTTTAGCTTTAGGCATTAATATCGGTATCAACGAAGCTATTTTATATATTGATAAACAGGCAGTCTTTTTAGCATTATCAATAGCAACGGCGATGACAGCTATTTTCACATTTATTGTATTTAAATTTTGGGTTTTTAAATTGAAAGGATAATCTATGAGTGAAGCAAATAAGTGCCCTGTTTCTTTAAGAGCGAAAAATATTGAACCGTATGAAAAAATCGTTGGTAAGCATGTAGTTGAAAAACTTAAGAATATGTCAAAACGATTAAAAGGGAAGTCCTGGGCGCATCTTAACTCGACTTATCTGGGGGGCGGTGTTGCTGAAATGCTGCAGAATCAAATTCCACTTTTAAGAGGTTTAGGGATTGATGCGCAGTGGCATGTCCTCGAAGGAAATCAGAAATTTTTTGAAGTAACGAAGAAATTTCATAATGCCTTGCAAGGCGTAAGCCAAGAATTCTCGTTAGATGATTTGTTTGAAACATACTTAGGGACGATTTATGAGAATGCGAAAAAGATTAGTATTGAAGCGGATATGGTAACTATTCATGATCCACAGCCGGTGGCTATTATTACGCATGCCCGTATTTTCGGACATATTTTATGGCGTTGCCACATTGATACGACAGAAGCGGATAAAAAAGTATGGCGGTTCTTACATCCATACTTAAATCATTATTCGGGTGCCATTTTTACAATTCCGGAGTTTATTAAAGAAGATCTGCAAACACCGGTTTATGAGATTGCTCCTGCGATTGATCCTTTGCATCCTAAAAATAAACTCAGAGATCGAAAACAAGCATTAAACGATTTGGATAGTTTATTTAAAAAAAATAATATTGACCCAGAACGTCCGATTATTGCTGCAGTATCGCGCTACGATATTCATAAGAATCAAAAGGGAATTATTAAAGCATTTAAATTACTGAAAAAGAATCTCTCAACCAAAATATCACCATTACTGATTATTATGGGAAACACGGCATCTGATGATCCGGAAGGTGAAGAGATGTATAAGAAAATGCAGGAGTTGGCTGGAGGTGACAAAGACATTCATTTATTGCTAAATGTTAAGAATAATGATCAGGTTGTCGGTTCATTAATTCATTTAGCGGAGTGCTTTGTTCACATATCAACCAAAGAAGGTTTTGGATTAGTTGTAACCGAGGCATTATGGCAAGGGACACCGGTTATCGGCAGTAACATTGGAGGTATACCGCGTCAGGTTATTGACAAAGAAAATGGGTATTTAGTCAAGCCGGATGATTATGAGCTTGTTGCGAAAAACATGAAGAAAGTATTAGAGGATAAACAATTAGCCAAGGAAATGGGAAAGAAAGGACAAGAACACGTTCGTAATAATTATCTTCTTCCTCATAAATTAATAAAAGAATTGCAACTTATGGAATATTATCTCGAGATATCTAAGCGTGTCCCGGGCTTTCGTATTAATGATGTCAGTTACTGCGAAATCAATCGAAAGTACTATGGGCGAAGCCGATGGCCTTTTACGCGTAAAGAATTTAAGAGTAAAATTCGAAAACTGAAAAATGCTTTTCCTAAGACCTGATGGGGTTGATGGGGATTATTATGTTTCTGATAGCATAACTTAGCGGTATTAGGAGGATGGTAGCTTATGGCAGCAAGGAGTAGAAAAGCGTAACCTGATGAAAACTGATTCGATCGCGAAAATAAGAGTGATGACTTATAACGTTCATAGCTGCCGTGGATTAGACGGAAGAGTGCTTCCCGAACGGATTGCCCGCGTTATTGAACAGTTTAATCCTGATTTGGTTGCGTTGCAGGAATTAGATGTTAATCGAAGATGGAGTAAGCGGATGGATCAACCTCTTTTAATCGCAGGGCACCTTCGGATGCAATGCCATTTTCAGCCGGTGATCGCCGTCGAGGGAGAACATTATGGTATTGCTATTCTAAGTCGGCATCCTTTTGAAATCAAAAAATCTGAGGACTTACCGAGTTATCCGAAAAAGTCTATTCCAAGGAAAAGTTATATTCCTTTTTTAAAATATTTATTTGAACCCCGCCATGCCATATGGACTTCGGTAACAATTGGCAGTGGAGTAATAAATTTTGTTAATACTCATCTCAGTTTACGGGCTAACGAGCGTCTTGAACAAATCAAAAGTCTTTTAGGCGAGGAGTGGCTAAATATGGATTCGCATAAAGTTCCAACTATTTTCTGCGGTGATTTCAATGAAGGCCCGCGTGCCCGAGGATATCAATTACTTAAGGCATCATTTGATGAAGTTAAATCTTCCATGGCTCATAAAGGTTCTAGAAAAACATTATTTAGTCCTTTGCCGCTTTTTGAGGTAGACCATATATTCTATAATGGTAACCTTCGCGTTGAATCGGTAAATGTTCCAAACACTCCTTTAACAAGAATCGCCTCCGATCATCTGCCGGTTATTGCCGATTTTTCTCTTTATCAAGGAGGCCAGTGATGGGGATATTTCCATTGATTGTTATTGCTTTTCAGATTTATATTGTTTTTACGGTCATTGTTCTTTTGCTGGATAATAGAGATCCGTCCGAGACTTTTGCCTGGATATTTATATTTATCCTTTTGCCGATAGCAGGATTTGCTCTTTATTTGTTTGCCGGCCGTAGTTGGAAAAAAAGTTACGATCATAAAAGGAAACTTCCGCAATATATCGCAAAAAATCTCATTACGTTATTTAAACCGATCGATGAAGTGCAAGAAAAACTGATCAAGATGATGAGCAGCCGATCGAAACTGCAGCACAACGATTTAATGACGCTTTTGTATCGTAATTCTAAATCGTTGTTAACAGTGGACAACAGTGTAAAAGTTTATCACCAAGGAAAAGAAAAATTTGAAGATCTGTTGAAGGATATTAAAGAAGCAAAGAATTTCATTCATCTTCAGTATTTCATCTGGTATTCCAACGACGCCTTAGGGAGAAAATTAAAAAAATTACTGATTGAAAAAGTCAAAGAAGGTGTAGAAGTAAAAATTCTTTATGATTATGCAGGTTGCTTCTTTACACTAGGCCGCGGCTATATCCGTTCATTGCGGAAAGAGGGTATTCTTATTTATCCGTTTTTTAATTATCTGTCCGCTTTTAAAACTCACACCTTTAATTATCGGAACCATCGTAAAATTGCTGTAATTGACGGAAAAATTGCATATATGGGGGGCATGAATATTGGCCAGGAATATATTGATGGAGGGAAAAAATATAAATCCTGGCGTGATACGCATATGCGGTTTAAAGGAGATTCTGTCAATATTCTGCATGCGATTTTTGCGATCGATTGGTACAATACTGTGCCCAAGGAAGATATTTTTGAAAAGAAGTATTTCCCGACCCTGCCCGACAAAATGGAATTAACTGGAGATCTTCCTGTCCAGTTCTCAACATCCGGATATGATTCTCCCTGGCCGGCAATTATGCATTTATATTTTTCTTTTATTACTATGGCTGAAAAGAGTATTACTATTGTTTCACCCTATTTTATCCCGGAATCAAGTTTGTTGGTGGCTCTAAAAACAGCAGCGATGAGAGGCGTAAAAGTGACTGTGTTGATGGCGGGGATTCATGATAATCCAATGCCTTATTGGGCCGCGTTCTCTTATTTTGAAGAATTGCTTAAGTCCGGTGTTCAGATTTTTCAATATCAAAAAGGCTTTATGCATGCGAAGATTCTATCATGTGACGGCCGGATGTGTTCCATGGGAACAGCGAACTTTGATATTAGAAGCCTTAGATTAAATTACGAAGTGAACGCTGTGTTCTATGACGAAAAACTGACTAAGGAGCTAGATCAGCAAATCGCCAAGGACTTGGAGAATTCAAAGGAAGTTACTTTAGCGGATTTTAATCAAATCTCAATCATAGTCCGTCTCAGAAATTCTCTAATGAGGCTTTTTTCTGCTTTGCTTTAATCTTAGTACCTCTGAAATTCATCTGTTAATGTCAAATATCAGCTGGTTGTAGAAGCTATTATACCCAAGTACAATTGATATAATCACGCGGTTTTATTAAAATAAAAATAGGAAATAAGAGGAGGAAATTTATGGCGGATAAGAATAATTCATTGAAGCCAGGCGCTGGATTTTTAAAGCCATGGATGATTGCGGCGATAGTCATCGGTATCGCATGGATAATTGGTGCAGGCTTTCTAGCACTTGTTTCATCTGTGAAAAAAATGTAATGGTTTTCTGCCTTTAAGTTGTTTTAAGGATAAAGGCAGAGCTAAAAGAGAGATTAAAATTATGAATGATTATCTTTTTTCTGGTATTTTAATATTTTCCGGCTTTATCTCCGGATGGATTTTTTATTTTCTTGTCCTGTTTTTAATTAAACGGCGGGGAGCTGTTTCCTCAGAATTGCTTAAAGTCAATCTGGGGCTTCTTAAAAGCCCGTTACGTTTTTTGATGCCCACTTTATGTATCGCGGGGGTTATTCCTTTATTGCGGCTGACGGAAAAAGTGAAGGGCGGAATTAACCAGTTTATTCAAATCCTGCTTATCTCGTTGTTTGGCTGGGTTGCCGTAAGGGTTATTTACATCGTTCGCGATTCGCTTTTGAAGCGTTATGATATTGATGTCCAGGACAATGTACATGCCCGCAGCATGCACACACAACTGCAGATGCTCGCGAATGTCATAGTTGTGGGTATCGTTGTATTAACCGTTTCTTTTGTTTTGATGAGTTTCTCAGAAGTTAGGCATATCGGGGTAAGTATATTGGCTTCGGCGGGAATTATCGGTATAGTTGTAGGCTTTGCCGCGCAAAAAACACTGGGGAATCTTATCGCCGGTATTCAAATCGCTATTGCCCAGCCAATTCGTCTGGATGATGTGGTTATTATTGAAAATGAATGGGGCTGGATTGAGGAAATTACGCTTACTTTTGCGGTAGTGCGCATATGGGATCTAAGGCGTTTGGTGGTTCCAATATCATATTTTCTCGAAAAACCGTTTCAGAATTGGACGCGGACTTCAGCTGATCTGCTGGGAACTGTTTTTATATATACAGATTACACTGTACCCGTGGAAAAGGTGCGTAATGAATTAACGCGTATTCTGGAAAATAATTCCAAGTGGGACAAAAAGGTCAATGTGCTGCAGGTAACCAATGCTACTGAAAAAACAGTTGAACTGCGGGCGCTGATGAGCGCGGCGGATTCTCCTACTGCCTGGGGTTTACGCTGTGAGGTCAGGGAAAAACTATTGGAGTTTTTGCAGCAGCATTTTCCGGAATGTTTGCCGCGGATACGCGTTGAAATGAATAAGCGGGAATCAGGCTGATATGAGCGGTGTTTTAATGAGGCAAATCATGATGGATAAATTAAAAAAAATACAGGTTTAGAGTTATAGCACCGGCTTATCCGGCATTTAATATCTATTCCAATATGGCATCCCGGACAACAGCCCTGGGGCCGGTGTATGCGGCAACTGCCGTTAATAAAATGAAGAAATGGGATTTGAATTTTCAGGAGGAGCGGTTTTTTGAAAAATTGCGGCCAGATAAATGGCTGGTGGGGGGGGTGGCAAGAAACACTGTTTTAAAAAATGATTTTAGAGGGGATTTATTCCTTAGCGCTGAAAGCCAGGATAATTTCAAGAATAAAGCCTTTAATGACGCAATAAGGTATTATGAAATAAAAGGGCTGGCGAGAACAATAAAGAGGCGGAATGATTGGCTTACGGCGTGGCAGATAAGGAACGAATGATAGCTTGATACGACAGGATAAAAAAATGAGAAAATAGAATCGCTTAAAACAAAGAAATTGCCTTGGGCAAATAATAGGGAGGGAAATATGAAGTATTTAATTATTTACGCGCATCCTAATCCGAAAAGTTTTAATCACGCGGTTAAGGAGCATGTCGAGGCGGCATTAAAGAAGCAGGAAAAACAATATAGCTTGCGGGATTTGTATATGTTAAAATGGAATCCGGTTTTAGGCGGCGCGGATTTTAGCGTGATGCAGGGCGGCAAAATTCCAGAGGATATTAAAAAAGAACAACAGTGCGTTAAAGAAGCGGATGTGCTTATTATTATTCACCCGATCTGGTGGTTTGGCATGCCGGCGGTTCTTAAAGGATATATTGACCGGGTTTTTTCCGCGGGATTCGCGTATGCATACGGCCCGGAAGGCATCAAAGGCCTTTTACCCAACAAAAAAGTAGTGATCATTAATACCACCGGCGGAACCGAAGACACTTATTTAAAATTAGGGTTCAAAGACGCGCTGATAAAGATTTTTAAAAACGGGATTTATGAGTTTTGCGGGATGAAGGTACTTTTGCACAAATTCTTCTATGCAGTACCGGCCATATCTCAAGAGGCCCGGATAGAAATGCTCAAGGAAATAGATGGGTTGGAATTTTAATGGAGCCTGGCAATGGATAATAAAGACTATTACGCGATTTTAAAAGTAAGCGAGGGGGCAACCAGCGAGCAGATAAAATCCGCTTATCGCAAACTTGCCCTGAAACATCATCCGGATAGATGCCCGGAAGAAAAGAAAAAAGAAGCGGCGGAGAAGTTTAAGGAAATTTCCGCGGCATATTATGTTTTGGGTGACGCGAAAAGGCGCAAAGAATATGATGATTATAAAAAAGGCGCTTATGAGTTTAGGGGCGGGCAGGGGCCTGAAGATTTTGCTTCGCAAACAGGATTTGATTTTGAAGATCTGATGAAACATTTTCAGGGCAGTACCGGCCGCAAGGCTTCTGCGCAAAGCAGCGGAAGAAGATATTTCTCTTTTGATGACTTATCGGATATTTTTCAGGGGATGCATTCTGTGGGTGAGGACCAGCCCGGTGATGCTTATACAGCGTATCAGTTTAATGACAGCATCAGCCGGAAAAAACATGATACCGATACCTATGCCCAAATAAAAATTCCGCGAAATATCGCGCAAAGCGGCGGCGAAGTTAAAGTTAAAATAAGCCGGCTAAAAACAATCAGTCTGAAAATAAATCCCGGGACAAAGAACGGCCAGAAATTAAGATTAAAAGGAATGGGAGAAATGTGCCCGACTTGTGACCATAAGGGAGACTTAATCGTTTCCGTACATTATGCATAAACAATAATATGATTGGTAAAGATGGAAAAAAGAATAATTGAATTAGAAAAGAAAATATCTTTTCAGGATCATGAAATCGCAAAATTAAATGAAGTGGTTACAGAGCATCAGAAAAAGATCAATGAACTTGAGAAAATTGTTGAACGGTTAAGAGAACAGCAGGGGGGCGCGGGGCTGGTTAGGGATATTGAGAATGAAGATCCTCCGCCGCATTACTAATGTTACCGGATAAAGACTACTTATTAAAACTTGCCCGGACCAAAATGCCGTTTGGTAAATATAAAGGCCGATTGCTTATCGATCTGCCGGAACCTTATATTGTCTGGCTTTCTCAAAAAGGTTTTAAAAACGATACTCTGGGGAAAATGCTTCAGAGTGTTTATGAAATAAAACTTAATGGGCTGGAATACTTATTTGAGCCTCTGCGTTTGAAACAGAGGTAATTTAAAAATATAGGAAGTCCGGGCGCCAAAAGGATGCGCCACGGACATAATTCGCAGACGACCTAAAGGTCTATAATTTACGTGACCGTAAAGTATCTGCTCATTGAAGGAGGGGAATTTATGGGAGATATGATGGATAAAATATATGGATATCTGGCGCAGTATGGATTAAGTGTTATCGCGGCAATAATAATTTTTGTTTTCGGTAAATGGCTGGCGCATAAGCTTGCCGGTTTTGTAGAAAAAATAATGCTAAAAGCGAATGTGGATAAAACTTTGGCCTCTTTTTCCAAGAACCTGACTTATGTGGCTTTACTTGTTTTTGTGATTATCGCCGCTTTAGGTAAATTAGGGGTTCAGACCACTTCTTTTATCGCGGTCATCGGCGCGTCGGGATTAGCCGTAGGCTTGGCTTTGCAGGGGGCGCTTTCAAACTTTGCCGCGGGGGTCTTGATCATTCTGTTCAGGCCTTTTAAGGTGGGTGATTTTATTCAGGCGGGAGGAGTTACGGGTACAGTCGCGGAGATACAGACATTTACGACGATCTTATACGCACTGGATAATCGGAAAGAGATCGTACCCAACGCGCAGATAACCAGCGCGACGATAACTAATTTTAGTGATGTTGATAAACGTCGTGTGGACCTGGTTTTCGGGATCTCTTATACTGATAATATAAAAACAGCGAAAGATGTTTTAATGGAGATCGCTAAAGCTGACCCCAGAGTATTAAAGGACCCGGCTCCGGTTATTGCGGTGTCCGAATTAGGCGATAGCAGTGTAAGCCTGGTCTGCCGTCCTTGGGTTAAGCCGTCGGATTATTGGGTGGTGTATTTTGATATGCTGGAAAAAGGAAAACTGGAATTGGAAAAGAAGGGGATTACTATCCCTTTTCCTCAAAGAGATGTGCATATTTATGAGGAAAAAAAACAATAATGTTTTTTGCTTCTTCCCTTGACAATTTCTGCTTTTTTGTTAGAATAGCACAACCTTAAAATAGAGTTCGAATAAGAAAGCTGAAAATATGTTAAATCAAAAAAGAAGAAAAGATGTAAGAAATATCGCGATCATCGCGCATGTTGATCATGGGAAAACTACCTTAGTAGATGCTCTTCTGAAATATACCGGTGCGCATGATTTTAAAGCGGGCGAGATCGCGATCATGGATTCAAACCCTCTGGAAAAAGAAAGAGGGATAACGATCCTCTCTAAAAACGCCTCTCTCCAATATAAAGGAGTACAAGTCAATCTTGTCGATACTCCCGGCCATGCTGATTTCGGCAGTGAGGTCGAACGTATCCTGAAAATGGTCGACGGCGTGCTTCTGCTTGTTGATGCTTTTGAAGGGCCCATGCCGCAGACTAAATTTGTTTTAAAGAAATCACTGGAGCTGCATCTAAAACCGATACTGGTAATAAATAAACTTGATCGTCCCTCTGCCCGTCCGGATGAAGTCGCGGATATGACCTTTGATCTTTTTTGTGATTTGAACGCGACGGATGAACAGCTTGATTTTCCGATCGTGTATGCTTCCGGAAAAGACGGTTACGCGATGATTGATCTTGATGAGCCGAGAGAATCCATGAAGCCTCTTTTAGAAACTATCCTGCATCGGGTATTACCGCCGATAGCTAATCCGGAGCTGCCGTTTCAGATGCTCGTGACCATGCTTGATTATGATTCTTATGTTGGCAGAATCGCCATCGGCCGGATTTTTTACGGAACTGTTCGTGTCGGTGATCCGGTGGCCCTAGTCAAGCGTAACGGAACAATTAGTAAAGGCAAAGCTACTAAGATCATGAAGTATCGCGGTTTAATCCGCGTGGAAGTTGATGAAGCTATCGCCGGAGATATTATTTTGATTTCCGGAATAGAAGATGTCGAAGTCGGAGAGACGCTGGCGTGTATTAATGAGCCCAAAGGATTGCCGGCGATCAAAATAGATGAGCCGACGATATCCATGAATTTTTCTCACAATACCAGCCCGCTTGCCGGTAAGGACGGCGGACGATTTTTAACTTCACGGCATATCCGGGAACGGCTTACACACGAGGCCATGATCAATGTAGGTATTAAAGTTGAGGATGTCGCGGGAACCGAGCGGTTAAAAGTTTCCGGCCGGGGAGAATTGCATCTGGCGATCCTTATTGAAACAATGCGCCGGGAAGGATATGAGATGGAGGTTTCCCGTCCGCGGGTTATTTTAAAAAAAATGGGAAGTCAGATACTTGAACCGGTGGAAGAGGTTGTGATTGAGGTTGAAGAAGAGTATCAGGGCGCGGTTATGCAGGCCTTGGGCGCGCGCAAAGCGCAAATACGCGAATTAAAAACAACATCTACGGGTACGAGCCGTTTGGAATTTATTATTGCTTCCCGGGCTTTGATCGGATTCAGAAGTGATTTTTTGATGATGACCCGGGGCAGCGGAGTAATGTATCAAAATTTCCTGGAATATCAGACATATAAAGGAGAACTGCCCAGCCGGCAAAGCGGGGTGCTTATTTCTCATGGAGACGGCGATGCCGTGGCTTATGCCTTATATAATTTGCAGGCGCGCGGTGAGATCTTTGTTAAACCCGGAGAAAGATTATATGAGGGCATGATCGTGGGAGTGAACAATAAAGGAGTCGATCTGGTGGTCAATGCTTTAAAGGGAAAGAAATTGACGAATATGCGTGCTTCCGGAAGTGATGACGCGATTTCATTGATCCCGCCTCGCCAAATGACCCTGGAAGTTGCTCTGGAATTTATTGAAGATGATGAATTGGTGGAGATAACTCCCAAACATATCCGGCTTCGGAAATTAGATCTAACCGAAGTAGCTCGTAAGCGGGTTACCCGCGGCGCGCAGTCAAAATAAAGTTACACCTATTTTTTAAATCTAGTTGACAAATTGAGTAAAGTAGAGCATACTTAATTCAGTAGTAAATAAGGGAAACGGAGTCTTAGCCCGCAAGGTCAAAGAAGATTTGGCTTGCGGTTTTTTGTTTCTGCCGTTATTTGCTATAATTTCGGCAAAGGAGGTGTAGTAGATATGGCAAAAGGAACAGTGAAATGGTTTAATAACTCAAAAGGTTATGGGTTTATTACTACTGAGGCAGGCAGTGATGTTTTTGTGCATCATGGTGCAATTCAGGGTGAAGGTTATAAATCACTAGATGAAGGACAGCAGGTTGAATTTGAAGTTCAGCAGGGCCCGAAAGGTGAACAAGCTGTAAATGTAGTGAAGTTATAACGTAGTTCTTAAGGAGAGATGTTATGCATAAAGGAAAAATTAATAAAGTGGTTCGGGATAGGGGTTTCGGTTTTATTGATGATACCGACGGCCGGCAATTGTTCTTTCATCAGAGCAGTCTTGTCGGGGTTGGTTTTGATGATCTGCTTGGAGATGAAGAAGTTGAGTTTGAAGTGGAAACTTCTCCCAAAGGGCCGCGTGCGATTAATGTAAATATTACAAAATAAAGGCAGTTATCAGCCTTAATTGAAACGTCTGCAGATCGGCAGACAAGGAGGAAACATGGGATACAGACAAGGTGGCAGTGGTGGTAGCGGTGGTGGATATGGCGGGCGTCCGCGAGAAATGCACAAAGCGACATGCGCAGAATGCAAAAAAGAATGTGAAGTTCCTTTCAAACCAAGCGGAGACCGTCCGGTATACTGCAAGGAATGCTTTTCTAAGAATAGAGACAGCAGCCGTTAATAAGTAAAGGGAGCAACAAACATTTAATAAGAGTGAAAACATGGAGTCCGAATGGACTCCATGTTTTTTTATGGTAAGTTTGCCGGGTTTGTGCAAGCTTAATAACAGATAGGTGCTTTGTTGTTTTAAAAGTATAGTGTATAATATAGCCTATGAGCGACCCGGGAAAGAAAAAATTTTTATTCCGGATAAAAAGTTTTTATGTGTTGATATGAAATGAGGGGTGTATTTGATTATGGAATTGTCTTTGGTTTTTATTCTGGGGATTGTGATATTTGCGTTCATTTGCGAATATATGGACTCTACTTTGGGGATGGGTTACGGCACAACGCTTACGCCGGTTTTATTAATTATGGGATATGAACCATTACAAATTGTTCCGGTAGTTTTGATCTCCGAGCTTATTAGCGGGTTTTTGGCAGCGGCGTTTCACCATAAAGAGGGTAATGCTAATTTTAAACTAAAAAGTACCGATCTTTCGGTAATCATTCCGAAGATAAAACAGTTGGGGTATATCGAAAGCCTTAGGAGAGGCTTGTCTCCGCATCTGAAAGTTGCTTTGATCCTGGCGGCATGCAGTATAATCGGAACTGTCGCGGCAGTCTTTATTGCGATCAATATCCCCAAACTATGGATAAAATTATATATTGGGTTTTTGGTCTTGAGTATGGGGATAACCATACTTGTTTGTTTTAATAAAAGTTTTAGGTTCTCATGGAAAAAGATTATCAGCCTGGGGTTATTGGCTTCATTTAATAAAGGGATCAGCGGCGGCGGATACGGGCCGGTCGTGACCAGCGGACAAATCCTTGCGGGTGTTGAAGGGAAAAGTGCGGTAGGCATAACTTCATTGGCGGAAGGATTAACTTGTGCAGTAGGCATAGCATCTTATTTTTTTATTTCCAAGGAACGATTAGATTTACAATTAGCGCCTTTTATTGTCTTGGGAGCAGTTCTTTCGGTACCTTTTTCCGCAAAAAGCGTAAAAAAAATAACCGAGAGTAGATTAAAGCTGGGGATAGCAGTACTGACAATATCTTTGGGATTGTTCACCCTGGCTAGGATTATTATTAAATAAATTGCTATTATTTTAACTTCCGGTTTATAAGATCCGTGATCAATCCCAGGACGATGATCTGTATCCCGAAGATGGTCAGAAGAGTCACGGTTACATCCATGAATTTGCCGAGAACGAAGTAACTGTAGAAAGTGATGACTGCGGCAGCGAAAATTAAAATTATGGCCAGCGGTAAAAAAACCTTTAACGGGTTAAAGAATATGATTGTCCGGATAATAAGCATAAAGAAATTTAAAGTGTCATGCAGGGGCCTTATCTTAGACCGGCCGTGCCTTTTGTGATAGTCGATGGGGATAAATTTAATCTTTTCCCGGCTGCTTATCGCGGCAAGCGTGATTGTTAAGGTAAAAGAAAAAGTATCCGGCAGTATATTGGCGTATTTTTCAAAAAGTGATTTTTTGAAAATTCGCATTCCGGAATTAATATCCGGGATTTTTTCATTTACCAGATATTGGGCCAGCTGTTTTAAAATAAATTTAGGGATTTTTCTTAAAAAAGACATTTTGACGCCTTTTTTAATCCGCGCGCCGATAACCATATCATGATCTGTCATTTCTTCCAGTAGGGCAGGTAACGCATTTGCCGGGTAACTGCCGTCTCCGTCAATAATAGCAATCACATCATTGCTTGCGGCTTTGATGCCGGTTTTTAAAGCCGCGCCATACCCATAATTTTTTTCATGACGTAATACTTTTACTCCCGTTGATTTGGCAATATCATAAGTTTTATCCCGAGAAGCGTCATCGACAACGATAATTTCCGGATCATGGCCTTTTTGGGATAAGACTTTCTTGAGCTCATCTAAAACGATTTCTAAAATTTTTTCTTCATTATAAACTGGGATAATAATGCTGAATTTCATAAACCCTCCGTGTAATATATGGTTCTTTCTTAAATAAGGTGAAATAAAAGAACCTGATTACACAGATTAATAACGATTACAGAGATTGATCTGTCGACACAAACAGCTAATCGTTGGAATCTTCTTTAATCGCTGTAATCAGGGTCATTCTAAATACGCGAAA
Source organism: Candidatus Omnitrophota bacterium (assembly GCA_043826565.1). GTDB lineage: Bacteria > Omnitrophota > Gorgyraeia > B26-G9 > B26-G9 > JBDRPX01. Next base: position 75,383 of record JBDRPX010000007.1, read on the forward strand.
TCGCTTACACTTATCTTTATGCTAATTATAAAGTTACAAATTATTCTTCACATTAAATAAGAATGACCCTAATATATTACCATAATAAAATAATATTAACAATAAACCAAGCTTTAAGTTGTGAATATTAAAGATGATTTGCTTTTGGGATTTATCGCTTGTGTGATAAAATTATAGACATCAAACTCCGGGAAACTTACGATAAATCACTAACCCATAAAGGAGATAGTTTAGGCTCATGAAATCAAAACCCACGATTCTTATTGTTGACGATGAAGCTATTAATATTAAACTCTTGAATGCGATATTGGACACTAACGGATATGAGGTTTTAAAGGCATCTTGCGGGGAAGAAGCTTTGCAGATTGTTGGTGATAAGGATGTTGATTTGATCCTGCTCGATATTATGATGCCCGGACTGGACGGGTTTGAGGTTACCCGGAGGCTTCGCAGTGATGAGAAAACCCAGCCAATCCCGATAATTTTGGTTACCGCTCTTAAAGAAACAGAAGATCGGATAAATGGAATAGAGGCTGGTGGAGATGATTTTATCGCCAAGCCGTTTGATAAATATGAACTTTTAGCCAGAGTTAAATCATTATTAAAAATAAAATTTTTGCATGAAGAACGGGATGAAAATTACAGAAAATTAATGAAACTGGAAAAGATGAAAGACACATTGTCCCAGATGCTTGTTCACGACTTAAAACATCCGACAACGGTTATATCGGCGATGCTGCAATTTTTAGAGGCAAATGCCAAAGATGTTTTGCCCGCGGAAAGTAAGGCGGAATTACAGCAGGCCTTGCTTGCGACCGAAGAACTTTCCCGGATGACGACTAATCTTTTAGATATCTATAAAATGGAAGAAGAAACAATAAAACTCTATTGCGAGGACTTTGACAGTGTGGCAATTGTCAGTGAAATAGTCGATCAAATGAAAGTTGTGGCCATTAATGAGTTCAAAAGTATAGTTTGGGAGAAGCCGGAAGATTTGCCGCAGATTTGCGCGGATAAAACATTATTTAAGAGAATAATAGCCAACCTGATCAATAATGCCTTGAAATTTACCCCCAGCAAAGGAGAGATTACAATCAAAGCCTTATTTGATGAAAAAGAGAATAATGTGTTTTTTCAGGTCAGTGATACGGGAAACGGAATCCCGGAGAATCTCCTGGGAAAGATATTCGATAAATTTTTTCAGGTGGAATCAAGTCAATTGAAAACCGGCCGGGGTTTAGGGCTTACATTTTGTAAAATGGCTATGGATGTTCATGGTGGTAAAATCCGGGTAGAAAGCGAGCCGGGAAAAGGCAGTGTGTTTACGGTGATGTTTCCTAAAGACCCCAAATGTATAATGACTTAAAGAGAGCAGTGCGATGAAAATTACCGCAAAATTTATTTTTATATATTGCTTAACGGCTTTTTTAATTGTGGCTGCCGGTATCGGTCTTGGTTACTTTTTTGGTTTAACCCAGTATTTTTTGCTCTCCGGAATGCTTGCTGTAGCACTATTGCTGGTTATTATGCCGGTTGCGGGATTTTTCAGAAAACAATTTGTACTGCCGATTATTATCTTAAGCAAAATAGCAAAAAATATTGCCGCAGGAGAATTCAACCAAAGCGTTTACATGAAGAGAAATGACGAGATCGGAGAGCTGGCTAAATCATTTAATTCCATGACTGAATATCTGAGGACGACAACGACTTCCCTGGACAATCTGCACCAGGAAATTGCTGAGCGCAAAAAAGTAGAAACAGAGTTGCAGAAAAATTACGCGCGGCTGCAAACAGTAACTCAGGAATTGGAGAAAGCCAGGATTTTTGCCGAAGAAGCCAATAGGAGTAAAAGTGTTTTCTTATCTAATATGTCCCATGAATTGCGGACCCCGCTTAACGCGATCATCGGATTTTCCCAAATATTAAAAGATGAGGGCGCGGGAGTTTTTGATGATATCCAAAAAGAATATCTTACGGATATTGAGCAAAGCGGAAAGCGTCTGTTAGCGCTTATAAATGATATCCTTGATGTAACTAAGGTCGATGCCGGCAAGATGGAGCTTCGGCCGGCAAGTATAAATCTCAAGGAAATTATAATGTCCAGCCTTGCGATGATAAAAGAAAAAGCGTTAAAACGCAGGATAACGCTGGTCGAAGATTTAGAAACAGATGTGGGTATGGTTTTTGCCGATGAGCGGAAAGTAAAGCAGATAATGTTTAATCTGCTTTCTAATGCCGTAAAATTTACTCCGGAAGGCGGCAAGATCGGCATCGGCATAAAGAATAATGAAAATAATGAGGCGGTAATTTCCGTGTGGGATACCGGGATAGGGATTGAACCCGAAGATGCGGAAAAGGTGTTTGCGGAATTTGAGCAAGTTGATGCGGACTATTCCCGTAAATATTCCGGAACCGGGTTAGGTATGCCGCTTACCAAAAAATTAGTCGAACTTCACGGCGGAAAGATATGGTTTGAAAGTGAAGGTAAAGATAAAGGAGTATGTTTTAGTTTTACTTTGCCGAAACACATGCTTACTCAGATATTAGATAAGAAAATCGAGCTGATCAAAAAGAGAGGACAGGAGTTATCGGTATTTCTTTTTAAAGTCGATAATTACGAGCGGTTAACAGAAGTTCATGGAGTTGATAAAATAAAAAATATTGTTTTCCTGATCGCCGAAATGTTTAGGGGAGTTCTTCGCCCCGGAGATGTGGTAATTGAAAAAGAAGAAGATGAGATCCTGATTTTCAGTTTACTTAATAATCAAAACGCGCGAAGTCTTAATAAGCGTTTAGAGCAAGGAGTAATTAAGGTAATATCTCGTGAGCATGATTTATCAGACACAGGGGTTTCCCGCGGCATAGCAACTTATTCTGAAGATTTAAATACAGCTGAGGTTTTGCTGCGAGAAGTTAGAAAAAATCTAGCCAGCCTATTGCCTATTAGTGAAAAAAATCACAAATAATGTGCAAAACACCTCTATTGTTAACCTGTTGTAAATAAGCATGTTGTAATAATGCTACCTAATTTCCTTTTAATTAATCAAAAAAACAACTTGACAAAACATGTATTTATGCTATATTAGTGAATAAATTCACTGTTAATAAGGGAAAGCGAATGGACTTATCAAATAATACAATTGAAAGAATCTGTAAAGTATTTGGATATCTTAGTGTGATCGAGAAAAAGAGGATTGAGTTTGTTTCCTCGAGAGAGCTGGCGGAGACTATCGGATCAACCGAATATACCATTCGTAAGGATTTCAGCTTAATGCAGATCACCGGGTTTACGCGCAAAGGATATGAAGTTAAATCTTTAAAAGAAAAGCTGGGAGCAAGATTTCTCTTAAATAAAAAACGCCGAGCTTGTATTGTCGGCCTGGGGAGGTTAGGAACAGCCTTACTTGATTATGAACATTTTCAGGAGGATGGTTTTGAAATCATCGCGGGGTTTGATTCAAATATTAATAAGATCGAACGAATTCAAACACATATTGATGTTTATCCGGTTAGTTTGTTATCGGATATTATCAAAAGCAAATCAATCGAGTTGGGGATAATTACGGTTCCGCAAAACTCAGCTCAGGAAATTGCCGATATTCTAAGCCAGGCTGGAGTAAAAGGTGTTTTGAATTTTTCACCGGCACAAATCAATGTGCCCAGTCATATTGTGTACTTGAGCATGGATTTTACGAGCGCGTTTAGATTTATTGCCGCGAAATTTAAGGTAAGGGGAGAATAGATTAAAGACCTCTCACCCTGACGGGTTCGAGGTTAATTTGCTAACACAAATTAAGGAGGTATAAATGGAGATTTACAATTTTAGCGCAGGGCCGGCAGTATTGCCGAAAGAAGTTTTACAAAAAGCAGCTAAAGAGCTGCTGAATTATAATAACTCGGGCATGTCAGTTATGGAAATGTCCCACCGGGGGTCTGACTATATGCAGATCTTTGAAAAAACCGAGGCGGATTTAAGAGAAATTATGAATATCCCGGAGAACTATAAAGTATTGTTCCTTCAGGGAGGAGCAAGTTTGCAGTTTGCGATGGTGCCGTTGAATTTAATGACTAAAAATAAAAAAGCTGATTATGTCCATACCGGAGAGTGGTCAAAAAAGGCAATCGCGGAAGCTAAAAAAACCGGGCAGGTAAATATTGTGGCCAGTTCTCAGGCGGATAATTTTACTTATATCCCGGAGCTTGACCCGGCAACGTTTTCCAAAGACGCGGATTATTTTTACATCGTGACTAATAATACGATTTATGGAACAGTTTATGCTCATCTGCCGAAAACCGGGAATATCCCGCTGGTAGCGGATATGTCTTCTAATATTCTCTCGGAAGAAATTGATGTTTCCAAGTTTGGCTTGATTTTTGCCGGCGCGCAGAAGAATATCGGCCCGGCCGGGTTGACTATTGTGATTATTCGTGAAGACCTGGTGGGTAATGCTCCGGATAGCGTACCGACATTGCTTAACTATAAAACACATGTTGACGCTAAATCAATGTTTAATACTCCGCCGTGTTATGCGATTTATATGGCCGGGCTTGTGTTTGAGTGGATAAAGGAAAGAGGAGGAGTTCGGGAGATCGAGAAGATCAACAGGGTAAAGGCCGAGATCCTTTACGATTACTTAGACAGCTCTAAATTATTCAGCAGTCCGGTAAAAAAAGAAAATCGTTCTTTAATGAATGTTCCGTTTGTAACCGGCAGTGAAGAACTAGACGCTAAGTTTATTAAAGAGGCGTCCGCGCGCGGATTAAAGACCCTTAAAGGGCACCGGACAGTCGGAGGGATGAGAGCAAGTATTTATAATGCCATGCCGATAGCCGGAGTAAAAGCCCTGGTGGAAGCGATGAAAGAATTTGAAGCGAACAATTAAGGAAAAACCCGCCACAAATCACGGCGAGGTTCAATTCACACATATCATTTAGCTTCTCTAAATGATGTGTTCATTGAAGGAGGTAATTATGACTAAGATTTTGACTTTAAATAAAATAGATGTAGAAGGGTTAAAAACTTTTCCTTTAGACCGTTATGAGATCGGCACGGAAATGAAAGATCCGGACGTCATATTATTGCGAAGTTATAAAATGCTGGATATGGAGCTGGAAGCTAATCTGCTGGCTGTCGGCCGTGCCGGAGCCGGAGTAAATAATATCCCGGTAGAAAAATGTACGGAAAAAGGTATTGTGGTTTTTAATACTCCGGGAGCTAATGCTAATGCGGTTAAAGAAATAACTATCGCCGGGCTATTACTTTCCTCACGGGATATTGCCGAGGGAGTAGCTTTTACAAAAACCTTAGCCGGCAAGGGGGCGGATGTGCCCAAGCTTATTGAGGAAAATAAAAAAAAGTTTTCCGGCCAGGAAATTATGGGCCGAAAACTTGCCGTGATCGGATTAGGGAAGATCGGCGTTATGGTGGCTAATAGCGCGATCGATCTGGGGATGGAGGTTGTCGGCTACGATCCGTTTATTTCGGTTGAGTCGGCCTGGGGTTTATCCCGGGATGTTAAGCGTGCCGAAGGCATTGAAGCATTGATCGCTGATGCGGATTATGTTTCTGTGCATACTCCGTTAACAGATAAGACCCGGGGGATTATTAACGGAGAAAAATTCAACCGGATGAAAAAAGGCGTTCGGATTTTGAATTTTTCCCGCGGCGGGATTGTTAACAATGATGATTTGCGTGCGGCTATTGAAAACGGAATCGTTTCCCGTTATGTGACGGATTTTCCAGATGAGGAGCTTTTGAACATGAAAGGCGTTATTGCCATCCCGCATTTAGGCGCATCAACGTTTGAATCTGAACGGAATTGCGCGGTTATGATCGCTAAAGAGGTTCGGGATTTTGTGGAAAAGGGAATAATTAAAAATGCAGTTAATTATCCGGACTGCCGGCTGGAACAAAATTCGGATTTTCGTCTGGTAGTTATGCATAAAAACATTCCGAATATGGTTAGCCAGATTTCCGCGGTTCTGGCTAAAGCGGATATCAATATTATTGAAATGTTGAATAAAAGCAAGGGGGATTATGCCTGCAGTATTCTTGACGCGTCTAATGAGCCGAGCGAAAAACTGGCGAAGGATATTTACGGCATTGAGGGCGTTTCCAAAGTAAGAGTATTGTGTTTAAAGAATGATTAGTTTCGTCTTGACATAAAAATGATCACAACATATAATTTATATCAGAGATGAAAAAAGAATAATCTTTCTCATAAACAAAGGAGCGCCAAAATGGGTTTTATCAGCCAGCTTTTAAAAAATAAGGGATCTGATGTATGGTCCATCGGGTCACAAAAGTCAGTGTATGAAGCATTGCAGGAATTAAAGGCTAAAGATGTCGGAGCGCTGTTAGTTATTGATGATGGAAAGCTGGTCGGTATTTTTTCCGAGCGTGATTATGCCCGAAGAATGGCTTTAGAAGGCAAAGCATCCAAAGATACCCGGGTTGCGGATTTAATGAGTAAGAAAGTGTTTACAGTTACTCCGGATACGGCAATTAATGAATGCATGGAGCTTATGACTCAGAAAAAGATTAGGCATTTACCGGTTGTCGAAAAGGACGCGGTTATTGGAGTAATTACTATCGGTGATGTGGTTAAGATGATTATTTTCGATAAGGAGTTTGAATTAAATGAGCTAAAGAAGTATATCTCAGGGGCAGGTTACGGGGGGTAATCTGGCCTTAAAAGATCTATGGAGATATAAGAAAATGTTTTCTTGTCATGAGTAGTGAATTGTAACTCATAGTGCGACATTGTCAAGATTTTGATCACTGTTATTTTGAAAATGCTCTTTTACCATTTGATTCGCTGTCTTATAACCATGAATTTTTCTCTGATAATTATTTATCCATTTTTCGATTTTTTTTATATCTCTGCTGCTAAAATCGGCAATATCTACACCTTTTGGAATAAAACGACGTATAATCCTATTCGTATTCTCATTAGATCCTCTTTCCCAGGAACTATACGCATGCG